>NZ_JBJNME010000001.1:0-715998 GCF_052168715.1 Serratia sp. CY44782
CGCCACAGGACTTCGGCGATGTCCGCCATGCCCATAGGGGCACCCGGGTGGCCGGAATTTGCTTTTTGTACGGCGTCCATGCTGAGTGCGCGGATGGCGTTGGCAAGCTCTTTACGAGAAGACATAACGAAACTCCAGTGCGGTTACAGTTGAGCGACCAACATGTCTTCCAGCTTCTGCTGGTCGACGGCGAACAGGCGAATGCCTTCGGCGAGTTTTTCCACCGCCATGGCGTCCTGATTGTGCAGCCAACGGAACTCCGCTTCGGCCAGCGGGGCAGGTTGGTGGAAGCCCTCGGTAGACGGGGTCAGCTTGCGCTCGACCGGCTGGTCGCTGTTTTTCAGCTGTTCCAAAAGGTTCGGTGCGATGGTCAGACGATCGCAGCCGGCCAGCGCCAGGATCTGCTCAACCTTACGGAAGCTGGCGCCCATAATCACCGTCTGGTAACGATGACGCTTGTAGTATTCATAGATGGTACGCACCGACTTCACGCCAGGATCCTGATCGGCATCGTAGTCGGCGGCAGGCTGTTTGGCCTGGTACCAGTCATAGATGCGGCCGACGAACGGCGAGATCAGATACACGCCGGCTTCGGCGCAGGCGCGGGCCTGGGCGAAAGAGAACAGCAGCGTCAGGTTGGTGTTGATGCCTTCTTTTTCCAGTTCTTCGGCGGCTTTGATGCCTTCCCAGGTGGAAGCCAGTTTGATCAGGATGCGCGATTTGTCGATGCCCTGTTCTTGATACATGGCGATCAGCTTGCGCGCTTTGGCGACGCACATGCCGCGATCGAACGACAGGCGGGCGTCCACTTCGGTGGAGATGCGGCCCGGCACGCTTTTGAGGATCTCGACGCCGATATTGACCGCCAGCTTATCGCTGGCGTTGATCAGCTGGGTTTCCTTGCTGCCTCCCTGACGACGGGCATATTCCAGCGCTTCGGCGATCAGCGCCTGGTACTGCGGCAGCGCGGCGGCTTTCAGGATCAGCGAAGGGTTGGTGGTGGCGTCCTGGGGTTCGAACTGGCGGATGGATTCGATATCGCCGCTGTCGGCGACCACCGTGGTCAGCTGCTTGAGTGCGTCTAATTGATTCATTAATAAGCTCCTTGACCAAGCTCAACGTAGGGAAATGAGAACCTTTTTCATCATAGGGGGAACACACTGCATCATCGGGTCGGGAATGAAAATGCGCTTTTTCTGATTGTTGCGATGGATAATAACAATGAATGCCGAATAAACCCAGGCGGAGCGCGGCTTGCGACGGTGGCAGGCGAAGGGGCGGTAGCGCAAGAGCAAAAAAAAGAAGGGTTCAGCGCCAGGCTGAACCCTCAACGATCTCCTCATTTGACCGATTATTTGCTCAGGTTGACGTCGATCGCCTGGTAGAAGGCGTTGGCGGTGTCGGCTATATCCCACACGGCAAGGATCACGTGCGAACCGCTGCGATCTGCCGGTATGTTGCACTGGTGGGTCACCTGCGCTGCAGGGATGGCGCCGCCGTCGTTGAACTGGCAGAACGGCGTCAGGTCAAAGGAGGCGCGGGTCAGCGGTTGCGAAGCGTCCCAGTTCGGCTTGGTGATGAAATAGCGCCAGCTGGTGGTGCTGTGACGCGCGGTCAGCTTCCAGGTAAAGGAGTTTGGGCCGGTTTTCAGGTTGAGCTTGTTCCAGCGCGTCGGCGTTTGCTGATCCAGTTCGAAGAAGGTGGACTTGTCGGCGCTGGCGATATGGCCGTCAGCCGGGCCGGCCTGCGGGAAGCCTTTCAGGCCTTCGACGCTCTGCGGTTCATACTGCACGCTGCCGCACTGGGTGTTGAGCTGCAGTTTGCACTGATAGGCACGGCTGGCCGGCGATTCGACGTAACCGTGGGCATTCGCCTGTTGCGAAACACCAAACATGGCCGCGCTCAGCAGGCCCAGAGAAAGCAGGGTACGGGAAGTTTTGTTCATAAGTCACTCCTGATTGAAATTATGTTGTAAGTTGAGCGTATTTCACCGACAAAATGAGAGGCTAATAACGCAATTAGAAATAACCCTGTTTGTCGGCTTGTTTTATTTTTATCATTCTGGTTGTGCAGCAGAGCGGAATGTTTTAGCGGCTATTAACGAAAATTATTATGATGACGATCTTTGATCGTTAGGCTGAATTTATTTAACTGTCACAGTGTAAAAGCACGGCGCTATGATGAAATTTATATCATGTAGTGATGAATAGTATTTAAGATAGCGCTCTCATTTATGAAGTATATTGCTTGTTGCCTTGAGTACCCTTGTTCGACTTGATCGATTTTTGTGCGCCACCACCTCGGGAATTTAGTGTCATTTTTCTTATTTTATTTTAAAGAGGAATTTGTATGACTAGATTATCCCTGGACGCGATTAAAATAATCAGCACTATCAAGAGCACCGGCTCTTTCTCTATGGCGGCGGAGGCGCTGCATAAAACGCCTTCGGCGATCTCTTATCGGGTTTCCAATATTGAAAGCAAACTCTGCGTGAAACTTTTTCATCGCAATGGCCCCATGATTACTCTGACGGATGAAGGGGAATTTCTCCTGCAGGAGGGCAGCTGGATATTAAATGCGGTGCAGGATTTGGAAAGTCGGGTCAGAAACATCCCCAAGCTGGACAATAATATCCGCCTGGCGGTGGACACCTTCTTCCCGCTGGAGACCCTGACGCAGGATATCCGCGACTATATTCAGCATTGCCCGAACGCCAATATCTCGGTGCAGCGGGAAGCGCTGAACGGCACCTGGGATGCGCTGAAGAACAACCGGGCGGACCTGATCATCGCCATCGGCCAAATTCCCGACAGCGTACAGGCCAAAACCCTGATGCTCGGCAAGCTCAACTTCGTGCTGTGTGTGTCGCCTTCGCACCCGTTCGCGGCGCAGAGAAAGCCGGTGTGCAAGAAGCAGCGCTTGAACGACATCGTGGTGGTGATCGCCGACAGCAGCCATGAGCTGCCTAAACGCAATCACGGCACGCTGCCTCTGCAGCGCCAGCTGGTGGTGTGCGACGTGGAAAGCAACCTGGCGCTGCTCAAACGCGGCATCGGCCACGCTTTTCTACCGCCTGCGCTGATCGAAAAGGAATTGGCCAGCGGCGAACTGGTGACGGTGCCGGTGGAGATGCAAAAGGGCGACGAAATGATTTGGCTGGCGTGGCATCCGGCCAGCAAGGGCGCCGGGTTTAGCTGGTGGCATGAGCGGCTGACGCGCAAAAGCGATGTTTACAGCCTGATGGGCCGGGAAGTGGTGCGGGATGGCGGCTATCCTTGGTGCCACAACTGAAGGAATAGAGACGAAGGGACGCGAAAATCAAACGGTTAACTCAATGAAAACCCCGCAGCGTTCGGCTACGGGGTTTTTTTATGGCTTACGCCACGCGGCCTACCTTCAGCCAGGCGCTGTCGGAGCCGGGCGCCGAGGTGATATAGCCCCACTTGGTCTGCCAGACGTAACCCTGATAGGACACCAGCGCGCCCTGCGCGTAAATGGTGCCCGGCACGTAGGCCGGTGCCGTCATGATCGGCAGGTTGCCGGGGCCGACGCCGGTGTAGCGCAGGCCGGTGCCCATATCCAGCTGGCTGTCGTCGTAGTCCGCGGCGTTGAAATAGCGATCCAGCGCGGCCAGCAGATCGCCGTTGCGGTTGTCTTGCCCCAGATGCCAGAACATCACGCCGCCCAGCTGCTGCTGCTTGATGTACTTCGCTTTGTATTTGAAGCTTTCGGCATCGTCATAGGTGACGAACAGCCCGTTCTGCGCATGATACAGGTAAGGGGTTTTGGTCTTGTCGTTCCACAACCGCTGATAGCCGTAGTTGCCCTGCAGCATCTGCTCCAGCTGGCGATAGGAGGCGATGCGCGGATCTTTGTCGCGCACGCACTCTTCGCAGCCCACCAGCCAGTAGTCGGTGCTCGGATACGGATCTTCGCCCGGCGTGCTGTGGCTGCTGTACTGGCCGCCGTTGCTGCCGCTGACGCCTTTGAAGGCGCGGCCGTAGAAGGGGACGCCCATCACGATCTTGGCGCTCGGCACGCCTTCCATCATCAGGTGTTGCTGCACCGCGGCGTCGACCGTCAGGTTGAACGGGCTGGGGAAGGCGCGGGTCAGCTCTTCCCAGCTCCAGCCCAGATTGGCTTCGCGCAGCGCGTTGTAGAAGGTCGGCCCGGCCGCGTCGCCGAACAGCGCCGCCTGGTGGTTGGTGATCTTCTCCCAGGGGCCGGCCAGATCGTAGGTCATCAGGTTGATGTAATCGAGCGGCGCGACGATCTGCGCCAGCTTGCTGTAATAGCGCGACAGGAAGAAGGCGCCGCCGGCGCCGGCGATGGTCAACTGATACGGCAGCGCCTGGCGGCCGTCGGCGACGGTTTGCTGATTCAGCAGGGTGCGGATCTCTTGCAGCGCGGCGATGAAACCCTCCACTTCTGAGGCCTGCGGGTACTCCCAGTCGATGTCCACGCCGTCGAAGCCGTAATCCTTCATGATGCGCACGCAGGATTGGGCAAACTTGGTGCGCGACGCCGGGGTTTTCACCGCGTTGACGTAGTTGGCGTGCGACACGCCCAGATCGTTGGAGTAGTACCAGCCGCCGATGGAGAACATGATGCGCAGGCTGGGGTTGTGCGCTTTGAGCGCGGTCAGGCGATTGACTACATCACGCGCCTTGGCGTCGTTGGTGGCCGGATCCCAGGCGCATTCCAGATTGCTGTTGATATCCAGGAACGAGAAGTTGATGTGCGTCAGCTGTTTGGCTTTGGCCGGTGTGATGTTGGAAACCGGGAACGGCACGACGGACGTATCGGACTCGGTGTAATTATTGATTTGGTTGGTTGGAATAAAATAATACCCAATAACGGCTTTGCGTGTGGACATGGTATTTCTCCTGAGCGGATGTTTTTATGATGGGGAACTATTTCCCGCAGTCATTAATGTTTATTTCTGGTGAAAACAAAAGTCGAAATAAATCACGATAACAATGAATTTTTGTTCACTTCCGTACACATTGGCGGTTATGCGTTGTGCCAGCGTTCAGCATGAATGAATTTGACCATAGGGTCTGTATTTATTCATTTGCTTTGTCATAGCATCCTTAACTAGATTCTGATTATCCGATGTCCCACCGGCCGTGATTGGCATTTAATTAAAAATAAAAAGGAGATGAGCTATGTCCAGCATAGAGCCTGACGCTGTTGGCTTAATAGTCCAGCGAGTATGTGAATATCTTCAGCCGGTATTAAACGCCATTTTGGCTGGCGTAATGGCGTTATTGCACGGCGCCTACCGCAACGTGGGTATTCGGCGGCGTTTATTGAATGCGGCGATGTGCGCGTTATTGGCCTGGACGGTGCGCGATGCGCTGGCGCTGATGGGCCTGGAATTAAATTGGGCGAATTTAGCCAGCGTGCTGATTGGCTTTATGGGGGCGGATTACATCAACGCCTTAATTAAGAGGTTCATTGGCAAAAAAACGGGGTTTAAAAATGTTAAATGACATCGAAGATATTCGTTTTACCGCCCGCAGCGAAGAGAACCTGCGCGGCGTACACCCGGATCTGGTGCGCGTTATTCGTCTGGCGCTGCGTTATTCGCTGGTGCCGTTCTCCGTCAGCGAGGGGCTGCGCAGCATGGCGCGCCAGCGGGAAATGGTGCGCGCCGGCAGCAGCCAAACGTTGCGCAGCCGCCATCTGACCGGCCACGCGGTGGACGTGGTGGCAATGCCGGCGGGCGTGGTCTCCTGGGAGTGGGACTACTACGCGCAGATTGCGGTGGCGGTGCGGCGCGCGGCGCGTGAATGCGGGGTTAACGTCGAATGGGGCGGCGAGTGGAAAACCCTCAAGGATGGCCCGCATTTCCAGCTGGCGTTCCGGGATTACCCGGCATGAGCGGCTGGCTGCAAAAACTGATGCAGGGCGGGTTGCTGCTGCTGTTGCTGGCGGCCATCTGCCTCGGCGGCTACAGCTCGCTGCTGTCGCACCAGTTGGCGTCCGCGCGGCAACAGGCGGTAGAGCTGCAGAAAAGCCTGGCGCAGCAGGCCGGGCTGATCGCCACCCTGCAGACCCAGGATGCGCAAAACCGTGCGCTGATGGCGGCGCAGCAGCGGCAGGAACGGCAGCTGCGCCAACAACACGAGGCTTATCAGAGGAAATACCGTGAAGCGATTAAAAACGATCCCTGCGCCGCTCAGCCTCTGCCTGGCGCTGTGCTTGAGCTCCTGCGCCCGGCCGCCGGCGCCGCAGGCCGTGCCGCTGTTGCCCCCTGAGTCGGTATTCGCGCCCTGTGAGCAACCGCAGCTGCAAGGGGAGACCTGGGGCGATGCGGTAAGCTATACCCTGGCGTTACAAACCTCGTTACACATTTGCGCCGGCCAGGTGGAGACGCTCAACGCCTGGCGCGCCACGCTGCCGCCACGCTGACGGCGGCATTTCTGTGCGCGTCCCGCAGACCTTCTTTTTTTACTTTTAAAACGGTCTTTCGGCCAAGGTTATGGCCCGCTTCAAAGTTTGTGATGTTTCTCTCACTATACTTCAAGGCTGCGCCCTGTCATTGTACCTGGGCGCCATGGCCCACGGCAGGGCGCAGCCTCAAAGCCTTACCTCAACATAAAAGCAAAAAACAAAGGAATCCATAATGGACGAACAGCTCAAACAGAGTGCCCTTGATTTCCATCAGTTTCCTGTCCCAGGGAAGATCCAGGTTTCCCCCACCAAACCGTTGGCGACCCAGCGCGATCTGGCGTTGGCCTATTCGCCGGGCGTTGCCGCACCTTGCCTCGAGATCGCCGAAGATCCGTTGGCGGCGTACAAATACACCGCGCGCGGCAACCTGGTCGCGGTGATTTCCAACGGCACGGCGGTACTGGGTCTGGGCAATATCGGCGCATTGGCCGGTAAGCCGGTGATGGAAGGCAAGGGCGTTTTGTTCAAGAAGTTTTCCGGTATCGATGTGTTTGATATCGAAGTGGATGAGCATAACCCTGACAAGTTAATCGACATTATCGCCGCGCTGGAACCGACCTTCGGCGGCATCAACCTGGAAGACATCAAGGCGCCGGAGTGTTTCTACATCGAACAGAAACTGCGCGAGCGCATGAAGATCCCGGTGTTCCACGATGACCAGCACGGCACGGCGATCATCACCACTGCGGCGGTGCTCAACGGCCTGCGCGTGGTGAAGAAGAATATCTCCGACGTGCGCCTGGTGGTGTCCGGCGCCGGCGCGGCCTCCATCGCTTGCCTGAACCTGCTGGTGGCGCTGGGGCTGCGGCAACAGAACATCACCGTTTGCGACTCCAAGGGCGTCATCTATAAAGGCCGCGACGCCAATATGGAGCAGACCAAAGCTGCCTACGCCATCGAGGATAACGGCCAGCGCACGCTGGGCGACGCCATCCCGAACGCCGACATCTTCCTCGGCTGCTCCGGCCCGGGCGTCCTGACGCAGGATATGGTGAAAACCATGGCGCGCGATCCGCTGATCATGGCGCTGGCCAACCCGGAACCGGAAATTTTACCGCCGCTGGCCAAAGCGGTGCGCCCGGACGCCATCATCTGCACCGGCCGTTCCGACTACCCGAACCAGGTGAACAATGTCCTGTGCTTCCCGTTCATCTTCCGCGGCGCGCTGGACGTGGGCGCCACCACCATCAACGAAGAGATGAAGCTGGCCTGCGTGCATGCCATCGCCGATCTGGCGCTGGCGGAGCAGAGTGACGTGGTGGCTTCCGCCTATGACGACCAGGATCTCTCCTTCGGGCCGGAATACATCATTCCGAAACCGTTCGATCCGCGCCTGATCGTCAAGATCGCGCCGGCGGTAGCCAAGGCGGCGATGGATTCTGGCGTGGCGACGCGCCCAATCGAAGACTTCGACGCCTACGTCGAGAAGCTGGCGGAGTTCGTCTACAAAACCAACCTGTTCATGAAGCCGATCTTCTCGCAGGCGCGCAAAGAGGTGAAGCGTGTGGTGCTGGCGGAGGGCGAGG
This sequence comes from Serratia sp. CY44782, assembly GCF_052168715.1. Lineage (NCBI taxonomy): Bacteria > Pseudomonadati > Pseudomonadota > Gammaproteobacteria > Enterobacterales > Yersiniaceae > Serratia > Serratia sp. CY44782. The sequence continues at coordinate 7,986 of NZ_JBJNME010000001.1, forward strand.
AAGAGCGCGTGCTGCACGCCACGCAGGAGCTGGTGTCGCAGGGGCTGGCCTTCCCGATCCTGGTCGGCCGCCCGAGCGTGATCGAGATGCGCCTGAAAAAGCTGGGTCTGCAACTGACGCCGGGCAAGGATTTCGAAGTGGTGAACAACGAGTCGGATCCGCGCTTCAACGAATACTGGGGCGAGTATTACCAGATCATGAAGCGTCGCGGCGTCTCGCAGGAACAGGCGCGCCGTGCGGTGATCGGCAACCCGACGCTGATCGCCGCCATCATGCTGCACCGCGGCGAAGCGGATGCGATGATCTGCGGCACCATCGGCAGCTATCACGAGCATTACGACGTGGTGAAGAACGTGTTCGGCTTCCGTGAAGGCGCGCACGTCGCCGGCGCGATGAACGCGCTGCTGCTGCCGAGCGGCAACACCTTTATCGCCGATACCTACGTCAACGACGATCCGACGCCGGAACAGCTGGCGGAGATCACCCTGATGGCGGCGGAAACCGTGCGCCGCTTTGGTATCGAACCTAAGGTGGCGCTGCTGTCTCACTCCAGCTTCGGCTCTTCCGACTGCCCGGCGGCGCGCAAGATGCGCAAAACGCTGGAACTGGTGAACGAGCTGGCGCCGGAGCTGGAGATCGACGGCGAAATGCACGGTGACGCCGCATTGGTGGAAAGCATCCGTCACGATCTGATGCCGGACAGCCCGCTGAAAGGCTCGGCCAACCTGCTGATCATGCCGAACATGGAAGCGGCGCGCATCAGTTACAACCTGCTGCGCGTCTCCTGCTCGGAAGGGGTGACCGTCGGGCCAGTGCTGATGGGGGTCGCCAAGCCGGTGCACATCCTGACGCCGATCGCCTCGGTGCGCCGCATCGTCAACATGGTGGCGCTGGCGGTGGTGGAAGCCCAGACCGAACCGCTGTAAGCCCGGGTTGAGTGACTGGCCCCCTGCGCCGTTGGCGCCGGGGGCTTTTTTTATGCCTTGCAGCGTGCGGCGATGGCGCGGATATCCTGCGGGGTGGTGCGGCAACAGCCGCCGATCAATTGTGCGCCGAGCGCGCGCCACTCCACCGCCTGATCGGCCAGGCTGCCGTGCTCGCCGCCGCAGGCGTGCCAGGTTTTGCTCACCGCATCGTAGTGCTCGCCGGAGTTGGGGTAGACCAGCAGCGGTTTGTCGGCCAGCGCGCCCAGTTGGCGCAGCGCCGGGGCGACCTTGTCCAGCGCGATGCAGTTGATGCCGATGGCCAACACCTGCGGGTTGCCGCGCAGCGCGGACAGGACCTCCGTCAGCGGCGTGCCGTCGCTGAGGTGTTGGCTGTCGCGCAGGGTAAAGGCGAACCAGGCGCCAAGCGTCGGGAATTCCTGCAGCAGCGTCAGCAGCGCCTGCAGTTCGGCGAACGACGGTAGCGTTTCGCAGGCCAGCAGATCGACGCCGGCGGCGGCCAGCGCGGCGATACGCGGGCGGTGGAAGGCAATCATCTCATCCTGCGCCAGCCGGTAGTCGCCGCGGTATTCCGAGCCGTCGGCCAGATAGGCGCCGTACGGGCCTACCGAGCCGGCGATCAGCAGCGGCGCGGCCTGCGGGTGCGCGGCCAGATAATCGCGGCGCGCGCGTTGCGCCAGCTGCACGCTTTTGGCGATCAACGCCAGCGATTGCTCCTGATCCAGGCCGCGGCGCAAGAAGCCCTGCGGCGTGGCCTGATAGCTGGCGGTGATGGCGCAGTGGGCGCCGGCGTTGAAATAATCGAGATGCACCTGATAGATAAGCTCGGGATTTTCAATCAGCACCTTGGCCGACCACAGCGGATCGGTCAGATCGCAGCCGCGCGCTTCCAGCTCGGTGGCCAGCGCGCCGTCCAGGATCAGCGTGGGGTGTTCGGCCAGCAGGCGGGCGACGAGGTTGTTAACCGACATGTTGTTCTCCCAAAGCGTTTTTTTGCCCGGCGCGCCGGGTCAGGAAATAGGTGAGATAGCACAGGGCGACGAACGGCAGCCCGCAGTAGAGCGCAATGCGCTGCTCCGGATCGAACGCCAGCCCGATGCAGGCCAGCAGGCACAGCGCAAAGCCGAGGATCGGCGTCAGCGGGTAGCCGGGCGCGCGGTATTTCAGGCCGCTTATCGGCTGGCCGCTGCGCAAGTAGGCGCGGCGGAAAGCAAAGTGGGCTGCGCAGATGCTCAGCCACACCGCCACCACCGCAAAACCGGAGATTGCCGACAGGGCGACGAACACCGTGTCCGGTGCGATCACGCTGGTCAGCAGCGCCAGCACGCCGCCGAGCATGCTGAAGGTCAGGGCGTTGATTGGAATGCCGCGCGCATTGACGCGCGCAAAGTAGGCCGGCAGGGTGCGCTGATGGGCCAGCGACCACAGCATGCGCCCCGAGGCGTACAGGCCGGAGTTGGCCGCCGACAGGATGGCGGTCAGGATCACGAAGTTGAAGATATCGGCGGCGTAAGGCACGCCGATGCGTTCAAACACCAGCACAAACGGGCTTTTGACGATCCCCGCCTGATCCATCGGGATCAACGCTGCCAGCACGAAGACCGTGCCGATAAAGAACAGCATCAGGCGGATCACCGTAGTACGGATCGCCAGCGGCACGACTTTTTCCGGGTTCTCGGTTTCACCGGCGGCGATGCCGATCAGCTCCGTGCCGGAGAAGGCGAAGTTCACCGCCACCATGGTCATCAGGATCGGCAGCGTGCCGTGCGGCAGCCAGCCGGAAGCGGTCAGGTTATGCAGGAACGGCGCCGGCGTGCCGTCTTTCATCGGCAGCAGGCCGAACATGGCGGCACCGCCCAGAATGATAAACGCCAGAATGGTCACCACTTTGATCAGCGAAAACCAGAATTCGCTTTCGGCGAAAAAGCGGGTGGTCACCACGTTAAGCAGGAAAATGGCCGCACAGAAGATCAGGCACCATAGCCACACCGGCGACTGCGGGAACCAGTACTGCATGCAGAATCCGGCGGCGGTCAGGCTGGAGCCGAGCGCCACCGTCCAGGTGAGCCAATACAGCCAGGCGACGGCATAGCCGGTGGCCGGCCCCAGATAGCGCGAAGCATAGACGTGAAAAGCGCCGGTTTCCGGCATCGCCACCGACAACTCGCCCAGGCACAGCATCACCAGATACACCACCAGCGCACCGATCAGGTAGGCCAGCAGCGTGCCGAGCGCCCCAGTGGTGGAGATGATGTAGCCGGTGTTGAAAAACAATCCGGTGCCGATCACGCCGCCCAGCGACAGCATCACCAGGTGCCGGGCCTTCATGCTGCGTTTGAACTGTCCTGCGGCGGGTGCCGATGGTTGCATAATAATCTATCCGTATAGACGTCTAAATATCTGAATGGCTATTGGTTATACCCGCAATGCTTTTTCAACGCAATGCGCAGCCGGCGATCGGTGCGTAAAAAAATCGTTAAGTCGGATCTATATGCAAATGATAATTATTATCTATAATGTCGCCATTTTCGATAATGGGGCAACATGATGAGATACCTGATTTTATTGGCGGCGTTGGCGCTCGGCGCCTGCAGCCAGGCGCCGGTGAAGGCGCCGGCCAACGACGTCGCGAGTTTGGGGAGCATCACCGATCTGCACAGCGGCGCGACCCTGACGCCTGAGCAGCTGTTGACGCGACTGGCGCAGCAGCCGCGGGTGATCCTGGGGGAGAAGCATGATAATCCTTACCACCATCAGATTGAGCAATGGCTGGTGCAGCAGCTGCCGCTGCGGCGGCCGCAGGGCAGCGTGCTGATGGAGATGATCAACCCGAACCAACAGGCGCAGGTCGACAAGGTCAAGCAGTGGTTGCAGAGCGATCCCACGGTGCGTGACGGCCGCGTAGCGGAGCTGATCGCCTGGCAGCCGGGCTGGAAGTGGGAGCTGTATGGCGGGGTGACGATGGCGGCGATGCGCGCGCCTTACCCGCTGTGGTCGGCCAATCTGGATCGCAGCGAGATTACGGCGTTCTATCAGCAACCGCAGTTCCCGGCGGGGCAGCTATCGGCGCAGCCGGCGGTGCGCAAGGCGCTGGAAGAGACCATCCGCACTTCGCACGGCGGCCAGATTGAGGCCGACCAGCTGCAGGCGATGTTGGCGATCCAGCAGCAGCGCGACCGGCGCATGGCGGAACGTCTGCTGGCGGCGCCGACGCCCGCGCTGCTGATCGCCGGTGGCTATCACGCCGCCAAATCGGTGGGGGTGCCGCTGCACGTGCGGGATTTGCAACCGGCGGCGGCGCCGACGGTGCTGATGTTGGCGGAGCCGGGCGTACAGGTCGATGCGAACACCGCAGACTACCTGTGGATCACACCATCAGTGAAATGAATACGTTAAGACAGTGAAAAGGGGTGTTAATTATATTTGCAAATGATTATCATTAGTAAATGTGATCTGCAATCATTCGCAATTAAGCAAGCTAATGCCCCTATGTTAAGTCAGTCTTACTCCCTCCCGGCCTTTGAACTGCCGCAGCCGCGCTGGGCGCGCGGCCTGCTGCTCGCCCTGGCGGCGCACGCGGCGTTGGTGCTGCTGTTTTACTGGCCGCAGACGGCGCTGGAGCAGGTGGTACTGCCACCGCCGGCGGTGATGATGAGCTGGGCGGCGCAGATTGAAGCGCCGGAAAGCAAGCCGCTGCCGCTGGGCGTGCAGCAGGCGGAATCCGCCGCGGCGCAGCCGGCGGAGCAGCAGCAACAGCCGGATCTGCCCAAGCTGGCGCGCGCCGAGAAAGCGAAAATCGTGACGGCGGAGAAGAAGCGCGCCGAACACCGCCCCCCGCAAAAATCGCAGCCGAAGCCGCAGGAACAGGCCAAAGAGACGCGCAATGCCGCCGCGTCCAGCGCCGCCGCGCCGCAGGCGCAGACGATCGCCCACCAGACCGCCGCACCGATCAACAGCGACGCCAACAGCAACGCGCAGGCCAAACTGTCGTGGGAGAGCCTGGTGAAAGGCAAACTGAACCGTATCAAGGATTACCCTTTGGATGCCCGCAGCCGCCGGCGCAGCGGTATGCCGCAGGTCAGCTTCAGCGTCGACGCGCAGGGGCGGGTGTCGAACGTCATGCTGCAGGTGCGTTCCGGCACCGCGTCGCTGGATCGGGAAGCGGTGGCGGTGGTGTCACGCGCCCAGCCGTTGCCGCCGCCGCCGCCGGAGATGCTGCAGCAGGGGGCGGTCAAGGTGACGATGCCGATCGATTTCAATCTGGCGGAGCTGAATGCCCGCCGTTAATGCCCGCAGGTGCCGCATCGCCGTCGTGCGCCTCTTCAAACTTCGTGAGGGATTATGAATCCGCTATTATGCACCCCGCGCCGCCGCATTGCGGCCGCGCTCTGGCTTTCTTTAGGCGTCGCCGGCGCCGCGCTGGCGCAACCGCAGCCGCCGTTGGCGGAACGCGCGCCGAAAGCGTTGACGGCGCACGGCGAGACGCGCACCGACGACTACTACTGGCTGCGCGACGATAGTCGAAAAGAGCCGAAGGTGCTGGACTACCTGAAGGCGGAGAACCGCTACACCGAGCAGATGATGGCGCCGTACCAGAAGCTGCGCGCCACGCTGTATCAGGAGATGCTGGGCCGCATGAACCCTGACGATCGTTCGGTGCCGTATCAGCTCAACGGCTATCGCTATCAGGAAAGCTACGCCGCCGGTAAAGATTTCGCACTGTATCAGCGCCAGGCGCTCACCGCCGACGCGCCGTGGCAAACCCTGCTGGACGCCAATCAGCGCGCGGCCGGCCACGCCTACTATCGCCTGGGGGCGATGGATGTCAGCCAGGACAACCGCCGGCTGGCGGTGGCCGAAGATCTGCAGGGCCGCCGCCAATACCGCATCTCCCTGCGCGAGATAGGCAGCGAACGCTGGTCGCCGGAAACGCTGGAAAACACCTCCGGCAACATGGTGTGGGCCAACGACAACCAAACCCTGTTCTACGTGCGCAACCACCCGCAAACGCTGTTGCCATATCAGGTTTATCGCCATCAGTACGGTACGCCGACGGCGGAAGATAAGCTGGTGTACCAGGAAAACGATCCGGCGTTCTACCTCAGCCTCGGCCGCTCGTCCTCGCGTGATTATCTGATTCTGACCATCAGCGGCAACACCACCTCCGAAGTGCGCCTGATCGACGCCAACCAGCCGCAGCGCGAGCCGCAGCTGTTCGCCGCCCGGCAGAACGGCCGCGAGTATTATCTCGATCACTACCGCGGCGAGTTCTATCTGCGCTCCAACCATCAGGATCCGAACTTTGGCCTGTACCGCACGGCGGCGGCGGGCAAACCCTGGCAGACGCTGATCGCGCCGCAGGCGCAGCACGAGGTGGAGAGCTTCAGCCTGTTCCGCGACTGGTTGGTGGTGCAGGAGCGCGCCAACGGGCTGGTGCAGCTGCGGCAAATCAGCTGGGACGGCAAAACCGAGCGCGCCATCCCGTTCGATGACGCCAGCTACATGGCCTGGCTGGGCTATAACCCGGAGCCGGACAGCGATCGGTTGCGCTACGGCTATTCGGCGATGACCACGCCGACCCGCACCTATGAGTGGGATCTGAACAAGGGCGAGCGCACCCTGTTGAAGCAGCAGGAGGTGAAAGGCGTCGATCCGAGCCTGTATCACAGCGAGCGCATCTGGGTCACGGCGCGCGACGGCGTGAAGGTGCCTGTCTCGCTGGTGTACCGCACATCGCTGTTCAAAAACGGGCATAACCCGCTGCTGGTGTACGGCTACGGCGCTTACGGCATGAGCATGGATCCGGCGTTCAGCGCCAACCGCATCAGCCTGCTGGATCGCGGCTTCGTCTATGCGTTGATCCACGTGCGCGGCGGCGGCGAGCTGGGGCAGAGCTGGTACAAGCAGGGCAAGCTGACGCACAAAGCGAACAGCTTCAACGACTTCATCGACGCTACCCAGGTGCTGATCAAAGACGGCTACGGCCAACCGGGGCGCATCTATGCCATGGGCGGCAGCGCTGGCGGCTTGCTGATGGGGGCGGTGATCAATCAGGCGCCGCAGCTGTACAACGCGGTGGTGGCACAGGTGCCGTTCGTCGACGTGGTGACCACCATGCTGGACGACAGCATTCCGCTGACCACCGGGGAATACGAGGAGTGGGGCAACCCGCACCAGCCGGCCGCCTATGCGCTGATGAAGTCCTACAGCCCGTACGACAACGTGCGCAAGCAGCGTTACCCGAACCTGCTGGTTACCAGCGGTTTGTACGACTCCCAGGTGCAGTATTGGGAGCCGGCCAAATGGGTGGCGAAGCTGCGGCGCTTCAAGCAGGGCGATTCGCTGCTGCTGCTCTCCACCGACATGACCGCCGGCCACGGCGGCAAATCGGGCCGCCTGGCGCGGCTGGAAAACGGCGCGCTGGAGTACGCCTTTATTTTGGCGGCGGACCGGCAGGCGCAGAAATAACCTTTAGCGCCGCAGCACGCTGCGGCGCAATAAAACAATAACAATCTTTTACCGCGCGTTTCGGCGGGCTTTTTGCTGGGCATTGTCGGCCATCAAATCTTATTGGCTATTTCTGGGGATATATGAAAATCAAAATGATAGCGAGCCTGATCGGCGCGGGACTGGCGCTGTACGGGTCGGCTGCGGCCGCGCAGGAACAGGCGGAAAATAATAAAGGCAACGTGGCGTTCAGCCCGCTCAACGTCTCGGCCGCCGACAGCGGCAAGAGCAGCGAAAAAGACGCGTTGGCCCGGCCGGGTGCATTCAGCTCGCGCGATGAAAACAAAAATCTGGAGTCGGTGGACAGCATTCTGCGCAGCATGCCGGGCACCTATACCCAGATCGATCCCGGCCAGGGATCGGTCAGCGTCAATATCCGCGGCCTGAGCGGCTTTGGCCGGGTCAATACCATGGTCGACGGCATCACGCAAAACTACTACGGCAATTCGCCGAACGACGCGGCGCACGGGGGATTGCCCACCAGCCAGTTCGGGGCGCTGATCGATCCTAACTTTATCGTCGGCGTCGACGTGGCACGCGGCAACGCCACCGGCTCCGCTGGGGTGAACGCGCTGGCGGGCAGCGCCAACTTCCGCACCATCGGCGTGGACGACGTGGTGTTTTCCGATAACCCGTTCGGCGTGCGCACCAAATTCTCGGTGGGCAATAACGGCATCGGCCGCAGCGGCATGATCGCCGTGGGCGCCAAAACCGCCGCCTTTGCCGACGGCGGCAGCCTGGGGGCGATGGCGGCGATCAGCGGCAGTTCCATCACCTCCAACTACAAAAACGGCGCCGGTTTCGACAGCGAGATGTTTAACGTTGATAAAACCTACCGCCAGAACCCGAAATCCCAGCTGTTCAAGGTGGACATCAAGCCGGATGCCTTCAACAGCATCGAACTGTCGGCGCGCAGCTACCAGAATAAAATCACCCGCCGCCACGTCGACAGCGACGATTTCTACCTTAAATATCACTACGCGCCGTTCTCCGAGCTGATCGATTTCAACCTGACCGCCAGCACCAGCCGCGGCGAGCAAAAGTTCATGTCCGACAACATGGCGGGGTTCAGCGACAGCACGGCGAAAAACATCTCCGATGCGCTGGATATCAACAACACCAGCCGTTTCAGCCTGCAGGATGTCGATTTCGCCTTCAGCTACGGCGGCAAGCTGGTGCGCAACGAGTATAAGAAAAAGGCCTCCGGCTTGGTGACGGATGACAATCAGGCGGAAAGTTCGTCGGTGGGAATGTCGGGCAAGCAGGATATCTCCAGCCTGTACAGCGGATTGCAGGCCAACTACGGCATCTGGCAGGGGAATTTCGATCTGAACTACACCGCCTATCGCCTCTCCGGCTATAAGCCAGCCTGTGACGAGCGCGTAGAGTGCTTCCCGCAGGGCGCCGGCAATATCAACCGCAACGAACACGGCTTCAACCCATCGGTCATGCTGTCGGCGCAGGTGACGCCGTGGCTGCAGCCGTTCGTCAGCTACAGCAAGTCGATGCGCGGGCCGAATATCCAGGAGGTGTTCTTCGCCAACAGCGGCGGCCAGTCGATGAACCCGTTCCTGAAGGGCGAAAAAGCGGAGACCTGGCAGGGCGGTTTCAACGCCAATGCTCACGATCTGTTGTTCAAGCAGGACAGTTTCCAGCTGAAAGCGGTCTATTTCGAAACCAGAATCAAAAACTACATATCCAGCCAAACCTACCAGGTGTGTAAAAACCGCCAGAAGTGCAACCGTTCGCAGGCGACGCAGGAAGAATGGAAGGATGCGGACGTCAACGTCAACATGACCATGTACAGCAACGCTCCCGATCCGGTCAAAATGCGCGGGGTGGAGCTCGAAGCGCTGTACGACGCCGGTTTCGCCTTCACCAAGCTGTCGTTAAGCAAGGAGCATACCTCCCAGCCGACCAACCAGGCCAGCAACGAATTCGGCGCGGGCGATGTCAGCGAACTGCCGGAATTCTACTTCACGCTGGACAGCGGGGTGCGCCTGCTGGACGAGACGTTGACGCTGGGCGGGGTGGTGAAATACACCGGCAAGTCGGTGCGCCTGTCGCCTGATTCCATTCGCGATGAAAACGAACAGTTGATGAAGGAGCCGGCGCCGCATATTCCGACCATTATCGATCTGTACGGCACCTATCAGGTGAATCGCAATCTGCTGCTGAAGCTCAGCGTGCAAAACCTGATGGACAAAGACTACTCGGACGCGCTGAACAAAATGAACTCGCTGCCGTCGCAGTCACAAGATTTCACGCCGACCAACACCGCCCGTGGGCGGACTTATATCTTCGGCGGGGAGGTTCGTTTCTAAACCGCAGCAGAGCAGGGCGCAGTCACTGCGCCCGTTTCGCCTGCTGCAGCCATTTGTCCAGCTCGTTGGCGAACTGCTGGCGATCGCGCTGGTTTAGGGCGTTCGGGCCGCCGGTCTGAATGCCGCTGGCGCGCAGGGTATCCATAAAATCGCGCATGTTGAGGCGCTCGCGGATGGTGTCCGGCGTATAGCGCTCGCCGCGCGGGTTCAGCGCCACCGCGCCTTTCTCTATCACCTCAGCCGCCAGCGGGATATCGGCGGTGATCACCAGATCGCCCGCTTCGCAGCGGCGCACGATCTCGTTGTCGGCCACGTCGAAGCCGGCCGCCACCTGCAGTGAACGGATGTACTTCGACGGCGGTGTGCGCAATGGCTGGTTCGCCACCAGCGTCACGGTGATGGCGGTGCGATCGGCGGCGCGAAACAGCACCTCTTTGATCACGTTCGGACAGGCGTCCGCATCGACCCAAATCTGCATCATTTCGGCTCCTGCAGCCAGTCGCGCACCGGCAGGAAATCGCGCGTCAGCGCCGCTTCCGGGCTGCCTGTGTCCGGCTGGTAGTTATATTCCCAACGCACCAGCGGCGGCATCGACATCAGGATGGACTCGGTGCGCCCGCCGGTTTGCAGCCCGAACAGCGTGCCGCGATCCCACACCAGGTTGAACTCCACGTAGCGGCCGCGGCGATACAGCTGGAACTGGCGCTGGCGCTCGCCCCAGCTCAAGGCTTTGCGTTTTTCGACGATCGGCAGATAGGCGTCGAGGAAGCCCTGGCCCACCGCGCGGGTGAAGGCGAAGCAGTGGTCGAAGTCCGGGGTGTTCAGATCGTCGTAGAACAGGCCGCCGATGCCGCGCGCTTCGTTGCGGTGCTTGATGAAGAAGTAATCGTCGCACCATTGCTTGTATTTGGGGTAGACCTCGTCGCCGAACGGCGCACACAGATCGGCCGCGGTGCGGTGCCAGTGCACGGCATCCTCTTCGAAGCCGTAGAACGGCGTCAGATCAAAGCCGCCGCCGAACCACCACACCGGCGCTTCGCCCGGCTTTTCGGCGATGAAGAAACGCACGTTGGCGTGGCTGGTGGGCACGTAAGGGCTGAGCGGATGGATAACCAACGAGACGCCCATCGCCTGGAAGCTGCGCCCGGCCAGTTCCGGACGGTGCGCGGTCGCCGAGGCCGGCAGGGTGGCGCCGGAGACGTGTGAGAAGTTGACCCCCGCCTGTTCGAACACCGCGCCGTTGGTCAGCACGCGGCTGCGGCCACCGCCGCCTTCTTCACGCGTCCATTGGTCTTCGGTGAACACGGCGCCGCCGTCGGCCTGGGCGAGCTGCGCGCAGATATGATCCTGCAGCGCCAGCAGGAAGGATTTTACTTCAGCGATGTTAGGTAAACTCATGCGGGGTCTTTATAGCGTCTGGCTGAACAAGGCGCTGAGTATACTCTTATTCGCCGCCCGCGGCATCAGCGGGGTTTGCGCTGGTGGGCGTCGAAGTAGTCGAAGAAGTTGACGATGCCGTCCGCGATGGCGCGGGCTATTTTCTCGCGAAACGCGGTGGTGCCCAGCAACCGCTCTTCGTTCGGGTTGGTGATGAACGAGGTTTCCACCAGCACCGAAGGAATGGACGGGGATTTTAACACCGCGAACGCCGCCTGTTCGGTGCTGTCGCTGTGCAGGTGGTGGACTGGGCGGATCTGGCCGAGCACGTGGCGGCCGAGCGTCAGGCTGTTGTTGATGGTGTCGGTTTGCACCAAATCGAACAGCACCTGCTGCAGGTAGTTGTCTTGATCCTTGTACTTGCCGCCCGCCACGTCGTCGGCGGCGTTTTCACGGTTGGACAGGTAGCGCGCCATGGCGCTGCTGGCGCCGCGGTTGGAGAGGGCGAACACCGAAGCGCCGGAGGCCGATGGGCTGGTAAAGCCGTCGGCGTGAATCGAAATGAACAGATCGGCCTGGTGCTGGTGGGCGATCTCCACCCGCTGGAACAGCGGAATGAACTCGTCTTCTTCGCGCGTCAGGCGCGCCTCGACGTGGTCGTGCTCATGCAGAAAATGGCGCACGTGGTTGGCGATTTCCAGCACGATGTGTTTTTCCTGCGAGCCTTCGTGGCCGACCGCGCCGGAGTCGATGCCGCCGTGGCCGGGATCGATCATCACCAGTTTTTTGCCGCCGGCCGGTTTCGCCGCCGGTTTGCTATGCTGATTGCGCAGCAGGCCTTCCGCCCTGGCGCTGCGGTTTTTCACGCCGAACAGCGCTACCGCCAGGCCGGAAAGCAAAAGTTGGCGTCGCGTCGGGGAAACGGCAAGCGGCTTAAAATTGAGGAATTGTTTACCCTGCTTTTTCATTACGCAACGCTCCATCGACGTTTCTATTTTGCGACGTTATATCGTATTGATAATCATTAATCGACCCGATAACTATTTCCATTTATTACGCCTGTTACCGGCGATTTCTGGGCAAATAGCGCGGTAAATCGCAGTTTGATATTGCGTAAGTGAATAATCACGCGATAATCAGATAAACACCTTAATTAACAGCGGCCAACATCGATGGAAATTCGCGTATTTCGACAAGACGACTTTGAAGAGGTCATTACCCTGTGGGAGCGCTGCGATCTGCTGCGGCCCTGGAACGATCCGGAAATGGACATCGAGCGCAAGCTGAACCACGATCCGGAGCTGTTCCTGGTGGCGGAAGTCGGCGGCGAAGTGGTCGGTTCGGTGATGGGCGGTTATGACGGCCACCGTGGCTCGGCGTATTACCTCGGGGTGCATCCCGACTATCGCGGGCGCGGCATCGCCAATGCGTTGATCAATCGTCTGGAGAAGAAGTTGATCGCCCGCGGCTGCCCGAAGATCCAGATTATGGTGCGCGAAGACAACGACACGGTGGTAGAGATGTACGAGAAGCTCGGCTACGAGATCCAGGGTATCACCAGCCTGGGCAAGCGGCTGATCGAAGATCAGGAATATTGATCGAGCGGCGGGCGGCGGCGTTGCACCGCCCGCCGCAGCGCATTACGGCAGCTTTTTGACGGTTTTCACGTCCACTTCGACGCTGTTCCAGTCTTTATCCACTTTGCCTTCCAACTGCACCTTGTCTTTCGGCGTAACGGTTTGGCCGTTCCAGCGTTTGCGATCGATATCGACCGTCAGGGTGCCGGTGGCGTCGCGGAAGGTATAGGTTTCATCACCGATGCGCTGCTCGATGTTACCCTGCAGCATCACCCAGGTGTCGTCGCTCATCGATTTCACCTTGTCCACGGTGGTCAGCGCCGCGCTGGGGCCGGAGAAACCGCCTTGTGCGGTGGTTTGCGTTTGAGCCTGCGGTGCGGCCGGATCGAGGAACCCGCCTTGTTGCGCCAGTACCGGTGCGCTGCACAGCGCGATCAGAGCGGCCAGAGTCAGTTTTTTCATGTTGCGCTTCCTTATCGTTATCGAAAATCACATCCCGCTGATATCGGGTTGCTTGCTAAGTGATAAGGATTAAAACACGCCGATCTTAAGAGCTTCTTAAGCCGACGCATTGAAATTCCCATCGCCGGAGCCCATCTGTAGCCATAGTCTTTATTCTGTTGGCAAGGAACGATTGTTGAAGCCATTCTCACCCCGGTTTTCCCCGGACGATTACGACCAGCACGGCGCGCTGCGGCTGCCGCTGGGATTTTGGGCCGTGCTGATTCTGCAGGCGCGCACCTGGCTGCTGTTCGTGATGGCCGGCGCTTCGCGTGAACAGGGCGAAAGCTTGCTGGCGCTGTTTTATCCGGATACCCAACGCTTTTGGTACGGTATGCTGCTCGGCCTGCCGGCGGCGCTGGCGTTTTTGCTGAGCGGCCGCCGCCACCAATGGCCGCGGCTGTGGCGCGGCTGGCGTTGGGGGCTGATTATCTCCGTGCTGGCGTCGCTCGGCGGCTCGCTGTTCAGCCTGTGGCGCCAGGACGGCGATGCGCCGGGGCTGGAGCTGGCGTTGGCGCTGCTCGATGCGCTGGCGCTGAGCTATCTGCTGTTGAATGCGCGCCTGAAAGCCTGTTTTGCGCCGGCGGAGCACGCCGACTAATTGCCGAGAAGTGCGGCACTTTTCGCATTTTCCGCACTCCAAGCTGGCAACCGTTGGCGTAGTGCGGGCCGTTGTGAGAGGCTGGCACGCAGCAAAACGCCGAGTGCGGCAGGGGCGGATTACCGCCCCGTGCCATTGATGTTTAAGGAGCTAGAGATGAATATTCGTCCCCTGCTGTTAGGGCTTCCGCTGTTACTGACCGGCTGTTCGAGCATGTCCAATTTCTCCTGGTCCAGCCTGTCGCCGTTCAACTGGTTCGGCAGCAGCCTGGAGGTCGGCGCCAAGGGCGTCGGCAAGCTCAACGCTGGCACGCCGATGTCGGAAAGCGCCATCAACGACGGGCTGGACGGCAACTACCGCCTGCGCGGCGGCATGGCGACCAGCAACGGCCAGATCGTCTCTTATTACCAGGCGCTGTCCGGCGACGAAGTGAAGCTGGTGATCACCGGCGAGCCGAAAGGGCACGTGCAGCGGGTAGACGTAATGGATCAGAAAGTGGCGACGGAGTGGGGCAACAAGCTCGGCACGCCGTTCGGCGATATGTACAGCAAGGCGTTCGGCTCCTGTAAACCGGGCAGCGGCGAAGACGCCGGCAAAGTGGAGTGCGTGGCGGAGCAGAGCAAGTACGTTACCTATATCTTCAGCGGCAAGTGGGCCGGGGCGCAGGACATCATCCCGCCGGACGACACCCTGAAAAGCTGGACGGTCAGCAAAATCATCTGGCACGCCAAGCCGCAGCAGTAATATGTTCAACGGGCGCCGGTTCACGGCGCCTGCCTTTTCAAGCCATTACCCCTATTTTCTTTGCGCTGCTGCAAGGCAATCGCCCGTGCTTGCGGTATGATAGCGCGCGTTTGTAACAGGGAACCCGCGCGTCAACCGCCATACCTTACCTGTTGCCGGATTCTGGTATTGAGGATAACAACATGACACAGGTTCAGAGCGGCATTCTGCTGGAGCACTGCCGTTTCGCCATTTTTATGGAAGCCACTGTACAGGGCGAATTCGCCGACTTGCGCCAGGGCTGCAAACAGTTTTGTCAGACGCTGAGCGAGCTGCAGCAGCAGTTTCCCGATGCGCGCCTCGGCGCGGTGATCGCCTTCGGCTATGACGTTTGGCACGATCTTTCCAACGGCCAGGGCGCGAAAGAGCTGAAGCCGTTCACGCCGCTCGGCAAAGGGCTGGCACCGGCCACCCAGCGCGATATGCTGATCCACATTCAGTCGCTGCGTCACGACGTCAACTTCACGCTGGCGCAGGCGGCGCTGGCGGCGTTCGGCAACGCCATCAAGATTGAAGAAGAAACCCACGGTTTCCGCTGGGTGGAAGAGCGCGATCTGAGCGGTTTCATCGACGGTACCGAAAACCCGCAGGGCGAGCAGCGCCCGGCAGTGGCGACGATTGCCGAAGGCGAAGAGGACGCAGGCGGCAGCTACGTGCTGGTGCAGCGCTACGAGCACAACCTGCGCCAGTGGCAGCGTTTTACCACCGAACAGCAGGAGCAGATCATCGGTCGCACCAAGCGCGACAGCGAAGAGCTGCCGGCCGATCAGCGCCCGGATACCTCGCACGTTAGCCGCGTCGATCTGAAAGAGAACGGCAAGGGCCTGAAAATTCTGCGCCAGAGCCTGCCTTATGGCACCGCCAGCGGCAAGCATGGCCTGTTCTTCATCGCCTATTGCGCACGCCTGCACAATATCGAGCAGCAGCTGCTGAGCATGTTCGGCGATCTGGACGGCAAACGCGACGCGATGCTGCGTTTCAGCCGTGCGGTTACCGGCAGCTACTACTTTGCGCCATCGCTGACGCGCCTGCTGTCACTTTGACGCCGTTGCCGAAGCCGGCGCGCCCGGCTTCGGCCCGTTTTCCCGCCCCGAAAACGCCTCGCATTCCCTGCCTTATAGCGTTTGATGCTTGTAAATCACTAAACGGTATATAAAAGCGTTACAGCTCCGCACCGAGTTATAAATACACTGGTCGTCAATAAGGCGAAAGCCTGAAGGAATGACTCAGTGATAAGGTGCAGAATGAAACAAAACCGGGTTAAAAATCTCGTGCTGAAAGGTTGGCTGGCGGCTGCGCTGTTGGCGAGCGGCGCCGCGTCGGCGGCGGAATTGCTGAACAGCTCTTATGACGTTTCCCGTGAATTGTTCGTCGCGCTGAATCCCGGCTTTGAACAGCAGTGGAATCAACAGCATCCGAACGACAAGCTGACCATCAAACAATCGCACGCCGGTTCCTCCAAGCAGGCGCTGGCGATCCTGCAGGGCCTGCGCGCCGACGTGGTGACGTACAACCAGGTGACCGACGTGCAGATCCTGCACGATCGCGGGCAGCTGATCCCGGCGGATTGGCAGGCGCGCCTGCCGAACAACAGTTCGCCGTTCTACTCCACCATGGCGTTTCTGGTGCGCAAGGACAACCCGAAGGGGATCCACACCTGGAACGATCTGGTGCGCGACGACGTGAAGCTGGTGTTCCCGAACCCGAAAACCTCCGGTAACGGCCGTTACACCTATCTGGCCGCCTGGGGCGCTGCCAATCAGGCCGACGGCAACGATCCGGCCAAGACCCGCGCCTTCATGACCCGCTTCCTGAAGAACGTGCTGGTGTTCGATACCGGCGGCCGCGGCGCGACCACCACCTTCGTCGAGCGCGGCTTGGGCGACGTGCTGATCAGCTTCGAGTCCGAAGTGAACAACATCCGCAAGCAGTACGGTGAGGACAAGTACGAAGTGATCGTGCCGCCGGTCGATATTCTGGCGGAGTTCCCGGTGGCCTGGGTCGACAAAAACGTCGAGCGCAACGGTACCGAACAGGCGGCCAAAGCCTATCTGAACTATCTCTACAGCCCGGCGGCGCAGCAGGTGATCACCAGCTTCTACTACCGCGTGTATGACCAGAAAGCGATGGCGGCGGCGAAGGGGCAATTCCCGGACACCCAACTGTTCCGCGTGGAAGATCAATTCGGCGGCTGGCCGGAGGTGATGAAAACCCACTTCGTCACCGGCGGCGAGCTGGATCAGCTGTTAGCTGCAGGGCGCAAGTAAATGTTGGCGTTGTCGTCCAGTAAGCGGGTGCTGCCCGGATTTGGCCTCAGCCTCGGCAGCAGCCTGTTTTATACCTGTTTGATCTTGCTGTTGCCGCTCACCGCGCTGGTGATGCAGCTGGCACAGATGAGCCTGGCGCAATACTGGGAAGTGATTTCCAACCCGCAGGTGGTGGCGGCGTATAAAGTGACGCTGCTGGCGGCCGGCGTCGCCAGCCTGTTCAACGCGGTGTTCGGCATGCTGATGGCCTGGATCCTGACGCGCTACCGTTTTCCCGGCCGTTCGCTGCTGGACGGCCTGATCGATCTGCCGTTCGCACTGCCGACCGCAGTGGCCGGCCTGACGCTGGCGGGGCTGTTTTCCACTACTGGCTGGTACGGTCAGTGGCTGGCGCATTTCGACATCAAGGTCACCTTTACCTGGCTTGGGATCGCGGTAGCGATGGCGTTCACCAGCCTGCCGTTTGTGGTGCGCACCGTGCAGCCGGTTCTGGAAGAGCTGGGGCCGGAATACGAAGAGGCGGCCGAGACGCTGGGCGCCACGCGCTGGCAGAGTTTCCGCCGCGTGGTGTTGCCCGAGGTGGCACCGGCATTGCTGGCCGGCACCGCCATCTCCTTTACCCGCAGCCTGGGCGAGTTCGGCGCGGTGATTTTCATCGCCGGCAACATAGCCTGGAAGACGGAAGTGACCTCGCTGATGATTTTCGTGCGTTTGCAGGAGTTCGATTACCCGGCGGCCAGCGCCATCGCCTCGGTGATCCTGGCGGCGTCGCTGCTGCTGCTGTTCAGCATTAACGTATTGCAAAGCCGCTTCGGCAGACGTTTGGGAGGAGGGCACTGATGGCCGATGTTTCCGCCTTCAACGGCGCCGAGCGCCCGCGCGTCAACTGGGGCAAGTGGACGCTGATTGCCATCGGCGCGCTGTTCTCGGTGCTGCTGCTGGTGGTGCCGATGATGTCGATTTTCGCCGAGGCCTTTTCCAAAGGGTTCGGCGCGATGTGGAGCAACTTGCTCGATCCGGACATGCTGCACGCCATTTGGCTGACGGTTTTGATCGCGCTGATCACCGTGCCGTTCAACCTGGTGTTCGGCACGTTGCTGGCGTGGCTGGTGACGCGCTTCACCTTCCCCGGCCGCCAGCTGTTGCTGACGCTGATCGATATCCCGTTCGCCGTTTCACCGGTGGTGGCGGGGCTGATTTACCTGCTGTTTTACGGCAGCAACGGCCTGCTGGGCGGCTGGCTGGATGCGCATAACATCCAGATCATGTTCTCCTGGCCGGGCATGGTGCTGGTGACCATTTTCGTCACCTGCCCCTTCGTGGTGCGCGAGCTGGTGCCGATGATGCTCAGCCAGGGCAGCCAGGAAGACGAGGCCGCCATTCTGCTGGGGGCGTCCGGCTGGCAAATGTTCCGCCGCGTAACGCTGCCCAACATTCGCTGGGCGCTGTTGTACGGCGTGGTGCTGACCAACGCGCGCGCCATCGGCGAGTTCGGCGCAGTGTCGGTGGTGTCCGGTTCGATTCGCGGCGAAACCTACAGCCTGCCGCTGCAGGTCGAGCTGTTGCAGCAGGATTACAACACCGTCGGCTCCTTTACCGCCGCCGCCCTGTTGACCCTGATGGCGATCGTTACCCTATTTTTGAAGAGCGCGCTGCAGTGGCGTCTGGAACGTCAAAACGCGCGTCTCGAGCGGGAGGAAAATCATGAGCATTGAGATTAACGGCATCAACAAGTACTTCGGTCGCACCAAGGTATTGAACGATATCTCGCTCGATATTGCTTCCGGCGAGATGGTGGCGCTGCTCGGGCCGTCCGGTTCCGGCAAGACCACGCTGCTGCGTATCATCGCCGGGCTGGAAAGCCAGAGCGGCGGTAAGCTGGGCTTCCACGGCACCGACGTCAGCCACATGCATGCGCGCGACAGGCGCGTAGGCTTCGTGTTTCAGCACTATGCGCTGTTCCGCCACATGACGGTGTTCGACAACATCGCCTTCGGCCTGACCGTGCTGCCGCGCCGCGAGCGGCCGAACGCCGCGGCGATCAAACAGAAAGTCACCCAGCTGCTGGAAATGGTGCAGCTGGGCCACCTGGCCAACCGCTATCCGTCTCAGCTGTCCGGCGGCCAGAAACAGCGCGTGGCGTTGGCGCGCGCCCTGGCGGTGGAGCCGCAAATTCTGCTGCTGGACGAACCGTTCGGCGCGCTGGATGCGCAGGTGCGCAAAGAGCTGCGCCGCTGGCTGCGTCAGCTGCACGAAGAGCTGAAGTTCACCAGCGTGTTCGTCACCCACGATCAGGAAGAGGCGATGGAAGTGGCCGACCGCATCGTGGTGATGAGCCAGGGCAATATCGAACAGGTCGGGTCGCCGGAAGAGATTATGCGCGAACCGGCCAGCCGCTTCGTGCTGGAATTCATGGGGGAAGTGAACCGCCTGAACGGCGAAATTCGCGGCTCCCAGCTGTTCGTCGGCGCGCACCAGTGGCCGCTGTCGTTCCAGCCGATGCACCAGGGCAGCGTCGATCTGTTCCTGCGTCCGTGGGAAATGGAAGTGGCGACCGAAAGCAGCGAGCGTTGCCCGCTGCCGGTGCAGGTGTTGGAAGTCAGCCCGCGTGGCCACTTCTGGCAGCTGACGGTGCAGCCGATCGGCTGGCATCAGGAACCGATCGGCGTGGTGTTGCCGGAAGGCAATCCAACCCCGGTGCGCGGCGGCCGTTATTACGTCGGCAGCCTCAATGCGCGGCTGTATGCCGGCGATCAACTGCTGCAACCTGTTGCGTTAGCCAAAAGCGCCTGATAGGTTTTAGCTGCCCTTTTCTTCAAGGCAACCCCCGGGTTGCCTTTTTACTTTACGCACACCAACACAGGCAAAGATCGTGACAACGCTCGAACAATGCATCGGGAACACCCCGCTGGTACAACTGCAACGGCTGGCCGCCCAGGCGGGCAGCGAGGTATGGGTCAAACTGGAAGGCAATAACCCGGCGGGATCGGTGAAGGATCGCGCTGCGTTGGCGATGATCCAGCAGGCGGAGCTGCGCGGCGAGATCAAGCCCGGCGACGTGCTGATCGAGGCCACCAGCGGCAATACCGGCATTGCGCTGGCGATGATCGCCGCGCTCAAAGGCTATACGCTGAAGCTGTTGATGCCGGAGAACATGAGCCTGGAGCGGCAGGCGGCGATGCGCGCGTACGGCGCCGAGCTGATCCTGGTCAGCCGTGAGCAGGGGATGGAAGGGGCGCGCGATCTGGCGCTGGAGATGCAGCGTCAGGGGCAGGGCAAGGTGCTGGATCAGTTCAACAATCTCGACAATCCCTACGCCCATTTCACCACCACCGGCCCGGAGATTTGGCGCCAGACCGAAGGACGCATCACGCACTTCGTTTCCAGCATGGGCACCACCGGTACCATTACCGGCGTGGGCGGTTACCTGAAGAGCCAGAATCCGCAGGTGCAGATCATCGGCCTGCAGCCGGCAGAAGGCAGCAGCATCCCCGGCATTCGCCGTTGGGCGCCCGCTTACCTGCCGGGCATTTTCCGCCCGGAGCTGGTGGATCAGGTGCTGGATATCGAGCAGCGCGATGCTGAGCAGACCATGCGCCAGCTGGCGCAGCGTGAAGGCATTTTCTGCGGCGTCAGCTCCGGCGGCGCGGTAGCCGGCGCCCTGCGCGTCGCGGCGGCCCACCCCGGCAGCGTCGTGGTGGCGATCGTCTGCGATCGCGGTGACCGTTACCTCTCCACCGGCGTGTTCGACTGAATGTGCCCTCCCGGCGGCGCGTTTCGCCGGGAAACTCCCTCTCACTTCCCTTTTGACCGACCGCATAGCCGGCCCGCCTGCGCGATGGCCGGCGCCTGTCTGCACGCCAATACCCTGACAGAAGTAGAGAAATCGCGCGACAGCAGCCACAATAACGGTGGCGAGACGCGAACCGCGATGTGTAAGGATTGAGTAAAACCGGCTGCGGGCCGGCGGAATTGGCGGGAAAATAACGAAAATCGGTGAAGGAGCAAGGCATGAAAATTTTACTGGTCGACGATGACCTGGAGCTTGGCACCATGCTGAGCGAATACCTGACGGGCGAAGGCTTCGACGCCACGCTGGTGCTGACCGGCAAGGCGGGGGTAGAGGGCGCGCTGTCGGGCGACTATACCGCGATGATCCTCGATATCATGCTGCCGGACATGAGCGGCATCGACGTGCTGCGCGACGTGCGTAAAAAGAGCCGGCTGCCGATCATCATGCTGACCGCCAAAGGCGACAACATCGATCGGGTGATTGGCCTGGAGATGGGCGCCGACGATTACATGCCCAAACCTTGCTACCCGCGCGAATTGGTGGCGCGTCTGCGCGCGGTGCTGCGCCGTTTCGAAGAGCGGCCGCAGGAGGCGGACGACGAAGCCGCCATCAGCTTCGGCGAGCTGACGCTGAACCCTTCAACCCGCAGCAGCGAATGGCGCGGTAAGGCGTTTGATCTGACCGCTTCGGAATTCAATCTGCTGGAGCTGTTGCTGCGCGCGCCGGATCGCGTGGTGTCGAAGGATGAATTGTCCGAGAAGGGGCTGGGGCGCCCGCGCGAGGCCTATGATCGCAGCGTGGACGTGCATATCAGCAATATCCGCCAGAAGCTGAGCGCGCTGGCCGGTAATACGCTGAGCATCGAGACGGTGCGCAGCATCGGCTATCGCATTCGGTAACCTGACATGCGCGGAAGACTGTTCTGGAAAATTTTGCTCGGCTTTTGGCTGACCTTCCTCATCATGACGCAGGCCCTGTGGGTGGCGTTTTCTTTGTATGGCGACCGCTATGTGCCGCCGGAGAACGCTATGGCGCGGCGGGTCATCGGCCTGCAGCTGACCTCGGCGGCTACCCAGTTGCGCAGCGGCGGCATGCCGGCGCTGGAAGCCCTGATGCGCGATTGGCCCGAGGACGACAGGCGTTTGCTGTCGGTGACGCCGATGACCCAACCGCCGCCGCCCGCGCCGGAAGAACCGGTATTTGAAGGGCGGCGGATGCCGAAGGAAATCTCTGCCTGGGTGCAGACCGGGGAAGGGCAGGGATACTGGCTGAGCTATAACGTGCGCGGGCTGCGGGAAGAGTATCGGCCGGAGCGGCGTTCCCATTTCTTCAACATTCCTGCGCCGATGCTGTGGGTCGGCGGGCTGGGCGGTTTGCTGTTCAGCGCCGTGCTGGCCTGGAACCTGACCCGGCCGATGCGTCAGCTGCGCGGTGGCCTGGATCGGGTGGCGCAGGGCGATCTGTCGGTGCGGCTGTTCCCGAAAATGCGCCGCCGTCATGACGAGCTGTCCGACGTGGCGCGCGATTTCGACACCATGGCTGAGCGGCTGGAGCTGCTGGTCAGCGCCCGCGAGCAGTTACTTCATGACGTTTCGCACGAGCTGCGTTCGCCGCTGGCGCGCCTGCAGCTGGCGATCGGCCTGGCGCGGCAGAATGCCGGCAACGTCGAAACCTCGCTCAAGCGCATCGAACACGAGTCGGGGCGGCTGGATAAGATGATCGGCGAGCTGCTGGCGCTGTCGCGCGCCGAACACAGCAGCCTGCCGGACGAGGAGTATTTCGATCTGTACGGCCTGGTGGATGCGGTGGTGAGCGATGCACGCTACGAGGCGCAGGTGCCCGGCGTGGATATCGTGCTGCAGGCCGAGTCGGACGTGGAGTACACCGTCAAGGGCAATGCGGAGCTGATGCGGCGAGCGGTGGATAACATCGTGCGTAATGCGCTGCGCTTTTCCAGCCACGGCCAGCGGGTGACGGTGGCGCTGACGCGCGTTGATAACCAGTTCCAGATCGCGGTCAGCGATCAGGGGCCGGGAGTCGAGGAGGCGAAGCTGTCGAGCATTTTCGATCCGTTCGTGCGCGTGAAGTCGGCGCTGTCGGGCAAGGGGTACGGCCTGGGGCTGGCGATCACCCGCAAGGTGGTGCTGGCGCACGGCGGCCAGGTTGAGGCGCGCAACGGCGATAAAGAGGGGCTGGTCATTACCCTGCGTATCCCGCGCTGGCCGTCATAACGTAGCGAAATCGGGATACGACGAAGGAGATAAAAAAAACGGCGCCGAGGGCGCCGTTTTTCTTGCTCATTCGCGATTACTTCTTGATGCGGATGATCGGGGTTTCGCCAACGGTCACGCTGCCGGACAGTTTGATCAGCTCTTTGATCTCGTCCATGTTGGAGATAACGACCGGCGTCAGGGTAGACTTGGCTTTCTCTTCCAGCAGAGGCAGGTTGAACTCGATAACCACGTCACCTTTCTTGACGCGCTGGCCTTCTTCGGCGATGCGTTTGAAGCCTTCGCCTTTCAGTTCTACGGTATCGATGCCGAAGTGGACGAACAGCTCAATGCCGCTGTCGGATTCGATAGAGAATGCATGGTTGGTTTCGAAAATCTTACCGATGGTGCCGTCAACCGGAGCAACCATTTTGTTGCCGGCCGGTTTGATGGCGATACCGTCGCCAACGATTTTTTCAGCGAACACTACGTCCGGCACATCTTCGATATTGACGATTTCGCCAGAAAGGGGAGCGACGATCTCGATAGTGCCCGTGTCTTTCTTGTCATCAGAAACCAGAGATTTCAGTTTATCGAACAAACCCATGATCTTCTCCTAAGCATTAAATTGGGCGGCGTTCCAGTGTCGTGGAAGTTTAGCAGAGCGTTTTTTCTTCGATGAATTTATTGACGCAATTCATCAGGTCTTGTGCCGTTGGCTGTGCCAAGGCCTGCGCTGCCAACGCCTTCACATCTTCGAAATTCGTGTTACGAATAATTTTCTTGATGCGCGGGATTGAAATCGCACTCATGCTGAACTCATCCAGCCCCATGCCCAATAACAACAGTGTAGCACGCTCATCGCCAGCCAGTTCGCCGCACATGCCGGTCCACTTGCCTTCCGCGTGAGATGCATCAATAACCTGTTTGATCAGGCTAAGCACTGATGGGGACATCGGGTTATAGAGATGAGAAATCAGCTCGTTGCCGCGATCTACCGCCAGAGTATACTGGGTTAGATCGTTTGTCCCAATACTAAAGAAGTCGACTTCTTTCGCCAGGTGGTGAGCAATGACCGCCGCAGCCGGTGTTTCCACCATCACGCCCACTTCGATGCTCTCGTCAAACGCCTTGCCTTCTTCGCGCAGCTGCGCTTTCAGCGTCTCGATTTCGCCTTTCAGATCGCGCACTTCTTCCACGGAGATGATCATCGGGAACATGATGCGCAGTTTGCCGAACGCCGAGGCGCGCAGGATGGCGCGCAGCTGGGCGTGCAGGATTTCACGGCGGTCCATCGCGATGCGGATGGCGCGCCAGCCGAGGAACGGGTTCTCTTCCTTCGGCAGGTTCATGTACGGCAGGTCTTTGTCGCCGCCGATGTCCATGGTACGGACGATCACGGCCTGCGAGCCCATGGCTTCCGCCACGGCTTTATAAGCCTGGAACTGCTCGTCTTCGGTCGGCAGCGAGTCGCGGTCCATGAACAGGAACTCGGTACGATACAGACCGACGCCTTCCGCGCCGTTGCGCTCTGCACCCGCGACGTCGCGCACGGTGCCGATGTTGGCGCAGACTTCAACCTGATGGCCGTCCAGCGTAATCGCCGGCAGGTCCTTCAGCTTGGCCAGATCGTTTTTCTCGGTGATGTATTGGTTCTGGGCGGCTTTCAGCTGATCGATAACGTCAGCGGTCGGGTTAACGTAAATTTTGTTGTTAACCGCATCCAGAATCAGGTAGTCGTCGTTTTTCACCTGCTTGGTCACGTCGCTGGTACCGACGATCGCCGGCAGCTCCAGGGAGCGCGCCATGATAGAGGTGTGGGAAGTCCGGCCGCCGAGATCGGTAATGAAGCCCAGCACTTTGTCCAGGTTCAGCTGCGCGGTCTCTGACGGGGTCAGATCGGTGGCCACCAGGATCACTTCGTCCTGAATGGAGCCCAGATCGACGATCGGCATGCCCAGGATGTTCTGCAGCAGGCGCTTACCGATGTCGCGCACGTCGGCGGCGCGCTCTTTGAGGTATTCGTCGTCCAGCTCTTCCAGCGCTTTCGCCTGACCTTCGATCACGGTGTAGGCGGCGGCGTCTGCGGAGGCCAGATCGTCTTTGATTAGGGCTATGATTTCCTGCTCAAGCTCTTCGTCTTCCAGCAACATGATGTGGCCTTCGAAGATAGCTTCCTTCTCTTCGCCGAAGGTTTCGCCAGCTTTGGTCTTGATCGCTTCCAGCTGTTCGGACGCTTTCGCGCGGCCGGCCAGAAAACGCGAGACTTCCTGCTCTACTTGATCAGCAGAGATTTTTTTCCGGTTGATGACAATGTCGTCTTCTTTCAGCAAGAGAGCCTTACCAAAAGCGATGCCCGGTGATACTAAAATGCCTGAAATCATAACCCTACCTTACTCTTGACTGGTGTTAACTAAAAAGACGGGCCGATTACTCAAGCTCTGCCATCAGTTTTACCAAGTGCTCAACGGCTTTCTGCTCGTCTTCACCTTCAGCGGAGATGGTCACTACGGTCCCTTGAGTCAGCCCCAGAGTTTGCAGTTTGAACAGGCTTTTAGCGCTGGCGCTTTTGCCGTTGGAGGTCACGGTGATGTCAGACGTGAAGCCTTTGGCTTCTTTAACGAACTGAGCGGCAGGGCGAGTATGCAGACCATTCGGAGCGGTAATAGTAACTTCTTGCTGGAACATTGATGTTTCCCCAACTTATTGGATTAATGTTGTGGAGCTAAAGTTTAGCCCAGGGGCCTGACTTTAGCTTGTCTGGTTATAGCGCCTGACTATGGACAGGGGCGAACGTTGATGCAACAGAAAACGACGCGTTAGGCACTTCAGATCAAAAAACTCGGCTTTAGACGTCGTTCCAATCCGCTCCCCATTATGCCCGATTCGACGCGTCGGCGACAGATGAGTAAATCGATTCAGCCTTGACCGGGCTCGGGGGGTGATTAATTTTGCGCATCGAAATAATGCACCGTTAAATACTAAAGCCGACGGGCAAAAGCAATCTTGGACTGCTATAAAGTTTGATCCAGTCCACAAAAAAGCACCCCGCAGGGTGCTTTTTTAGCGATTTGTGCAGTGGTGGAATTACTGCTGCAATTCCTGCTCGGTGAACAGATCGGCAAACAGCGCGGTGCTCAGATAACGTTCGCCGGAAGAGGGCAGGATCACCACGATGGTCTTGTCGGCGAACGCCGGTTCTTCGGCCAGTTTCACCGCCGCCACGACCGCTGCGCCCGAGGAAATGCCCGCCAGGATGCCTTCTTCGTCCATCAGGCGACGCGCCATGCTGATGGCTTCGTCGTTGGAGACCTTCTCGACGCGATCCACCAGGTCCAGATCGAGGTTGCCTGGAATGAAGCCGGCGCCGATGCCCTGGATCTTGTGCGGGCCCGGTTTCAGCTCTTCACCGGCCAGCGCCTGGCTGATGACCGGCGAGTCGGTCGGCTCGACCGCCACGGTAGTGATGGCCTTGCCTTTGGTGTTCTTGATGTAGCGGCTGACGCCGGTCAGCGTGCCGCCGGTGCCGACGCCGGAGATGAACACGTCGACTTCACCGTCGGTGTCTTCCCAGATTTCCGGGCCGGTGGTTTTTTCATGGATGGCCGGGTTGGCCGGGTTGCTGAACTGTTGCAGGATCAGGTAACGGTTCGGATCGGTGGCGACGATCTCTTCGGCCTTGGCGATAGCGCCTTTCATGCCTTTCGCCCCTTCGGTCAGCACCAGATTGGCGCCGAGCGCCTTGAGCAGCTTGCGGCGCTCGATGCTCATGGTTTCCGGCATGGTCAGCGTCAGCTTGTAACCGCGCGCGGCGGCCACGAAGGCCAGCGCGATGCCGGTGTTGCCGCTGGTCGGCTCCACCAGCTCTTTACCGGCGGTCAGCACACCACGTTGTTCCGCATCCCAAATCATATTGGCACCGATGCGGCATTTGACGCTGAAGCTCGGGTTGCGTGATTCAACCTTGGCCAGAATGCGTCCGTTGCCGATACGGTTCAGACGAACCAGCGGCGTATGGCCGATTGTTAATGAGTTGTCTTCATATATCTTGCTCATAGCCCGTCCTTTAACTCTATGAAAATGTGGGGAACATCGAAAGCATACGCTAACAGTACCGGCAGGGAAGTAAAGAATTGGTATATCTATATGTTATTAGGAAATAAGTTTTAAGCACAATGATAAGGGCGCGAAATGCGCGCCCTGTCGAAAATTCCCGCGCTATCGGCGGCAAAAAGCGGCGGTTATCGGACGAATTGCGAGCGGTAGCGATCGACCCACATCGCGGTGGCGCCGCAGACGGCGACCGGCAGGATCACCAGGTTGAGGATCGGGATCATGGTGAACAGGCTGACCAGCGCGCCGAACTGCAGGTTGTCGGTTTTGTGCTGGCGCAAGGCGCGGCGCATGTCGGCAAAGCTCACCTTGTGGTTGTCGAACGGGTAGTCGCAATACTGGATCGCCAGCATCCAGGCGCTGAACAGGAACCATAGCACCGGCGCCACCGTCTGGCCGATGCCGGGCACGAAGTACAGCGCCAGCAGCAGCAGCGCGCGCGGCAGGTAATACATCAGCTTGCGCCATTCGCGCGCCATGATGCGCGGCAGATCTTTGGCGATGCCGAGCAGGCCGGTGTCCGGCAGCGGTTTGCCGGTCAGGCTGCCTTCGAGCTGCTCGGCCAGCAGGCCGCAGAACGGCGCCGCAATCAGATTGGTGATGGTGCTGAACAGATAGCTGAACACCAGCAGCACCGAAATGACCGCCAGCGGCCACAGCAGGTAGCTCAACCATTGCAGCCAGTCGGGAACGTGGCTCATCATCGCCGGGATCCAGTCGCCGAGCCGGCTGAACAGCCACCAGAAAGCGGAGCCCATCAGCAGCACGTTGACCAGCAACGGCAGGACCACATAGCGTTTAATCCCCGGGCGCGAAATCAGGCGCCAGCCTTCGGCGAAATAGTGAATGCCGCTGGTTGAGCGGGCAGGGGGCTGCGTATAGGACATATCTTAAGTTATCTCGTTGTCTGAACAGGCATCATTATCATATAGGGATGATTTTCCACTGGCTAGGGTAGGGTTGGCTGAAAAACCAGCAGAAAAAGGCAGTATAATCATCTTTATTGGCATAAAGTTCAGCACGGACTTGCACTTGTGTGCGCGGGCAAATAGAGTTAAAGAGTGAATGTTTGCCGCGGTGGCAATGTATTGGAACAACAGAGATAGCAATGATGCAGGATTTGCGTCTGATATTAATCGTTGTTGGCGCGATCGCCATAATAGCGCTGTTATTGCACGGTCTGTGGACCAGTCGCAAAGAACGGTCAGCGCTCTTCCGCGATCGCCCAGCCAAACGTTCCCAAAAGGAACGTGAACAAACTCCGATCGACGATCTCGAAGAAGGCGTCGGTGAGGTGCGCGTACGCGCCGCTCACCCGCAAGACGAGCCGTCATTTGGCCATTTCGATGCCGCACGCGAAGAACCCGTGGCCGCGCCGAAGCCCGCTCCGGCGGCTGCGCCTGCGCCCCGCGCCGTTCAGCCGGCTGCCCATCAGACGCCGCCTCCGCTGTCTCAGCGGCCGGAGTATGATGACATCCTGCTGAACAACTACGCGCCGGACGAAGAACAGGCCGAGCCGCAGCAACCGCAACCGGCCGCGCGCCGTGAGCCGCGCGTCGACGATCTGCCGCATGAACATGAGGCGCCGCAGGGGGCGGAACCGGCATTCCACGCCGAGCCGGCCCCTGTGCAGCAAGCGCCGGAAGTGAAGCCGGCGCAGGAGCCTGCGCCACAGCCACAACAGCCGGCGGCTGCGCCCATTCAGGCCAAGCTGAAAGAGACCGTGCTGGTGCTGCACGTCGCAGCCCATCAGGGCGGCGTAATCGGCGGCGAAGTGCTGCTGCAGAGCGTGTTGCAGGCGGGCTTCCAGTTTGGCGAGATGGGCATCTTCCACCGCCATATCAGCCCGGCCGGCAGCGGCCCGGTGCTGTTCAGCCTGGCGAACATGGTCAAGCCGGGGTCGTTCGATCCTGACATGATGTCCGACTTTTCCACACCGGGCGTGTCGATGTTCATGATGGTGCCGTCTTACGGCGACGCCAATCAGAACTTCAAGCTGATGCTGCAGTCGGCACAGCGCATCGCCGACGACGTGGGCGGCGTGGTGCTGGACGACGAGCGCCGCATGATGACGCCGCAGAAGCTGGAAACCTACAAAGCGCGTATCCGTGAAGTGTTGGAAAACAACGCCTGAGCGGGTTGCCGCGCGCACTGAACATCCGTAACAACAAAGCCCCCGCTAGCCGGGGGTTTTTTATCTTTGATGGTGAGCCATGGAATCGATAATCCAACAAATCAATCAACTACGAGCCACACTGCGCCATCATGAATACCAGTATCATGTGCTGGATGCGCCGGAAGTGCCGGATGCGGAATATGACCGCCTGATGCGCGAACTGCGCGAACTGGAGAGCGAGCATCCTGAGTTGGTCACCGCCGATTCACCGACCCAGCGCGTGGGCGCGGCGCCGCTGGCGGCGTTCGACCAGGTGCGTCACGAAGTGCCGATGCTGTCGCTGGACAACGTGTTCGACGAAGAAAGCTTCCTGGCGTTTTACAAGCGCGTGCAGGATAGGCTCAAAAGCAGCGATCCGCTGACCTTCTGCTGCGAGCTGAAGCTGGACGGCCTGGCGGTCAGCCTGCTGTACGAAGACGGTGAGCTGGTGCGCGCGGCGACGCGCGGCGACGGCACCACCGGCGAGAACATCACCACTAACGTGCGCACCATCCGCGCCATCCCGCTGCGCCTGACCGGCGACAACATCCCGCGCCGGCTGGAAGTGCGCGGCGAGGTGTTCATGCCGCAGGCCGGTTTTGAACAGATGAACGAAGAAGCCCGGCGCAAAGACGGCAAGGTGTTCGCCAACCCGCGCAACGCCGCCGCCGGCTCGCTGCGCCAGCTCGATCCGCGCATTACCGCCAAACGCCCGCTGACCTTCTTCTGTTACGGCGTCGGCCTGTTGGAAGGCGGCGAGCTGCCGCGCAGCCACTTTGAGCGCCTGATGCAGTTCAAGGCCTGGGGCCTGCCGGTCAGCGATCGCGCCCAGCGTCGCACCGGCAGCGAGGAAGTGCTGGCGTTTTATCGCCAGGTCGAGCAGGACCGCGCGCAGCTCGGTTTCGACATCGACGGCGTGGTGATCAAGATTGACGATATCGATCTGCAGGAAACGCTGGGCTTTGTGGCGCGTGCGCCGCGCTGGGCGACGGCGTTCAAATTCCCGGCGCAGGAGCAGATCACCGTGGTGCGCGAAGTGGAGTTTCAGGTTGGCCGCACCGGCGCGATTACGCCGGTGGCACGCCTTGAGCCGGTGCTGGTAGCCGGGGTGACCGTCAGCAACGCCACCTTGCACAACGCCGATGAAATTGAGCGTCTGGGGCTGCGCATCGGCGATACGGTGATCGTGCGCCGCGCCGGCGACGTGATCCCGCAGGTGGTGGGGGTGCTGGAAGACCGTCGGCCACAGGATGCGCGCGAAGTGGTGTTCCCGCTGCACTGCCCGGTGTGCGGCTCTGACGTTGAGCGCGTGGAAGGCGAGGCGGTAGCGCGCTGCACCGGCGGTCTTATCTGCGGCGCGCAGCGCAAAGAGGCGTTGAAGCACTTCGTTTCCCGCCGCGCGCTGGACGTTGAAGGCATGGGCGACAAGATCATCGAGCAGCTGGTGGACAAAGAGTACGTGAAGAATCCGGCCGATCTTTTCCGTCTGTCCGCCGGCATTCTGACCGGCCTGGATCGCATGGGGCCGAAATCGGCGCAGAACCTGGTCAATGCGCTGGAGAAATCCAAACAGACCACCTTCGCTCGCTTCCTGTATGCGCTGGGCATTCGCGAGGTCGGCGAGGCGACCGCCGCCAACCTGGCGGCGCATTTCGGATCGCTCGAGAAGCTGTTCGCCGCCGATATCGAGGCGCTGAAAGAGGTGCCGGACGTCGGCGAAGTGGTGGCCAAACACACCCGCAATTTCCTCGATGAAGCGCTCAATCAGCAGGTGATCAACGAGCTGGTGGGCGCCGAGATCGGCATCCACTGGCCGGCGCCGGTGGTGGTAGTCGCGGAAGAGATAGACAGCCCGTTCGCCGGCAAAACCGTGGTACTGACCGGCTCGCTGAGCCAGCTGTCGCGCGACGAGGCCAAAGATCGCCTGACGGCGCTGGGCGCCAAGGTCAGCGGCAGCGTGTCGAAGAAAACCGATTTGGTGATCGCCGGCGAAGCGGCCGGCTCCAAGCTGGCGAAGGCGCAGGAGCTGGGTATCGCCGTGATCGACGAAGCGGAAATGATCCGCCTGCTGGGTGACTGATGGAAAAGGAAAACCTGCTGGAGATCGCCAATACCGTGATGCCGTTCGGCAAGTACCAGGGGCGGGTGCTGATCGATCTGCCCGAAGAGTACCTGCTGTGGTTCGCCCGCAAGGGCGAATTCCCCAAAGGCAAGCTCGGCATGCTGATGGAGATGACGTTGGCGATTAAAATCGAAGGGCTTGACCACTTGGTCAAGCCGCTGAAAAAAAGCTGATCTGACGGGCCTCGGCCCGTCTTTTTTTACCCGCGCGATGCCTGCACGTTGGCGTTGGGCACCGCCTGTTGCGCCCGCTGCTTGCGCTGATACCTTTTCGCCAGCACCGCACAGGCCATCAACTGCACCTGATGGAACACCATCAGCGGCAGCACCATGATCCCCACCGTCGCCGCCGGGAACAGGATATTGGCCATTGGAATGCCGTTCGCCAGGCTTTTCTTCGAACCGCAGAACACGATGGTGATCTCGTCCGCCTTGCTGAACCCGAGCCAGCGCGCCATGTAGGTGTTCACCACCAGCACGATCGCCAGCAGCACGATGCTGCCGCCGACGATAAACGCCAGCGAACCGATCCCCACCTGATGCCAGATGCCGTGCGTGACCGCCTCGCTGAAGGCGGCGTACACTACCAGCAGAATCGAAGTCTGGTCGGTTTTGCCGATCAGCGGGCGATGGCGCTCGATCCAGCCGCCGATCAGCGGCCGCAGCAGGTGGCCGGCGACGAACGGCACCAGCAGCTGCAGCACGATCGAGCCCACCTGCCGCAGGCTGCCGGTATCGCCGTGCACGTTCATCAGCAGGCCGACCAACAGCGGCGACACGAAGATCCCCAGCAGGCTGGAGGCGGAGGCGCTGCACACCGCCGCCGCCACGTTGCCGCCCGCCAGCGAGGTGAAGGCGATGGCCGACTGCACGGTGGCGGGCAGGATGCACAGGTAGATGAATCCGGCGTACAACTCGGGGCTGACGTCGATCGGCGCCCACCAGGCGAACAGCATCCCCAGCGCCGGAAAAATGATGAAGGTGCTGAACATCACCCACAGATGCAGCCGCCAGTTATTGCTGCCGGCCAGGATGGCCTCGCGCGACAGCTTGGCGCCGTGCATGAAGAACAGCAGGGCGATGGCGGCGATGGTCAGGGCGTTGAGCCAGCCGACGAACTCGCCGCGCGCCGGCAGGAAAGAAGCCAGCAGCACGGTGGCGATCAGCGTCAGGGTAAAACGATCGGGCAGGAATCTCATGGCGATACGCTCGGGTAGAAAATCGATGGGGCTATTCTCCCGCGTGGGCATATAATAATTAAATTGATTTATTTAATTCATCTATGAATAAAACGCATGAATTACTCACTCAAACAACTGCGGGTGTTCGTCGCTATAGCCCGCCACGGCAGCTTCAGCCGCGCCGGTGAGGCGATTGGTCTGACGCAATCGGCGGTCAGCCACAGCGTGAAAGAGCTGGAGGCGGAGATCGGCGTGCGCCTGCTGGATCGCACCACGCGTGAAGTGGTATTGACCGACGCCGGCCTGCGGCTGGCCAACCGGGTCGAACGGCTGCTGGACGAACTGCAGGCCGCGTTGCTGGATGCGCGCAGCTTTGGCGTACAGCGCAGCGGCACGGTGCGGGTGGCGACCAGCCAGACCATTTCCGCCCATCTGATGCCGCAGTGCATCGCTGCCGGCGAACGCGAATACCCGGAGATCCGCATCATGCTGCGCGATCAGGCGCAGCAGCAGGTGCTGCACAGCGTGCGCAACGCCGAGGTGGATTTCGGCATCGTGGTCGATCCGGTGCAGGCGGTGGATCTGGAGTGCGAAGCGGTGCTGCATGAACCGTTCCTGCTGCTGTGCCGCGACGATCACCCGTTTGCGGCGCGGCAAGAGGTGCGTTGGTCGGCGTTAAACGGCTGCCGCCTGGTGTTGCAGGATTACGCGTCGGGCAGCCGGCCGTTGATCGACAGCGCGCTGAGGCAGCAGGGCGTTGAGGCGCAGGTGGTGCAGGAAATCGGCCATCCGGCCACGCTGTTCCCGATGGTGGCGGAAGGGATTGGCATCAGTATCTTCCCGGCGTTGGCGCTGCCGCTGCCGGAAGGGGGGCGGCTCCGG
This sequence comes from Serratia sp. CY44782, assembly GCF_052168715.1. Classification (NCBI taxonomy): domain Bacteria; kingdom Pseudomonadati; phylum Pseudomonadota; class Gammaproteobacteria; order Enterobacterales; family Yersiniaceae; genus Serratia; species Serratia sp. CY44782. The sequence goes on from NZ_JBJNME010000001.1 coordinate 41,322, forward strand.
GTGCGGCGGCTGGTGCCGGAGATCAATCGCGCGTTGATGCTGGTGCGGCGCAAGAACCGCTCGCTGACGCCGGCGGCGGAGGCCATCTGGCAGGTGGCGCGTCAGCAGGCGGCGCTGCTGCACCAGCGCCGGCAGGAAAACGCGGAATATTGATTCAGATATAGACGTCCACCGCGTTAAGCGGCGTCGGGCGGTTTACGCCGTCGCCGGCTTGCGCCGCGGCTTTCTTCATTTGCTCCTGCTGCTGCTTTTCCATTTCTTCTTTCTGGATGCGCGCGATCTCGGCCTGCAACATCTTGATCTGCGCTTCGATCAGCTGCTTTTGCTTCTCGATCTCTTTGGGATCGGCGCTGGAGTCTTTCAGCTCCACCAGCTTTTGCTGCAGAGCCTGAATCTGCCGGTTCAGCGCCTTGATGCGCACCGAGGCGCGGCTTTCGTTGAGGTTAGCCGGTTCGTCATTGCCGTTGGCGCGTTCGTTTTTCTCCATCTTGCCGCCTTGCGGCTGGTTGTTGACCGGTTTGGCCATCAGCAATTCACCCTGATGGCCCGGCGCGCTGAAGACGTTGCTGATGCCGGGAACGGTATTTTTGATCGGTACGATCATGGTGATGGTGGTCGACATGGATGCTCTCCCTGAGTCTGGCTATCGCTGTTCAGGGTATCGGCAGCGGCGATTAAATCTTTACCTGCCGCAGGTGCGGCCAGCGCTGCAGCCAGCCTTTGTCGAGCACGCGCTGGGCATAGGCCGCGCGATCGCCGTTTTTCACGTTGAAGGTGATGGTGTCGTTGAACAGCGCCGCCAGCCCGAAGGGGGCCACCAGCGTGATGCTGTCGTCGGCGTTCAGGCGTGCGCCGATCGCCGTTTCCACTTCGGTCCAAAAGCTGATGGCCTCTTCGCTGTCGCGGTAAGGCGCCCGGCCGCCGCGCAGGTGCATGCGCGCCTGATTCTTGACCGACCACGGCTGCGGCAGCCATTGGTGCAGGCGCGTCTCCAGCATGCGATCGCGCTCGGCGTCCGCACGCTCCGCATCGAAGTGGATCACGTCGATATCGTTGAGCGGCGTGGCGTCCACATAGCCGTGGCGCCGATCCCACACCAGATTGCGGACGAAGCCGGCGCCGAGGCACCAGTCATTCAGGCCGAGCCGGCGCGCGGTGCGCAGGGCGGCCATGCGAGCGTCGTCTTGTTGCAGCCAGTCGATAATTTGCCGTTGCGGATCCATCACCCCTCCTTTTTCGCGGCTACTGTAACCCGAAGCGGCGGCGGGTGAAATGGGGGAAAGCGCGACGGCGGCGATCGCGTGCAAAATAATTTTCTTTTCCCACTGACTACACTTGGTGCAGGGCTGTTATCTCGTCACTCGGGGCAAGGGAGGGGGCTATGTATCAGGCAACGGTGGGCCAACGCGGCTATCGCTTTGGCGATCTGCGTCAGCTGATGGCGAAGGCTTCGCCGGCGCGTTCCGGCGATTATCTGGCGGAGGTGGCGGCGCAAAGCGCCGAAGAGCGTATGGCGGCGCGCATTGCGCTGGCGGACTTGCCGCTCAAGGCGTTCCTGCAGCAGGCGCTGGTGCCGTACGAAGAGGACGAGGTGACGCGCCTGATTATCGACGGCCACGATGCCGCCGCCTTTGAGCCCATCTCGCACCTCACGGTCGGTGATTTTCGCGATTGGTTGCTGAGCGAGCAGGCGGACAGCGCCATGCTGGCGCAGGTGGCGGCCGGCATCACGCCGGAGATGGCGGCGGCGGTGAGCAAGCTCATGCGCAATCAGGATCTGATCCTGGTGGCGAAGAAGTGCCGGGTGGTGACGCGCTTTCGCAATACGATCGGCCTGCCGGGCCACCTCAGCGTGCGGCTGCAGCCCAATCACCCGACCGACAGCCTGCAGGGCATCGCCGCCAGCATGCTGGACGGCCTGTTGTACGGCAGCGGCGATGCGGTGGTCGGCATCAATCCGGCCAGCGACAGCCTGCCGCTGCTGGAAAAGCTCAACTACATGCTGGACGACGTGATCCAGCGCTTCGCCATTCCCACCCAATCCTGCGTGCTGACCCACGTGACCAACACGCTGCGGCTGATAGAGCGCGGCGCGCCGGTGGATCTGGTGTTTCAGTCGATCGCCGGTACCGAAGCGGCCAATCGCGGTTTCGGCATCAGTTTGGCGCTGCTGGCGGAAGCGCAGCAGGCGGCGCTGAGCCTCAGGCGCGGCACGCTGGGCGACAACGTGATGTATTTCGAAACCGGGCAGGGCAGCTGCCTGTCGGCCAACGCCCATCACGGCGTCGATCAGCAGACCTGCGAGGCGCGGGCCTATGCGGTGGCGCGCCATTTCTCGCCGCTGCTGATCAACACCGTGGTAGGGTTTATCGGCCCCGAATACCTGTATGACGGCAAGCAAATTATCCGCGCCGGGCTGGAGGACCACTTCTGCGGCAAGCTGCTCGGCCTGCCGCTGGGCTGCGACGTCTGCTACACCAACCATGCCGAAGCCGATCAGGACGACATGGACACGCTGCTGACGCTGTTGGCCGCCGCCGGGTTGACGTTCCTGATCGGCGTGCCGGGCGCGGACGACATCATGCTCAACTACCAAAGCACGTCGTTCCATGATGCGCTCTATATCCGCGAGCTGCTGGGGCTGAAGCACGCGCCGGAGTTCGCCGCCTGGCTGGCGGCGATGAACATTACCGACGAACGTGGGCGGCTGCGCGACGCCGCCGCCAATCATCCGCTGTTGCTGGCGCTGCAGGGAGAACGCACATGAGCAAACCGGTTCACGCCAACAGCTGGGACGCGCTGCGCGCCTTTACCGATGCGCGCATCGCGCTGGGGCGCACCGGCGCCAGCCTGCCGACCGACGAACTGCTGCGCTTCGGCCTGGCTCACGCCCAGGCGCGCGACGCGGTGCATCAGCCTTTCGACAGCGAACGGTTGGCGGCAGATCTGCATGATGCCGGTTGGCCCACGCTGGCGGTGCACAGCCAGGCCGCCGACCGCGCCGCCTATCTGCGCCGACCTGATCTGGGGCGGCGGTTGGCGTCGGACAGCCGCAGCCTGCTGCTCGGTTCGCCATCGCGCCGCGTCGATCTACTGCTGATAGTGGCGGACGGCCTCTCCTCCAAGGCGGTGCATCGCCAGGCGCTGCCGCTGCTGCAGGCGCTGCGCCCCTATCTCGATACGTTGGGGCTGACCGTTGCGCCGGTGGTGCTGGCGCATCAGGCGCGGGTGGCGCTGGGGGATGAGATCGGCGAATGCCTGCAGGCCCGGGCGGTGGCGGTTTTGATCGGCGAACGGCCGGGCCTGTCGTCGCCGGACAGCCTGGGCGTCTATTTGACCTGGGGGCCGAACGCGCGCAGAACGGACGCCGAGCGCAACTGTATCTCCAACGTGCGGCCCGAGGGGTTGGATTATCCGCAGGCGGCGTTCCGCCTGGCCTGGCTGCTGGAGCAGGCGTTCCTGCGGCGGCTGAGCGGCATCGCGCTAAAGGACGAGAGCGACAACCCGGCGCTGCACGGCCGGGTGACGCCGCTTTACCCCCAGCTGGGCGGTTGACCGATGGTTTGCTGCAGCAGGGCGGTGAAGGCCGCCAGCCGGGCGGACACCTTCGCCATCGGGCGCAGCAGATAGATGCCTTGCTGCTCATGGCGCGGATCTTCCAGCATTTGCACCAGCTGCCCGTGCTGCACGTCCGGCCCCACCACCCAGTTGGGCAGAAAGGCGATGCCGAGCCCGAGCAGCGCGGCCTGGCGCTGCGCGGTGAAGTCGTCGCAGCGCAGCGCCATGGTGCAGCGGCTCATCAGCGCCGCGTCGAGGATCTGTGCCCAGCAGGCCGGCTGCTGCTTGTGGTAGCGGGCGATCAGCCGATGCTGCGGCAGCGCCTCCAGATCGGCCGGCAGGCCATAGCGGGCGACGTAGGCGGGGCTGGCGCACATCACCCAGCGTTGGGTGGCGATGCGGCTGGCATACAGCGCGCTGTCCTTCTGTTCGCCGATGCGGATGGCGGCGTCGAGCCGTTCCTGCGTCGGATCGGTCTGACGTTCGGTCAGATCGAGGTCGACCGACAGCTGCGGGTAGCGTTCCGCCAGCGTCGGCAGCAGCGGCAGCACATAGGTTTTGCCGAAGGTCGGCAGGCAGCTGATGCGCAGCGTGCCCTGCGGCGTTTCGTTCAGCGCGCTCAGCTCAGCGCGAAGGCCGGTAATGTCCGTCATCAGCGCGGTGGCGCGCGTCAGCAGCAGCTCGCCGGCGTCGGTCAGCAGCAGGCCACGGGTGGAGCGCACGAACAGCGCGGCGCCGAGCGCGCTTTCCAGGGCATCGATGTGGCGAACCAGCGAGGAGGGCACCATGCCCAGCCGGCGCGCGGCGGCGGAAAAGCTGCCCAGGCGGGCCACGTCGAGAAAAATTGGCAGATGTTCTACATAGCGGGCGTCATTCATTTTTGCATTATATGCAAAAGCGTTTCTTATGAATACCCGCTTCTCTGCCGACGGCGCGGCGGCTACTCTGGCTGCGGGTTGACGACGGGCTTCAACGCCGTCCCATCCCGGCCGTATAGAGAGAAAACGTATAAACCTCGCGGCGCTTAGCACTAAATAGCAGATGTTTTTCCCAGGCTGCGCGAGCCGCCTGCGGAGTTGATTGTCGCTCCAACACCAGATTAACCGTTCAATTTGATAACCGGTTCAGTCTCAATGATTAGTAAGCCTTTACTTTATCTCATTCTGATCTGATACCTGGCTATCGGCCGGCCAGCCGTGCCGGTTTTTTTGTCGCCTTAGGCTGAATCGTTCCAACTGATGAACGCGCCTTGGGGGACATCTTGGCTCACCGTCGGTGGGTCTTTTGAACGCGCGGAACCGCGATCCCGCGCTGGTGGAGGAGTCAGTCATGAACGAAAAACACGGGTGTTCCTGTGCGCGCCATTTGGCGCAGGGTTTTGCCAGGCAGTCGATCAACGCCGGGGAGGGCGAAATCTATCAAATCTCGCTGATGAGCGCGCTCATCGACGGGGTTTACGAGGGGGAGACCACCATTGCCGAGCTGCTCAAGCACGGCGATTTCGGCCTTGGCACCTTCAATCACCTGGACGGCGAACTGATCGCCTTCGATCAGGAAATACACCAGCTGCGCGCCGACGGCAGCGCCCGGCCGGCCGGCCTGCAGCAGAAAACCCCCTTCGCCGTCGTCACCTTTTTCCAGCCCAGCGTCAGCCAGCAATTCGACCGGCCAATCACCAAGGCGCAGCTGCACCAGTGCATCGACGAGCAGGTCGCCTCGCCGAACCTGTTTTGCGCGGTGCGGGTCGACGGCGAGTTCAGCCACGTGGAAACCCGTACCGTGCCGCGCCAGGAGCGGCCCTACCGCCCGATGCTGGAGGCGATAGAAGAGCAGCCGACCTTCTCATTCCATCAGCGGCGCGGCACGCTGGTCGGTTTCCGCTCGCCGGATTACATGCAGGGCATCGGCGTGGCCGGCTATCACGAACACTTCGTTACCGACGACCGCAGCGGCGGCGGCCACGTGCTGGACTACCAGCTCGATCATGGCCGTCTGCAGTTCGGCGTCATCACGCGTCTCAATCTTCAGTTACCGCATGATGCGGATTTCTTGCGCGCCAACCTCTGCCCAGAGGATTTGGATCGCGCGATTCGTTCCGCCGAGGGCTAACCCCGGCGATCGTTTTCTTAGGAGGTGGAACCATGGCACAGGAAAAAACAGGCAATGACTGGCAATGCGGCGCCGATTTGGTGGTGAAAAACCTGGAAGCGCAGGGCGTCAAACACGTTTTCGGCATTCCGGGCGCCAAGATCGACCGGGTGTTCGACTCGCTGGAGGACGCGCCATCGATTGAAACGGTGGTGGTGCGGCATGAGGCCAACGCGGCCTTTATGGCGGCGGCGGTCGGCCGCTTGACCGGTAAGGCCGGGGTGGCGCTGGTCACCTCCGGGCCGGGCAGCTCCAACCTGATCACCGGGCTGGCCACCGCCACTTCGGAAGGGGACGCGGTGGTGGCCTTCGGCGGGGCGGTGAAGCGCGCCGACAGCCTGAAGCAGACGCACCAGAGCATGGATACCGTCAGCATGTTCCGGCCGGTGACCAAGTATTGCGCCGAAGTGCATGCCGGTTCGGCGATTTCCGAGGTGATCGCCAACGCCTTTCGCCGCGCCGAGTTCGGCCGGCCGGGGGCATCGTTCGTCAGCCTGCCGATGGATATCGTCAATGAACCGGTCAGCGCGCCGGTGCTGGCCGGCTGCCGCTTGCCGCGCATGGGGGCCGCCGCGGCGGACGACATTCAGGCGGCGGTGAAACTGATCCGCCAGGCCAAATGCCCGGTATTGCTGCTCGGCCTGCAGGCCAGCCGGCCGGAGAACAGCGAGGCGGTGCGCCATCTGCTGTATCGCACCCATATGCCGGTGGTCGGCACCTATCAGGCGGCGGGGGTGATCGACGTCAACCACTTCGCCCGTTTCGCCGGCCGCGTCGGCCTGTTCAACAACCAGCCGGCCGATCAGCTGTTGCAGAAGGCCGACCTGGTGGTGAGCGTCGGCTATGATCCGATCGAATACGATCCCTGCATGTGGAACAGCCACGGGCGGCTGAAACTGGTGCACATCGACGTGCTGCCGGCGGATATCGATACCTGCTATCGGCCGGACGTCGAGCTGGTGGGCAACATCAGCGCCACGCTGAACATGATGACCGAAACGTTCACTGAGGCGGTCTGCGTGCCGCCGGAGGTGGAGCTGATTCTCACCGATCTCGGCCGCCAGCGCACTGAACTGGCGGAGCGCGCCGCCCGCCGCGGCGGCATGCCGATCCATCCGCTGCGCATCGTCAAGGAGCTGCAGGACATCGTCAGCGACGATGTAACCCTGTGCGTGGACATGGGCAGTTTCCATATCTGGATCGCCCGCTACCTGTACAGCTTCCGCGCCCGCCAGCTGTTGATCTCCAACGGCCAGCAAACCATGGGGGTGGCGCTGCCGTGGGCCATCGGCGCGGCGCTGGTGCGCCCCGGCGATAAAGTGGTGTCTATCTCCGGCGACGGCGGGTTCATGCAGTCGAGCATGGAGCTGGAGACCGCGGTGCGGCTGAAAAACAACATCGTGCACGTCATCTGGGTCGATAACGCCTACAACATGGTGGAGATGCAGGAAGTGAACAAATACCAGCGCAAATCCGGCGTGGAGTTCGGGCCGATTGACTTCAAGGCCTACGCGGAATCCTGCGGCGCGGTCGGTTTCGCCGTGCAGTCGGTGGACGATCTACGGCCGATGCTGCGCAAGGCGATGGCGATCCAGGGGCCGGTGGTGGTGGCCATTCCGGTCGACTACGCCGACAACTATAAGCTGATGGCGCAGATGAACTTCAGCCAGATGATTTAATTTCATCATCATCGCGCGGTTTCACCGGGGCAGGCCGCTTGCGCGCCTGCCCGTTTTTATGCGCGGAATTTGTCCTTTACTTCGCTAACTGCATGATTTATTGCTATCCGTTGGGCTGTTTTTTCACCACTGGGGATAGCGCAATGAAAAGAAAAGCAATAACGATCGGGCTGCTGGCGTTGGCGATAGCCGGCGGCGCGCGGGCCAATACGCTGGTCTACTGTTCCGAAGGCTCGCCGGAAGGCTTCAACCCGCAGCTGTTCACCTCCGGCACCACGGTGGACGCCAGTTCGGCGGCGATCTACAACCGGCTGGTGGACTTCAAACCCGGCACCGTCGAGCTGCAACCCAGCCTGGCGGAAAGCTGGGAAGTGAGCGAGGACGGCAAGCGCTATACCTTCCACCTGCGCAAGGGCGTGGCATTCCAGAGCAATAAATATTTCACGCCTACCCGCGATTTCAACGCCGATGACGTCATCTTCTCGTTTATGCGGCAAAAGGACGCCAACAACCCGTATCACAAGGTCTCCAACGGCGCCTACACCAACTTCGAGTCGATGGAGTTCGGCACGCTGATCGACCGGATCGTCAAGGTGGACGATCACACCGTGCGCTTTGAGCTCTCCCGCGCCGAGGCGCCGTTCGTCGCCGATCTGGGCATGTACTTCGCCACTATTTTTTCGGCGGAATATGCCGACGCGATGCTGAAGGCCGGTACGCCGCAGCGGGTGGACAACGATCCGATAGGCACCGGGCCGTTCCAGCTGGTGCAGTACCAGAAGGACGCGAAAATCCTCTACAAGGCGTTCGACCGCTACTGGGAAGGCAAACCGAAGATCGATCGGCTGGTGTTTTCGATCACGCCGGATGCGACGGTGCGTTACGCCAAGCTGCAAAAGAACGAGTGCCAGGTGATGCCGTTCCCCAACCCGGCGGATCTGGCGCGCATGCGGCAGGACGGCAACCTTCAGGTGATGGAAAAATCCGGCTTGAATATCGGCTTCCTGGCGTTCAATACCCAGAAAAAACCGTTGGATAACGTCAAGGTACGCCAGGCGTTGGCGCTGGCGGTCAACAAGCCGGCGATCATCGAGGCGGTGTTCCACGGCGCCGGCCAGCCGGCCAAGAACCTGCTGCCGCCGACCCAGTGGGGCAGCAACGCGCAGCTTGAAGACTACCCGTATTCGCCGGAGCGGGCGAAGCAGCTGTTGCAGGAAGCCGGGCTGGGGCAGGGGTTCGACATCGATCTGTGGGCGATGCCGGTGCAGCGGCCCTACAATCCTAACGCCAAGCGCATGGCGGAGATGATCCAGGCCGACTGGGCCAACATCGGCGTGCGCGCCAAAATCGTCACCTTCGAGTGGGGCGAATATTTGCAGCGGATTAAAAACGGCGAGCACCAGACGGCGTTGATGGGCTGGACCACCGCCAACGGCGATCCGGACAACTTCTTCGGCCCGCTGTTCACCTGCGCTTCGCTCGGCGGCTCCAACTCAGCGAAATGGTGCTACAAACCGTTCGACCAGTTGATCCTGCAGGCGCGCGAGGAGAACGATCACGCCAAGCGGGTGGCGATGTACCAGCAGGCGCAGGTGATGATGCACGATCAGATGCCGGCGCTGATGATCGCGCACTCGACCATTTTCGAACCGGTGCGCAAGGAAGTGAAAGGTTACGAGATAGACCCGTTCGGCAAACACATCTTCAAGCAGGTGTCGCTGGAGAAGTAACGAAAAGGCCGGGGTAACCCGGCCTTTTTCATGCCTGCGGCGCGTCGCAGTGGTAGCGGCCGCGCGGGATCACCAGCGGCGTGTGGGACAGCGGATCGTCGATGATCATGCACGGCATGCCGAACACCCGTTCCACCAGCTCGGCGGTGATGATTTCCGCCGGGTTCCCCTCCGCTACGATCTTGCCGTCGCGCATGGCGATGATGTGATCGGCATAGCGACAGGCGTGGTTGAGATCGTGCAGCACCGCGATGAGAGTTTGGCCGTGCTCGCGGTTGAGCTGGCGAAACAGATCCAGCAGCTCGATTTGGTGCGCGATGTCCAGGTAGGTGGTCGGTTCATCCAGCAGCAGCAGCGGCGTTTGCTGCGCCAACGCCATCGCCACCCAAACGCGCTGGCGCTGCCCGCCGGACAGCTCGTCAACGCTGCGGTCCGCCAACTGGCTGACGTTGGTGGCCGCCATGGCGGCTTCCACCGCCTGTTTGTCGGCCTGCGTCCACTGTTTCAGCAGGCTCTGGTGCGGATAGCGGCCGCGCGATACCAGGTCCGCCACGGTAATGCTGTCCGGGGCGATCGAAGTTTGCGGCAGCAGCCCAAGCTCGCGCGCCAGCGCCTTGGTGGCGAAGCTGCTGATGTTCTTGCCGTCCAGCATCACCTCGCCGGCGCTGGGTTTCAGCAGGCGGCACAGGGCGCGCAGCAGCGTCGATTTGCCGCAGGCGTTCGGCCCGACGATCACCGTGAAGGCGCCGTCGGGGATCGCCACGCTCAGATCGTCAGCGATGATTTTATTGTCGTAGCCCAGCTTCAGGTGCGAGGCGTGCAGGCGGTGGCTCATGGCGTTATCACTTTTCATTATCTGCGGGCCTCACGGATGAGCAGCCAAATCAGGTACAGGCCGCCGATGCAGACGGTCACGACCCCGACCGGCAGTTGGATCGGCGCAAAAAGATGTTGGGACACCACGTCGGCGCCGAGCAGCAGCGTCGCGCCCATCAGCGCCGAGGACGTCAGGGTGACCGAGGATTGTCCGGCCAGGCGGCGGGCGATCTGCGGTGCCGCCAGCGCGATAAAGGAAATCGGCCCGGCGGTGGCGGTGACGGCGGCGGTGAGGGTGACGCCGAACAGCATCAGCCACAGCCGGCTGCCTTCGGCGTTCACGCCCAGCGCGCGCGCCGTGTCGTCGCCCATTTCCAGCAGCTGCAGCCGTTTGCCCATCAGCAGCGCGGCCGCGGCCGCCAGCACGATGAACGCCGTGGCGGGCTGGGCTTTCTGCCAGGTCATGCCGTTGAGCGAACCGGCCTGCCACATGGCGGCGTCCATGGCGCGCTCCAGCGAGGCGGTGATGATCAGCCAGGTATTGGTGGAGACCAGCACCGCGCTGATGGCGATGCCGACGATGATCAGCCGGAAGCCGGCGATGCCTTGACGCCAGGCCAGCAGATAGATGGCCAGCGCGGCGAGAATGCCGCCGGCCAGCGCACCGCCGGCGATGTAGTAATAGCCGCCGTTGAACAGGGTGATGGCGATCAGCGCGCCGGTGTAAGCCCCCATGTTAAAGCCAATCACGTCCGGGCTGCCGAGCGGGTTGCGGATAATCGACTGGAAGATGGCGCCGCTCATGCCGAGCGCGCCGCCTAACAACAGCGCCATGGCGATACGCGGCAAACGCCATTGGGTGACCACGGTGACCAGATTTTTCGGCGCCTCGCCGCTGAGCGCGGCAAAGACCTGCTCCAGCGAAAGCTGCAGCGTGCCGTAGCACAGCGCGGCAACGGCCATCGCCAGACACAACGCCAGCAGCGAAAGATTGACCAGCAGCAGGCGCAGCGGCATGCGCCAGTTGATGACGCCGTCCGGGCGGCCGATATGCAACGTGTGGGGCAGACTCATCACAGACCCCCCAGCGTTTTCTTGCGGCGCACCAGCCAGATCAGCACCGGCGCGCCGATGAAGGCCGCCACGATGGAAACGCGCAGCTCACCGGCCGCCAGCAAACGGCCGACCACGTCGGCGCACAGCAGTAAAATCGGCGCCAGCAGCATGGAGTAGGGCAGGATCCAGCGCTGGTCGGGGCCGACCCACCAGCGGGCGATATGCGGCACCATCAGGCCGATGAAACTGATTGGGCCGACGGTGGCGGTCGCCGCACCGCACAGCAACGTGATGGCGATCACCGCGACGACCTGAGTCAGCACCACGCGCGCGCCGAGCGCGATAGCCAGATCTTCCCCCATGCCGATGGTATTCAGCGGCCTGGCGATGAGCAGCGTCAGCAGGCAGCCGAGCAAAATGGCGGGGGCGGTAACCGGCAGCGTGGACAGCGTGCGGATATCCAGCGTGCCGGCCTGCCAGAAGCGCAGTTGGTCGAAGGTTTGCGGATCGATCAGCGACAGCCCGGTGGTGATGCCGAGCAATACCGCGCCGATCGCCACGCCGGCCAGCGTCAGCCGCACCGGGTTGATGCGCCCGCCCGCCAGCGTGCCGATCAGGTAGACCAGCAGGGTGGTGAGGGCGGCACCGGCGAAGGCGTAGGCCATATAGCTTTCGGTGGTGGCCGCGCCGAAAAACATGATGCCGATGACCACGGCGAAGCTGGCGCCGGCGTTGATGCCGAGCACGCCGGGATCGGCCAGCGGATTGCGCGTCAACGCCTGAATCAGCGCGCCGGCGGCGCCGAGCGCCATGCCGGCCAAGATGCCCGCCAGCGTGCGGGGAACCCGGGCGTTGAGAATGATGGTGCTGTCGGAACCGCTCGCGGCGCCCTGCAGGCTGAGCCAGACGGTATGGAAGGGGATGGCTTTGGAACCCAGCATCAGGCTGGCAATGCTGCACAGCAGCAACAGCGCCAAGCCGATACCGAACCCGGCGATGCGTTTGAAGCCACTGGCGTAAGCTGCGTGCGGTGCGGACGAAAGCGTCCGCTCAGTCGGAGTGGGTACGTTCACACCGGTAACTCCTGTATGATTTTTATTCTCATTGTTATTTGCGTTCATGCGGGCGCTAATAGTAGCACGAGTTTACGCCCGCATGCACCCGCCGGTTGGTGGCGCAGGTGCGTTGACGATGTTAATAACTATTGATATTTCAATTGATTGAATGTGAACGCTTGCCCTGTTTATGGCAAACGTCGGCAGGAGGTTGGCCTGCCGACGGCGTGGTTCAGGGCTTTTTGAACAGCCGTTCGATTTGGTTCAGCATGTTGGTGGCGCTGTAGTAATCGAGACGGAAAGTGTCGTTGCCGACGGCGTAGACGTGCCGCTGTTCCACCGGCTCCAGATGTTTGAGGAACGGGTTGGTCAGCACCTCTTGCACTTTACGCTCGTTGGTGGCGAACAGGATCAGCGTCTTGCCGTTCAGGCCCTCGGCCATTTTTTCGCCGGAGATCTGGATGATGTCATGGCGTTTACCCATGCTGGCATTGCCTTTGGCGCTTTCCGGCGGGGTGGCCAGTTGGAAGCCGAGCTGGGTCAGCAGCTTGCCCTGGGCGGACCCCGGCGTCCACAGCATGGCCTCGCGGCCGTTGTCGGCATACACCAGCGGGGTGGTCGGCTGCGGCGGCAGCGCGATCGCCTGCTTCACTTGCTCCACGCGCTGTTCGAAACGATCTTCCGCCTGTTTGGCGCCGGCTTCATGGCCGGTGATCTCGCCGAGCTCGCTGGCCAGCTGTTGCCAGCTTTTGTCGCCATAATCGAGCACCAGCGTCGGTGCAATGGCGGACAGCTGATCATACAGTTTCAACGCCGAATCCCCGCCGGTTGCGGCGACGACGATCAAATCCGGCGCGGCGGCGGCGACGGCTTCGGCATTGGGCTCCACCTGATACAATCGTTCGACGTGGCGCTGTTTGGCTACCTCGCTCCACTGGGTAAAGAAGCCTTGTTTATCGGCCACCAGAGGGTTCGGGCTGGTGGCGCCGCTGGCGACCACCGGGGCGTCGATCGCCAGCAGCGTGCCGGTGATGGTGACGCTGGTGGACACGATGCGCTGCGGCGGTTTTTCCAGCGTGAACTTCCCTTTGGCGCTGTCGATGGTGCGCGGCCAACTGCTGTCGGCGGCGGGGGCGGACGGTTTCTGCCCGTCGCTCTTGTCGTCCGGGCCGCAGCCGCTGAGCAGCAGGCTGGAAGTGGCGATAAATGCAATGAACAGCTGGCGTAAGGATAGGGTCATGAGCGGGCTCTTTCTTTCCTTGAACTAAGGCGTATCAATCCGGCGGCGGATTGGCTGCGTGGTGGATGCCCGCTAATTTACCATTCAAGCCGCCAAAATGATAACCATTCGTATTTTAGCGTGTGGTGAATAGAGAGAATAAGAAGAAGGGGAAGTGAGTGCGGCAGAAACGAAAAAAGCGCCAAAAGGCGCTTTTTTCTGAATTGGTGGGTCGTGCAGGATTGATTCGGCCTGTGGCCTCACCCTGCGGGCAACGCTGCGCGTTGTCGTATCGCTGCGCGATGCTCGAACCTCTACGGTTCTTCATCCTGCACGACTCGGTAAACTATGCCTGCGAGAAGATGAAGTCAGAGGTGGGTGGCGCAGAAACGAAAAAAGCGCCAAAAGGCGCTTTTTTCTGAATTGGTGGGTCGTGCAGGATTCGAACCTGCGACCAATTGATTAAAAGTCAACTGCTCTACCAACTGAGCTAACGACCCGCAGAAGTGGTGGGTGATGACGGGCTCGAACCGCCGACCCCCTCCGTGTAAAGGAGATGCTCTACCAACTGAGCTAATCACCCACTTCAGGACTTCCAGGTACTGCTAAACGAGAGAATGATGGTGGGTGATGACGGGCTCGAACCGCCGACCCCCTCCGTGTAAAGGAGATGCTCTACCAACTGAGCTAATCACCCTCATTCGTTCTCATTTTTACTCAACAAGATGGTGGGCGATGACGGGCTCGAACCGCCGACCCCCTCCGTGTAAAGGAGATGCTCTACCAACTGAGCTAATCGCCCCGTCTTGTTGGAGTCGCATTATAGGGATAGTTCAAAGTGAGTCAACGGTTTTTAAAATGATTTCAATCGTTCGCCGCAAATTTAGGCAGGGCGCGATAATTATCGCCAACGGCGCCGATTCTTTGCGCAACGCTATGCGAAACTCGCCGCAAAACGCGCGAAATCGACCGGTGCAATATCGTGTCGGCGTTGAGGAATTAGCGCGTGGTGATACAATGTCGTCCACTCTTTTTTCAATTCCGAGCAATCGTCGGCAACCGCCGACACGCGTTGCGTAATAAGGCAGTGAACCCAATGAAAATCAAAACCCGTTTTGCACCAAGCCCGACCGGCTATCTTCACGTCGGCGGCGCGCGTACCGCACTTTACTCCTGGTTGTTCAGCCGCCATGCGGGCGGTGAGTTCGTTCTGCGTATCGAAGATACCGATCTGGAACGCTCCACCCAGGACGCGATCGACGCAATTATGGATGGCATGAACTGGTTGAACCTGGATTGGGATGAAGGCCCGTATTTCCAGACCAAGCGTTTCGATCGTTACAACGCGGTCATCGACGAGATGCTGGAGCAAGGCACGGCCTATAAATGCTATTGCTCCAAGGAACGTCTGGAAGCGCTGCGCGAGAAGCAGATGGAAAACGGCGAGAAGCCGCGTTACGACGGCCACTGCCGCGACAGCCAGTGCAGCCACACCGACGACGAGCCGCACGTGGTGCGCTTCCGCAACCCGCAGGAAGGCTCGGTGATCTTCGACGACAAAATTCGCGGCCCGATCGAATTCAGCAACCAGGAGCTGGACGATCTGATCATCCGCCGCACCGACGGTTCGCCAACCTATAACTTCTGCGTCGTCGTCGATGACTGGGACATGGAAATCACCCATGTGATCCGCGGCGAAGACCACATCAACAACACCCCGCGCCAGATCAACATTCTCAAAGCGCTGGGCGCGCCGGTGCCGGAATACGCGCACGTGTCGATGATCCTCGGCGACGACGGTAAAAAGCTGTCCAAGCGTCACGGCGCCGTGGGCGTTATGCAGTACCGCGACGACGGCTACCTGCCGCAGGCGCTGCTGAACTATCTGGTGCGCCTGGGCTGGTCCCACGGCGATCAGGAGATCTTCTCCATCGATGAGATGAAAGAGTTCTTCACGCTGGAAGCGATCAACAAATCCGCCAGCGCGTTCAACACCGAGAAGCTGCAGTGGCTGAACCACCACTACATCAACCATATGCCGGCGGAAGAAGTGGCGGTGCATCTGGCATGGCACGTTGAGCAGCTGGGCATTGAAACCCGCAACGGCCCGGAACTGAAAGACATCGTCAAGCTGCTGGGCGAGCGTTGCAAAACGCTGAAAGAGATGGCGGAGTCCTGCCGTTACTTCTACGAAGACTTCAGCGAGTTCGACGCCGACGCGGCCAAGAAGCACCTGCGCCCGGTGGCGCGTCAGCCGCTGGAAGCGGTGCGCGCCAAGCTGGCCGCCATCACCGTCTGGACGCCGGAAAACGTGCACGACGCCATTCAGGGCACGGCGGATGAGCTGGGGGTCGGCATGGGTAAAGTCGGCATGCCGCTGCGCGTTGCGGTGACCGGCGCCGGCCAGTCGCCGGGCATGGACGTGACCGTGCATGCGATCGGCCAGAAGCGTTCGCTGCAGCGCATCGACATGGCGCTGGCTTACATCGCCGAGCGCGAAGCGCAAGCCTGATTTGGCTGAGACGCCATAATGAAAAAGCCCCGTGGAGCGATCCCGGGGCTTTTTTCATGGCGATGCGTCAGGCTTGCTCGCTAGCCGGCAGCCCCGGGCGGTAGGCGAGGAAATACATCAGCCCGACAAAGCCGGCGCCTCCCAGCGCGTTGCCAAGAAATACCGCGATGAAATTGGGCAGATACTGCTCCCAGCCCATGCCGCCGGCAAAGATGGCCGCCGGGATGATGAACATATTCGCCACCACGTGCTGGAAGCCGATGGCGACAAAAGCCATGACCGGGAACCACATGCCGATCACTTTGCCCGGCACATCCTTGCTGGCGAAGGCTAACCACACCGCCAGGCACACCAGCCAGTTGCAGCCGACGCCAGAAATGAAGGCGTGCAGGAAGTCCGCATCCACTTTGGCCTGCGCGATCGCCAGCGTCTTATGCAAGAACGCGCCTTCGGTCAGGCCCAGCAAATGACCGAAGAAGTAGGCGACGGCCAGGCTGCCGGCCAGGTTGGCCAGGGTGACCCAAAACCAGTTGCGCAGCACGGCGATGGCGGGGATTTCGCGGGCAAACCAGGCCATCGGTAGGGTCATCATGTTGCCGGTCAACAGTTCGCCACCGGCCAGAATGGTCAGGATCAAACCGATAGGAAAGACCGCGGCACCCAACAGGGCGCCGAAAGAGCCCCATTCGGCCGGCAGGGTGCCGATGACGTGAATATCCAGCAGAAAGCCGGTGGCAATAAAGGCGCCGGCGAGAAAGCCCAGAATCAACAGATTAGCGAGAGGGGCGCGGCTTTTGTTTACCCCGGCCTGAACGGCGAGGGCGGCGATTTCTTTTGGTGAATGCAAAGACATGACGGACTCGGTTTATAGTAATGAAGTTTATGGCGCGGGCAGTCTATGCCGCTCGGGAGTCCGACTCAAGCGCATTTCGCTAACATTCCGTTAATTAAAAATCAACGTGATATACAGGGTCTTTTGCCATTTTGAGATGTAGCGCGCAAAATGGATGAACTCTGCACAAAGTGATGATTTTTTGGCGCCAAACATGCTGATTTGGCGGCTTTTTCAACGCTTGATTCAGGAATTCAATTTAGCCGTTGACAGCTTTGAGCGGGTTTCATATTATGCGCCCCGTTCACAGCACAAAGTGATTGTGGAACGGGGCTATAGCTCAGCTGGGAGAGCGCTTGCATGGCATGCAAGAGGTCGACGGTTCGATCCCGTCTAGCTCCACCAACCTTCTTCTCAGAGAGGTTGGGGAATACCGTAACGCCGGTCAAAGCGTACCACTTTTGTGGGGCTATAGCTCAGCTGGGAGAGCGCTTGCATGGCATGCAAGAGGTCGACGGTTCGATCCCGTCTAGCTCCACCACCATTTAAAAAGCCGACCTTAGGGTCGGCTTTTTGCTTTGCGTCATTTCACCTTCGCCGAATGCAGGCCAACAAAAAAGGCGCCCGCAGGCGCCTTGTTATGGCAGCCGGTTCGAGGCTTAGCCCAGCACCAGACCCGCGATGGAAGCGGACAGGATGCTGACCAGCGTAGAGCCGTACACCAGCTTCAGGCCAAAGCGCGACACCACGTTGCCCTGGTGTTCGTTCAGGCCCTTGATCGCACCGGCCACGATGCCGATGGAGGAGAAGTTGGCGAAGGACACCAGGAACACCGACAGGATCCCCAGGCTGCGCGGCGACAGTTCGGCAGACACTTTCTGCAGCTCCATCATTGCCACGAACTCGTTGGAAACCAGCTTGGTGGCCATGATGCTGCCAACCTGCAGGGCTTCGTGTTTAGGAATCCCCATGATCCAGGCGAACGGGTAGAAGAAGTAGCCGAGGATTTCCTGGAAGCTCAGGCCGAAGATGGCGCTGAACACACCGTTGAGCGCGGCGATCAGGGCGATGAAGCCGATCAGCATCGCGGCAACGATAATCGCTACTTTGAAGCCGGCCAGGATATATTCACCCAGCATTTCGAAGAAGCTCTGGCCTTCGTGCAGGTTGCCGAGGTGCAGCTCTTCTTCTTTATTGGTGTCGTACGGGTTGACCAGCGACAGCACGATAAAGGTGCTGAACATGTTCAATACCAGCGCTGCCACCACGAACTTGGCGTCCAGCATGGTCATGTAGGCGCCGACGATGGACATGGACACCGTAGACATCGCGGTCGCCGCCATGGTGTACATGCGCTTTTCCGACATCTTGCCCAGGATATCCTTATAGGCGATGAAGTTTTCGGATTGGCCCAGGATCAGCGAACTGACGGCGTTGAACGACTCCAGCTTGCCCATGCCGTTCACTTTCGACAGCACGGTACCGATAATACGGATGATGAACGGCAGCACCTTGATGTACTGCAGAATACCGATCAGCGCCGAAATGAAGACGATCGGGCACAGCACCTTCAGGAAGAAGAACGCCAGGCCTTTGTCGCCCATGCCGCCGAACACGAAATCAGTCCCTTGTCCCGCAAACCCGAGCAGTTTGTCAAACAGCGCGGCAAATCCTTTTACGAAGCCCAAACCCGCTTCCGAATGCAGGAAAAAGTAGGCCAGCAGTACTTCGATAACCAGTAGTTGAATAACATAGCGAATGCGGATGCTTTTACGATCGCGGCACACCAACAGGGCCAGGATCGCCACCACCACTATCGCCAACGCAAAGTGCGCAATATGGGACATGTTTGCTCCAAATTTGAGGCAGGCTGAATTTCGGCTGTCATTTTATGTAACGCTACGTTTAAAAACGAGACTTCTATTGCAAATATGGAAAATCATAGTGGGGGTTCTCCTAAAGTGTTGCGCAAAAGCATAAAAAATCAAGATGTTAAAGCAGCAATAGGAAATTCGTATTCTTGTGCTAACCTGTCTTTCAGGGGTATTGCAGCCAAAATCCCATCAGAAAAGCACGGAAATCGGCAAGCTCCGCGCTGAACCCTTCGATAAAACCGTTAATGTTGGCTATTACAGAGATAAGTTTTACCGCTCTAAATGCGCTTGATAATTATTATCATTTATATAGAGTGGAGATAAACGTAATTTCAGTAAGGGTTCAACATATGCTGAACAGTCGCGTGGTTGAAACCACCTCCGGGCGCTCCGCCAGAAAAATCAAACTCTCGCTGATGGGGCCCGCCTTCATCGCCGCTATCGGCTATATCGATCCCGGTAACTTCGCCACCAACATCCAGGCCGGCGCCTCGTTCGGCTACAGCCTGCTGTGGGTGGTGGTTTGGGCCAACGTGATGGCGATGCTGATCCAGCTGTTGTCCGCCAAGCTGGGCATCGCCACCGGGAAAAACCTGGCCGAGCATATTCGCGATCGCTTTCCGCGGCCGGCGGTGTGGGCCTATTGGGTGCAGGCGGAGATCATCGCCATGGCGACCGATCTGGCCGAGTTTATCGGCGCGGCAATCGGCTTCAAGCTGCTGCTCGGCGTTTCCCTGTTGCAGGGCGCAGTGCTGACCGGCATCGCCACCTTTTTAATCTTGATGCTGCAAAAGCGCGGGCAAAAGCCGCTGGAGCTGGTGATTGGCGGCCTGCTGCTGTTCGTCGCTGCCGCTTATATCGTCGAGCTGGCGTTCTCCCAGCCGCAGCTCGCGCCGCTGCTGAAGGGCATGGCGCTGCCCGATCTGCCTAACGGCGATGCGGTATTTCTGGCCGCCGGGGTATTGGGCGCCACCATCATGCCGCATGTAATCTACCTGCATTCGTCGCTCACCCAAATCGGCGGCGAGCACGACAAGGCGGAGCGCTATGCCGCCACCAAAGTCGATGTCGCCGTGGCCATGACCATTGCCGGTTTCGTTAACCTGGCGATGATGGCCACCGCCGCCGCCGCGTTTCATTTCAGCGGCCACAGCGGCATCGCCGATCTTGACGTGGCTTACCTGACGCTGCAACCGCTGCTCGGGCAGGCCGCTGCCACCGTGTTTGGTCTGAGCCTGGTGGCCGCCGGCCTCTCCTCTACCGTGGTGGGCACGCTGGCGGGGCAGGTGGTGATGCAAGGGTTCGTGCATTTCCATATCCCGCTGTGGCTGCGGCGCGCGGTGACCATGCTGCCGTCGTTTATCGTCATCATGCTGGGGATGGACGCGACGCGCATTCTGGTGCTGAGCCAGGTGCTGCTCAGCTTCGGCATTGCGCTGGCGCTGGTGCCGCTGCTGGCTTTCACCGGCAATCGGGCGCTGATGGGGGAGATGGTCAACGGCCCAGTGGTGCAAAACCTGGGTAAGCTGATCGTACTGGTGGTGGTGGGATTGAACGGCTACCTGCTGATCGGCAGCGTGCTGTAGGCAAAAAAGCGCGGGCCGGCATGGCGCCGGCCCGTCGTCGTTAATCGCGGTCGTCATCGCCGTGGCGGCGCCAGCGATCGTGATCGTGGTGGTGCTTTTTCTCTTTCTTCCAGTAATGCTTGTCGCAACGGCGGTCGCACTTGTAATAACGGCCATCGCGAGAGTAGTAGTATTTGCGCCAATAGTCGCGATCGCGCCAGCGATAGCCGTCCCAGTAGTAGCCACGCGGGCTGCGGTCGCCGAGATAGCGGCCCTGATGGCCTTGCCACCAGTCGCGATCGCGCCAGTCGTAACCGTCCCAGTAACGGCCGCGATTGTCCTGATCGCCGATGCGCAATGAAACGCCCGGCATCAGATCGATGCTGAGCCCTTCGGCGTGAGCCTGCTGTACGGCGGGCAACACCGTCGCCGCCAAGATAGCGGCCAAGAGCAGAGGTTTAAACATGACTTCTCCTTTCCGCTTGCGCGGCCTGGCCGTTAATCACTTTATGAAGCGCGTTCATCAGTTTAAAAAGCGGCCTTATCGTTATTTTTGCTGCAATATCGGCATCATAGCGCCGGCGCATAGGGTTGAATCTGAGAGCCACTCTGAAAACGGCGCCGCAGGCCGAGATTTGAGATTTTTCTGGGGGATCGCCGCTCGGTGGAGCGGCGGTATTTGTAAGCGATTACAGTAGGATTTGTTCGATCTGAACCAGCTCTTCTTCACTGAAATGACGATTGGCCAGCATGCCTACCGCGTCTTCTATCTGCGCATTCTTGCTGGCGCCGATCAGCACCGAGGTGACGCGATCGCCGCGCAGCACCCAGGCCAGCGCCATTTGCGACAGCTTTTGCTCGCGTTGCCGCGCCAGCGCATCGAGGCGGCGCACCTTGTCCAGCCGTTCGGCGGTCAGTTGCTCCGGCTGCAGGAAGCGGCTGCCGCTGCCGCTGGCGGCGCGGGAATCTTGCGGGATGCCGTGCAGGTAGCGGTCGGTCAGCAGGCCGCCCGCCAGCGGGGAGAAGGCGATCGACCCGACGCCATGCTCCGCCAATGTGTCCAGCAATCCCGCCTCCGGCCCGCGTTCCAACATCGAATATTTGGGCTGGTGGATCACGCACGGCGTGCCGAGCCGTTGCAGAATGTCGAACGCCTGCCGTGCGCGCTCGGCCGGGTAGTTAGACAGGCCGACATACAGCGCTTTGCCCTGGCGCACTAGCAGATCCAGCGCCGCCATGGTTTCTTCCAGCGGCGTGTCCGGATCCGGCCGGTGGTGATAAAAGATATCCACATACTCCAGCCCCATGCGCTTCAGGCTCTGATCGAGGCTGGCGATCAGGTACTTTTTCGAGCCCCAATCGCCGTAGGGGCCGGGCCACATGGTGTAACCGGCTTTGGACGAGACGATCAGCTCATCGCGCCAGGCCCGCAGATCGGCGTTGAGAATGCGGCCAAAGTTCTCCTCGGCGGCGCCGGGCGGCGGGCCGTAGTTATTGGCCAAATCGAAATGGGTAATGCCGCGATCGAAGGCGCAGCGGATCAGGCCGCGGGCGTTATCGTACAGCGTGGCGTCGCCGAAGTTGTGCCACAGCCCGAGCGAGACGGCGGGCAGCTTCAGCCCGCTGCGGCCGCAGCGCCGGTATGCCATATCTTGATAACGCGTAGGGGAGGCTTGGTAGGACATAGTTATCCTTGTCGGCGGGAGGTGAAGTGCTTTGAGTGTATACGCTTTCACACTGCGCTGCCGGGGGAGCGATCACAGCGCCGGCATGTAACGCCAGGTTGCCGATCGAGGCAGGAGCGTTTGTTCGAAATTTGAACGGCATCTTCGATACTTAAGATAATCGCTCCAGCTGCAGACAGGTGATGATCATGACTCAGACCTATACGGTGGCCGATTATCTGCTCGATCGTCTGGCCCAAATCGGCATCCGTCATTTCTTCGGCGTGCCGGGGGATTACAACCTGCAATTCCTCGATCGCGTCCTCGCTCATCTGCAAGTCACCTGGGTAGGCTGCGCCAACGAGCTGAACGCCGCCTACGCCGCCGACGGCTATGCCCGCTGCAAACCGGCGGCGGCGCTGCTCACCACCTTTGGCGTGGGGGAGCTGAGCGCGTTGAACGGGGTGGCCGGCAGCTACGCCGAATACCTGCCGGTGATCCACGTGGTCGGCACGCCGGCGCAGCGCGCCCAGCGCGCCGGTGATTTGCTGCACCATTCGCTGGGGGATGGCGACTTTACCCACTTCGCGCGGATAGCCAAAGAGGTGAGCGTCGCGCAGGCTAACCTGACCATCGACAACGCCTTCGTGGAGATAGACCGGCTGATCGGCGTCGCCTTGCTGGAACATCGCCCGGTTTACCTGATGTTGCCCAGCGACGTCGCACAAGCGCCGCTGTCGGCCAAGCCGGCGCCGCTGATGCTGCGTCAGGCCAAGCTGTCGCGCAGCGCATTGCAGGCATTTATCGCCGCAGCGCGCGAAAAGCTGCTGCCGGCGCGGCGGGTATCGCTGCTGGCGGACTTCCTGGCCGATCGCTTCGGCGCCGAAGCGGCGCTGGACGAGTGGCTGCAGGAGGTCGACATTCCGCACGCTACGTTGCTGCTCGGCAAAGGCGTGCTGGATGAGAACCGAGCCGGGTTTGTTGGGACCTACTGCGGCGGCGCCAGCGATCCGGCGGTGAAGCAGCTTATCGAAAACGCCGATGTGGTGATCAACGTCGGCGTGCGTTTGACCGACACCATTACCGCCGGTTTCACGCATCATTTGCCGGTGGAAAAATGCATCGATATTCAGCCGTTCGAAGCCTGGGTCGGGCGGCAGCGCTTTAGCCGCATTCCGATGCGCGAGGCGGTGCAGGCGCTGCATCGCCTGAGTCTGTCGATGGCGTCACGTTGGCCGTTGCCGCCGATCGTCCGCCCGACGCTGCCGCAAGCCGATGGGGAAGGGCTGGATCAGCACGCCTTCTGGCGGCAGATACAGGATTTCCTGCGGCCCGGGGATATCGTGCTGGCCGATCAGGGCACCGCCTGTTTCGGCGCGGCGTCGCTGACGTTGCCGCGTGGCTGCCGCCTGATCGTGCAGGCGCTATGGGGATCGATCGGCTATACCCTGCCGGCGACGTTCGGCGTACAGACTGCCGAACCGCAGCGGCGGGCAATATTGCTGATCGGCGACGGCGCCGCGCAGCTGACCGTACAGGAGCTGGGATCGATGCTGCGCGACGGGCTTAAGCCGGTGATCTTCGTGCTGAATAATCAGGGTTACACGATCGAGCGTGCGATCCACGGGCCGGAGCAACGTTACAACGACATTGCGCGCTGGAACTGGACGCAGCTGCCGCCGGCACTGGCCGGCGAGCGGCCGGTGAAGGCGTTGCGGGTCAGCGATCCGGACGGATTGCGCCAGGCGCTGCGCGAGGTAGCGGATGACGATCGGCTGGCATTCATCGAAGTGATGCTGTCGAAGATGGATATGCCGGAACTGCTCGATATCGTCTCACGCGCCATTCAGGCACGCAACGCCGCCGCTTAAGGCAAGGTATTGCCCAGCAGGCGCTCCAGCATCCAGAACCCCGCCGGGCCCGGCGGGGTCAGTTTGGACCAGACCGCATCCACCGAAATCAGTTTTGGCCAGCCGCGCGGCCGCAGCTGGGTGAGCCTGCCGTGGCCGTATTGTTGCACCAGCCAGTGCGGCAGTACCGCCCAACCGAACCCCTGTTCGGCCATCTCCAGCAACAGCAGATAGCTGGGCGCCGACCAGACCAGGCCACCCTGTCTGGCCGCTTCGGCGCCGGTGTAGGTATTCAGGATCAGCTGGCGGGTGCTGGACAGCTGCTCCGGCGTCGGCGCGGCGACCTGGGCCAGCGGGTGCTGATGGGCGACGAACAGCCCCATTTCGGTCTGCTCAGGCAGCCGGGAGAAGGCGATATCCGGCGGATAACTTTTTTGCACTTCCACCATGCCCAAGTGCGCGCGGCCGCTTTGCAGCAGATCGATAACGTCGCCTTCCTCGGCGATCATCCATTCCAGCTCAATCTCCGGGTAGCGCTGTTCGAACAGCTGCATCAACCGATCGTGATGTTTGGGCTGGTAGGTATCGGAAAACACCATGCTCAGGCGCGGTTCAACCTCGCCCGCCAGCTGAATGCTCAGGGCATCTAGCCGTTCGCTGGCCGCGAGGATCGCCTGCACATGCCCCAGCACTTTGCGGCCGGCGGCGGTGAGCACCGGTTGGCGCGCGCTGCGATCGAACAGCGTCAGCGCCAGATCGGCCTCCAGATTGGCGATCGCGGTGCTGATGGTGGATTGGCTTTTGCGCAGCTTGCGCGCGGCGGCGGAAAACGAGCCGAGGGCGGCGGCTTCGACAAACGCATGCAGCGCTTCCGGAGAATAGTGCATAAACTATCTACTTTATCGATGGAATCTATTTTTAACCTACCCGAAAAAACGATGATAATCACCTGGCTTTCGCAACAACTGTTGAAAAAAGGTGATGTATGCAACTGCAAAACAAGTCTCTCATTGAACGTATCGTCCACGCCGTCGGTTTCGAGGCCATCGCCGTGATGGTTTGCGCCCCGCTGGGCGCGTGGCTGCTGAACCGGTCAATGGTGCAGGTCGGTGCGTTGGCGGTGATGCTCTCCACCGTCGCGATGCTGTGGAACATGGTTTACAACACGGTGTTCGACCGCCTGTGGCCGGTCAGCCGGGTGGTGCGTAACCTGAAAGTGCGTGCGCTGCACGCCGTCGGCTTTGAAGCCGGTTTTATCCTGATCGGCGTGCCGATCGCCGCCTGGATGCTGAGCATCTCCTGGGCGCAGGCGTTTATGCTGGAAATCGGTTTCTTCCTGTTCTTCCTGCCGTACACCATGGCCTATAACTGGCTGTACGACACGCTGCGCCAGCGCTGGTTCGAAGCGCGCCAGCCGATCAATTCCGGCGCCAAATAAGGCGTCGTCAGCCCGGCGATTCTCAGGTAAGGTCAGAGGATCGTCGGAAATGCTGAGGAACGAATAATGAAAGTGTTGGGCTTGCTGGGTGGCATGAGCTGGGAATCCACCATTCCTTATTACCGCACTATTAACGAGCAGGTAAAGGCGCGCCTCGGCGGGCTGCATTCGGCCAAAATCGTGCTCTACAGCGTCGATTTTCAGGAGGTTGAACGCTTGCAGCACCAGGGCGATTGGGACGGCGCCGGCCGGCTGCTGGCCGCCGCCGCGGTGGCTTTGCGCGCCGCCGGCGCCGAAGCTATCGTGATCTGCACCAACACCATGCATAAGGTGGCGGAGGCGGTCGAGCAGGCCAGCGGCCTGCCGCTGATTCACATCGCCGACGCCACGGCGCTGCAGGTGCGGGAAAAAAACATTCGCCGCGTCGGGCTGCTCGGCACGCGCTTTACCATGGAGCAGACCTTCTATCGCGGCCGCCTGCAGGAATTGCACGGCATCGACGTGGTGACGCCGGTCAGCGCCGATCGCGACATCGTACACCGCATCATCTATGACGAACTGTGCCTGGGTAAAATTCGCGACGCCTCGCGCGACGAGTATCGCCGGATCATCAGCGATCTGGAACAGCAGGGCGCGCAGGGGATTATTTTCGGCTGCACCGAGATAGGCTTGCTGGTGAGCGAGCGGGATGCGTCGGTGCCGGTGTTCGACACCACCGCGATCCACGCCCGCGCCGCCGCGGCATTCGCGTTGGCCTAATCGTCGTGCGGCGGCTGCCGGCGGTTCACCAGCATCAGCGGTTTGCCCGCCAGCGCCAGCCAGGCAGGCAGCATCACGATGCACAGCACCGGCAGCAGGTGCAGATCCGGCACCACCGCCACCGCCATGAACAGACTGAGCCAGCCGTCGCGTGTGACCACCAGCACCAGCCCCATGATGGCGCAGGAGACGGTGATCGCCGCCGGCACCGCCGGAACGTGCTGATGCAGCATCAGCCCCAGCGCCACGCCGACAAACACCGCCGGGAAGATGCGCCCGCCGCGAAAGCCGCTGGCGGCGGCGATCACCAGCGCCGCCAGCTTGGTCAGGGTAATGGTCAACAGCGCCGGCACCGAATAGCCATCGTCTTGCGCGAGGCGCTTCATTTCATCCAGCCCTTTGAACAGGGTAATCTCTCCGCCCACCAGCGCCAGCAGGCCCAGCACAAAGCCCCCCAGCCCTAACATCAACACTGGATTCTTCATCGAATGGAACAGGCGGTGAACGTGCGGGAAGCACCACAGCGCCACCATGCCGAGCGCGATGGCGATCAGCGCCACAATGGCACCGCTGAAGATGTCCGGCAGCCGCGTCACGTCATAGGCGTCGAGCTGCAGGGCGAAGTTGGGCACGAAGAATATCTGGGTGGTGACCGCGCCGGCAGCGGCGGCCACCAGCGGGGCGAACAGCCGATCCCACAACGGCGTTTCGTTATTGCCTGCCAGGGTTTGCGAGAAGATCAGCGCGGCGGCGACCGGTGTGCCGAACATCGCGCCGATGGTGCCCGCAGCCGCCAGGATGATCCAGTCCATGCGCGGCACTTTCGGCAGCAGGCGAGCCCCAGCCGCCGCTACCAGCGCGATATTGATGGCGGTGATCGGGTTTTCCGGCCCCAGGCTGACGCCGCCGGCCAGGCCGACGATCAGCGCCAACCCCAGCCCCGGCAGGGCGGAGAGCGGCAGGGGCATGCCGATCAGCGATTCCGTTGCCGGATCCGGCCCGGCATGGCCCGGCATATAACGCACGATCAGGCCGACCGCCACACCGGTCAGCGTCAGCATCGCGACCGGCCACCAGGGTGACTGGGCGTCCAGGCTCAGCGTATCGGGCAGCGTCACCCACAGTAATTGCTGCAGCGCGGCGGCAACTTTCATCACCAACAGCAGCACCAGACTGGAAGCGGAACCGATAATCAGCGCAGGCAAAGCAAAGGCCAACATGGCATTGGCGCGCGGATGCAGCATGGATAATCCCTTGTCGATGCCTCCCGGCAGGGCAGGGAGAGCGGGTGGTTGAGCAGTGGCCACAGCTTGCCAGACTATCGGCGTGCAGGCACGCATTGATATTGCCCGGCGTCGATGACGGTTAACAGTCGCCGGGGGGCATTTTTTGCCGCAATTTGTTTCAAAACGCGGCGCCTCAGGCCAGCTGAAACGTTTTTTGTGATCCGGATCGCTATTGGGGTGCAGATCCGAGGCGGGTGATTGTTGTTTTTGCAGCAGGATTTTACAGTGTGGGCAGCTTTTTATTTTTCATTTTGCGGAGACGAAATCAATGACCTATGCCCTCGTAGGTGATGTTGGCGGCACCAATGCCCGCCTGGCGTTGTGCACTGTTGCGACGGGTGAGATTACCCAGGCGAAAACCTATTCCGGCCTGGAGTTCGACAGCCTGGAGGCGGTGATCCGCCAATACCTGAAAGCGTGCGATATCGAGGTACAGGACGCCTGTATTGCGATCGCCTGCCCGGTGACCGAAGACTGGGTGGCGATGACCAACCACAGCTGGGCGTTCTCGATCAAAGAAATGAAGGCCAGCCTGGGGCTGAGCCATCTGGAAGTGATCAACGATTTCACTGCCGTCTCGATGGCGATCCCGATGCTCTCGCCGGACGATGTGCTGCAGTTTGGCGGCGGCGATGCGCAGCCGGGCAAACCGATCGCGGTGTATGGCGCCGGCACCGGGCTGGGCGTTGCCCACCTGGTGCACGTCGATCGCCGTTGGGTCAGCCTGCCGGGCGAGGGCGGCCATGTCGATTTCGCGCCGAACAGCGAAGAAGAGGACATCATTCTGGAGGTGCTGCGCGCGGAAGTGGGGCACGTTTCCGCCGAGCGCGTGCTGTCCGGGCCGGGCCTGGTCAATCTGTATCGCGCCATCGTCAAGGCGGACAACCGCCTGCCGGAGAAATGGGAACCGAAGGACATCACCGAGCGGGCGCTGGCAGACAGCTGCATCGACTGCCGCCGCGCGCTGTCGCTGTTTTGCGTGATCATGGGGCGCTTCGGCGGCAACCTGGCGCTGAATCTGGGTACCTTCGGCGGCGTGTACATCGCCGGCGGCATCGTGCCGCGCTTTATGGAGTTCTTCAAGGCCTCGGGTTTCCGCGCCGCCTTCGAAGACAAGGGGCGCTTCCGCGACTATGTGCGCGAAATCCCGGTGTTCATGATAACGCACGGCCAGCCGGGCCTGCTGGGTGCCGGCGCGCATCTGCGCCAGACGCTGGGCATGCACCTGTAAGCTCAGAAATGGGGCAATAAAAAAAGGGGCGCAACCTACAGGTTGCGCCCCTTGTCGTTTTTGCGGGGTATCAGGCTTTGGCCAGCTCCGCCGTCTGGGTGGTTTCTGCCGTTTCCGCTTCCACCGCCTTCGGCGCTTTGATGAACAGCGTAATCAGCAGAGAGGCGGCGGACAGAACGCCAATCACCATGAAGGTGGCGTGGAAGCCGCCGAAGTATTTGGCGACGAACGAACCGGCCAGCGCGCCCAGGCCGAAGCCCTGGTAGATGATGCCGTAGTTCTTGCTGTGGTTCTTCAGGCCGAAGAAGTCGCCGACAATCGCCGGGAATACGGTGATGTTGCCGCCGAAGCAGAAGGCCACCGCGCCGACGCAGATAAAGAACAGCGTGTGGTTCAGGGTCATGAAGCTCAGCGCGACAATCGCCAGCACGGTAACCAGCATGGTGAAGCTGATGACGCGCATACGGCCAACTTTATCGGACAGCGTACCCAGGATGATGCGGCCGGCGGTGTTGAAGATGGCGACGGCGGACACGGTGTTGGCGGCGGTGGCCAAATCCATCCCGGCCAGCTGAACGCCCATATCTTTCACGATGCCGATGAGGTACAGACCGCTCATGCAGGCAGCGAAGAAGATGGTGAACAGCAGGTAGGCTTCTTTGGTGGCCAGCATCTGGCGCACGCTGAAGTCGTTGCCCAGACCGTTGGCGCCTTGCTGCGCTGCGTTGGTCGCCAGCACCGGCTCTTTCAGCAGCAGGGAGCCGACGACGATCAGGCCCATCACGATGGCGCCCCAGTAGAAGAAGGCACCGGAAACGCCGACGTCGGCGATCAGGGCGGCGTTGACGTATTTGAACAGCAGGCTGCCGCTGCCGAAGGCGCCGACGGAGATGCCGGAAATCAGGCCTTTGTTGGCCGGGAACCACTTAATCAGGTTGGACAGGGTGGAGATGTAGGCGATACCGACCGCAAAGCCCACCACCACGCCGGCCAGCAGGTAGATCATGTCGAGCGAGCTGACGTGAGCGCTGGCGATAAGGCCCAGGCCGACCAGGATGCCGGAACACAGCGTCAGGTTGCGGATGCCGAAGCGTTCTTGCAGCTTGCCGGCGAACAGCGTGGCGAAGGCCAGGAAGAAGCTGGTGATGGAGAAGGTGGTGGCGACGTCCGCCAGTCCCCAGTGGAACTTGTCGACCAGCGGCTGGTTGAACAGGCTCCAGGTGTAGATGGTGCCCAGGCCCATCTGACAGATGATGGTGCCGAGAACGATTAAGCTGCGATTTGCCGGTTTGGTGTTCATGGCCGGTCTCCTTCCTGTGTGTGCGTTGCCGGGCGTGAGCCGCTGGCTGAAATTTGCGGGGTGAAGCTGGGTTCCCGCGGTATGGGCTTATTATATGGCTGGCCCCCCCGGTGGGCGGCGGTTCGGGAATGAGTTGCACGGTGGAAGGAATGAAATGCATGTTATGCGGCGTGAGTTGCCGTTTTTGCACCGAATAGCGCGTGAAATGCCGTGGGTGGCACGTGATCTACATCAAAGATATCAACGATTTATTGTTAACTGCCGGTGAATGATTGTAGTGAAATTGTGAAGGATGCGTCTGAAAGGCGTAAATCGGCATTGCGCCTATAGAGCGGCGATGAGCGCGGGACTATGTTATCTGCGATCGGACGAGGTCCGCTCTGCAGGAGTCCATGAAATGAAAAAAACGCTGTTGTTACTGGCCGCGCTGCTGGCGCTGCCGCTGGCGAGCCAGGCCGACGTGTCCATCGGCGTGAACGTGCCGGGCCTGTCGTTGCATATCGGCGATCGCGACAATCGCGGCCACTACTGGGACGGCTATCGCTGGCGCGATCCGCGCTGGTGGGCCGATCACCACCGGTATGAACGCCCGCGCGGGTACTATTATGGCCCGCCGCCACGGGTGATTTACTACGGGCCGCCGCCGCGCGACTGGCGCGACCGGCCGCATTACCGCATGCCGCCACCGCCACCGCCCGGCTATTACTACCGTCCGGGCCCGCGCTGGTAAGCGCTTACAGGCGCATCAGCTGGCGAAACTCTTTCACCTTGCTGCGGCTGACCGGCACTTCAAACTCAAGATCGCTCAGCCGCAGAATGTAGGTATTGTTGAACCAGGGCACGATCTCGCGGATCTTCGACAGGTTAACGCAGTAAGAGCGGTGGCAGCGGAAAAAATGTTCTTCCGGCAGCCGGCCGTAAAACTCGGTGATGTTCATCGGCATCACGAACTCTTCCCGGCGGGTATAGACCCGCGTCACCTTTTCATCGGCGGCGGCGTAATAGATGTCGTTGATGTCGGTAACGATGATCCGCTCGTCTTTGATCAGGTTGATGCTGTGGCTGCCGCGGCTCGGTGCGCTGGTCGGTTCCGTCACGCCGGCGGGGCGCTGATGCAGCGCCTCCAGCTTTTGCAGCATGGTGACGATGCGCGCCTCGTGATAGGGCTTGAGGATGTAGTCGAACGCCTCGATCTCGAACGCTTCCACCGCGTGCTCTTTATAGGCGGTGATGAACACGATCGACGGGCGATGCGCGAACTTGCTGATGTTTTGCGCCAGCAGCACGCCGTCCAGCGACGGGATGTTGATGTCGAGGAAAATGGCGTCGACCTGGTGGGTTTGCAGGTATTTCAGGACGTCGAGGCCGTCCTCGAAGCTGGCGACGATATCGATATTGCTGTGTTTTTTGATCAGGTAGCTGAGTTCTTCCTGCGCGAGGAATTCGTCTTCCACGATAATGGCTTTCATGAGGCCTCCCCGACCGGCGGCGCGCTCGGTTCCTGATGCAGCTTGCCGCCGTTTTTGCTGATGTAGAACGCGATTTCGGTGCCTGGCTCCAGGCGGCGGATATGCAGCCCTTCACCGTACAGCAGCGACACGCGGTGGTGCACGTTGAGCAGGCCGATATTGTGGCCTGGCATCTCGTTGCGCGCCACCCGATCGATGGTTTCCTGATTGATGCCGTGGCCGGTATCCTTCACCGAAATTTTCACCCGATCGCCCTGATCTTTCACCGCGATCACCACCACCCCTTTACCCTTGCAGGGCTGGATGCCGTGCACGATGGCGTTCTCCACCAGCGGCTGGATCAGCAGGCTCGGAATGCGCACCGAGACGTCGTCGTCGATGTCGTAAATCACCGTCAGCTTGGCGCCGAAGCGCGCCTGTTCGATGGCGATATAGTCCTGAATCTGATGCAGTTCCTTGCGGATATCGATCAGTTCGTCGTTCAGCTCCAGGTTGTAGCGCAGGTAGCGCGACAGGTTAATGATCAGTTGGCGCGCGGTGTCCGGATTCAGGCGGATAGAGGAAGAGATGGCGTTCAGCGCGTTGAACAGGAAGTGCGGGTTAATCTTGCTCTGCAGCGCGCGCATTTCGGCCTTGTCCGCCATCTGGCGCAGGTGCTCGATGCGGGACACTTCCATCTGCGTGGAGATGATTTGCGACAGCCCGACCGCCATCACCTTCAGCGTGTTGGTGATCTGGTGAGCGTGGCAGTAGTAGATTTTCAACGCGCCGGTCACTTCGCCTTTTTCCCACAGCGGCACTACCAGCTGCGAGTGGATCTGCGGCGCGGCCGGGTTCTCCAGGTTGTTCTTGATGATGATTTTGCCGTGGCGAATGCTTTCGCGGGTGACGCGGCTCAGCCCTTCACGGCCGATCGGGTAAGCTTCGCGCCCTACGCCCACGTAAGCCAGCACCTGATGGGTATCGGTGATCGCCACCGCGTCGGCGCGGATGTCCTGGCGGATGATATCGCAGATGGTGGCCAGCGATTCGCTGTTGATGTTGCGGAAATAGGGCAGCGTCTTGTGGGCGATATCCAGCGCCAGCTTGGCCTGGCGCGCGGCGATCACCTCTTTTTCATCCTCGACGCTCTGCACCAGCAGCACGATCAGGCCGATGCACACCGTGCCGAGGATCATCGGCAGGGCAATCTGCGACACGATGTCCAACCCAAGCTCGGTCGGCTTGGCCCACAGCACGATCAACAGCATGGTGAGGGATTCGCACAGCATGCCGCCGACGATGCCGGCGCGCCAGCGCTGCTCTTTTTTCACCTTGAGGTTGATGTAACCGGCGCTGATGCCGGCGATGATGCTGGTGATAAGACAAGGCACCGACGTGATGCCGCCGATGTCGATCAGATAGCGGTGCACCCCGGCGACGATACCGGTGACGATCCCCACCCAGGGGCCGAACAGGATGCCGCCGGCCATGATGGCGATGACGCGCACGTTGACCAGCGATCCTTCGACGTTGATGCCGGAGTAGGTGCTGAACAGCGCGAACAGCGAGAAGATCGCCGTGACGATGCCGAGCTCGAGCGGCGTATGGTCTTCTTTTTGCAGCAGTTGGCGGAACAGCCGGGTGCGGGTCAGGAAAAACAGACAGATCAACATCAGCGCGGCGCGATCAAACACCGCCAACAGCATTTCAAAAAAAGGGTGCACGACGGGTTCTCGCTGCGGCCTACGGATGGCGGCAGTATACCACAGCGAAAGGGGCCCGTGGCGCTCGCCACGGGCGGGGGATCAGCGCATGCCGAGCTGCGTTTTGCCCAGCGGCGTCAGCAGGTCGGCGGTGGCGCGGCCGTCGAAATCCACCTCGAAGTCGTCGGGGGCGAAGTCCGGCGGCGTTCTGCCGTCGATAAAGCTTGGCAGCTGGCGCTGCAGATAGGCGTCGTTTTTCTCGCAGCCCGGCGCGGCGGCGATGTACATCACGTTGCTGTCGAACTCGCCGTTATGCTCGTTCTCCACCGCGTGGATCACGTCGCAGTGCCAAAAGACCGTGTCGCCCGGCTCCAGATCGGGAATAGGGGAAATCCCACTTAATAAAAGGGGATGCCACTTTTCCGAGATCGACAGCGCGCGGCCCGGCGCCGCATCGCACAGGTCGTCGTCGGCGACGTCGTCCTGCAGCGCGCGCAGCAGCACATAGGCCATGGCGTTGGCGATCGGCACCAGGTTCAGCGTGCCGGCGTTGGTGCGCTGCGGCGTCAGCGCCGTCCAGCCCTGGAAGGTACGGAACATCGAGCAGACCGCCGGGGAGGCTATCTCGCGCACCTCGGTGCGGCCATCGGCGGCGAAGGGATCGTACTGCTGCCAGTCGCCGGAGAAAACGTGGCGATACACATAGCGGAAGTTTTCGTCCAGCCAGCGCTCGATGGTGCCGCTGTCGACGTGCGGCGACAGGCCCAGCGACGAGGAGTTCGGCGGGCGGCGGCGGGTGCGATCGGCGTAGGTGGCGACGCGGGTCGGATCGAAATGCTGTTTGCCGTTGCTCTCGGTGGCCCACAGGCTGTTGAGGAACACCTGCACCGCATGCATGCGCGCATCCTGCCGCGCTTCAACCTGCGGTTGCGACCAATAGATGCCGTAGATCTGCGGTTTGCTGGCGGCCAGCTTGCCGAAATAGTTGTCTTCAGCGGCGTTTTTCAACCGCTCGACGAAGTTGTTGCGCTCAAGGTAGTCGCCGATTTCCCGGTTCCAGCCTTCGGCCTTGGCGCGGGGAAACACGCCGCGAATGGCGCAGGCGCCGCGCTGTTTGATCAGCGCTATCTGCTGCTCGCTGACGCGCTGCTGCAGGATATCTTCCGCGTCGATCTGTGGCACCGGATTGTGGCCGGCGGCCAGCTCGCGGCGGATCTGTTCGACCTGGCCGCGAATGTTCTCTTCCAACGCCAGAAATACGTCGCGGTAGTTCGGCAATGCCTGGCGCAGCTGGCGTTTGACGTTAACGATCGCCTGCGGAATATCGTCGATGACTAAAGAGGCCATGGTGTTCTCCTCGTGCCGCGTGAGTGACTGCGGCGAGCGGTTGTAGGGAATCGGGCAAGACGTTATGGTTTTGTGGTTTTAACGTGAATGATTATCGGCAACCAATCGGGGAAAATAAAGAGATATCTTTCATTCGTAAGTTCCTCTTTTTCGTTTTTCGGAGATTTTATGAAGCTGGTCACTGAACGTCTGCACTTACAGTCGATAACCGCCGAGGATTGGCCGCTGTTTTTGCGCCTGTACCAAGATCCCGAGGTGATCCGTTACATCTCCGATCCGCGCAGCGAAGCGGAGATCCGCGCCCGGTTCGAGGAGCGGCTGCCGGCCTGGGACAAACACGGCGAGCAGTGGCTGTGCCTGGTGATGCGTGAGAAGCACAGCGGAGAGGCGGTGGGCATTACCGGCTTTCGCCCGCAGTGGGTGCCGTATCGGCAGGCGGAAGTGGGATACGGGAGTTTGCCTGCCGGGCAGGGCAAGGGCTATGGCAAGGAGTCGCTGCGGGCGGTGCTGGATTTTGCGGTGAACGCCTGCGGCTTTCACAAGCTGACCGCCACCGTGACCGCGGGCAATCTCGCTTCGCGCGGGCTGCTGGAATCGTGCGGTTTTCAGCTGGAAGGCACGCTGCGCGACAACTACCGTCTGGCGGGGCAGTGGTGCGACGACTGGCTGTTCGGGCTATTGGCGGCGGAG
Organism: Serratia sp. CY44782; assembly: GCF_052168715.1. Classification (NCBI taxonomy): domain Bacteria; kingdom Pseudomonadati; phylum Pseudomonadota; class Gammaproteobacteria; order Enterobacterales; family Yersiniaceae; genus Serratia; species Serratia sp. CY44782. The sequence continues at coordinate 76,085 of NZ_JBJNME010000001.1, forward strand.
TTTCAGGGCGGCAAATAAAAATATCGCGCCGGGTATCGACAAGCTCGTCGGCGCTGCGCTATGTTCGATATTCGGTCAGTTCGCTGGCCTGCGTCGCTCGGACGGTCCGGGCGCTAACGTCTATCGAGGAATCCCCTATGGCTGATAACAGTCCACAGCGCCGTTTCACGCGCATTGAACGCCTTCCCCCTTACGTATTCAACATCACCGCCGAACTGAAGATGGCCGCACGCCGTCGCGGCGAGGATATTATCGACTTCAGCATGGGTAACCCCGACGGCCCGACGCCGCCGCACATCGTGGAAAAGCTGTGCGCCGTCGCTCAGCGCGACGACACCCACGGTTACTCCACCTCGCGCGGCATTCCGCGCCTGCGCCGCGCCATTTCGCGCTGGTATGCCGATCGTTATCAGGTGGATATCGATCCGGAAAGCGAAGCCATCGTCACCATCGGTTCGAAAGAGGGGCTGGCGCATCTGATGCTGGCGACCCTCGATCACGGCGACACCGTGCTGGTGCCGAACCCCAGCTACCCGATCCACATTTACGGCGCGGTGATCGCCGGCGCCCAGGTGCGTTCGGTGCCGCTGGTGGACGGCGTGGATTTCTTCGGTGAGCTGGAGCGCGCCATTCGGGAAACCATCCCGCGTCCGAAAATGATGATCCTCGGCTTCCCGTCCAACCCGACCGCCCAGTGCGTAGAGCTGGATTTCTTCGAGCGAGTGGTGGCGCTGGCCAAGCAGTACAACGTGCTGGTGATCCACGATCTGGCCTATGCCGATATCGTCTATGACGGCTGGAAAGCGCCGTCGATCATGCAGGTGCCGGGGGCGAAAGACATTGCGGTGGAGTTCTTCACCCTGTCGAAAAGCTACAACATGGCCGGCTGGCGCATCGGTTTCATGGTCGGTAACCCTGAACTGGTCAGCGCGCTGGCGCGCATCAAGAGTTATCACGATTACGGCACCTTTACGCCGCTGCAGGTGGCGGCCATCGCCGCGCTGGAAGGCGATCAGCAGTGCGTGCGCGATATCGCCGAGCAGTATCGGCAGCGCCGCAATGTGTTGGTGAAGGGGCTGCACGAGGCCGGCTGGATGGTGGAGAACCCGAAGGCGTCGATGTACGTGTGGGCGAAAATTCCCGAGCCTTATGCCCACCTCGGTTCTCTGGAGTTCGCCAAACGCCTGCTGGCGGAGGCCAAGGTCTGCGTCTCGCCGGGCATCGGCTTCGGCGACTACGGCGATACCCACGTGCGCTTCGCGCTGATCGAGAATCAGGACCGTATCCGCCAGGCGGTGCGCGGCATCAAGGCGATGTTCCGCGCGGACGGGTTGCTGAAGCCGGGTAAGGCCGGCAGCGCCAAATAATTCTGTCAGGCCGGGCGTTCGCCCGGCCTTATTTTTTCCGTCCCAAGGTTTTCTTCATTATTTCCCCATTATGCTCAACTACGCTGAATTTTATTTTTTGGATAGAGTGTATGAGCAACCGCTACGCGCGATCGCAAATCGTTTTACATTGGCTGACTTTGCTGATGGTGATCCTCACCTATGCGGCGATGTTGCTGAAAGATTCGGTGCCGGAAGCGTGGGCGCCGGTGGTCAAAAATCTGCACTTTAATTTTGGGGCTTCGGTCTTTGCCCTGATGCTGATTCGGTTGGCGGTGCGTTCTTTCCACACGCCGCCGCCGACCACGCCACCGCTGGAAGAATGGCAGGAGGTAGGCGCCAAGATCTTCCATTGGCTGCTGTACGTGGTTTTCCTGATGTTGCCGCTGCTGGGCATGTTAACCCTGGCCTACGGCGGGAAATCGTGGTCTTTGCTGGGCTGGCCGGTGCCGCAATGGGTGACGCCGGATCCGGTGATGCGCAAGCTGGTCAAAACGGTTCATGAGACGCTGGCAAACATCGGCTACTTTATCATTGGCGCGCATGCGCTGGCGGCGCTGTATCACCATTACCTGCGCAAGGACGACACCCTGCGCCGCATGATGCCGGGCAAATGATCGCAAGCAGAAACGCCAAAGGGACGCTTGCGCGTCCCTTTGGCTGTGTTCCTGGTCTGGCTGCTGTCAGGCAACCATCAACATGAAGGTGCCAACCCAGGCAACCAGCATGAATGACACGCCCATCAAAAAATATTTCACTGAACAACTCCTGTCTGGAGTCCTCGCCAGCAATGATCCCGATTGTTGTGCTGAGTATTTTATGGGCAACCTGCCTGTCGGGCGGGTTCTTCCAAGCGAAAGAACAACGGCCCCACGTACGGGTTGTCCGGTTGTCGCGCCTCATGCTCCGTGAGGTAAAATCCGAACCGCGACAGGATCGGCGCTAATGTACTCTCAATACTGGTCTGATTTCAATACTGTGTTTTTGATCACAATTTTCGGCTGTTTTTTGCACAGCGCGGACTGTTTTATAACGCTTTTTATGGGCAAGCGACAGGAAGTAGCCTGCCGCTGCGGGTTTTAAAATCGGGGTGGTGCAATGCGGTGGCAGGCGCTCAAGCGACGGCGTTGATGCCGGTCACCAAAATGGCCCAAAAAACGAGACAAGACAGCAGAATAACGGCCCAGATATGACGGCGACTCCACTCCATTTTTAGCCTTCGTTGTTGCGACAAGTGATTAGGTAACGATCATATCGGCGCACAATGGGGAAAATTTAGCCCCATCGGATAATATTTCGCTTACCTGCCGCTAACTTATTGGCAAACTTCGCTTATTGTTACGCGCACTTCGTAGCCCAGCAGATACAGCGCCTGCTCCAACGCTTCAACCTTCGAGGCGTAGCCGAGATCCAGCAACCGCTCCATTTGCCCGCCGTTGAATCCCAGCTTGCGTGCCAGCTCCGCTTTGCCGGTGTTTTTGCGCAGCATGGCGTTGTGCAGTTCGATCTTCAGCGCCACCAGCGCCGGCAGGTGTACCCTCAAGTCATCGGTTTGCAGAGGGGAAGGAGCAGGCAGGGGCAGCCCTTCGTCCATCGCGGCGGCGATGGCGGCCAGCAGGCTTTCCTGCGCTTCCAGCTCGACGTCTTCGCGTTTATAGCAGGCCGATTGCCACTCGGGGAAGTCGTGGAAACCGATCTGCCAGGCGTCGCTGTCGCTATCGAAGGTGTAATGGGCGGGGTAGTGGCTGTACATGGCAATCCCTGATTGAAGCCTGAATGAGGCGCTATTGTGACGGCATGCCCGGGAGATAGCCAGCATGAACATGACCGCGTAGTGATTTAAATTCGATGACATAATTATTAGCAGGCAAATTTAATTCCTTTGTGAGCAATATTCTTATTATTTTTTCCAGGAAAACAGATTATTTAATTAGGCATTTTGATTAATATCCCTATTTGCTGGTGATAATGAGAATTATAATCAAATATCACACCGGTTTTTATATAATTTCACACGGAAGGGTGAAGATAAGAATATTGGTTAAGAAAAGTAATCATGTGATTGATTTATAATGTTTTAATTTTTATTATTTCACTTGTTAATAGTTGTGAAATTCCATTTTTAGGCAGATATCACCTGACTGCGGTATTCATCGGCAGCTTTATAAAATACTCTTTTTAGGCAAAGGCGCATTCGATTCTATTTAAGCGGGCGCCAGACAGAAATATTCATTACTCCATGCTTATTACTCGACGGCCTTAGCCGAATTTTCGGGTGCCTGCTCGCATTTGCATTCTGCCAGGACAGCAGCTGACGGATTAAAGGAATACCTCGTGCCTAAAGTTAACTCGCGTTCATTACGCTTTACCGAACGCCACGCAACCAAATATGCGGCGTCATTGCTGTTTATCGGTTTATCCCTGCCGGCCGCTGCGCTGGCTGATGAACGCTATGATGCGCTGATCCGTCAGGCCAGATCGGGTGATACCGCACCGGTGTTGGCGTATTTATCGCAGCGGCGCGCTCAGGAGGGATTGAGCCTGCAGCAGCGAGCCGATTATATCCAGGTGGCCGGCTGGGCCGGCCACGATGAAGAGGTGGTCGCGCTTTGGCGTGCCGACGGCGCCGCGCTGCAGCGGGATAGCGCCAGTCTGGCGACGGCGGCCCGCGCCTATCGCAACCTGAAGCAGTGGCAACCGTCGCTGCGCCTGTGGCGTGCGGCGTTGCAGCTCGCTCCCGCCGACGGCGGCTTGCAGCGCGGCTATGTGATGACGCTGGCGGATGCCGGGCAGGATGTACAGGCGCAAACGGAAGCGGCAAAAGCGGAGAAGCTGCTGGAGCCGGCGACGTGGTATCTGACGCGCGCCTATGTGGACCAGGCTGCCGGCCGCAGCTGGGCGGCGCTGGAAAACGCCACCCATGCCCGTGCGCTGGCGCCGTCAGACACCGGAATTCAGGCTTATTACGTGACGCTGCTGGCGGCAAATCGGGTTGCGGATCCGGCGCTGCGTGAAAGCCAGGGGCTGGCATTGCCGCCCGCGCAGCAGCGCCGCCTGCAGGCGGATGAGGCCGCCGAACTGGTGCGGCTGTCGTTTATCGATGCTCGCGGCGAACAGGAACGTTTCGTCATCGCCGACCGCGCGCTGGCGCGCTATGACCAACTGCTGACGCAGTGGCGGCCGCTGCCGGAGGCGCAGGACAGCTACCAACAGGCGCGTATCGATCGCCTGGGTGCGCTGCTGGCGCGTTATCGAATGGCCGACGTGGTGAGCGAGTATCAAACCCTGCAGGCGGAAGGGCGCACGGTGCCGGATTATGCCCAGCGCTGGGCGGCGTCCGCCTACCTCTATCTGCAGCAGCCGGACAAGGCGCAGGCCATTTTCGGCCGCCTGAACGCCGCCGCACCGCAGGCGGTGACCGCCGAAGACGAAACCGATCTGTTTTACGCGCAGGCGGAGAACGAACGCATCGATCAGGCGGCGTTGCTGGCGCAGCGCGTCAGCCAGCGCTATCCCTACGCGACCCGCCTGTACCAGCTGCCGACGCTGGCCTACAACGATGACTGGCTGGTCGGCCAATCGCTGCTGGCGCAGTCGCGGGTTTATCAACGCGATCTGGCCGAGGCCGAACGGCAGCTGACCCATCTGGCGCGCACGGCGCCAGGCAATCAGGGTCTGCGCATCTCCTTGGCCAGCGTTTATTTGGCGCGCGGCTGGCCGCGCCGCGCGGAGGAGGAGCTGAAGCAGGTGGAAGGGCTGGAGCCGCGCAGCCTGCCGTTGGAGATCCAGCAGGGCTATGTCGCGCAGGAGTTGCAGGAGTGGCGCCAGCTGGATTTGCTGGCCGACGATGTCATCCAGCGCGCGCCGGAAAGCGTCGCCGCTCAGCAGCTCGAGCGTTCGCGCCGCATTCACCACATGTCTGAACTGCGCATCAGCGGCAATCAGGGCATCGATTCAGACGGGCCGGTCAGCGGCAGCCACGATTTCGGCACTCACGCCGCGCTCTATTCACCGCCGATCGACGACAACTGGCGGCTGTTCACCGGCTGGGGATTCAACACCGGCCAGTTCGACGAGGGCAAGGGCATCAACCGCGATCTCAGCGCCGGCGCCGAGTGGCGCTCGCGCGATCTGTGGCTGGAGGCCGAGGTGGCCAACCGCAACTACGGGCACGGCAATGAGCTCGGCCTGCGCCTCTCATCCTGGTATGACCTGAATGATCAATGGCGCCTCGGCGGTTCGGTGGCGCGCCTGTCGGCCGAGACACCGCTGCGTGCGTTGACCAACGGCATCAGCGCCAACGGCGGCAACCTGTGGCTGCGTTGGCAGCAGAACGAAAGCCGCGAGCTGCGCGCCAGCGTGGCGCCTTCGCACTTCTCGGACGGCAACAACCGGCTGGAATACGGCCTGGAAGGGCGGCAACGGCTGCTCGCCGGCGCCCGCTATCGGCTGGACATGAACCTGACGCTGTCCGGCAGCCGCAACAGCCAGGAGAACGTGCCGTATTACAACCCGAAGCGCGACTTCACGCTGCTGCCGTCGTTAACGCTCGATCACACTCTGTATCGCCATTATCAGACCGAGTGGAGCCAGCAGTTTCAGGCCGGTGCCGGCAGCTATTGGCAGCGGGACTATGCGCGCAAGTCGATCACCCAGCTGGGTTACGGCCAGCGCATCAGCTGGAACGGGGTGTTGGACGCCGGCGCGATGCTGCAGTTTGAGAAGCATCCGTACGACGGCAAACGCGAGCGGAACATCGGCGTGACGTTTGATCTGAATTATCGTTTTTAAAGGAATAATCATGCTTATTCGATCCTCGCTTTTCGTGTTGGCCGCGTTGCTGACCACCGCCTGCAGCCAGGCGGACGTGCCGCGCTTTACGCCGCCGGTGGAGCGCCCCGTGGGGCCGATGGAACGTCCTTGGCCGGCCAACCGTTACGCGGTGCTGGCGTATCACGACGTGGAAGACGGTGCGGCGGACCAGCGCTACATGTCGGTGCGCACCAGCGCGCTCAACGAACAGTTCGCCTGGCTGAAGCAAAACGGCTACCAGCCGGTGTCGGTCGAGCAGATCCTGCAGGCGCAAAACGGCGGCCCGGCGTTGCCGAACAAGGCGGTACTGCTGACCTTCGACGACGGTTACCGCAGCTTCTACAGCCGGGTCTTCCCGCTGCTGAAGGCCTACAACTGGCCGGCGGTGCTGGCACCGGTCGGCGTTTGGCTGGATGCGCCGGCCGATAAGCCGGTCGATTTTGGCGGCCTGATGACGCCGCGCGATCGTTTCCTCACCTGGCAGCAGGTGCGGGAAGTGTCGGACTCCGGGCTGGTGGAGATCGGCGCGCACACCTACGCGTCGCATTACGGCGGCATCGCCAACCCGCAGGGCAATACCGAACCGGCGGTCGCCAATCGGCTGTATGACGCCAAACAGGGCCGCTACGAAAGCGAGGCGGAATATCGCCAACGCATCGAGAAGGACGTGGCGTTGATCACCCAGCGCATCACCGCCGCCACCGGTAAGGCGCCGCGCGTGTGGGTCTGGCCGTACGGCGCGGCCGGCGGCGTGGCGCTGGACATCGCGCGCAAGCACGGTTACCGCATGGCGCTGACGCTGGAGAACGGGCTGGGAGACGTCAACGCGCCTGAAAACGTGCCGCGCATGCTGGTGGCCGGCAATCCGTCGCTGACGAGCTTCGCCCAGCAACTGACGCAGATACAGAACCGGCAGATCATGCGGGTGGCGCACGTCGATCTTGACTATCTCTACGATCCCGATCCGCAGCAGCAGGCCAAAAACCTCGACAAGCTGATCCAGCGCATCTACGACCTGCGCATCAATACCGTTTTCCTGCAGGCGTTCGCCGATCCAAAAGGCGACGGCAACGTGCGCGAGCTCTATTTCCCCAACCGCTGGCTTCCGATGAAGGCCGACCTGTTCAACCGGGTCTCCTGGCAGCTCTCTTCGCGCACCGGCGTGGCCGTGTATGCCTGGATGCCGGTGCTGGCGTTCGAGCTGGGATCTGACGTGCCGCGCGTACAGCGCCTCGATCCGCAAAGCGGGCAGCTGTCGGTAGACGACAAGCAGTACCGCCGCCTGTCGCCGTTCAGCCCGGTGGCGCGCCAGCGCATCGGTGAGATCTACGAAGATCTAGCGGCCCACGCCACCTTCAAAGGGATCCTGTTCCACGACGATGCGCTGCTGTCGGACTTCGAAGACGCCGGCCCCGATGCAGCTGCGGCTTACCGCCAGGCCGGCTTCGCCGATTCGGTGGCGGCGATACGCCAGGATCCGCAGCAGATGGCGCGCTGGACGCGCTTCAAGAGCCGGGCGCTGATCGCGTTTACCCAGTCGCTGACCGAGCGGGTGCGGGCGATCCGCGGCCCGCAGGTGCAAACCGCGCGCAACATCTATGCGATGCCGGTGCTCGATCCCGCCAGCGAAGCCTGGTTCGGCCAGAACCTGGCGGATTTCCTGCAGGCCTACGACTGGGTGGCGCCGATGGCGATGCCGCTGATGGAAAACGTGCCGCGCGCCGACAGCGGCCGTTGGCTGGATCAACTGGTGGGAAAAGTGGCCGCTTACCCCGGCGCGCTCGATAAAACGGTGTTTGAGTTACAGGCCGTAGACTGGCGCAAGGAGCGCCGGATCAGCCTGGATGACGGTCAACTGCTGGCCGAATGGATGCGTCGCCTGCAGCGCAATGGCGCTCAGAGCTTTGGTTATTACCCCGACAACTTCCTCGACGATCGGCCTAAGCTGGATGCCGTTCGCCCGGTGTTGTCCTCAGCCTGGTTCCCACTGCCATGACCGATCGTTTAATTGCCCTATTTATCCTGTGTCTGGTGTTGAGCGTGCCTTTCGGCATCGTCCTGTTGTTTACCGGCGAAGTGCTGCTCAACTTCGTGTTTTTCTGGCCGCTGTTCATGTCCGGTATCTGGATCGCCGGCGGCATCTATTTCTGGCTGCACCGCGAGCGCCACTGGCGCTGGAGCCCGGACATGCCCGCGCCGGAGCTGCCGGGCAACCCGTCGATCAGCGTGCTGATCCCCTGTTTCAACGAAGGGTTGAACGCGCGTGAAACCATTTCGGCGGCGATGGCGCAGCGCTATGAAAATATCGAAGTGATCGCCATCAACGATGGCTCCAGCGATGACACTGCCGAGGTGCTGGATCAGTTGACGCTGGAGTTCCCCCGCCTGCGGGTGATCCATCTGGCGCAAAATCAGGGCAAAGCGGTCGCACTGCAGGCGGGCGCGGCGGCGGCGCGCAGCGAGTATCTGGTGTGCATCGACGGCGATGCGCTGCTAGATCGCGATGCGGCGGCCTATTTGGTGGCGCCGCTGTTGGCCAATCCGCACGTCGGCGCGGTGACCGGCAACCCGCGCATCCGCACGCGCTCCACGCTGATCGGCCGCATCCAGGTCGGCGAGTTTTCGTCGATCATCGGCCTTATCAAGCGCACGCAGCGCGTTTATGGCCGCCTGTTCACCATCTCCGGCGTGGTGGCCGCATTTCGTAAGCAAGCGCTTACCGATGTCGGCTACTGGAGCCAGGACATGATCACCGAAGACATCGACATCAGCTGGAAGCTGCAGCTCAAGCACTGGGCTATCTTCTTCGAACCGCGGGCGCTGTGCTGGATCCTGATGCCGGAGACCCTGCGCGGGCTGTGGAAGCAGCGCCTGCGCTGGGCGCAGGGCGGCGCCGAGGTGTTTTTAAAGAACCTGCGCAACCTGTGGGCCTGGGAGCACCGGCATATGTGGCTGCTGTTCGCCGAGTATTGCCTCTCTACGTTGTGGGCGTTCACTTACCTGGTCAGCGTGCTGATTTTCCTGGTCGGGCTGGTGGTGCCGCTGCCGGAGGGCATCCGCATTCACTCGTTGCTGACGCCGGCGTTTACCGGGCTGGTGCTGGGCGTGGTGTGCCTGCTGCAGTTCACCGTCAGCCTGCTGCTGGAGAAGCGCTATGAGGAGGGCTTCGGCCGCTCGCTATTCTGGATCATCTGGTATCCGCTGGTGTATTGGCTGCTCAGCCTGCTGACCACGCTGGTGGCGTTTTCCAAAGTGATGTTGAAAGCTCGGCGCGGGCGTGCGCGCTGGATCAGCCCCGATCGGGGCATTGGGAGGATCAAAGAATGACGGACGTCCTGATTTATTCCGAACGCGGTCTGCTGCCGCGGGTGGTCGATGGCTTGCTGACGCTGTTCGCCTGGTGCGGCTTTCTTTATCTGTTCAGCCACGGCCTGATGTCGGTGATGGACCAGCACGGCGTGGGGTCCGCCCTGTCGCTGCTGGAGGTGATCTCGCTGTATATCATGGTGGCGTTGTTCAATGCCGTCACCCTGATCGCCTGGGCCAAATACAACCAGTATTTCTCCCGCCGCAGGGCGGCCGACCGCTGGCGGAAGCAGCAACAGAACACCCAGATCGGCTATATCACGCCTGAGCTGACCCGGCAGCTGCGGCGTTTGCCGATCGCCGTGGTATCCCATAACAGCGGCGGCAGCATCAGCCAGGTCAGCGGCAGGCTGACGGCGGCAGAACCGGCGGCGAACAAGGTGGTGCAGCTGCGTTAGTCGTCAGCGTTGCCGTCCGGCTTGCGGCGCAGCCCGCCGGGCGGCAACAGCAGGGCGCAGATCATGACGGCCAGGCTGAACAGCGGCAGCCAGCGCGCCACCGGGCCGGGGGAGTAGTTGTTGAGCACCGAGCAAACATAGCACGCCACGGCCAGCGCCCAACCCGGCAGGCCGATATCGTTGAGCCGAAACGCGGTTTTGGCCATAAACCACGTCACCAGGCCGAAACAGAACAGCGCCCAGACCATAATGCACAGCAGGTACAGCAATACCGAGACGAATTCCTCGGTATCGCCGTGCGCATGGGCGCGAAAATGGTTTTTATCCAGGTAGGTCGACAGAAACGACAGCAACACGATGCCAATGGCGAAGATCGCCAGCGAGAAAACAAAGGGTTTGCGCGAGATGCGCCCACGGTAAAGATCTTTGGCGAGTTGTCCGAGAGATTCCATAACGGTCCATTGTCGTGATCATTGCGGCGATAGCCGGATGGCAAGCAGCCGGGCATTTTATCGGGGCAAAAGGGGGCGTCAAGGTGATAATTTTTCTCATTTAGTCGCGGTTGAAATTCCGTGCTGCCACAGCGGGTGCCTCTCCATCGTGCAAAACCTCACAATTTGGCACGTTTGGCTACCTGGCGCGGTAATTGGCGACATAATCCAGTTTGTTCGCGCCGAACAATGCATTAACATAACTCCCACTTATCTCTTGCATGGTTATATGGATATCCGATGCGTCACCTGGTTGCGCTTTTACCGCTGATTACCTTGCTTGCTGCCTGTAGCAGCACGCCGAAACCCAGTCCCACCGCTACGCCGCAGGGCACCCCGGTAAAGGGCGGCTTTTTGCTGAGTCCGGCGCACAGCGGCGCGCCGCTGGGTGGTGATTTCGCCAATAACCCGAATACCGCGCGCTTTATCGATAAGATGGTGCAGGAACACGGCTTTGATCGGCAGCAGCTGCACGACGTGCTGGCGCAGGCACGGCGCCTGGATTCGGTACTGCGGCTGATGGACAGGCAGGCGCCGACGCCGTCGACCCAGGGGCCAACCGGGCCGAATGGCTCCTGGCTGCGCTACCGCAACAAGTTCATCACGCCGGATAACGTGCAAAACGGCGTGGTGTTCTGGAATCAATATCAGGATGCGCTGCAGCGTGCCTGGCAGGTGTACGGCGTGCCGCCGGAGATCATCGTGGGGATTATCGGCGTGGAGACCCGCTGGGGCCGCGTAATGGGTAAAACCCGCATTATCGATGCGCTGGCGACGCTGGCCTTCGACTACCCGCGCCGCGCCGATTACTTTGCCGGTGAGCTGGAAACCTTCCTGCTGATGTCGCGTACCGAAGGCGACGATCCCCTCGAACTGCGCGGCTCCTTCGCCGGCGCGATGGGCTATGGGCAGTTCATGCCTTCTTCCTTCAAGAGCTATGCGGTCGACTTCAACGGCGATGGCCATATCAACCTGTGGGATCCGGTCGATGCCATTGGCAGCGTGGCCAATTACTTCAAGGCGCACGGTTGGTCCAAAGGTGAGCCGGTCGCGATTCAGGCCAACGGCCAGGCGCCGGGGTTGGAAAACGGTTTCAAGACCCGCTACTCGGTCACCGCGCTGGCGGAAGCCGGCCTGAGCCCGCAGGGTTCGCTCGGCGATAACCAGGAAGCCAGCCTGCTGCGGCTGGATGTCGGTACCGGCTACCAGTATTGGTACGGCCTGCCGAACTTCTACGTCATCACCCGCTATAACCACAGCACCCATTACGCCATGGCGGTATGGCAGCTGGGCGAAGCGGTAGGGCGTTCGGCGCGCGGCGGTTTCTGACGCGCCGTGCCCATAACGAAAAAGGCCGCTTGCGCGGCCTTTTTTACGTTCTGAGCAATCAGAAATCGTAGCGCAGACGCACCACGGTCATATCGCCGAGGTTGTCGGTGCTCGATGTCAGCACGTGCTCTACGTCAACGCGGAAGCCGTAGTCGAACTGCACGGTAACCCCGAGGCCGTTGTCGATGCGCTGGTAGTTGCGGCCGGTGACGTATTCCAAACGGTCACCCATAAAGTACGGCATCACCGATTTCACCGCGTATTGGCCAACCGGCACGGTATAACCGGCCAGGTATTCGATACCCCACGCATCGCCGGCGAAGTAATTGTTGATGTCGGCTTTCTTGGTGGTCAGGAAGTCGTGGTAGTAACCGCCGCCGAAGGTCAGCGTCCAGTTGTCTGGTTTCCAGCTGAGGGCGGTGCCGACGATGTTCTGATCGTAGCTCTTGCTGCCGCTGGTGGACGGGTTGCGCATTTCGGCGCGGGTGTAGTTCCAGGCGGTGCCCCAGGTCAGATCCTGCGTAATGTGGTAATCCACGCCCAGTGAGCCGCCGCCTTTGCGCTTATAGCGCAGGCCGTTGCCCGGCAGGTAGTCGCTGTCGCTGAACAGGTACGATGCATAAACGTCCGCATCGCCGAAGCGGTTCTTGTACTTCAGCATTTTGCGTGAACGGTAAGAGCCGTCGTAGTCGCCGTTGATGCCGTTGCCTGGCGCCTGGGCCAGCATGTCGTAGTCCCAGATATCGGTCTTGGCACCCACCACGTCATAATAAACGCTGTTCTGCTGACCGAAGGTCATCTGGCCCCAGGTGTTGCTTTTCAGGCCGGTGTACAGCATGCGGCGGCTGGTATTTCTCGCGCCGTCGGCATAGTGATGATCCCAGTCAAACAGCGCAGGAATGTTCACGCCCAGCTCGTAGTAGCTAATCCAGCTGATGTCGTCGAACAGGTAGTAGTCCGCCGCGAAACGGAAGCGGGTGCCACCGTCGAAGCCGTTACGCTTGTAGGAACCCTTGTCGCCGTCGCCCGTCATGTTGTTGAACTGCGGACGGATGCTGCCGCCAACGGTGAAGTTCAGGCGGCTGAGCGGATCGCCGGCCTGTGGATCCTGCTTCAGCAGGGTGATTTCCGCCTGAGCGGCGAACGACGCGCTGCCGATCGCCAGACCCAGCGCCACCGCTTGAGTCAATACGCGCAATTTCATTGCCATGTGTTATCCCTGTTTTATGTATGACCGCCCCCACCAGCGCCGCCATGCCGATGTTTTGCGCAGAACGCTGCGTTTTTGCGCATTTTGACGGTTTTTTTTGGTGTTTTAGCGGCGGGCGGCATTTGTAACATAAACAGTGGCATAAAGAATTACTTTTCTTGCTAATTATTGGCCGGTTTTTGACCATTTCGTGCGATGAAAAGGGCCGCTGTTCATGCCTTTGATTCGGATGAATTCATTTAACGCCAAGGTTTATATTTTTCATTTGTCAGTCACCGGCGCCAGCCTGTAATTTCATCCGTGCAAGAGATAATTAATTTGAACCTTTCACCGGCGTATTAACGTCAGCCTTTGTCTGCGTAATCGGCCGGCATGAATAAGCGATTGGGAGGTCGCCATGAGAAACCTGTTAATGTTGTTAGTGGGGCTGTTTTCACTGCCGGCGATGGCGGCGGAGTCGCACGTTTGTCATTCTCAAGCTTATGATTATGCAGAGGTTAGTAAGCTCAGGTTGTCGGATGACACCCTGTTCACCTGCCGCGGCGTGGGGCGCCTGACGATCCCTGAATTAGCGCGTAAAGGATGGAAGGTGATTCATCTGGCGCAGCAAACGGAATATACCGACTCTGTCGATAGCGATGGTGAGGTTATTAAGCTTTATCAGGAAATCGTGGTTTATAAAGAATAACACGACGGTTGCCCGTTATTATTCTCACGGCGGCGAGAACCCTATTATGAATGCGAGAATTGGAATCGACGGCAGGGCTGCCGCCGCGATGGTGATGCTATGCGCCATCTGGGGAATGCAACAGGTGGCAATCAAGGCCGCCGAGCCGGATGTGTCGGCGGTGCTGCAAATCGCCATTCGCTCAGGTCTCGCTGCGCTGGCGGTTTACCTGCTGGCGCGCGGCCGCGGCGAGCGCTTCACCTGGGATCGTGCCACGCTGTGCGCCGGTTTGAGCGTGGGGGCATTGTTCGCGCTGGAGTTCTTTTTTGTCTCCGCGGGGCTGCGTTACACCAGCGCCTCGCATATGGCGGTGTTTTTGTACACCGCGCCGCTGTTTTCCGCCCTTGGCCTGCATTTTCTCCTTCCTCAGGAGCGCCTGTCGTCGGTGCAGTGGCTGGGCATGCTCATCGCCTTTGGCGGCGTGGTGCTGGCCATATCGGGCATGGCTGAGGGAAGCGGCGGAGCCGAACGGCTGAAAGGCGATCTCTACGGCCTGCTGGCGGGGATCGCCTGGGGAGCCTCTACCCTGGTGATCCGCACCACGCGCCTGGCGGAGTGCCCGGCCAAACAGACGCTGCTGTGCCAGTTGACGGGCGCCTGTGTGCTGTTGTCGTTGCCGGCGCTGGCGACGGGAAACCTGCATTTCACCCTGAGTCCGGTGGCCTGGTACAGCCTGCTGTTCCAAACCGTGGTGGTGTCGTTTTTCAGCTATCTGATCTGGTTTTCGCTGCTGCGCCGTTATCAGGCTTCCTCGCTGGGCATTCTCACCTTTATGACGCCGGTATTCGGCATCCTGGCGGGGGTCGTTATTCTCGGCGAGCCGCTGCAAATTGAGTTTGTATTGGGTGCCGTGCTGATCGTTCTGGGATTAATCGTGGTGAGTTGTTCTTATCTTATTTATTTTGACCGAAGGGTGGCACCCAAAATATAAATTATGGATGTTGATGTACAGAACTACCAAATAAGCTGCGAAAGCCAATTCATTATCCAGCTGCAAATATCCCGCTATGCCTGGGGCGTGCCGCTGATCACGCTCAGCGATAACGGTGATTTTACCGTGATAAGAAGCCGAGGCTGGTCGAGGTTAGCTAATGGGAGGCAATTGGAGGTTTATTATTTCGCCAATAACTCCCTGCTTACCTGGGATAAAAACCGCAAATATATCTCTTATTCAAAGGCCGGCCGGCTCTACGCCTGCGCGCTGCATTTTTCTTATTCCCCCAAAATAGAGCGCTAACCCTCTGGCCATCAGACCAGAGGGGCGATTTTCATGATCCACTGCTTAAACGCGAGGATTTTCGGCCACTGCCGCTCGGAGATGGTCGAGGTGAAATAACAGTGCTCGCAGGGCACGGTCATGTCGGTGAACGGAATGATCAGCTCGCCGCTTTTGATCCAGTCCTGCACCAGATTGAGCCGCCCCATGGCGACGCCAAGGTGCCGCGTGGCGGCCAGCACCGCGAGATCGGAGCGGTCGAACTCCATGCTCTTGCTGTCGGTATCCAGCCCCAGCGCAAAGTGTTGCGACCAGGTTTGCCACTCGTCTTCGCCGGAGTTGTAGCGATCGTGCAGCAGCGTGCAGTGGGCCAGGTTTTCCGGCGCATCGTACAGGCTATGCGCGGTGGCGTACTGCGGCGTGCAGATCGGCACCATCGATTCCTGCATAAAGGCCTCGTCCAGATGCCGCCCCGAGGGTAGTTTGCCGAAGTACATCGCCAAGTCTACGCCGCGGTTGGCCAGGTTGATGATCTCCTGCCCGGTCAGAATGTTGAGGTGAATGGTGGGGTGTTGGGCGATAAAATCGCCGATGCGCGGCAGCAGCAGGCATTGCACCAGAGAGGGGTGCGAATAGAGGGTCAACGTCCCCGTCAGCTCGCGATTTTTGATGTCCAGAATTTCCTGATTCAGCGTGTTGAAGGAGCTGTCCAGCGCCCATTGCATGCGCTCGCCCTCCGGCGTGAGGGTAATTCTGCGATGAAAGCGCTGGAATAGCAGGAAACCCAACTCCTTTTCGAGCAGATTAATGCGATGGCTTACGGCGCTGGGGGTGATCGACAATTCTTGCGCCGCCAGCGCAAAAGATAAATGACGGGCGACGCATTCGAAAGTATGCAACCGGGAAAATTGATAGCTGGTCAGCGGGGTGGCCCGCTGTGAATGTTTTTTACTGGGGAACATGCTATTTCTCCGTGCACGTAATGCGCTAATATTAACACTTAATGGCATGAGTGATAAACCCAAGTTGATTAATATGTTCAGGTTATATATCAGGACCCTGTTTACTGATTACCGTCATAGATTTTAAGGATTAAGATGATGAGATAACATGAACCGGTAAATGACTTGTCTGCTGGCAGACTGAAATTAGAAATTAACGAGGTCTGACATAAACCTGTTAAAGATAAATGTGACGTAGAAGGAGAAACGGTGAAAAATAAGGCCGTTATTTCTTACGCACGTATCGGTCAAGTAGAGCTGTAGGTATGATGAAAAACTGGCTCGTCCAGTGACGTTCACTGACAGACGAAGGGAAAGCCAGTAGCAAGCCGAAGGGAGGCCATTGTGCAGTTGATTTATTTTATGTCGGAATCGTTGGCGCCGGAGAAATTCGCCCGCATCCTTAATCCCGCCGATGCGCGTTATGAACTGGAGCGACATTACCTGTTCGGCGGTTCGTCCATGTCGTCGATATCGAGCAGGCACACTATCACGCGCAATACGCAGTCCGGTATTGGCGTATCGAGTTACCGGGAAGATAGCGGCATGAAGCGCGGCGTGTTTGACGAACTAAAACGCGGCAGTTTGCTGGCCGTCGATGCAAGTATCGGCGCCTGGAGCCCCGTCAAATATCCGTTTTTCATCAATGCGCAAGGGCGCCTGCAGCGTTATCCCGGCAGTGTATTGCCGCCGCAGTACCCAGTCGAACGTATAATTCAACGTTATGAAGAGATGATCAGCCGATATGCCGCCAGGCCTAAACCAACGTCCTTGCCCCCGAGACAAAACACCGCTAAAAATCCGCCGCTGATGCAGGCGGTGGCCGCCGCCGTTGGCTCAAGCCTTACCGTTATCAAAGAGGTCGCTCGCCCAATGAGCAAACAGGAGCGTTGGCAGGCGAGAAAATATCTGATTGGTCGGGGGGAGCGAAGTATCTATCCGGATGCGCGGATTGCGGCGCAACGCCTGGCGCAAAATAACATCGCGGTGGAAAAGGCCAAGCTGGCGCAGAATGTCTATAACACGACCAATCCGTTGGCGGCTACGCCTGGCGTGCCGGAAGGATGGCGGGATGTGAGTAATGACGGCGGTTTTTTGGATGGTTTAGGGGTTCGCCGGGAAATGCTTTATGACAATGAAATATCACCGGGTTTTTTGGCAAGGGTTTATGCTCCGGATAAAGCCGTGTTTGGCGATGATATGAATCCGACAGTTGTTTTTCGCGGGTCAAGGATGCCTGAACTTCCTAATGGTAAACTGAATGCGGCGAAGAAGATATTTATCGATCGTGAACTGCCAGAGATAAAGAACCTGGAAGACTGGACGAATAACTTCAACCAAGGCAGAGGTGCTGAATCTGCATACTATCAAAGAGCTGTAGATATTGGCTCTTTATTAAAGGGCCGGGTAGATATCTCCGGGCATTCGCTAGGCGGTGGGCTGGCATCGGCGGCATCAATGACCAGCGGTAAATCTGGGTGGACATTTAATGCCGCGGGATTGAATTCGGGTACCGTGGAAAAGTATGGGGGTTCCTTGGTGGGCAGTGAGGATATTATCAACGCCTACCGGGTGAAGGGCGAAATTTTGACGAGGTTGCAGGAAGTCGATCTCAGGCAAGACTTTATCGACGTTAATGGCAACCTTGCATTATTGGCCGCGAAGGAAAAAATATCGTCACATTTGCCGGATGCCGTTGGTGTTAAACACACGCTTGATGGCGGTGTGGGAAATATGGGGGACCGACATGGCATCCAACAAGTGATAGACTGCATCGAACAGGAAAAAGACGATGATATCGCCACAATCGGTCACAGGATATAGAAGCTCGATGAGACAAGTTTTTAACGTGTTCGCAGCGCTGTTCATCGCGATTGGATTGGTGTTTACAACCGGATGTAAGGAGAAAGGAATGGACTTGCCGCCAGAAGGTTACTTTACAGGTCAACAGCTTGTGTTGGCTAAGGCTATCCGCGATGGGAATATCGGCAACATCAAACGGCTGGCGAAAGAGACGGATCTGAACAGCCCCGGTGAACACGATATGACATTATTGTTTTATGCCCTGGCGACGTCGACTCATGACAATGCCACGCCGGAACGGCTGCAGATTGCGACCGAGTTGGTAAAGGCCGGAGCCGATCCACTGCAACCTCGCCCCAATGGCGGTGCCAGTCCTGCTGAATGGATGGCAAAATTAGACAACGGTATTTGGTTAAAGGCATTGCTTGATGGGGGATTGTCTCCTAATGCAAGAGGCAAACTTGATGATCTACCAATAATATTTCAGACAATTAAATCCAGTAATACAGAGACAATGGCGACACTGATAAAATATGGTGCGGACATTAACATTCAGGATAGGTTAAAGAGAACACCATTAGTGGAGTGTGCTTATTTGGGGCGAATTGACCATATGAATCTTCTGCTTAAACAGGGTGCAAATCCGTTTATTGAAGATAGATTTGGTGAAAACTTTGTTGATTTACTCGATGATAAAATCAAGAAAACGGAGGGTAATGATTCATTGCATACTCGATACCTTGAATTAAAGAAACTGCTGAGAGTTCAATAACAAATCGGGCCTGCATCGCCGAAAAGAACCGCGCCCGGTGGTGACCCTCCGGGCGCGGCATTCAGGGAAAAACGGTGTGCTGGTCGGCGCGCATCAACGGCGGCGCAGCAGCAGGCCGGCCAACAGGCCAGCGCCGGCAATGAGGGCTAATGCGGCGAGGGGGTTTTTCTTCATCATGCTGCCGGCGCAGCTCAGGGCGTCGCCGTATTTTTCTTGCAGCGCGCCCGCTGCATAGCGCGTAGCGCCTTCGGCCTGCAAACGTTCGTTTCCGGTGACGTCGCCCGCCATTTCCTGCGCTTTGCCCGCCACTTTTTCCATCATGCCATTGGCTTTTTCGCTGTTCATTATGATGCGCTCCTAAGGTTCGATCCGTTTGGCTTCCGCACAGGGCGAAAGCCTGCATTTGCACCTCCATGTTATGCACTTCACGTTGTGCCTATAAGGGGCGTTTGCATCGGTATGGATAGTGCATTTGCAGGCTACTTGCCGTTCCTGGTGGCCGGCCCGCCGGTAAACAGACCGCGCTCCCTGGCCCAGACGATGGCTTCGCTGCGGCTATGCACACCCAGTTTGGAATAGACCGTCGCGACATGATTGCGAATGGTGTTGAGCGCCAGATTGAGACGCGCCGCGATTTTCTTGTCCGGCAGCCCCTCGCAAATCAATTCCAGCACATCGCGCTCGCGCGGCGTGAGATCGCTGGCGTTAAATCCGGTCTGATCGGGCCGGTTGATGCTTTTCACGTTGGCCAGTTTTTCAATCAAGGTTTGGCTGAACCAGGAAGCGTCCTGCATCACTTCCTCGATGGCGCTCACCAGCTCCAGTTCCGAGCGTTTGCGTTCGGTAATGTCCATGAGCACCAGCAGGTAGCAGGGCGCATTGTGAATGCTGACGGCATCCGCCGAGGCCACGCAGTCGATCGACTCGCTCCCTTTCTTGCGCACCCGGATGTCCAGCCCTTCGACGTTACCGCTTTTTTCCAGCGCGGCAAACAAACGGCGGTTCGCCTCGGGATCGTCAATAAATTGGATCTCATCGACCGTCTTGCCGATCAAGGCTTCGGCGTCGTACTCGGTGGTGCGGGTGAAGGCTTCGTTGACGTCCAGCACGCGCCGCTCGTGCGCCGTACACAACAACGTCGGCACCGGGCTCAGGCGAAATGCCTTGGCGAACCGCTCTTCACTTTCCCGCAGCGCCGATTCTGCCTGACGCCGGGGTTCGAGATCGGTAAAAGTGAACAGCATGCAGTCGTCTTCATTGATGTCCAGCGGTTGGCCGGCAACCACCACCAGCTTGCTTCCGCCACCGGGCAGTTTCAGCTCGGCCTCCATTTGCGGAATGGTTGCGCCTTCTCCCAGGCGCTGAATCGCCAGCTCTTTGTGCTCAGCCTGTTCCAAAACGTCGAGTTCATAGACCGAACGCCCCATGACCTGTTCACGCTGGTAACCGGTCATATCGAGGAACCCCTGATTGACCTTGACGTAACGCAGGTCGCTTAGCCGACAAATGACCGCCGGCGCCGGATTGGCGTTGAAGGTTTTTTCAAAGCGTTGTTCGGCGCTGGCCCACTCCGTCGCGTCGCTCAGGATCAGCGCCAGCAGCTCCGGCTGCCCCTGCGCATCGGTGATAATCAGGCTCCGCAGGCGGTGTACCCAGAAGCTGTCCGGATCGTCGACCTGCCGAACTTCCACCACCACATCGGTGAAGGTCTCGCCATCGGCAACCCGGTTCAGCGGGTACTGTTCCAGCGCCAGCGGGTGATTGTTGCGATAGCGCAGGGCAAAACGTGCCGCGTACTCGTCGGCATTGGCCCCCAGGGCTTTCTGGTGGCTCACGCCATGCATGGCCAACGCGGCCTCGTTAGCCCAGAGCAGCGTTTGATCGGTATCCGTCAGGATCACGCCGTCGGACAAGCCGGAGATGATTTGCTGCAGATGGCCGCGCTGGGTTTCGCTGGCCAGGACGGATGGGTTCATGTGCTCTCCGCTAGACAGAAGGGGGCGCGGCCTCTGACGGGGCCGCGGGTTACGCTACTCGCTGAGCAGCTTAGTGCATAACGTGCGTATTCGCAGGGTGTGAATGCACTAGTCATTCTGGCGCAAATGAACCGGGACGGCCGACGACGCCGCGCGGCAGACTGAATTTGTCTGCGCGGTTATCCGCCGTGTGTGCAATCACTTGTCCAGAAAATATAAGGAACAACGATGACCACTGTCTATGAATCAAATCGCTTTGCGTTTCAGGTGTCATGGGGCTCGATATTGGCCGGGAGTGCCGTGGCGCTGGTGACTTATCTGATCTTCAGCGTGCTGGGTACGGCTATCGGTACCCAGGCTGTGGATATGATGCAAAAGGGCAACCCGCTGAGCGGCTTTGGCACCGGCACCGGGATCTGGCTGCTGGTTTCAACGCTGGCATCGCTGGCCGCAGGCGCGTTTGTCGCCGGCCGCACCGCACCGAATCGCGGTGGCTTGCACGGCCTGCTGAGCTGGGCGATCACCACCTTGTTGACCACCTGGCTGATGGTTTCATTGGCGAGTGGCGTGGTGGGGCTGGCGGGCAGCGCGGTGGGCAAAGGGCTTTCGCTGGCGGGCAGCGGCCTGGTGGCGGCAGCGCCAAACGTGGGCGAAGGCCTCAAGCAACAGCTGGATAAAAAGGGCATCAGCCTTGACTGGGGAAGCCTGGAAAACCAGTTGAACGCCACGCTCAAGCAGACCGGCAAGCCGGAACTGGATCCGGCTCGGTTGGAACAGAAGGCCGATAGGGCGACCGCCGACGGCAAACAGTCGGCCCTGGACGCGGCGGCCGATCCGGCGCGGGCCGCCTCCGAGCTCAAGCAGTGGTTCGACCGCGTCAAGCAGTCCGGTGAGCCGACGTTGAGCGCGGCTGATAAGGATGCGTTGGTGAATATCGTTGCGGCGCGCACCGGCAAGAGCCGTGATGAAGCGAGCCAAATCGTCGATAACTACGCTCAGGCTTACCAGCAGGCGGTGCAGAAAGTGGAGACACTCAAGGCTGAGGCCGAGCAGAAAGCGCGTGAAGCGGCCGATGAAGCGGCCAAACAGCTGTCGCGCGCTGCGTGGGGATCGCTGTTGGTGCTGCTGTTGGGCGCCGCGCTGAGCGCCGGCGTGGGGCGGATTGCCGAATCAACTCGCCGCACCCTTGTGGTCAGTTGAGATGAAAAAAAACCTGTCGTGCATTTCGCTGAATTATCGAAAAGTTGCCGGGGCCTCTGCGCCCGTGCTCGTCATCGATTTTTGCAACGAAAACAACGAGCGCTATACCCTGCGTTACAACCTGCCGCCCGATACCCCGGAACGCACCGAGCGGCGGGTGTCTTTGCTGCTGTATCTGTTGCGTAAGCATAGGTCCGCAGAGATCGACAACCTGGCTGATTGATCAGTCCGTGAATGAAAAGCCCGGCTTTGCGAGCCGGGCTTTTTGCTGCGCCTGGGCAATAAAGCTTGGCACAAGCAGACGCGGCACTGTTACGAGGGAAGGGGAGGCGGTTCAGCGGGGGACCAGTGGCGATCCCATTGGCATGGAGGAAAAATAGGGCATCAAACAAGGTTTGTTGAAACGTCGAATTTTCACCGTGCGGGAAAAGATAAAAAAAGAAACTCGCAATGACGATCTGCGATTATCGGGCCCGAGGTTAAGATCTTGCGCTTATCCGCCGCATCTTCCTTCGCCACCGTTCATAAATTTTCGTATTCGGCTCAGTAGTTTTATCAACCAGCCAAACAATAAAACACGATTTAATTTGTAATGATGAAATTCCTATTCGGCCATGCCCGTGGAGCGTAAAAAAAACACTTTAAGATAAAACAATTAACATAAAGTGTGATTCACCCTGGCGGGGCAAATGCATCTTTAATGGATGCACTTTGCATGGCGCATTTTTTATTCAAGGATTTTTCGCAAGCGTATTTATATAACATGATCATTTTCAGTTATTTATATGATGACTTTTCCTATGCCGCAAAAATTGCATTGACAGGGTGATTTTTTTTAGGATTAATCTTAATGACTTGATTTGAGAGGTTAACGATTTTAATAAAAAGGACACGATTTTTATAAAGGCAGGGAGCACTCATGGATTATAGAAAGGATATTCTTGTACAGGTCTTGGAGTATATGGAGAAAAATATTATAGAGGGGCTTTCCGTTGAGAAGGTTGCCATTATCTCGGGTTACTCTAAATGGCATTTACAGCGGTTATTCAAACATTATTTTGGCGTGACGCTCGGGACTTATATCAGGAATAGAAAACTGAGCCGGTCCGCTGTCTTGCTCAAACAGCATCAAGGTAACATATTGGATGTTGCCCTGGCATCCGGATTTGCTTCTCAACAATGCTACACGCGGGCATTCAAGCGTTTTTTTGGCGAAACGCCCAACCATTTTAGAAACAGCCATGGATGGGATTTCTCCACCCAGATCCCACCGTATGGCAGCGACAAGAAACCCTATTTTTATCATACGGTCATGCCGGATGACATCGAGATGTTAAAACAGTACAAGGCATTGATTTTCCACTCTGTAAGGAAGTACAGAAATCCCAGTGATATCGCGCAGACTAATGATAGATGGCTAAGCAATAATAGGGGGGCTTATAGTGTAGAAAAAAGAAAAGGGGGAAAGCCGCATGCCAACGGCAAGGAGCAAGAGGTTTTTCATTCCATATTTAACTTCTATATACCCATGGGGAAATATATTGTTATTCCCTTTATGGGAGACCTGCCTGAGTATATTGATTTTTTTGAGAGCATCTATGATGCCCATCTGCCGGCTATTAATGTCAAAATGAGGGAGAGCTTTTTCATCGAATTATACAGAAAGGAACATTTAAACGGTAAAGTTATCAATGTCGACATACTTATTCCTGTGACGTAGTAATGAAGAAAGGAGATGTCATGGGTATGGCAAATCACCCGGATACGATTAATAAGCGGTATTATGATCTCTTTATGCTACCTTTAACGTTGTCTGTATCTGGCATAGGCATTGTTGCTGGTTTAGGGATGCTGGCTATTCAATTAGCGCTGGCATTAACGCTCTTCATGTTTTCAGGAAATGCGATGGCAAATAATCGTGAGCATCATCAGATAGCATTAGTCGGCACCTGGACCCATATTCCGGATGCGCCAACGGTGCAGAAACCGGCGCACCCCAGTGAAGGGCTCTATCGTCTGGCGGTTAATGGCGACGGCACGTTAACGCTGCTCGATGCCATTAAAATGCAAAGCCCGTCGTGGATCGTAAAATCTCGCGATGGCCGTTTCGCCTATGTCACCAATGAAGAGGATGCGGGAACGATGACCGCATTGGCAATAGACAAAGAGAGCGGCGTGCGGGTGCTGAATACGGTGAACAGTGCAGGCCGGCAGCCGACGCATGCCACCCTCAGCCCGGACGGCAAGTTTCTGTTGGTCGCCAACTATTCCGTCGCCAAAGGCGGCGCGGGCGTGACGGCATTGCCGATTGGCAGCGACGGCAAACTGGGTGAACGCGTGCAGCATTACCCGTTTATACCCGGCTCTGGCATCGTACAGGGGCGCCAGGAAGGCGGGCATGCGCATTCAACCACCTTCAGCCGCGATGGCCAATACCTGTACGCGGCGGATCTCGGCGACGACAAGTTGCATGCCTATCGTTATTGGCCGGATAGCGCGCAGCCGTTGCAGGCGGATACTTCGCGCGATGTCGCCTTTGCGCCAGGCGCTGGTCCAAGGCACATGGTGTTTTCGCCAGAAGGCGAATATGCCTATGTCATCACCGAAATGGCGGGTGAGATCGAGGTGTTTGCCGTCAGCGACAATCGGTTGACTCCGCGAGGGAAAGTGAAACTGAATGGCGGGCACGATTCGGCGAATGCTAAAAGCGGTGGGGCCATTATCCTGAGCCCGAGCGGCAGATATCTTATTGCCACCAATCGCGGTACCGACAACCATCTGCTGGTATTAAAAATAGGCAGGGACGGTCTGCCAGGGGAGCCGACACGCTATCAGGCCGGCGGCATTGAACCGCGTGCGCTCGCGTTCGATGCCGCCGGCCGCCATCTCTATGTGACGAATGTATTCACCAATAGCGTGACGCTGTTCGATTTCGATGATGAAAAAGGCGAGTTGCAGGCCAGAGGGCAGGCGGCGACGATTTCAACGCCGACGGACATTAAGTTTTTCAATTAATGCCCATCATAAGGCGCGTGAGAAACTGGGTCTGAACAGGGGAAAAAAGGAATTGCGGGTGCAGATGATGGGGAATGGCGTGATAAGAAAGAATGGTGTCCCCGACTGGAATCGAACCAGTAACTAGCCCTTAGGAGGGGCTTGTTATATCCGTTTAACTACGGGGACGCTGCGGGCCGGCAACCGACGCTGCCGGGGCATTATACCTTTTTTTACCCGCAGAATAAGCGCTTAGCGGCGCGTTTGCTCAATACCTCGCCAGTTCACGCCGAAATTTCCTCGGCTAACCGACCGCGATCACGGTTTTTCCCCGCCGTGGCGCCGCTTTTTCTCTTGCCGACGCGCGGCCTGGTTTTTGGCGCTCAAATCGTTGCGGATCTGCGCGTGGCTTATCAGCGCAAAGATAAAGGTGCCGCCGATGATGTTGCCCGCGAGCGTCGGCAGGGCGAACGGGTAAATGAATGCTTGCCAGCCAATCGCGCCGTTGAACACCAGATACAGGATCTCGACCGAACCGACCACGATATGGGTCAAATCGCAAATCGCCACCAGGTAGGTCATCAGCACGATCACCCAGATTTTCGCCGCGCCGGCGGCCGGGAACATCCACACCATGGTGGCGATGATCCAGCCGGCCAGGATGCCGTTGGCGAACATTTCTCCCGGCGTATGGCGCATCACCTCTTCGCCCAGGCTGACGAAAGCGCCGCGCGTTTCGGCGTCGAACAGCGGCATATGGGTAAACGCCAGCGCCGCCAGCCCGGTGCCAATCAGGTTGCCGAGCAGCACCACGCCCCACAGGCGCAGTAGGATCAGCAGGTTGCGCGGCGTGGGCTTATGCATGATTGGCAATACCGCCGTGACGGTGTTTTCGGTAAACAACTGCTGGCGTGCCATGATGACAATGATGAAACCGAAGGTATAGCCGAGGTTCTCGATGAAAAAGCGGCTGGGATCGTCCGGCAGGCGGGCGTGGAAAATGCCTTTTGCCGCCAGCGAGGCGCCCATCGACAGCCCGGCGGCGATCGCCGACCACAGCAGCGCCAGTCCGTCGCGCTCCAGCTCTTTTTCGCCTTCCATCCGGATCTGTTCATGCACCGCTGCCGCGCGCGACGGCAGATTCTCTTCCCTGACTTCGATTTCGCGCTTGCCCTGTTCCTGCTCCTCGCTCTCTACCTGCATCGTCTCATCCGGCTCGTGCTCTTGGCGCTGCTGCTCGCTCATGCTGTCGCTCCTGCTCATTAAGGGTGAGTTCACGTCATTAAGCGTAGTTGCCTGGCCCAAATGCGGCGAAATACAGAAAAAGGTAACAAGAGTTAAAATCCGCCGATTTTTTCCACGCATTCTTGATCCTGCTCGCCATATTGGCCCGTCGGCGCGCCCGCCGCGGGCTGCGTGCGGGGAAAGGCTTATGCTATGATTCGCTATCCCAAAGAAAAATATGAGTTCCCCGATGCTGGAAGCCAAAAGTCTGAGTTGCGTGCGCGATGAGCGCATCCTGTTTAGCGAGCTAAGCTTTTCAGTTCAGCCGGGCGATATCATTCAGGTAGAAGGGCCGAACGGCGCGGGTAAAACCAGTTTGCTGCGCATTCTCGCCGGTCTGGCGCGGCCGGACGGCGGCGAGGTGTGCTGGCGCGGGCGCAGCACGCTGCGCGATCGTGCGGGTTACCAGCAAGATTTGCTGTTTATCGGCCATCAGCCCGGCATCAAAGCCGTATTGACGCCCTTCGAAAATTTGCAGTTTTATCAAGCGGTGCGCGGCACAACCGATCATCCGGCCATCTGGCGCGCCCTGGAGCAGGTGGGGCTGGTGGGCTACGAAGATCTGCCGGTGGCGCAGCTGTCCGCCGGGCAGCAGCGGCGCGTGGCGCTGGCGCGGCTGTGGCTCAGCGCGGCGCCGCTGTGGATCCTCGATGAGCCGCTGACGGCGATCGACAAACAGGGCGTGACCGAGCTGATTAGCCTTTTTGAACAACATGCGCAGCGGGGCGGCATGGTATTGTTGACCACCCATCAGGATTTGGCCGGCGTCAGTCAAACGGTGGGCAAAATTCGTTTGGCGGAACACGACGTGGGGAGTTTGTGATGTTTTTGACCCTGGTGCGTCGCGAACTGAAGATTGCCTGCCGCAAAGGTTCGGAAATCGTCAACCCGCTGTGGTTTTTCCTGATTGTCATCACGCTGTTCCCGTTAGGGATTGGCCCGGAACCGCAGCTGCTGGCGCGCATTGCTCCGGGCATCGTGTGGGTGGCGGCGTTGCTGGCCTCGCTGCTGTCGCTGGAGCGGCTGTTTCGCGACGATTTCCTCGACGGCTCGCTGGAGCAGCTGTTGCTGCTGCCGACGCCGCTGCCGATGACGGTGCTGGGCAAAGTGTGTGCTCACTGGGTCGTGACGGGTCTGCCGCTGCTGATCCTGTCGCCGCTGGTGGCGCTGCTGCTGTCGCTCGATATGCAGACCTGGCTGGCGGTGGCGGGGACGCTGCTGCTCGGCACGCCGACGCTGAGCCTGATCGGCGCTATCGGCGTGGGGCTGACCGTCGGCCTGCGCAAAGGGGGCGTGCTGCTCAGCCTGCTGGTGCTACCGCTGTATATCCCGGTGCTGATCTTCGCCACCGGCGCGATCGACGCCGCCTCGATGGGCATGCCGATCGACGGTTATCTGGCGATACTGGGTGCGATGCTGGCGGGCAGCGTGACATTGGCACCGTTTGCCACCGCGGCGGCGCTGCGGGTGAGCGTGCACTAGCTAACGTATTGAATGAACAGACGGGGCAAGGCCGACAAGAGCGTACCCCGCAGAAGATTTTCGCCGTTTCGATCGCTCGGGGCGGCCGACGCATAAAAATTACCGTGAGCACTGACGACAATGTGGAAATGGTTACATCAACTGGCGCGGCCTGAGCGGCTGTATCACGTCTGCGGCCGCTTTATCCCCTGGCTGGGGCTGGCGGCGGCGGTCTGCCTGCTGCTCGGCTGGGCATGGGGCTTTGGTTTCGCGCCGAAGGATTATCAGCAGGGCGACAGCTTCCGCATCATTTATATTCACGTGCCGGCGGCCATGTGGTCGATGGGCATCTACGCCTCGATGGCGGTGGCGGCGTTTATCGGCCTGGTGTGGCAGATGAAAATGTCCGATACCGTGGTGGCGGCGATGGCGCCGATCGGCGCGGTGTTCACCTTTATCGCGCTGGTGACCGGCTCCGCCTGGGGCAAGCCGATGTGGGGCACCTGGTGGGTGTGGGATGCGCGTCTGACCTCCGAGCTGGTGCTGCTGTTCCTTTATATGGGCGTCATCGCGCTGTACAACGCCTTTGAAGACCGCCGCCTGGCGGGCCGCGCTGCCGGCATTCTGGTGCTGGTGGGCGTGGTAAATATCCCTATCATCCATTTTTCGGTCGAATGGTGGAATACGCTGCATCAGGGCTCGACCAATATGCAGCAGTCTATCGCGCCAAGCATGCGCACCCCGCTGCGCTGGGCGATCCTCGGTTACCTGCTGCTGTTCGTCACGCTGACGCTGATGCGCCTGCGCAATCTGATCCTGTTCCAGGAGCGCCGGCGTCCGTGGGTCGCCGGGCTGGTGAATAAGGAGCGTCAGTCATGAATGCCGCGTTCGATTCGTGGTCGGCGTTTTTCGCCATGGGCGGTTACGCCTTCTATGTTTGGCTGGCGGTCGCCGCCACGCTGATTTCGCTGTTGGGGCTGGTGGCGCACACCGTTTGGCAACGGCGGCAGTTGCTCGCCGAGATCGGCCGCCGTCAGGCGCGCGAGCGGCGCATTCGCCATGCGCAACAATCAAAACAAAAATCCGCCGCACCGCGGGAGAAATCATTGTGAATCCACGTCGTAAAAGCCGCCTTTATCTGGCGATCGTTGTGCTGATCGGCATCGCGCTGACCGCGACCCTGATGCTGTACGCGCTGCGCTCCAACATCGATCTGTTCTATACCCCGGGTGAAATCCTGCAGGGCAAGGGCGAAAATCATGAGAAGCCCGAGGTTGGCCAGCGGCTGCGCATCGGCGGCATGGTGATGCCGGGCTCGGTGAAACGCGATCCCAATACGCTGCAGGTCAGTTTCAAGATTTACGACGCGCGCGGCGCGATCGGCGTGACCTACACTGGCATTCTGCCGGACCTGTTCCGTGAAGGGCAGGGCGTGGTGGCGCAGGGCGTGCTGGGTGAGGGTAACGTGGTCAATGCGCGCGAAGTGCTGGCCAAACACGACGAGAAATACACGCCGCCGGAAGTGGCCGACGCGATGAAAGAGAACCACAAAGGCCCGGCGGAAGCGTATAACGCGCTGCAGGCGGAGGGCGCCAAGTCATGATGCCGGAATTGGGCAGTTTTCTGCTGTGCCTGGCGCTGGCGATCGCGCTGCTGCTGAGTATTTACCCGCAGTGGGGCGCGGCGCGGCAAGACAGCCGCATGATGGCGGTCGCACGCCCGCTGACCTACGGCATGTTCGCCGCAATTGCGCTGGCGTTCCTGTGCCTGGTGCACGCCTTCGTGGTCAACGATTTTACCGTCGCCTACGTGGCCACCAACTCCAATACCCAACTGCCGGTGTATTACCGCATCGCCGCCACCTGGGGGGCGCATGAGGGGTCGCTGCTGCTGTGGGTGCTGCTGCTGAGCTGTTGGTCGCTGGCGGTGGCGTTGTGCAGCCGGGCGATGCCGCAGGACGCTGTAGCGCGGGTGTTGTCGGTGATGGGGATGATCACCGCCGGTTTCCTGCTGTTCATTATCATGACCTCCAACCCGTTCACCCGCACGCTGCCGAATTTCCCGATCGACGGCAGCGATCTCAACCCACTGCTGCAGGATATCGGCCTGATCTTCCACCCGCCGCTGCTGTATATGGGCTATGTCGGCTTCTCGGTCGCCTTCGCCTTCGCCATTGCCTCGCTGATGGCCGGCCGGCTCGACACCGCCTGGGCGCGCTGGTCACGCCCGTGGACCACCGCGGCCTGGGTGTTCCTCACGCTGGGCATCGTGCTCGGATCGGCCTGGGCCTACTATGAGCTGGGCTGGGGCGGTTGGTGGTTCTGGGATCCGGTGGAGAACGCCTCCTTTATGCCGTGGTTGGCCGGTACCGCGCTGATGCATTCGCTGGCGGTGACCGAGAAACGCGGCACGTTCAAAGCCTGGACGGTGTTGCTGGCGATCACCGCCTTCTCGCTGTGCCTGCTGGGCACCTTCCTGGTGCGTTCCGGCGTACTGGTCTCGGTGCACTCCTTCGCCTCCGATCCGGCGCGCGGCATGTTTATCCTCGCCTATCTGGTGATCGTGATCGGCGGTTCGCTGTTGCTGTATGCGGTCAAGGGCGGCCAGGTGCGCAGCCGGGTGCAGCACGAGACTTTCTCGCGCGAGACCTTCCTGCTGGGTAACAACGTGCTGCTGATCGCCGCCATGCTGGTGGTGCTGTTGGGCACGCTGCTGCCGCTGGTGCACAAACAGCTGGGGCTGGGCAGCATCTCGATCGGCGAGCCGTTCTTCAACACCATGTTCACCTGGTTGATGGCGCCGCTGGCGCTGCTGTTGGGCATCGGCCCGCTGGTGCGCTGGCGCCGCGATGAGCCGAGCAAGCTGTGGCGCCGCCTCGGCGTGGCGCTGTTGGCGACGCTGGTGCTGTCAATCCTGCTGCCGTGGCTGCTGCAGGACAGCATCGCCGGCATGACGGTGGTGGGCCTGATCATGGCGCTGTGGGTGATCATCCTGACGCTGATGGAGCTGCATGAGCGCGCTACCCACCGTCACGGTTTCTGGCGCGGCCTGCGCCAGCTGTCCCGCAGCCACTGGGGCATGGTGCTCGGCCACCTCGGCGTGGCGGTGACGGTGATTGGCATCGCCTTCAGCCAGAACTACAGCGTGGAGCGCGACGTGCGGATGAAGGCCGGCGACAGCGTGGATATTCACAACTATCACTTCGTGTTCCGCGACGTGCACGACATTCGCGGCCCGAACTACAGCGGCGGCGTCGGCATCATCGACGTCACGCGCAACGGCAAGCCGGAGGCGACGCTGCACGCGGAGAAACGCTACTACAGCGTGGCGCGCAGCATGATGACCGAAGCGGCGATCGACGGCGGTTTCAGCCGCGATCTGTACGCGGCGCTGGGCGAGGAGCTGGAGGACGGCTCCTGGGCGGTACGCCTGTATTACAAACCCTTCGTGCGCTGGATTTGGTTCGGCGGCGTCTTTATGGCGATCGGCGGCCTGCTGTGCATCCTCGACCCGCGTTACCGCATGAGCAAAAAACTCAAGCGCGAAGGCAAGCTGGAGGCGCAACCATGAATCGTAAGCTGCTGTTTATCCCGTTGGTCCTCTTCCTGCTGCTGGTGGCGGCGCTGATGGTGCAACTGACGCGTAACGCCGGCGGCGAAGATCCGACCATGCTGGAATCGGCGCTGATCGGCAAACCGGTGCCGACCTTCAGGCTGGAATCGCTGGATCAGCCCGGCAAAACCTACGATCAGGCGGTGCTGCACGACGGCAAGCCGATATTGCTCAACGTCTGGGCCACCTGGTGCCCGACCTGCCGTGCGGAACACCAGTATCTCAATACGCTGGCGGCGCGCGGCGTGCGGGTGGTCGGCCTGAACTATAAAGACGATCGCGCCAAGGCGGTGACCTGGCTGAATTCCCTCGGCAATCCTTATGCCCTCAGCCTGTACGACGGCGACGGCATGCTGGGATTGGATCTCGGGATCTACGGCGCGCCTGAGACCTTCCTTATCGACGGCCAGGGGATTATTCGCTATCGCCACGCCGGCGACATGAATGAGCGCGTTTGGCAGCAGGAAGTGCTGCCGCTGTATAAAAAGTACGGGGGTGAGGCATGAGGCTGATTGTCCTGCTGTGCGCCGCGCTGCTGAGCTGGAGCGCCGCCGCGGCGATCGATACCTATCGCTTCAACTCCGTCGAGCAGGAGCAGCAGTATCGCGAGTTGACCGAACAGCTGCGCTGCCCGAAATGCCAAAACAACAGCATTGCCGATTCCAATGCCATTATCGCCGCCGACATGCGCACCAAGGTGTACGAGCTGATGATGCAGGGGCAAAGCAAGCAGCAGATCATCGATTACATGGTGGCGCGCTACGGTAACTTCGTTACCTATGAGCCGCCGGTAACGCCGGCGACGCTGATCTTGTGGATCGGCCCGCTGCTGTTCGTGCTGATCGGCGGGGCGGTGGTGATCCTGCGCACCCGTCGCCGGCCTGGCGCGGCGGTGGACGATGAATTATCCGAACGGGAACGGCAGCGCCTGGCGGCGCTGTTGCAAGAGACTGACAGGAAGAAACCCTAATGGCTTTTTGGCTGATTATTTGCGTGTTGCTGGCCGGCGCCGCCGCGCTGCTGGTGGTGCCGGCGATGCGCCACGGCAAGCAGAGCGCCGCCACGCGCGATGCGTTGAACAAGGCATTTTATCAGGATCGCCTCAGCGAGCTGGAGCAGGACGAGCAGCAAGGCGTCGTGGCCGAGCGCCCGGAGCTGGTGAAAGAGCTGCAACAAAATCTGCTGAACGACATTCCCGTCGAGCAGGCGGCGCAGGTGAAGCCGATCAATCGCTGGGCGCTGGTGCCGGGCGTGCTGTTATTGCTGGCGGTGACCGTTGGCTTTTATCTGAAAACCGGCGGGCTGGCGCAGGTGCTGGACTGGCGTCTGGTGCAGGCGCAAATGCCGGAATTGCGCGAGCGTGTCGCCAATGAGCGCGCCAAACCGCTGAGCATGGAAGAGATCGCCCGCCTCGGGCTGGGGCTGCGCACCGCACTGCAGCAGGACGATCGCAACATCAACGACTGGATGATGCTGGGGCGGGTCGGCATGGCGCTGAACAACGCCACCACCGCTACGCAGGCGTTTGCCCATGCTTATCAATTGGATCCGAATAGTCTGGAAGTGCGGCTCGGCTATGCCGAGGTCTTGACGCGCTCCAACGATCCGGAGGATAACAAGCAGGCGACACAGCTGTTGCGGCGCATGATCGCGGAAAATCACGGCGATCCGCGGGTGCTGAGCCTGCTGGCGTTCAATGCCTTCGAACAGGGCGACTTCAAGCAGGCGATAGGCGCCTGGCAGGTGATGCTGCAGCTGCTGCCGGCCAACGATCCGCGCGCGGAAGTGATAAAGCGCAGCATTGCACAAGCAAAAGCCCAGGCCGGCGGAGAAACTGTTAAACTGAATGTGACCGTTTCGCTGTCACCGCAGGCGGCGAAAGCCCTGCCGACGCAGGGGACGCTGGTCATCTCGGTGACCGACGGCGTCAGCCCGGTGCCGGTGGCGGTAAAACAATTGCCGCTGAGCCGTTTTCCGCTGTCTTTCTCTCTGGATGACAGCAACGCCATGATGCCCGAGCGTCTACTCTCGGCACAGCATCAGGTGCAGGTGCGTGTGCGCCTCTCACAGGACGGATTGGCCACGCCGCAGCCGGGAGACTGGTTCGGCGAAAGCTCGCTGCAGACATTCAGCGGTAAAGAGCAGGTTAGCGTTCAGATAAACAAGCAGGTCCCTGAAAAATAAGACCGAACGTGTTTTTATGGAGAAAAATATGAACTTTCGCCTGACTGGGGTGGCATTCGCAACGGTATTACTGGTGGGCTGCGCCAGCGCACCAGACAAAGATCCGCAAGGGCGTTCCGATCCTTTGGAAGGATTTAACCGGACGATGTTCGACTTCAACTACAACGTCCTGGATCCTTACATTCTGCGCCCGGTTGCGGTGGCCTGGCGCGACTACGTGCCGATGCCGGCGCGTAACGGCATCAGCAACTTCACCTCCAACCTGGAAGAGCCGGCCAGCATGGTCAACGCCTTCCTGAAGGGCGACCCTTACCGCGGGATGATCCACTTCAACCGTTTCTTCCTGAACACCCTGCTCGGGATGGGCGGCCTGATCGACGTGGCCGGCATGGCCAACCCGAAACTGGCGCGCGAAGAACCGAATCGCTTCGGCAGCACGTTGGGCCATTACGATGTGGGTTACGGCCCGTACGTGATGCTGCCGGGCTACGGCAGCTTCACCCTGCGTGAAGACGGCGGTGATTTTGCGGATACGCTGTATCCGATGCTGAGCTACCTGACCTTCTGGATGTCGGCGGGCAAATGGGTGGTCGAGGGGATTGAAACCCGTGCTCAGCTGCTGGATTCCGACGGTCTGCTGCGCAACTCCTCCGATCCTTATGTCATGGTGCGGGAGGCTTACTTCCAGCGCCACGATTTCATCGCCAACGGCGGTTCGCTCAAGCCGGAAGAAAACCCGAACGCCAAGGCGATTCAGGGCGAGCTGGACGAGATCGACTCGCAGTAATCACGGGCGTTATGCCAGTGAAAACCCGCCGCCAGGCGGGTTTTTTATGCCGACGGCGAGCGGCGGGCAAAGAAAAAGCGCCCCGTGGGGCGCTTTGGCATCTTTCTCAAGCGAGATTAGAAGCGGTAGTTGAAGTTGGCGCCGTACAGCCAGGCCTTGCCCACCGAGTTGAAGGTGTAAGGGCCTTCGTTGATGGTGACTTTCTGGCCGTGCATGTAGGACACGCCCACGTCGACCGACGCGTCTTTGTTGAACGCATAAGAGGTACCTGCGCTGACCCAGAAGCGGTCCTGATCCGGAATGGAGATGGAACGGTTCTGTGCCGGTACCGGGCTGTCATCGAAGGCAACGCCGCCGCGGAAGGTCCAGTTGTCGTCGTAGAAGTAAGTGGTACCCAGCGCGATGCGGTAAGCATCGCGGAAGCCTTCATGCTTCTGGAACAGGGTCTGGCCGTTGCTGCCGGTGGCTCTCAGTTCCTGGAACTGGCTCCAGCTGGTATAAGCCAGGCTGTAGTGGATGGCCCACTGCGGTGCCACTTTGTTGTAACCGGACAGTTCCCACATTTCTGGCAGGTTCAGATCCAGAGAGCCTGGGATGGTGCTGCCGCTGGTGCCCCACGGCAAACCAACGCCCAGCGCCTGGGTAATTGGGTTGTACTGTGCCGGCAGGCTGCTCTTGTAATCGCCGTCGAACTTGATTTTCACTTCAGAACGGTAGGTGAAGCCGTAACGGTTGTTTTCATCCACTTCGTACAGCAGGCCGGCATTCCAGCCGAAGCCCCATTTATCGCCTTTCAGGTGAGAAATCTGGGTATCGCCAGGGATTTGAGCGATCATCCCGGCTTGCTGAGGCGTTAATTTACCGGTTTGCAGGCCTTGGCCGGCAAGCAGCTTCGGCAATTCGCCAGCGTACCGTTCCAGTTTGGCTCTGGCGTATACGGCGTCGAAGCCCAGACCGAAGCTGAAGTGTTGATCCAGGCGGTAAGCCCCGCTCAGATTCAGGTTCAGGGTTTCCAGATCGGTTTTGCCGCCATAAGCGCCTGCGGTGTAGCCGTCGTTGAATTCGGTCGCCAGACCGTAGTTGCTGGTGACCGATCCGCCTACGGCGAACTGATCGTTAATCGGGTGAACATAATGCAGGTTCGGCACCCAGGCGGTTGGCGCGATGTTTTTCGCATCCAGGCTGGCGCCAGAAGGGGATTTGCCGGTGATGTCTACGTCCGGATCGATGAAGACCGCGCCGATGGAGAGTTCCGGGCGGGTATACATCATCAACAATGCTGGGTTGCGGCTCGCGGAGGCCGCCGTATCCGCCATGGCGCCTTCGCCAGAATACGAACGTCCTAAACCAGCTGCTGAGAACTCGTTCAGCTGGAATCCTGCGGCAGACACGTTTGAAGAAATAATTGCCACTGCAGCTGCGAGAGCTGATTTAGTCAATAGGTTTTTCTGGCTCATGACCAAAACCTCATTATGTGTTTATTATTTAAACTATTGTTACACGAGGTAACAAGGAGCGCGGGATTGTAGGGTCCGTTATCGTTCAGACAAATCAGACCAGTGGCTGAAGTATAGGTCTGACCTGTGAAGATGTTGCAAGTTTGTTTTTGAAATATTTCTAACCTGATATCAAAAAAGAGATCCGCTTAACAAAAAGCCAGTGGTATATAACAAAATTCTTACCATTCCTTAGCAGACGCTCATTTTTATTTGTGATTTCCATCACTTAAAACACCCAGTAAAAGTAAGTGCTAGTGATTGCCTGCGCGGAGGAGTAAAATACCCACAGAATTTTGTGGCTTTGTGCCGGTGAGTAAAACGGCAATTTGGGCTGATAACCGAGGCCCTTGAGGAGAACCAATCATGTCAGATGCAATTAATAAATGCAGCGCCCAGGAAACCGCAGCCTGCTGCTGTGTGGATGTCGGCACCGTGATGGATAATACCGATTGCACCGCATCCTACAGCCAAGTGTTCAGCAATCAACAAGATGCGGAAGCCATGCTGGCCGCCCTGAGCGAAAAGGCGCGCGCGGTAGAATCCGACCCTTGTGACATCAGCAGTAGCATTAAACCGGTTGACGGCGGCGTGCAGTTGGAGGCCGATTTCACCTTCGCCTGCCAGGCGGAAACCCTGATCTTCCAGCTCGGCCTGCGTTAATCCCCGCTTTACCCCCGGCGCCGCCTGCCGCGCGTCGGGGATTGCCTTCCCTACATCGCCCCCGATAGAAAGTGCGCCTGCTCGCAGTTTTGATCTCTGCCGGTTTGCCAAATGTAACCGTTTGGTTAACAATGACCTCATCAGGTCAGACCTCTTTCTGCCCATTGCGCTGACGTTATTCTCTTCAGGAGCATTTATGAGTAAGGCACTGCCGTTGGTGACCCGTCATGGTGACCGCATTGCGATTGTGAATGGACTGCGTACCCCCTTTGCCAAACAGGCGACTGCCTATCACGGCATTCCGGCGGTGGATTTAGGGAAAACGGCGGTGAGCGAGCTGTTGGCGCGCAGCGGTATCGATCCGCAGCTTATCGAACAGCTGGTGTTCGGCCAGGTGGTGCAAATGCCCGAGGCGCCGAACATCGCGCGTGAAATCGTGCTGGGCACCGGCATGAGCGTCCATACCGACGCCTACAGCGTGTCGCGCGCCTGTGCCACCAGCTTCCAGGCGATCGCCAACGTGGCGGAGAGCATCATGGCCGGTAGCATCAGCGTCGGCATCGCCGGCGGGGCTGACTCTTCTTCCGTTTTGCCGATCGGCGTCAGCAAGGCGCTAGCGCGCACGTTGGTGGACGTCAACAAGGCGCGCACGCTGTCGCAGCGTCTCAAGCTGTTCAGCCGGCTGAAATTCCGCGATCTGATGCCGGTGCCACCGGCGGTGGCGGAGTATTCCACCGGGCTGCGCATGGGCGATACCGCCGAGCAGATGGCGAAGAGCCACGGCATCACCCGCGAGGCGCAGGATGCGCTGGCGCACCGTTCACACGAGCTGGCGGCCAAGGCCTGGCAGCAGGGGTGGCTGCGCGACGAGGTGATGACCGCCTACGTGCCGCCTTACCGCGCGCAGCTTTCTGAAGACAACAACATCCGTAAAGACTCCAGCCTGGCTTCCTACGCCAAGCTGAAGCCGGCGTTCGACCGCAAGCACGGCAGCGTTACCGCGGCCAACAGCACGCCGCTGACCGACGGCGCGGCGGCGGTGCTGATGATGAGCGAGTCGCGCGCCAAAGAGCTGGGGCTGCAGCCGCTGGGCTATTTGCGCAGCTTCGCCTTCGCTGCCATCGACGTGTGGGAAGACATGCTGCTGGGGCCTTCCTACGCTACGCCGCTGGCGCTGGATCGCGCCGGTATCGGCCTGGCCGATCTGACGCTCATCGACATGCATGAAGCCTTCGCCGCGCAAACGCTGGCTAACCTGAAGATGTTCGCCAGCGAAGAGTTCGCCCGCGAGAAGCTTGGCCGCAGCCAGGCGATCGGCGAAGTGGACATGGACAAATTCAACGTCCTGGGCGGTTCCATCGCCTACGGCCACCCGTTCGCCGCCACCGGCGCGCGCATGATCACCCAGACGCTGCATGAGCTGAAACGCCGCGGCGGCGGGCTGGGCCTGACCACCGCCTGCGCCGCCGGCGGGTTAGGGGCCGCGATGATCGTGGAGGTGGAATGATGAGCTTTGAAAACGCATTGCATGAACAGCGCGCCAAACCGTCGGCCTTTCAGCTGACGATTCGCCCCGACAACATCGGCGTGATCACCATCGACGTGCCGGGCGACAAGGTGAACACGCTCAAGGCCGAGTTCGTCGAACAGGTGAACGACGTGCTGATCCGGGCGCAGCAGCATACCGCACTGGAAGGGTTGGTGATCGTTTCCGGCAAGCCGGACTCGTTTATCGCCGGCGCAGACATCACCATGATCGCTGCCTGCACCAGCGCCAAAGAGGCGGAAACGCTGGCCAAGAAAGGGCAGAGCACGCTGGCGCAGATTGCCGCGTTCCCGGTGCCGGTGGTGGCGGCCATTCATGGCGCCTGCCTGGGCGGTGGGCTGGAACTGGCGCTGGCCTGCCACGGCCGCGTCTGTTCGCTCGATGACAAAACCGCGCTCGGGCTGCCGGAAGTGCAGCTGGGCCTGCTGCCGGGCTCCGGCGGTACGCAGCGCCTGCCGCGCTTGGTCGGCGCCGCCAAGGCGCTGGACATGATCTTGACCGGCAAGCACATTCGTGCCCGCCAGGCGCTGCGCATGGGATTGGTGGACGACGCCGTGCCGCAGTCGATTCTGTTGCAGACCGCCATCGAGCGGGTGAAACAGGGTTGGAAACATCAGCGCGAGCTGCCGTGGCAGGATCGCCTGCTCAACGGCCCGCTGGGTAGAAATCTGCTGTTCAGCATCGTGCGCAAGAAAACGTTGGCGAAAACCCACGGCAACTACCCGGCGGCGGAACGCATCATCCAGGTGGTGCGCACCGGGCTGGATCACGGCAGCGCCAGCGGTTATGAGGCCGAAGCGCGCGCCTTCGGCGAACTGGCGATGACGCCGCAGTCGGCGGCGCTGCGCAGCCTGTTCTTCGCCTCTACCGCGCTGAAAAAAGAGCGGGGCGGCAATGCTCAGCCGCACGCCCTGCACCGCGTTGGCATTCTCGGCGGCGGTCTGATGGGCGGCGGCATCGCCTGCGTTACCGCCACCCGCGGCGGTTTGCCGGTTCGCATCAAAGACATCAATGAAACCGGCATCAATCACGCGCTGAAATACAGCTGGGACGTGCTCGGCAAGCGGGTGCGCAGCAAGCGCATGCGCCCGGCCGAGCGGCAAAAACAGATGATGCTGATCTCCGGCTCTACCGATTACACCGGTTTTGAACAGGTGGATATCGTGGTCGA
This sequence comes from Serratia sp. CY44782, assembly GCF_052168715.1. Classification (NCBI taxonomy): domain Bacteria; kingdom Pseudomonadati; phylum Pseudomonadota; class Gammaproteobacteria; order Enterobacterales; family Yersiniaceae; genus Serratia; species Serratia sp. CY44782. Next base: position 114,969 of record NZ_JBJNME010000001.1, read on the forward strand.
GGCGGTGTTTGAAGATTTGGCGCTGAAGCAGCAGATGGTGGCCGAGGTCGAAGCGAACTGCGCGCCGCATACCGTGTTCGCCTCCAATACCTCCTCGCTGCCTATCGGCCGCATCGCCGAAAAAGCCCAGCGGCCGCAGCAGGTGATCGGCCTGCACTACTTCAGCCCGGTGGACAAGATGCCGCTGGTGGAAGTGATCCCGCACGCCGGCACCAGCGAAGAGACCATCGCCACCACCGTGGCGTTGGCGCACAAGCAGGGCAAGACCGCCATCGTGGTGGGCGACAGCGCCGGTTTTTACGTCAACCGCATCCTGGCGCCGTACATCAACGAAGCGGCGCGCTGCCTGCTGGAAGGTGAGCCGATTGAGTCGCTGGACAAGGCGCTGGTGGACTTCGGTTTCCCGGTTGGCCCCATCACTCTGCTGGATGAAGTGGGCATCGACGTCGGCACCAAAATCATCCCGGTATTGGTCGAGGCGCTGGGGCCGCGCTTCGCCGCGCCGGCAGCGTTTGATGCGGTGCTGAAAGACGGGCGTAAAGGGCGCAAGAACGGCCGCGGCTTCTATCTCTACCCGAGTGAAGGGCAGCAGCGGCAGCGGCGCAAACGTGCGGATACCTCATTATATACGCTGCTCGGCGTCACGCCGAAGGCGCACATGCTGCCGGCGACCGTCGCTCAACGCTGCGTGATGATGATGCTGAACGAAGCGGCGCGCTGCCTGGACGAAGGCGTGATTCGCAGCGCGCGCGACGGCGACATCGGCGCAGTGTTCGGCATCGGCTTCCCGCCGTTCCTCGGCGGCCCGTTCCGCTATATGGACGAACTCGGCGCCGAGAAAGTGGTGAAGACGCTGGACTACCTGCGTCAGCAGCACGGCGAACACTTCGCCCCTTGCGAACGCCTGCAGCGCATGGCGCAGCAGGGCGAGCGCTTTTACCCGCTGGGGAGTTGAACGCAGGGCGGCCCGATTTGCACTATAGTTGCAACAGGGCCGCGTTGTGATCGCCATCACTCCTTGCAACAGCGTCAGCCGGTGAGGCTGTACAGCGAGGCGGAGGCAGCGGTAAGTTAGCTTGACCGCCATCAATAAATTTCATGGCGGCAAGGTTAAAATTTAACCCGTTGAATTGCTTGTTCTGTGAGCAATCGAGGTTTGCTTGGGGAAGGTTGCTGTAAAAAACAGCGTTTTCTTTACGCAAACTTTCAGGCAAAATGCCCGGCCGCCATAAAGAGACGGCGCGTTATCGTTTTAAAGCTTTGGCTTTGGGTTGTAAAACTCGGCGGTACAGCACGCACGGCGTTTCTGTATAGCGTTACTTTGTCAACAACAGCGGTGCAATATGCAAGTTTTGATTATGCGTCACGGAGAGGCGGCGCTCGAGGCAGCCAGCGATGCGGTAAGGCCCCTTACCCTATGCGGCCGCGACGAATCCCGTCAGATGGCGGCCTGGTTGAACACCAAGTCTGTGGATATTGAACGCGTGCTGGTCAGCCCCTATCTGCGGGCCGAACAGACGCTGGCGACGGTGCGTGAAGCCTTGACGCTGCCGGAGGGCGAAGAAGTGCTGCCCGAGCTGACGCCGGGCGGCAACGCCGAACAGGTCGGCAGCTACCTGCAAGCGCTGGCGATGCAGGGGGTGAGCTCGGTGCTGATCGTGTCGCACCTGCCGCTGGTGGGCTATCTGGTGGCCGAACTGTGCCCGGGCGAGTGCCCGCCGATGTTCGCGACCTCGGCGATTGCCAATGTCGATCTGCCGGCGGACGGCAGCTACGGCAAGTTTGAATGGCAGGTCAGCCCGTCGCAGGTGATGGCCAAAGTGTGAGCTGCGGATGCGGTGCGGAATAAACTCAGGGCGATGTCTGACATCGCCCTGAGTCGTTTCTGCTGGTCTACTCGGCCAGCTCCACCAACAGCAGGATGGCGGCGTTGCCGCCCCATTCCTTCGGCGCCTGGTGGAACGCCAGCACGTCGGGATGCTGCGCCAGCCACAGCGGCGTTTGCTGTTTGAGAATGTGCTTGCCGTGCCCGTGCATCACGCAGGCGCAGTGCACGTGTTCGCGTTTGCAGGCGGCGATCAGCGCCCCCAGCTCCTGCTTGGCCTGCAGCTGGGTCAGGCCGTGCAAATCGAGAAACAGCTCCGGCGAATAATCGCCGCGTCGCAGCTTCTTCAGCTCATACGGGCTGCTGCCGGGGCGCACGTAGCGCGTCGGGCCTTCTTCTTCCAGCTGCGGCTGGTATTCATCTGAAAAATAATAGCTGGCATCGACCTGCTCCTGCAGCAGCCGCTGCGGGGCAATCTGTTTGACCTTGGGTTTCGGCGGGCGGTGGACGATGGTGTCCTGGCGCAGCTTTTTCGCGCCCGCCACCGACTCTCTGAAGAGCTGTTGTTCGTCTTTGCTCAGAGGGGGCTTGTTCTTCATGCTTCATTCACCGGAAATCGTTTATTTCGCTAGTTTACCTTGTGAATGAGCGCTGTCGACGCAAAACTCGGGCCAGAGTGAAAAGCGCGAGGGGCAAGCGTGATTTGTCGCGGGCTTCATGGCAAACTATGCGGCTAAATCATGAAACACAGCGCCTGCCGGAGGGCAAATTGGACAAAATTTTCGTCGACGAAGCAGTGAACGAACTGCACACCATTCAAGATATGCTGCGCTGGACGGTAAGCCGTTTCAACGCCGCCAATATCTACTATGGTCACGGAACCGATAATCCGTGGGACGAAGCGGTGCAATTGGTGCTGCCAAGCCTGTTCCTGCCGTTGGATATTCCGGAGGACATGCACACCGCCCGTCTGACCTCCAGCGAGCGACATCGCATCGTTGAGCGCGTGATCCGCCGCGTCAACGAGCGCATCCCGGTCGCCTACCTGACCAACAAGGCCTGGTTCTGCGGCATGGAATTCTACGTCGACGAGCGCGTGCTGGTGCCGCGTTCGCCGATCGGCGAGCTGATCAACGATCGCTTCAGCGCGCTGATCCCACACCCGCCACGCCATATCCTCGACATGTGCACCGGCAGCGGCTGTATCGCCATCGCCTGCGGCTACGCTTTCCCGGAAGCGGAAGTGGACGCGGTGGACATCTCCAGCGACGTGCTGGCGGTAACCGAGCGCAACATTCAGGCGCACGGCGTCGAGCACCAGGTGATCCCGATCCGTTCCGATCTGTTCCGCGACGTTCCCGCGATCCAGTACGATCTGATCGTCACCAACCCGCCGTACGTCGATGCGGAAGACATGTCCGATCTGCCGCAGGAGTTCCGCTTTGAGCCGGAGCTGGGCCTGGCGGCGGGCAGCGACGGCCTGAAGCTGGTGCGCCGCATCCTGGCCTGCGCGCCGGACTACCTGACCGACGACGGCGTGCTGATTTGTGAAGTGGGTAACAGCATGGTACACCTGATGGATCAATATCCGGACATTCCGTTCACCTGGCTGGAGTTCGAAAACGGCGGCGACGGCGTGTTCATGCTGACCAAACAGCAGCTGGTGGATTGCAAGGAACACTTCAGCCTCTACCGCAGCTAAACCGCATTTCCAGGGCCCGCACGGCGGGCCTCATAACGATAAAAGACTAACGGTAAGGAGCCGTGATGGCAGGAAACAGTATTGGGCAGATTTTCCGCGTCACCACCTTCGGTGAATCTCACGGGGTGGCGCTGGGTTGTATCGTCGACGGCGTGCCGCCCGGCATTCCGCTCACCGAAGCCGATTTGCAACACGATCTGGACCGCCGTCGTCCGGGCACCTCGCGTTACACCACCCAGCGTCGCGAACCGGATCAGGTGCGCATTCTCTCCGGCGTATTCGAAGGCGTGACCACCGGCACCAGCATCGGTTTGATCATTGAGAACACCGATCAGCGCTCGCAAGACTACAGCGCCATCAAAGACGTGTTCCGCCCGGGGCATGCCGACTACACCTACGAACAGAAATACGGCCTGCGCGACTATCGCGGCGGCGGCCGTTCTTCGGCGCGTGAAACCGCCATGCGCGTCGCGGCGGGCGCTATCGCCAAGAAATACCTGCAGCAGAAGTTCGGCGTGCAGGTACGCGGCTATCTGGCGCAGATCGGCGACGTGACCTGCGAGCTGAAAGACTGGGATCAGGTCGAGCAGAACCCGTTCTTCTGCCCGGATCCGGACAAGCTGGAAGCGCTGGACGAACTGATGCGCGCGCTGAAAAAAGAGGGCGACTCCATCGGCGCCAAGGTCAGCGTGATCGCTGAAAACGTGCCGGTTGGCCTGGGCGAGCCGGTATTTGACCGTCTCGACGCCGATCTGGCGCATGCGCTGATGAGCATCAACGCGGTGAAAGGCGTGGAGATCGGCGACGGGTTTGCCGTGGTGACCAAACGCGGCAGCGAAAACCGCGATGAAATCACCCCGGAAGGCTTCCAGAGCAACCATGCCGGCGGCATTCTCGGCGGCATCAGCAGCGGCCAACCGGTGGTGGCGCATCTGGCGCTGAAGCCGACCTCCAGCATCATGGTGCCGGGCCGCACCATCAATCGCCAGGGCGAAGCGGTGGAAATGGTCACCCGCGGTCGCCACGATCCGTGCGTGGGCATCCGCGCCGTGCCGATCGCCGAAGCGATGATGGCGATCGTGCTGATGGATCACCTGCTGCGCCAGCGTGCGCAAAACGGTGATGTGGTTTCCGACGTGCCTCGCTGGTAATCGCCATGAAAAACTGGATGTTGGGCCTGCTGGCCCTGACGGCCTCCGCCTCCGCCATGGCGCTGACGCCGTGGCAGAAAATCGATCACCCGGTGGCCGGCGCGCCGCAGGCGGTGGGCGGTTTCGCCAACGGCTGCATCATCGGCGCGCAGCCGTTGCCGCTGAACTCACCGAACTACCAGGTGATGCGTACCGACCAGCGCCGCTATTTCGGCCACCCGGATCTGCTGGCGTTTATTCAGCGCCTCAGCAGCCAGGCGAACCAGAAAGCGCTGGGCACGGTGCTGATCGGCGATATGGCGATGCCGGCCGGCGGCCGCTTCAGCAGCGGTCACGCCAGCCACCAGTCGGGGCTCGACGTCGACATCTGGCTGCAGCTGCCGCGCCAACGCTGGAGCGCGCAGCAATTGCTGAAACCACAGCCGATCGACCTGGTATCAGGGGACGGCAAACAGGTGGTGGCCAGCCAATGGCAGCCGCAAATTGAGTCGCTGATCAAGCTGGCGGCGCAGGACGCGGAGGTGACGCGCATCTTCGTCAACCCGGCGATCAAGCAGCGCCTGTGCCTGGATGCCGGTGCCGATCGCGCCTGGTTGCACAAGGTGCGCCCGTGGTTCGGCCATCGTGCGCACATGCACGTGCGCCTGCGCTGCCCAGCCGGCAGCCTGGAGTGCCAGGAGCAGGATACGCCGCCGCCGGGCGACGGCTGCGGCGCCGAACTGGCGAGCTGGTTCGTGCCGCATCAGCCTAACGCCAAGCCGGGCAAATCCGTGCCGCCGCCGTTACCGCCGACCTGTCAGGCATTGCTGGATCACCATTTCTCAGCGGAATAACACATGGACTGGTTTGTCATTGGCCCCGAGATGCTCGGGGTGTTGTTTGCGGTAGCGCTGCTGGCGGGGTTTATCGACTCCATCGCCGGCGGCGGTGGGTTGCTGACGGTACCGGCCCTGCTGGCGGTGGGGGTTCCCCCGGCGCAGGCGCTGGCCACCAACAAACTGCAGTCGGTCGGCGGCTCCTTCTCCGCCAGCCTGTATTTTATTCGTCGGCGTGCGGTGAACCTCAACGACCAAAAGCTGACGATATTTCTGACGCTGATCGGTTCGATCGCCGGCGCCATTCTGGTGCAGCATATGCGCGCCGATTTGCTGCGGCAGATGTTGCCGTTGCTGGTGATCGGCATCGGCCTCTATTTCCTGCTGATGCCGCGGCTGGGTGAGGAAGATCGTCAACGCCGCCTCGGGGCCTTGCCGTTTGGGCTGGTGGCCGGTGGCTGCGTCGGGTTTTACGACGGTTTCTTCGGCCCCGGCGCCGGGTCTTTCTACGCGTTGGCCTATGTGACGCTGTGCGGTTTTAACCTCGCCAAGTCCACGGCGCATGCCAAGGTGCTGAACTTCACCTCCAACGTCGGCGGGTTGGCGCTGTTCATCATCGGCGGCAAGGTGGTGTGGAGCATCGGTTTGGTGATGCTGGTGGGGCAGGTGCTGGGGGCGCGTCTGGGGGCGCACATGGTGCTGACCCGCGGGCAGAAGCTGATTCGGCCGATGATCGTGATCGTCTCACTGGTGATGAGCCTCAAGCTGCTGTACGACAATCACGGCGCGGAAATTCAGCAGTGGTTGACCGCCCTGGTGCATGGCTAAAGGTGAATAGGGGGCCGCTTACGCGCCCCTGTCTCCTCATCGGTTATCGGGTATAATGGCCTCTTTATTTTTGTGGTTATAGAGTTTTTATGTCAGACACGCAGACCCGTCATCGCTATGAACAGCTGATCGAGATCTTCAATCAGTGCTTCAGCGATGACTACAACACCCGCCTGGTGAAGGGCGACGACGAGCCGATCTATCTGCCGGCCGACGACGAACTGCCGTATCACCGCATCGTGTTTGCCCATGGCTTCTACGCCAGCGGCCTGCACGAAATCTCGCACTGGTGCATCGCCGGGGAAGCGCGCCGCCAACTGGTGGACTTCGGTTACTGGTATTGCCCGGATGGGCGCGACGCGCAAACCCAGAGTGAATTCGAAGCGGTAGAGATCAAACCGCAGGCGCTGGAATGGATGTTCTGCGTGGCGGCCGGTTTCCCGTTCAACGTCAGCTGCGACAACCTGAACGGCGACTGCGAGCCGGATCGCATCGCGTTCCAACGCAAGGTGCGCGCCCGGGTATTGGCGCTGCTGGAGCAGGGAATACCCACACGGCCTGCGCGCTTTATTCAGGCGTTGCAATCGTTCTACAATACGCCACCGTTGGCGGCCGAGCATTTTCCGTACCCGGAAGATCTCAACTGACGCCACAGCCCGCTATTTAATGAGGAAATTTGATGATCGCAGAATTCGAAGCGCGCATTTTGGCGCTGATTGATGACATGGTAGAGCACGCCAGCGATGATGAACTGTTTGCCGGTGGCTACCTGCGCGGTCATCTGACGCTGGCGGTGGCCGAAGCGGAAGAGCAGGGTGAGCACACTGCCGAAGCGTTGAAGGCGCGGGTGGAAGAGAGCCTGCACAAGGCGATCGCCGCCGGGGAACTCTCGCCGCCGGATCAGATCCTGGTGCGCGGCATGTGGGAAAACCTCTATCAGGCCGCCACGCCTGCCGCTTGACCGTCATGCCGGGGCGCATCACCGCGCCCCTCATTCATGAATTAAACCGCACGTCCTTTCAGCAGCTTTCGTATCCACATCCGATTCGGATTCAACGCCGCCAGCAGTCGCGCGTCGCCGGGCAACGGTTCGCCGAACAGCTGCGCCGCCAGAATTTCCGCCGCCAGCGGCGCCGAGCACAGCCCGCGCGATCCCAACCCGCCGATAGCGAACAGGCCGGGATAGACCGGCGCATCGGTGACGGTTTCACCGCGCTGGTTCTGCCGCTGCAAATCCTGATACTGCGTCACCGTGGCCTGATAGTCCGGCAGCGCGCCGACCATCGGCAAATGATCGCGGGTGGCGCTGCGCACGCCGCAGCGCGCCTGATGAGCGCTGACGTCCACCTGCTGCGGCCAGGCCTGCTCAGGCAGGCAGCGCAGCAGGCGCTCGCGGTTTTCCTGTTGCTCCTGCTCGCGGTAGTCGGTGGCGGTGTCGCCGCGCTGGTAGCTGGCGCCGATGCAGTGTTGGCCGTTGTTGGCATTGACCGGCGTCAGGTAGCCGTCGTAGCACAAGACCTGTTTCAACTGACCGAGGGCCGGCGAGCTTGGGATGTGCGACACCTGCCCGCGCACCGAGTACAGCGGCAGGGCTTGCGTCGGCGCCAGCTCGGCCAACCGGTGCCCGTTGGCCAGGATCACCGTCGCATGGCGGTGGCTTTCGCCGTGGGTGAAGTCGATACGCCAGCCGTTTTCTTCACGCGCCAGCGCCTGCACATCGTGCCGGTAGCGGCAGACCAGACCCTGCCGCTGCGCCAGCGCGATAGCGCCGCGCGTCAGCTCGGCCGGGCAGAGCCAGCCGCCCTGCGGGTAGGTGATGCCGCCAAAGCCGGTATCGACGCCGCACAGTTCGCTGAGCGTCTCGCGGTCGGCCGCCATCGCCAGCGCCGGCGGCCAGTCGGTTTTCAGCATATTGGCGATCTTGGCAGCGCTCTTTTCGTCGTAGGCCAGCTGGCTGACGCCGCACCACTGGTGATCAAAGGTGACGCCTTGTTGCAACAGGCTGTCGTATTGGCGACGGGCGAAGGGAAACGCGGCGCTGAAGAAACTCTCCAGCGCGTCGCCGCTGCCGTTCAGCAGAGGATAAATAGCCCCCTGACGGTTGCCGGAAGCGCCCTCGGCTGCCTGCTCGTCGGCACAGTACAGCGTGACGGTGGCGCCGCGCCGCAATAAGGCCAACGCGGTGAGCGCACTGGCGACGCCGCCGCCGATCAGGGCGATGTCGGCGGTGTTGTCCGCCGCCGGACGCCGATACCAGGGCGCCGGGTGGGGTGTAGGCTGCGTATCGGCCGGCAGACCGCCGGCGAGCATCTCACGTTTTTGGCCGAAGCCTTTGCAACGGTTGACCTGAAAACCGGCCTGCTGCAAGCCGCGGCGCACGAAGCCGGCGGCGGTAAAGGTGGCGAAGCTGCCTTCCGGCCGGGCGAAACGCGCCATGGCGGCGAACAGTTGCTCGGTCCACATGTCGGGATTTTTGGCCGGTGCGAAGCCGTCGAGGAACCAGGCGTCGACCTGGTTATTCATGCTGGCGTCGAACTGAGGCAGCAATTCGTTGACGTCACCGAACCACAGATCGAGCGTAATGCGGCCTTCGGCCAACAGCAGACGATGGCAGCCCGGCAGCGGCAGCGGCCATTGGGCGCGCAGCTCGTCGGCATAGGGAGCCAGCTCCGGCCAGCGCGCATGCGCCGCCGCCAGATCGGCCTGCTGCAGGGGGAATTTTTCAAAGCTGATAAAGTGCAGGCGTTGCAGCGCGGCGTCCGGCTCGGCCTGGCGGAAGCCCGCGAAGGCCTGCCACAGCGTAAGGAAATTGAGCCCGGTGCCGAATCCGGTTTCCGCCACCACCAACAGCGGGCGCGGGTGAGTGGCGAAACGCTGCGGCAGCCGGTTGCCGTGCAGGAAGACATAGCGGGTTTCTTCCAGCCCATCCTGATTGGAAAAATAGACGTCATCAAACTGTTTCGAAACAGGTGTACCCTGTTCGTTCCAGGTTAGCGTTGCGGTTTGGATGGGGGCGTGGTTCACGGTCAATAGCTCGAAATTCAAGGGATGCCGCGAATTCTAACGGCGCTGGCGCCCTGGCGCAAACTGGACAACAATAAAGCTGAAAAACGCTGATCGGACTTGTTCGGCTTACATCTGTACGCTAAAGTGCGATGCAAAATCCCGTAGGTAAATAGTGGAAGAGGTATTGAATGAAACGTGCAGTGATTACTGGCCTGGGAGTTGTCTCCAGCATTGGTAATAACCAGCAGGAGGTCCTGGCGAGCCTGCAGGAAGGACGTTCTGGGATCACTTTCTCCCAGGAACTGAAAGATTCCGGCATGCGTAGTCACGTATGGGGGCAAGTTAAGCTCGACACGACCGGCCTGATCGACCGCAAGGCGGTGCGTTTCATGAGCGATGCTTCCATCTATGCCTTCCTGGCGATGCAAGAAGCGATCGCTTCTTCCGGCCTGAAGGAAGAAGAGTATCAAAACAACCCGCGCGTGGGCCTGATCGCCGGTTCCGGCGGCGGTTCTCCGCGCTTCCAGGTGTTCGGCGCCGATGCGATGCGCAGCCCGCGCGGCCTGAAAGCGGTTGGCCCGTACGTGGTCACCAAAGCCATGGCTTCCGGCGTTTCCGCCTGCCTGGCGACGCCGTTCAAAATCCACGGCGTAAACTACTCCATCAGCTCCGCTTGCGCGACCTCTGCACACTGCATCGGTAACGCGGTTGAGCAAATTCAGCTGGGCAAACAGGACATCGTGTTCGCCGGCGGCGGCGAAGAGCTGTGCTGGGAAATGGCCTGCGAGTTCGACGCGATGGGCGCGCTGTCCACCAAGTACAACGACACGCCGGAAAAAGCCTCCCGCACCTACGACGCCGATCGTGACGGTTTCGTCATCGCCGGCGGCGGCGGTATGGTCGTGGTTGAAGAACTGGAGCACGCGCTGGCGCGCGGTGCGCACATCTATGCAGAAATCGTTGGCTACGGCGCAACGTCTGACGGCGCCGACATGGTTGCACCATCGGGCGAAGGCGCAGTGCGCTGCATGAAGATGGCGATGCAGGATCTGGATGCGCCTATCGACTACATCAACGTGCACGGCACCTCCACGCCGGTAGGCGACGTGAAAGAGCTGGGCGCGATTCGCGAAGTATTCGGCGACAATACCCCGGCTATCTCCTCCACCAAGGCGATGACCGGTCACTCGCTGGGCGCCGCAGGCGTGCAGGAAGCGATCTACAGCCTGCTGATGCTGGAGCACGGCTTTATCGCGCCGAGCATCAACATCGAAACCCTGGATGAGCAGGCGGCCGGCATGAACATCGTGACTCAGCCGACTCAGCGCGAGCTGACCACCGTGATGTCCAACAGCTTCGGCTTCGGCGGCACCAACGCCACCCTGGTGATGCGCAAACTGGCGAAATAATTCCGCCTGAGCGTCATCTCGCCATCAAGCCCGCGTTTTCGCGGGCTTTTTACTGCCCAAAGCCCGCCGGGCGAGTGCTCGGAGTTTTCCCAAATCACATCCCCTGACACATCATTACCTCGCCATTACACGCGTTGGGCATACAATAGCCGGGTAGCGTGATTATCGCTCGGCGTGGCTTTCTAAAGTGATCGAACATTGAGGCAAGAAGTATGAAAAAGTTAATTGCGGTTGGGTTACTGTCGGCCGTGTTGGCCGGATGCGCCACTGATTCTCCCTGCGTTCCGGTCTACGATGACCAAGGGCGTCTGGTGCACACCAACACCTGCATGAAGGGCACCACTCAGGATAACTGGGAAACCGCGGGCGCGATCGCCGGCGGCGCGGCGGCAGTAGCCGGTCTGACCCTCGGCATCATCGCGCTGACTAAGTGATCGGCGTGGTGCCTGCGGGCGCATGCAACCAGCCCGGCCATTGTGTGCCGGGCTTTTTTTATTTTACTGCACCAAAAACGCCTTGAACTGAGGCGTCATCACGGCGCTAAAGCCGTCGTCGGTTTTGCTGATCAGGTAGACCGCTAGCCCTTTCTCTTCGGCAAGCTTCAACGCTTTCTCCGTGCCCAGCACCATCAGGCCGGTATCCCAGCCGTCGGCCTCGAGTGCGGTGGGGGCGATCACCGTGGCGGAAACCAGCCGGTGGTTGATCGGCCTGCCGGTGGTCGGATCGATGACATGGGAGTAGCGCTGGCCGTTTTGTTCAAAGTAGTTGCGGTAGCTGCCGGCGGTGCTGATGCCGTAACCGTGCAGGTCCACCAGCGCCTGCACCGCGTTTTCACGGTCGGTCGGCTTTTGGATTGCCACCCGCCAGGGTTTGCCCTGGCCGTTGACGCCGCGTGAAGAGACCGCGCCGCCGACCGATACCAGGTAGTTGGTAATGCCGTTGCGGTTCATCAGGCGCACCAGTTCATCGGCACCGTAGCCTTCGCCCAGCGTCGAGAGATCGACGTACATGTCCGGCAGATCTTTTTGCAGCCACTCCCCGCGATTGTCGCTGATAAGCTTCAGGTGCTGCAGGCCGATGCGCTGCTTCGCCGCGTCGATCTGCGCCTGTTTCGGCACCTTGACCGGATGCTTGTCGGGGCCGAATCCCCACAGGTTCACCAGTGGGCCGACGGTGATGTCCATGGCGCCGCCGGTATCGCGGCCGATGCGCTGGGCCATCAGCACGATGTCCGCCATGCCGCGCGGGATCGGCTGCGATTCGAGGCTGGCGCTACGGTTAAATTGCGACAGCACCGAGTCGGCGCGGTAGGTGGAGATATCGTCGTTGGCCCGTTCGAGCACCGCATCGATCTGCCGCTGCAGTTCTTGCTTGCCAATCGCGACGTCACCGCTGACTTTAACGCTGTAGAAGGTGCCCATGGTCTTGCCGTCGATAGCGATTTGCGGGCGGGAGGAGGCATCGTCGCAGGCGGCGAGCAGGGCGCATAAGGCGCTGAGCAACGCCCCTTTGGCGAACAGGGAAGCCATAACATGTCCTTTGAAAACGAGAAAGCCGCTACAAATAAAGTAAAGCGCGGCAAATGGAAAGCGGATAAAGGTAAAATAGCATTTTGCTGGCGTTGCGGCTGCGCCTGAGCTAACGTCTCGCTCATGCTTTTCGCTGAGGTTTCAAGCTGCCACCATGAGTGCAACCGCCATTTCCCGGCTTATCCATCCCTTTGTCAAAGACCGTTTCCTGCATGCGCTGTTGCTGGCCGGCGTAGCGATGTTCGCCTTTCATCCGCAGCCGCTGGCGGCGCTGGGCGGGTTCATCGACGGCCGCACCCTCATTACTCTGCTGGGGTTGATGCTGCTGACCAAAGGCGTTGAGGTTAGCGGCTACTTCGACTTCGTTGGCCGCAAGATTATCAACCGGCTGCATAGCGAACGGCGGCTGGCGCTGTTCCTGGTGTTTTCCGCCGCGCTGCTGTCGTCGTTTCTGACCAATGACGTGGCGCTGTTTATCGTCATTCCGCTCACCATCACGCTGAAAAAGCTATCGGCGCTGCCGGTTGGCCGTTTGATCATCTTTCAGGCGCTGGCAGTGAATGCCGGCTCGCTGCTGACGCCGATCGGCAACCCGCAAAATATCCTGCTGTGGAGCCGCTCCGGCCTTTCTTTCCTCGGCTTCATCGGCCAGATGGCGCCGTTTGGCGCCGCGATGATGCTGAGCCTGTTGGCGTTGACCTGGTTCAGCTTCCCGGCGCGCGACATCGTGAAAACGCCGAATACCGAGGGCTACCCCTATCAACGACCGCTGTTGCTGAGCTGCGTGGGGCTGTATGCCGTTTTTCTGCTGTGCCTCGATATCGGTCTGCCGCTGTATGGGCTGCTGGCGGTGTTCGCCGGCTTTCTGTTGCTGGCGCGCCGGGTGCTGTTGCAGATCGACTGGAGCCTGATTTTCGTATTCGCCGCCATGTTTATCGATGTTGGCCTGTTTACCCGCCTGCCGCCGCTTCAGCCGGCGTTTGCCGCTATCGCCGGGCTGAGCGACGGCGGGGTGTATGCGCTGGGCGTCGGGCTGTCGCAGATCGTCAGCAACGTGCCGGCCACCATTTTGCTGCTCAACTATGTGCCTTCCAGCGCGCAGTTGGCCTATGCGGTTAATGCCGGCGGCTTCGGGTTGGCGATCGGCTCGCTCGCCAACCTGATTGCGCTGCGCATGGCGGGGGAGCGCAAGATCTGGTTGCGCTTCCACTATTACTCGCTGCCGCTGCTGGCGTGGGCCGCGCTGGTCGGCTGGCTGTTGAGCTAACTCTGATTACCGCTCTGCCGGGCGGCCAACAGGCAAATGCTGCGGGTTACCTGGTAGGATTTCACAAAGGCGCTGACGGGTAAAAACTCGAAGCGCGAGTGGAAATTATGCGCGCCGGTGAAGTAATTGGGCGTCAGGATGCCGCGGCTCGAGAGCGCCGCGCCGTCGGTGCCGCCGCGCATTGGGATCACCTTCGGCGGGATGCCGTGGGCGGCAAGGGCGCCAAAGATCAGATCGATGGCGCGTCGATCTTCGCCGATGGCGTTGCTGATGTTGCTGTAGATGTCGCTGATGTTGCAGCTGACGTTGGCGCGCGGATAGTTGGCCGCCACCTGGCGCACCGTCTCCTCAAGGCGGGCTTTGCGCGCCTCGAAGGTGGCGAGATCGAAGTCGCGAATCGACACCTTCAGCGTCGCCTGATTGGCATTGGCGGCCAGGTCCGTGAACCAGAAATAGCCCTCGCGCCCGTCAGTGTGTTCCGGAGTATCCTGCACGTCGAATCGGTTGATGATGTCGTTGGCGATGCGTATCGGGTTGATTAACACGTTTTTCGCCGACATCGGGTGGGCGGTCACCCCTTCGATGCGGATCTCTGCCGCCGCCGCGTTGAAATTCTCGTAAACCACTTCACCCAGTTCGCAGCAGTCGATGGTGTAGGCGAAATCGACGGCGAAACGCTGCAGATCCAGCGCCTTGGCGCCGCGCAGGCCAATCTCTTCATCCGGCACGAACGCCACCACGATATCGCCGTGGCGATCGGTGGCGGTCAGGTTGGCCAGCAGCGTCATCACCACGGTGACCGCCGCCTTGTTGTCGGCGCCCAGCACGCTGGTGCCGTCGCTGAACAGGATCTCTTCGTTCAGGTAGGGCAGGATCTCCGGGTGCTCGGCGGTGCGCAGCCAGATATCTTGCTCGGCGTTTAGGCATAAATCTTCGCCGGTGAAGCGCAGGCGCTGCGGGCGAATTTCGGGCGACAGGCCGACGTCCACAGTGTCGATATGGGTGATGAAGCCGATGCGCGGCGCGCCGGGTTGGGTACCGGGCTTGCGGGCGGTGACGGTGGCGTGGTCGTCTATCTGCACGTCGGCCAGGCCGAGCCGGCGCAGCTCTTCCGCCAGCAGCTGCGCCATCTCATGCTGCCCCGACGTGCTGGGCAGGGTGGTTGCGGCGGCGTCGCTCTGGCTGGTCACCGCCAGGTAGCGGAAGAAACGTTCGGTGAGCTGTTCGGCAATCGGGCTGGTCATCGGAACTCCTCGCGGTTGGCAATCTACCGGTTTTAAAACGAAATCAGCCGTTTGTCCAACGGTGCAATGCGTAAACCGCCAGAATGCGAAGCATCGCGCAGAAACAAAAAATAGCGGTGAAACTAGGAAATCGTCGCAGGTTTCTGCGGCAAAATCGGTGTTAGCTGTGGGCCGGGAAGCGCCCGCATAACACTTATCTGTCCCTCAAGGAGAATTCATGCACACCGGTCACGCTCTGCTTATCACCTTACTGTCCCTTGGCCTCTCTCCCTGCGCCTGGTCCTCTGCCGACACCGGGCATGCCAACAGCAACGCCAACAGCCGCGAAGTGGCCAGCGCACTGGGCGGCCTGAAAAATAAAACCTACGAACTGGAGCAGGCGCCGAAGATTCGCATCGCCAGCTTCAATATCGCCGCCGGCAAGGTCAGCGATATGACCGCCATCGCCAAGGCGATTCGCGCGATGAACGTCGACGTGGTGGCGCTGCAAGAGGTGGATAAACTCACCGCCCGCAGCGGCCGCGTCGATCAGGCGGCGGAACTGGCGAAGCTGACCGGCATGCAGGCGGTGTTCGGCCGGGCGATCGATTATGACGGCGGTGAATATGGCCTGGCGTTTCTCTCGAAGTATCCGCTGCACGACGCCGTGATCTATCCGTTGCCGTCTGGCCAGCGCGAGCAGCGCATCGCCTTCAGCGCCAAGGTCGACGTGCCGGAGTTCCCGGCACCGATCACCCTGTTCAACGCCCACCTCGATACCAAGGAAGATCCGACAATGCGCCTGGATCAGGTGCGGGAGCTGAACGATCGCACCATCGAAGTGCGCGGTATCAAGCTGCTGTTCGGCGACATGAACGATGTGCCGGGCAGCGTGACCTGGCTGGAATTGAGCCGCTATTGGAACGACATCATGCCTAACGGGCAGGATGGCCGCAGCTGGCCGGCGGAAAACGCCGAGATCAAGGTGGATTACATCTTCACCGGCAACGCGCAGCGCTGGCATCTGGACAGCCTGACGGTACCGAACGCCAGCGGCGACTGGAACGGCGTGCATTGGCCGGCGGTGAGCGATCACCTGCCGCTGGTGGCGGAAATGCGCCTGACCGAGCAATAAGCCGGTCGGCATTCCGTTGGGGCCGGGCTAAGCCACGGCAATCTGCGCCAGCCGCTCGACGGCGCTGCGGATCTCGCCCGGCGTCAGGGCCGAAAAGCCCAGCAGCCAGCCGTCGCGCTGCGCCTGAGCCGTCTGGTATTGTGCCGTCAGCCGGGGCGTGAGGATGCCGAGCCGCTGCGCCTGTCGGCTGAGCGCCGCCTCCTGGCCGGGCGGCAGCCAGACGCTGAGCTGCAGGCCGCCGGCGGCGGGAGCGGGCGTGGCGAAGTGGCCGAGTTTTTCGCGTACTTCCGCCAGCAACGTATCGCGCCGGCTGCGGTAGAGCTGGCGCATGTAGCGGATATGCGCGGCAAAGTGCCCCTGGCGGATGAACTCGGCGGTGACCGCCTGCATCAGCTGCGCGCTGTGGCCGTCATACACCGTGCGCGCGGTGACGAACGCGTCAACCAGCGTGGGCGGGACGATCAGGTACGCCAACCGCAGCGAAGGGAACAGCGATTTGGAGAAGGTGCCGAGGTACAGCACCCGGCCACGGCGATCCAGGCCCTGCATCGCCGGTATCGGCAGGCCGTCGTAATGAAACTCGCTGTCGTAATCGTCCTCGACGATCCAGGCCTGCTGCCTGTCCGCCAGCGCCAGCAGCGCCAACCGGCGTGCCAGGCTGAGCGCTGCGCCGGTTGGGTATTGGTGCGAGGGCGTCAGATAAATCAAACGAGGGTCGGGCAAGGAGGGGTCAGCGCGCAGGCCGTCGCCGTCCACCGCGACCGGCGTCAGGGCGGCTCCGGCGCTGATAAAGGCGTTTCTTGCCCCGGTGTAACCCGGTTCTTCCATCCAGACGCTGTCGCCGCTGTCCAGCAGCAGCGTGGCGATCAGCTGCAGCGCCTGCTGCGAACTGGTCAGCACGATAACCTGCCGTGCATCGCAGATCACGCCGCGCGTTTGATTGACGTGGGCGGCAATCGCTTCACGCAGCGGCAAATAGCCCTGCGGGTCACCGTAGCGCAGCAGGCTTTCTCCCTGTAGCCGCAGGCGCTGTGCGGTCAGTTGCTTCCACAAGGCCAGCGGAAACGCACGCAGATCCGGCGAACCGGCGGCAAACGCCCGTGGCTGCTGCGGATCGCGGCAGCCGCCGGTTTGTATGATCTGTTGGCCGCGCTGCGAAAGGCGCGGTATGCCGGCAGCGGTCGCCGGCGGCGGTGATTTGGCGATGATAATCGCCACAAAGGTGCCCTGGCCGACGCGGCGCTGCAGGTATCCCTCCGCCTCCAACTGACCGTAGGCCGCTTCGACGGTCACCCGCGAGAGGCCCAGATCGCTGGCCAGCACCCGGCTGGAAGGCAGGCGTTGCCCAACGCCCAATGCAGCTTGGTGGATGGCCTGCCGCAATGCGCCGCACAGGCGATCGCGCAGCGTGCCGGCGGTGTGGGGCGATTGCTGAAACAACGTGACCAGCGAGTGCCGCATAATGGGTCTTATCACGGTTGGGAAATGGGTATCAATCATAAGACCAAAATGGGGCACTATTGTCATCTGTCTTGATGCACGGGAGTGAGTGGTATGTCGAAAGAATCATTGGTGCTGGCTTTTCCTCCGGCGGCGCCGGAAGAGAGCCTGGCCTACCTAGCGGCCAAACTGAGCCGCTATGCGGATGCCTGGGACGTGGCGGAGGATCTGCGCAATGGCGTGGACGGGGTGGTGGTGATCGACACCCGCGTGGAGGCGATGTACGCCGCCGGGCATATTCCCGGTGCACTCAGTTTGCCGCATCGCCTGATGGATGAAGCCGGCACGGCGCAGCTGGATCGCGGAAAAGTGTATGTGACCTACTGCGATGGCATCGGCTGCAACGGTTCCACCAAGGGCGCTTACAAGCTGGCGAAGCTGGGATTCCGGGTGAAGGAGCTGATCGGCGGGCTGGACTTCTGGCTGCGCGACGGCCATCCGTTGGCCATCGGCGAACAGCCGGGATCGTTGCGCGATCGGGCGGCTGTTGAGGACTGCGGCTGCGCCTGAGGCGTTAAAACACCAGCGCCAGCACGATCGCCAGCGCCAACAGCAGCAGGATCAGCGCCACGGCGGGTTTGCTGAGCGCTTTTTGCAGCGGCAGCGGCAGGGCGGTGATCAGCGGGTTGAGCAGCGGCTGCGGATCGACAGGGTGGCTGATGATAGCCTGGGCCTGGCCGGCTTTTTCCAGGCGGCGGGCAAACAGTTGATGAATGGCGTCGCTCATTTGCGGATGCGTCAGCGGCGCATTGGCACCGCAGTTGAAGCGCGCCTGACAGTAGTCGTTCATCTGCAGCAGCTCTTGCTCGTCCGCCGGCTGCTTGAGTGCCGCCAGCAGGTTGTTCAGCGTCGGCGCGCTCTGCGGGCTGAGGGCCACCTTCACTTGCAAGAATTGGTTTAACAGCTGGAAGTGGCGCGCCGGGAGCGGATCGTTGGTTTTCACGCCCGCCAGATCAAACAGCGTTTGCCAGATTTTAGCCGGTGCTTCGCCGGTGGCCGCGCTAAGTTTGGTGACCTGCTGCTGCAGGCTTTGATGCTCTGCAGGCAGCAGCGGGCGATCGCTGGTGGCGGTTTGCTGCGGCTGAGGAATGGTCAGGCCGCCGGTCTGCAACAGATTCAGCACCTGCTGCAGCTGTGGTGGGCTCAGCTGGCTCAGTACCGTGTGGCCGAACTGCTGGCGAATAAAGTCGCTGACCGCCTGGCGGTTGTTGCCCTGCGGCAGCAATTCGGCCAGCTGTTGCAACAGCTGGCGCCCGGCGTGGTTTTGCTGCGCCTGCGTCAGGCGCGTTTGCAGCAGCTGTTCCGCGGGTTGAAAATGGCGCGCCAGCAGTTCACCGCCGTTGTCGGCGCCGAGATCGTGGCGCAGAGTCGCCCAGATCTCCGCCGATTTTGCCGGGCTGAGCGCCATGATTTTCACGACCAGCTTTTCCAGCGTCGTGCGCTGTGCCGGAGAAAGGGGTTGATCGTCAGTGGCCGCCGTTTTGCCCGGGGAGGGAGGGCGTTCGCCGGCGATTGGGGTGCCCGGCCCACTCAAAGGTTGCATATCACCAGTCCTTCGCTGTGTATCCCCGCAGAATGCCTGGAGGAGAGAATCATCATCGTACCCGGCGAAAAGCGCAGGCTTACCCTCTATGATACCTGTAAATCGCCGCCATCAATACCGCCGCTCAGACATTTCTTTACCGACAAAACGTTGCTAATCGCGCCCGCGTCGCTAAGATAACCCCAGACCCGAACATGAGGATGGCATGGTTAAACGGCAGCGGATTGCAAAATGGTTTTTATGCCTGGCTTGCCTGGTGGTGCTGACGTGCATGACCCAGCGCATGGCGGGCCTGCATGCGCTGCAGCAAACGCTGGGGATCCCGGCCGCCACCGCCGTTCAGTCCAGTGACACCGCCGCCGAAGCGCAGCCGACGCCCTGTGAACTGAGCGCCAAGTCATTGCTGGCCGCAACGCCGGTGATGTTCGAAACCGTACTGTTCGGGCTGGGCCTGCTGCTGGCGCTGTTGGCGCCGACCATTGCCGCGCGCCTGCGTATTCCTCCTCCTCGCGCCATTTCACCGCCCACCCTCAGGGTGCACCTTCGATTATGCGTTTTCCGTGAATGAGTTAATCGCCCGTTTTTCGCGGTGAATTAATCATTTATGGAGAATTAACATGTTGAAAATTATCAGGCTGGCCTGCGCTTGCCTGTTTATGCTGTGGCTGCCTGCCTTGCAGGCGGCGGACAGCGGCTGGCTGCAAAACCCGGCCAACGATCATGCCAAGGTGCGGCTGCGTGCCGACACGTCACAGCCGGGGGAGACTCGCCTGCTGCTGTCGGTCGAGCTGCAAAAGGGCTGGAAAACCTACTGGCGTTCCCCAGGCGAAGGCGGCATTGCGCCGGCTATCGTCTGGCAGGGCAACCCGCCGCCGGCGACCTGGTACTGGCCGACGCCGCAGCGTTTCGAGGTGGCCGGCATTTCCACCCAGGGCTATCACGATCGGGTCACGCTGCCGATCGTGATGTCAGGCCAGGTATCCGGCCCGCTGGCGGGCACCCTGACGCTATCCACCTGCAGCAACGTCTGCATTCTGACCGACTACCCGTTCAGCCTGGATCTGACGACGCCGAACGATCCGCAGTTTAACCACGACTTCGCGCAGGCGATGGGGCAGGTGCCGATCGCCGCCGGGCTGGCGGAGAGCGTCAAGGCCGGTTACCGCAACGGCGAGCTGCAGATTTCCGCCGAACGCGACGCCGGCTGGCAGCAGCCCGCGCTGTTCTTCGATACGCTGGCGGATGCCGATCTCGGCAAGCCGCAGGTCGAGACCGACGGCGCTCAGCTGTTGGCGCGAGTGCCGGTCAGCGATGGCTGGGGCGATGCGGCGCCGGATCTGCGTGGCAAAACGCTGACGCTGGTGATCGACGACGGCGGCATGGCGCAGCAGATTACGCTGCCGATTGGCGATCCGCTGGCCGCGCCTGCCGGTGCGGCGTTCCCGCTATGGCAGGCGGTATTGATGGCGCTGGCGGGCGGGTTGATCCTCAACCTGATGCCGTGCGTACTGCCGGTGCTGGGCATCAAGCTCGGCTCCATCCTGCAGGTGGAACGGCGCGATCGGCGCAGCGTGCGTTTGCAGTTCCTGGCGTCGTCGTTGGGTATCGTCGCCTCGTTTATGGCGTTGGCCTTGCTGATGACGCTGCTGCGGCTCGGCAACCATGCGCTCGGCTGGGGCATTCAGTTCCAGAATCCATGGTTTATCGGTTTTATGGTGCTGGTGACGCTGCTGTTCAGCGCCAACCTGTTTGGCCTGTTCCATCTGCGCCTCTCGTCCGATCTGAATACGTCGCTGGCCACCCATAGCGGGCACGGTCTGAGCGGCCATTTCTGGCAGGGCGCGTTCGCGACGCTGCTGGCGACGCCGTGCTCGGCGCCGTTTCTCGGCACGGCGGTGGCCTTCGCGCTGGCGGCGTCGCTGCCGGTGCTGTGGGGCATGTTCATCGCGCTCGGCATTGGCATGAGCTTGCCGTGGCTGCTGATCGCCGCCTGGCCATCGCTGGCGCTGCGCTTGCCGCGCCCCGGCCGCTGGATGAATACCGTCAAGCTGGCGATGGGGCTGCTGATGCTGGCGTCGTCGCTGTGGCTGCTGAGCCTGCTGAGCAACCATATCGGCGTGCAGGCCACGCTGTGGCTGGGGGCGTTGGCGCTGCTGGCGTTGCTGCTGGCGGTGTGGCGTCAGCAGGGCGCACGGGTGGCGGCCAAGCTGGCGGCGGGCACGTTGGTGCTGGCGGGCGTGGCCTTGCTGGCCGGCTCGTTGACCGCCGGCCTGTGGCGCCAGCCGTTGCAGGATCGGGTGCAGTGGCAACCGTTGAGCGAGCAAGCGATAACCGAGGCGCTGGCCCAGCATAAGCGGGTGTTCGTCGACGTGACCGCAGACTGGTGCGTGACCTGTAAAGCCAACAAATTCAATGTACTGTTGCGTGATGACGTACAGCGCGCGCTGAGCGCCGACGACGTGGTCGCGCTGCGCGGCGACTGGAGCCGCCCATCGGCCGACATCAGCGCCTTCCTGCAAAAGCGCGGCAGTGTTGCCGTGCCTTTCAACCAAATTTATGGCCCCGGCAGCCCGGACGGCGAGGTGTTATCCCCGCTGTTGACCCGTGACGCCGTGCTGCAAACGCTTTCCCATGCCAAAGGAACCGAACAATGAAAAAGCTACTGATTTTATTGATGATCATCGCCGCCCCGGTGTGGGCCGCCGAGCCTTTCACCCCGGCACAAGAGGCGCGTATCAAAGAGATGATCCGCGAAACGCTGGTGTCCAACCCGGACATTCTGGCGCAGGCGGTGGACGCCTGGCAGCAGCAAACCGCCGGCCAGCAAATCAGCCAGGCTATCAAGCAGAACGCCAAAACGCTGTACCAGGATCCGGCCAGCCCGCGCCTCGGCGCCGCCGACGCCAAACTGACGCTGGTGACCTTTACCGACTATAACTGCCCGTACTGCAAGCGTTTTGATCCGATGCTGGAGAAGATCGTCAAGCAATACCCGGACGTGGCGCTGGTGGTGAAGCTGCTGCCGTTCAAGGGCGAAAGCTCGGTCAGTTCGGCGCGCGTGGCGCTCACCACCTGGCAACAGCACCCGGATCAATTCTGGGCCCTGCACCAGAGGTTGATGGCGAAAAAGGGCTTCCACGACAACGCCAGCATCGCCGCCGCGCAAGAGAAAACCGGCGTCAAGGCGGTGGCGCCCAGCGAACAGAGCATGACCACGCTGCGCACCAATATGGAGCTGGCGGAACAACTGGGCGTGCAGGGGACGCCGGCGACGCTGATCGGCGATCGGATGCTGCCGGGGGCGGTGTCGTATGAAGAGCTGGAAGCGATGGTGAAGCAGCAGCTGGCGAAGGCCAAAAATGGCTAAGCTCAAGCGCTGGGGGCGCGAATTGCTGCTGCTGGCGCTGATCGCGCTGGCGGTGGTGACGGCGATGGATTGGCTGAACGCGCCGCAGGCGCCGCCGGCCTTCGATGCTCAGACCCTGACCACGCTGGACGGCGAGAGTGTGTCGTTGGCGCAGCTCAGCCATGAGCGGCCGCTGCTGGTTTACTTCTGGGCCAGCTGGTGCGGCGTCTGCCGCTTCACCACGCCGGACGTCGCCCGTTTGCAGGCGGCGGGCGGCAATGTGCTGACCGTCACGCTGCGCTCGGGCGACGATACCCAGGTGAAACACTGGCTGGCGCGCAAACGGCTGGCATTGCCGGTGGTCAACGATCCGGCCGGTACGCTCTCGGCGCAGTGGCAGATTGGCGTGACGCCGACCTTCGTAGTGGTCTCGCAGGGCAAGGTGGTGCAGAGCACCACCGGCTGGACCAGCTACTGGGGGATGAAGCTGCGGCTGTGGTGGGCCGCCGTCTAACCGGTGTTTTTCTCCGTTATCACCTCCTCAATCGCCCGGCACAGCCGGGCGATACCTTCTTCAATCTGCGGCGGCGAGTTGGCGGCGAAGTTCAGCCGCAGGCCGTGCGCGCCCAGCTGTTTCTGCGCATAAAAGCATTCGCCGCGTGCGAAGGTCACGCCGTGCCGCCAGGCGACCGGCATCAGTTCGGTGGTGCTCACCGTCGCCGGCAGCGTCAGCCAGATAAACAAGCCCCCCTGCGGCGTTTCGAAGCGGCACCCCGGCGGCAGCCGCCGTTGCAAGGCATCAATCATCACCTCGAGATGGCGGCGGTAGACGCGCCCGGCGCGCCGCAGCTGTTTGTCGTAACGGCCGACGGTGACGAACGCGTCCAGCGCCCGCTGGATCAGGCTGGAACTGGTGAAGCTGTCGACGTGTTTCAGCCTGGCGAAACGCTGATAGTGTTCGCTGTCCGCCACCAGATAGCCGATGCGCATGCTGGGCAGCAGCATTTTGGAGAAGGTGCTGACGTAGATCACCGCGCCCGGCTGCGCCAGCGCGCGCAGCGACGGCAGCTGTTTGCCCTGATAACGCAGATCGCCGACGAAGTCGTCCTCCAGGATCACCACGCCGGCCTGTTGGGCGACAGTCAGCAGGCGCCGCCGGCGCGCTTCGCTCAGGCAGCGGCCGGTCGGGTTGTGGAAATTGGGGATGGTGTAGATCAGTTTAGGGCGGTGGCGTTCCAACAGATCCGGCAACAAATCCACCCGCATGCCGTGGCGGTCGCCCGGTACGGTGACGATATTGATGCGGTGCTGGCGCAGCAGGCCCAGCGCTTCGGCGTAGGTCGGCTCTTCGACGATCACCGTATCGCCCGGCGCCAATAGGCTTTGCACCACCAGGCTGATGGCGTGCTGCGAGCCGTTGGTGATCAGCACCTGTTCCGCCTGCGTAGGGATGCCCTGTGCGCTGAGAATGCGGCTCAGCGTATCGCGCAGCGGGTAGTAGCCGCAGTATTCCCCGTAGCTGAAGGCCTCTTCCGCATGGCGGCTGAGCACCGACAGCAGCACTTTGCGAAACGCCTCCAGCGGAAACACCTTAGGGCTGCCGACGCCGGCGGCGAAGTTGATCAGCCCCTCCGGCAGCGGGGCGTCGGCGTAGCCGTCCAGCCGCGAGGTGAGGGTGGTGAAGCTCTCCAGCGGGAATGGAGCATCGCTGCTCGGCCGGGCCGGGCGCGCCTGCGTTTGCGGGTGCGCGACATAGGCGCCGCTGCCGCGCCGCTGATGCAAAAAGCCCTTGGCTGCCAGTTCGGCGTAGGCGTTATCCACCGTTAAACGGCTGACCGCCAGTTCGGCCGCCAGCGTGCGCGTCGAGGGCAGTTTGTCACCATCGACGAACACGCCGGTGAGGATGGCGCGCCGCAGCGCTTCTTCGATCTGTAAATAGAGCGGAACGTCCTGCTCGCGATCCAACGGGATATGCATGCGAAATTGGCCCGGTTATGGAGAGTGATTTTTACTATACCCCATGTCAACAGGGCTTCAAGCGCAGAAAAGTGGCCTGCATGACAACGCCGTAAAGTGGCTATAGTGAGAAAAAATGGCCGCGTTACACTGTCCGCCTGAGCATTTACGTCGCCATTTCTCCGAGGATCTCATGTCATTACCGTCAGGCGTTTCCGCCCGGCCGGCGCTGCCCGGCGCGCGCCTCTTTCAGGGCAGCCACCAGGGTTACGTCATCGCCATTATCAGCGCCATGCTGCTGGCCTTTACCGCCATCATCATCCGCGCGCTGACCGAGTACTATCACCTGCCGACCTTCGTGCTGGCGTTCTGGCGCGCGGCGCTGGTGGCGCTGGTGCTGTTGCCGCTGTTGTTGCTGGTGAAACCGCAGTGGGCGCGCCTGCGCCGTGAACAGGTGGTGTTCTACGCACTTTACGGGCTGCTGCTGGCGCTGTTCAACAGCCTGTGGGCGCTGTCGGTAGCGCTGAACGGCGCGTCGGTGGCGACCATTCTGACCTACTGCTCGGTGGGCTTTACCGTGTTCCTCGGCTGGGTGATGTACAGCGAACGCCTGACGCTGCGCCAATTGCTGGTGATCGCCATCAGCCTGGGCGGTTGTTTCCTGGTCAGCAACGGCGACAGCATGGGGAGCAGCCACTTCGATCTGCTGGGGCTGTTAGTCGGGATGCTGTCGGGCATCGGCTATACCCTATATACCCTCGGCGGGCGGGTGGCCAGCGAACGCGGCTATCCGGTGTGGAACACCATCCTGTACGTGTTCGGTTTTTCGGCGCTGTACCAGCTGGTGTTCAACGCGGCGCTGACGGCGTTCCCGCTGGCGGCGTTCCACGGCATGGCCGGCTCTCTGTGGTTCCTGTCGCACGGCGCACAGGGCATCCAGTGGAGCGGCTGGCTGTTGCTGCTGGCGCTGGCCGCCGGGCCGACGCTGCTGGGTTTCGGGCTGTACAATATCAGCCTGAAAACGCTGCCGCTGGCGGTGGCCAACCTGATCCTGTCGCTGGAACTGGTGTTCACCGCAGTGATCGCCTATTTCCTGCTGGGGGAGAGCATGAATCAGCTGCAGCTGCTGGGTAGCGCGCTGGTGATGGGCGGGGTGCTGCTGCTGAAAAGCAAGACCGCCGAGGCGTGATCGGCTACCATTACGCCTCGCAAGAGAGGCCGTAAGATGAATAACCCGAGATTGAAACGAGCGCTTATCGCTTGAATGGCCGTGTTGAGTGAACGACAACACGGCCACAGACATTCCGTTCCGTGGCTTTTATTCCCGTAACAAGAGAATACGCCATGTCCGAAAAACACTGGTCCAACACCGAGCTGCTGCATCAGACGGTGACCAACCCGAATATCATCATCAAAGGCACCCACAGCTACTACAGCGACTGCTGGGATAACGGCTTCGAGCGCTCGGTAGTGCGTTATCTGCACGGCGACGCGGTCAGCCGGCAATGGCAGCCGCTGGGCGACATAGACCGCCTGCTGATCGGCGATTACGTGTGCATCGCGGCCGAAGCGGTGATCCTGATGGGCGGCAACCATACCCATCGCATCGACTGGCTGAGCCTGTATCCGTTTATGGCAACCATCAAACAGGCGTACCGCCCCAAAGGCGATACCCGGCTGGGCGACGGTTGCTGGATCGGCATGCGGGCGATGTTGATGCCGGGAATCTCGATAGGCGAGGGGGCGATCGTCGCCGCCGGCAGCGTGGTGGCCGGCGATGTTGAGCCTTATGCCATCGTCGGCGGTAACCCCGCGCGGTTTATCCGTTGGCGGTTCGCGCCGGAGGTCATCGCGCGGTTGCTTGCCCTGCGCCTCTATGACTTGTCCGAGGCGGACTTTGCGGTGATTCAGCCCCTGCTCGCCGATGACGATATCGAGGCGTTGGAAAGGGGAATTGCGGTCCTACGCCGTTAAACACAACGGGCGGGGGATCCCCGCCCGTTTCGCGTTACTCGGCTTTGGCCTCGGCCGCCGGTTGGCGGCGTTTGCGCATCAGGCGCAGCAGCGGCGGCAGCGCCAGTACCGCAACCGCCAGCACCAGCAGCGTTTGCGCGATGCTGCTGCTCCACAGAATGCCGAACTCGCCGTTGCTGATCGACAGCGCGCGACGCAGATTTTGCTCCAGCATCTCACCCAGCACGAAGCCCAGAATCAGCGGCGACATCGGGAAGTGCATTTTGCGCAGGATGTAGCCGAACACGCCCAACCCGACCATCAGCAGCAGGTCGAAGGTGGTGCTGTGCACCGCATAAACCCCCACCGCCGACACCGCGGCGATCGCCGGCACCAGGAACCACAGCGGGATGGTCAGCATGCGGGTGAACAGACCGACCAGCGGCAGGTTCATGATCAGCAAAATGACGTTGGCGATCAGCAGCGCGGCGATCAGCCCCCAGACGATATCCGGCTGTTCGGTGAACATTGCCGGGCCGGGGGTGATATTGTACAGCGTCAGCGCACCCATCATCACCGCCGTGGTGCCGGAACCCGGCACCCCCAGCGTCAGCATCGGAATGAACGAACCGCAGGCCGAGGCGTTGTTGGCCGCTTCCGGCGCCGCTACGCCGCGGATGTCGCCCTTGCCGAAGGTGTCGCTGTTGCCGCTGATTTTCTTCTCGGTCATGTAGGTCAGCGCACTGGCGATAGTGGCACCGGCGCCCGGCAGAATGCCGACGAAGAAGCCGATCACCGACGAGCGTAGGGTAGGGCCTGCACACTGCGCCGCCTCTTTGCGGTTGAACAGCAACCGGCCGGTTTTACGCACCAGCTTTTGCCCGGCGCTGGTGCTTTCCAGCATCAGCAGGATTTCGCTGACCGAGAACAGGCCGATCACCACCACGATAAACTGCACGCCGTCGGAGAGGTGCACGCTGTCAAAGGTAAAGCGGTAAACGCCGGTGTTGGCGTCGACGCCCACCGTCGCCAGCCCCAGGCCGATCAGCGCCGCCAGCAGCGATTTCAGCGGGTTTTGGCTCATCATGCTGCCGAGGCAGGCGATGGCGAACACCATCAGCGCGAAATACTCCGCCGGGCCGAAGGCCAGCGACCAGCGGGCCAGCAGCGGCGCGAACAGGATGATGCCGCCGATGGCGATCATCGATCCGACGAACGAACTGACCGCCGAGATGGACAGCGCCACGCCGGCGCGCCCCTGCTGCGCCATCGGGTAGCCGTCCAGCGCGGTCATGATCGCCGCCGCGTCGCCCGGGACGTTGAGCAGAATCGACGAGATGCGCCCGCCATACTCGCAGCCGATATACACCGTCGCCAGCAGGATCAGCGCCGATTCGGCCGGCAGCTTGAGGGCAAACGCCAGCGGCAGCAGGATCGCCACGCCGTTGATCGGTCCGAGGCCCGGCAGCAGGCCGACGATGGTGCCGACGAAGCAGCCGATCAGGGCGATAATCAGGTTCTGCGGCACCAAAGCCACTTCGAACCCTTGAGTCAAATACATCCAGGTATCCATCATCGCTCCCGTTAGCTCAGCCAGGCGCCGAGCGGCAGTGTGACATCGAGAAGTCGGTCAAAGGCGTAATACAGCGCTGCGCCCATGACGACGCCGGAAATGGCCGCCGCCGGCAGGCTGGCCTGAAATAGCAGGCCGATGCTGAACGTCAGCAGCGCGGTCGCCAGCGGGAAGCCCAGCCATTCAAAGCCCCAGGCATAAAGCACCAGGGTGATCACCAACACCAGCAGCCGCTGCAGCACCTTGTTGTGCGGCCATTCCACCGCCTGCGGGCGGCGCAGCAACAGCAGGGCCGCGCACAGCGCCATCAGGCTGAGGATCGCCAGCGGGAACGGGCGCGGCCCCAACGGTTCATAGCTGTATTCGCTTTGGATGCCCCAGCCGATGAACAGCCCGCCGATACACAGCAGCAGCCAGAAACCGGCAAAAATACGATCGCTCATGGTTTTCCCCTGCGGTTATTTGGCCAGGCCGAACACTTTTGCCTGCTCCCGGTATTGGGCAACCTGATTCTTCACGTAGGCGTCCAGCTCTTTGCCGGTCATGTTGAATTCGAACAGGCCGCGCAGATCGCGCTGCTGCTTGAATTCGTCGGTCGCCATCATTTTCTGGAAGGTGTCGATCCACCACTGATATTCTTCATCGCTGACTTTCGGCCCGACGTAGAAACCGCGAATGATCGGCCACACCAGGCTGTATCCCTGCTCTTTGGCGGTGGGAATGTCGGCCAGCTGGCCCGGCAGACGTTGCTCGGCATACACCGCCAGCACGCGGATCTTGTCGCCCTGCAGATAAGGCACCATCTCGCTCAGGTCACCGGAGACCGCCTGGATATGGTTGCCGAGCAGCGCGGTTACCGGCTCGCCGCCGCCTTCGAATGCCACATAGCGCATCTTGCGCGGATCCACGCCGACTTCGCGCGCCAGCAGCGCGGTTTTCATCCAGTCCTGGCTGCCGATGGAGGCGCCGGCGCCGAACACCACGCTGTTGGGATCTTTTTGGAAGGCGTCCATCAGGTCTTTCAGGGTTTTGTAAGGCGAGTCGGCGCGCACCGCGATCATGCCGTAGTCGGTACCGACCGCCGCCAGCCATTTCACGTCGTCCACGTTGTAGCGGCCGAACTTGCCCTGGGCCAGATTGAGCAGCGAGCCGCCGGAGAAGGCCACCACGGTGCCGAACTCCGCCGGGCGCTGCGCGACGATGGCGTTGTAGGCCACCGCGCCGACGCCGCCGGGCATATAGGTGACGCGCATCGGTTTATCGATGGCCTTGGTGTCCTGCAGCGACACCTGAATCAGCTTGCAGGTCAGATCGAAGCCGCCGCCGGGCTTGGCCGGCGCGATGCATTCGGTGCGTTTGGGCGCTTCCACGGCAAAGGCCTGATTGGCCGCCAGCAGCAGGGCGGCGGCGGTAAAGGTACGGGTCATTATTTTTTTCATTGTGACTTGCCCTCGGTATTGTTCTGGTTGTGAAATCCCGCCGGGTGCGGTTGCAGGATTGTTAAAACAACAACCTTTCATTTACCTTTCAGTGGCCGGAAAAGTTTCCAGTCTGTGATTGGGGTCGCTTGTCGCGAGCGAAGAGCGGGTGCACTACCATAGAAAGGAAGAGAAGAACAGGGGGCAAAACCGGCCAAAATCCTGCGTAATATCAGGTTTGCGGTTCTGCTTTCGCGATAGAATCATGAGCAATGAAATGAATAGAGACGCAGTAATATGTTTTCGTTAGGGAAATTGTTTGGTGGCAGGGACAGCGCCAAAGTGTGCGCGATTAAGCGGCTGCCGGAGATCTATGCAGAGATGACCGGTGAAACCGGGCAGTGCCGTTTAAAGCGGCTGCGTGCCGATATTGGCGTGTTTGAGCTGCATTTCGTCAACGCCGACGGTGAAAAGTATGCTTGCCAGATGACCGCCTGCGTGACCGGCATCGATCTGGTGTTTGCCGCCAACAATCGCTCCGTGCTGGTTTCTTCACCGTTTACCGCCGACGAGCTGCGCCTGGTGCTGGACATTGCCGTTGCCGACAGCCCCATTCCGCTGATCTGATACCGGCCTGCGATCGCGCTCCATACGCATAATTGTGTGCCAGCTCCCAAAACTGGCGGCGCGGCGCTCTTTTATCCCCTTATTTTCCATGCCATTCTCTGTTATCGATCTGTTAACAAGCGCGCTATCGGCGTCAGGTTGTTCAGGTAAATCAATGGAATGGAAACATGCGACTGTTATTGGTTGAAGATCACCCCGAGCTGTCTCACTGGTTGCAAAAGGCGCTGACCGGCGCCGGCTTTGCCGTCGACGTCGCCCCAGACGGCGTGGCGGCCGATCATCTGTTGCTCAACGAACGCTATGCGCTGGCGGTGTTGGATGTGGCGCTGCCGCGTTTGAACGGCCTGGATTTGCTGGCGCGCCTGCGCAAACGCGGGCAGGAGCTGCCGGTGCTGCTGCTGACGGCGCGCACCGACGTGGCCGACCGGGTGAAGGGCCTGAATCTGGGGGCAGACGATTACCTCACCAAGCCGTTCGAGCTGGACGAGTTGGAAGCGCGCATTCGGGCGCTGCTGCGCCGCAGCGTCGGCGCCGCGCAGCCGGCGTTGCAGTACGGCGCGTTGACCTATCACGACGAAGGTTATTTCCTGCTGGAAGGCAAGCCGCTGGCGCTGACGCCGCGCGAACTGGCGGTGTTGACCGCGTTGATGCACCGCCGCGGCCGCCCGGTGGCCAAGCAGCAGCTGTTTGAGCAGGTGTTTACGCTGTCCGACGAGGCCAATCCGGAGAGCATTGAGCTTTACGTACACCGTTTGCGGAAAAAGCTGCAGGGCAGCGACGTGGCAATCATCACGCTGCGCGGTCTGGGTTACAGCCTGGAGCGGTGCAATGCGGTGGTTTAACGCGCCGCGTTCGTTGTTTTATCAACTGCTGCTGTTTTTTGGCCTGCCGCTGGTGGCGTTGGGCGGCATCTCGATCTACACCCACTATTTCAGCGCCATGAGCGCCGCCACCCTGGCTTACGATCGCACGCTGCTGGCGTCGGCGCGCACCGTGGCGGAGCGGCTGGTGGTGCGCGACGGCAAGCTGGCGGTCGATGTGCCCTATGTGGTGCTCGACAGCTTCGAGCGCAACATGAACGATCAGCTCTATTACGAGGTGATATCGCCGCAGGGGAAAAGCATTTCGGGCTATGACGATTTGCCGCCTTTGCCGCCCCATATCCCGCGTTCCACGCTCTACCCGGCGCTGGTGCATTTTTACGATGCGGAATACCTCGGCCGGGCGATCCGCGTGGCGGCGCTGTTTCAACCGATCAACGAGTCGGGCGTGAGCGGCATGGCGACCATTCTGGTGGCGGAAACCCTGGAATCGCGCCGTTACCTGGCGCGACAGATGATGATCGCGGCGCTGTTGAGCCAGGGCACGGTGGTGGTGTTGACCCTGATTCTGGCGTTCGCGCTGCTCAAGCGGGTGTTGAAGCCGATGCGCAAGCTCTCCGGCATCATGCTGCGGCGCGATCCGGGCGAGCTGACGCCCCTGCCGCGGGTATTGCCGTGGTCGGAGATGCAGCCGCTGCTGGTGGCGTTCAATCGCTATATCGAACGGCTGCGGCTGATGGTGGCGCGTCAGGAGCGTTTCAGCGCCGATGCTTCGCACCAACTGCGCACGCCGCTGGCGGTGTTGAAGACTCAGGTTGGGGTGGCGCTGGCCAGCGACCGGCCGCAGCAGTGGCGCGAAAGCCTGCAGGCGATGAGCGCGACGCTGGATAATACCGTGGCGCTGACCGACCGCCTGCTGCATCTCTCACGCCTGAAGGCCAGCGAGCACCGGGCCGAGCGCCAGCTGCAGCCGGTCAATCTGGCGCAGGTGCTGCGCGACGCCTGTTTTTCCCGCTTGCCGCAGGCGCGCAGTAAACAGATCGATCTCGGGTTTGAAGGCGAGGCGGCGTGCCAGGTAGGGGGGGAAGCGCTGCTGTTGGCCGAACTGTGCGCCAACCTGCTGGACAACGCGCTGAAATACACGCCGCGTCAGGGTGTGGTGACCGCGCGCCTCACTCAGGATCAGGCGGCAGGGGAAGGCGTGCTGGAGATTGAAGACAGCGGCCCCGGCATCGCCTTGCAGGACAAGGCGCTGGCGCTGCAGCCGTTTCATCGGCTGGACAACGTGGGCGATCAGCCGGGCGCCGGCCTGGGGCTGGCGCTGGTGAAGGACATCACCGCGTATCACGGCACCCGCCCGGAGCTGCTGAGCTCCGCCGCGCTGGGCGGCCTGTTGGTGCGGGTGCGTTTCAGGCTGCTGCCTTAGGCCTGTTCTTTGCAGGATTCGACGTCGGCCGCCGGGGCCTTGGCTTTACGCGTCAGCGGCGTGCGCAGCCGCTGCGACAGGATAACGCCCAGCAGGGTGATGCCGCCGCCGATCAGGTGGTAACCGTGCAGCTGCTCATGCAGGAACAGCACGGCGATAGCGGCGGTAAACACCGGCGCCAGGTTCATGAAGATCGAGGCGGTGTTGGCGCCCAGGCGCATCACGCCCTGGATCCACAGGAACGGGGCGATGATCGAAGCCGGAATGCCGGCGAACAGCACCAGCGGCAGGTTATGGCCGTTCAAGCCGACATCCTGCGCCATCAGGAAATTAGGCAGCAGCAACAGCACGCCGAACAGGATCTGCACGTACAGCGATTGCCAGTTCGGCAGCGCGATGGCCCAGCGTTTGGTCAACACGCCATACAGCGCGTAAGAGGCGGTGGCGAGCAGCATCATCAATTCCCCCTTGCCGATACCGTGCTGCAGCAGCACGCCGGGCTGACCGCCGCTGACCAGCCAGATCAGGCCGCAGAAGGAGAGTATGCTGCCGAGCAGCACGCCGACGGTTGGCGCAATGCGCAGCAGTACGATGCTGATCAGGATGGTCAGCAGCGGGATCAGCGATACGATGATGCCCATAAACAGCGCGCTGACGCTGTGTGCGGCGTAATACGCCAGGCTTTGGTACAGCACCATGCCCAGCAAACCGAGGATCATCAATTTCCACCAGTTGGCGCGCACCTGCGCCCAGTTGCGCAGCACGCCCGGCAGCACGAACGGCGTCAGGGCAATCAACGCCAGCAGCCAGCGGTAGAGCGAGATGGCCGCCGGATCGATGGCGGTGGCGGAGAGTTTGCTGACGACGGCGTTAATCGACCAAATCAGCACGGCCAACAGCGGGAAGAGCATATTCATGATAATTATTCTCAATAACGTCCAACATGCTGGCTAGTCTACGCGTGTCCGGTTTATCATATATAGTGATATCCAGACAAAAATCGGCGTAAACAAGACAAATAACGGGACGAAACCATGCCAGAAATCCGCCATTTCCCCGAGTCGCTGATCCCGGCGCCGAAGCCGGTGCAGTTCCGCTGCGAGGAGTTCAACGCGCGCACCGAATTCCAGCCGCACAGCCACACCTGGGGCCAGTTGATGTGGGTCAAAGCCGGGGTGATGGTGCTGCGCATCGGCGGGCAGCGCTTTCTGGCGCCGCCGGAGTTCGTGCTGTGGGCGCCGGCCGGCATCGAACACTCCTGCTATAACCAGCGGCTGGCGCAGTGCCGCATGGTGGACATCACGCCGGCGCTGTGTGCCGGCATGCCGGCCGACCCTTGCCTGGTGAGCGTGACGCCGATATTCCGCGCTATCGCCGAGGATTTCTATGCGCGCAAGCAGTACATTCCGCAAACGGAAGAGGATTTGCGCCTGTGCCAGGTGCTGATCGATCAGCTGCGCTTGTCGCCGCGCCAGCAAACCTATCTGCCGTCGTCGGACGACAAATTTTTGGCGCCGGTGCTGGAAGCGCTGGAGCACAGCCCGGCGGACAACACCTCGCTGGCGGCGTGGGCGGCTCGGGTCTACACCACCGAGCGCACGCTGTCGCGCCGCTGCCAACAGGATCTGGGCATGTCGTTCAGCGAATGGCGCCAGCGCCTGCGTTTCCTGCACGCCGTGTCGCTGCTCGAGCAGGGCAAGACCGTGCAGGACGTGGCGCTGGACGTCGGCTACAGCTCCGCGTCGGCGTTTATCGTCATGTTCCAGCAGATCGCCGGCACCACCCCTGAGCGCTTTCGCCGTACCTGATTCAGTGGCACACTATTTCGCAGACAAATAGCCGTAAACCGTCGGAGAACGCAGTGAAAATTCTGGTTGATGAAAATATGCCGTACGCGGCTGAGCTGTTCAGCCGCCTGGGCGATGTGCAGGCGGTGCCGGGCCGCCCGATCCCGCGTGAGGCGCTGGCGGATGCCGATGCGCTGATGGTGCGTTCGGTCACCAAGGTCAATGAAGCGTTGCTGGCCGGCAGCCGCATCGGCTTTGTCGGTACCGCCACCGCCGGCACCGATCACGTCGATGATGCCTGGCTGCAACGGCAGGGCATCGGCTTTTCCGCCGCGCCGGGCTGCAACGCCATCGCGGTGGTCGAGTATGTGTTCTCTGCCTTGATGCTGCTGGCCGAACGCGATGGCTTCCATCTGCGGGATAAAACCGTCGGCATCATCGGCGTGGGCAACGTCGGTTCCCGCCTGGACGCGCGCCTCAAAGCGCTGGGCGTGCGCACGCTGCTGTGCGATCCGCCGCGTGCCGATCGCGGCGACGCCGGGGAGTTTTGGCCGCTGGAGAAGCTGGTGGCCGAGGCCGACGTGCTGACCTTCCATACGCCGCTGAATAAATCCGGCCCATACCATTCGCTGCATCTGGCGGACGCCGACCTGTTGGCGGCGCTGCCGGACAACCGCATTCTGATCAACGCCTGCCGCGGGCCGGTGGTGGATAACGCCGCGTTGTTGCAGGCGCTGGAAAAAGGCAAAAAGCTGAGCACGGTGCTGGACGTGTGGGAACCGGAGCCGGATCTCTCCTTGCCGCTGCTGGCGCGGGTGGATATCGGCACTGCGCACATCGCCGGGTATACGCTGGAAGGCAAGGCGCGCGGCACCACTCAGGTGTTCGAAGCGTTCAGCCGCCATCTGGGGCAGCCGCAGCAGGTGGCGCTGGCCTCGCTGCTGCCGGTGCCGGAGTTCAGCCAGATCCGCCTCAACGGGCCGCTGGATGAAGCGCGGTTAAAACGATTGATGCACTTGGTGTATGATGTGCGCCGCGATGATGCGCCGCTGCGCAAAGTCGCCGGGCAACCGGGCGAATTCGATCGCCTGCGCAAGCACTATCAGGAACGCCGCGAGTGGTCGTCGCTGGCCGTGCAATGCGATGACAGCGCCAGCGCCGAGCTGCTCGGCAAGCTGGGCTTCAGCGTGGCATAGCGCGTAAGGTTGTCTTAAGCCAACGCCGCTAAAGTGAGCGGCAAAGATTATCGGGCGGTGGTTGCACTGCCCGTCTGCTTTTATGAATGAAATACTCTGGAGAAAACCCGATGTCTGACGGCTGGAATATCGCGCTGCTCGGCGCCACTGGCGCGGTAGGTGAAGCGTTGCTGGAATTGTTGCAGGAACGCCAGTTCCCGGTGGGTGAGCTCTATCCTCTGGCAAGTGAACGCAGCGCAGGCGCCAATGTGCGCTTCAACGGCAAGTCTCTTCTGGTGCAAAACGCCGAAGAGTTCGACTGGTCACAGGCGCAGCTGGCCTTCTTCGTCGCCGGCAGCGAAGCTTCCGCGCGCTATGCCGAAGAAGCCGGCAACATGGGCTGCCTGGTGATCGACACCAGTGGCCTGTTTGCCATGGAGCCGGATGTGCCGCTGGTGGTGCCGGGTGTTAACCCGCAGGTGCTGGCGGATTACCGCAACCGCAATATCGTGGCGGTGGCCGACAGCATGGTCAGCCAGCTGCTGACGGCGATCAAGCCGCTGACCGAACAGGCGGGGCTGTCGCGTCTGCACGTCACCACGCTGATGTCGGTATCGTCGCGCGGCAAGGTGGCGGTGGACGACTTGGCCGGCCAGAGTGCGCGCCTGCTGAACGGCATCCCGGCCGAGGAAGGCGTTTTCGGCAAGCAGCTGGCGTTCAACCTGTTGCCGCTGATTGCCGACGAGCAGGGCAGCGTGCGCGAAGAGCGCCTGATCGTCGATCAGGTGCGCAAGGTGCTGCAGGATGAAGGGCTGCCGATTTCGGTGAGCTGCGTTCAATCGCCGGTGTTTTACGGCCACGCGCAGGTGGTGCACCTGGAAGCGCTGCGCCCGCTGTCCGCCGAAGAGGCGCGCAGCGAGCTCGAAGAGGTCGAGGACATTCAGCTGAGCGAAGAGGACGATTACCCGACTCAGGTCACCGACGCCTCCGGCAGCGATGCGCTCAGCATCGGTTGTCTGCGTAACGATTACGGCATCCCCGAGCTGTTGCAGTTCTGGACGGTGGCGGACAATGTGCGCTTCGGCGGCGCATTGATGGCTATCGAAACCGCCGAACGTCTGGTGCAGGAGCAGATGTACTGATGTCTGAGGTGGTCTCGCCCGTTCAGCCGACGCTGAAAATTGCGCTGGGCATCGAATATGACGGCAGCCGGTACTACGGCTGGCAGCGGCAGCAAGAAGTGGCCAGCGTGCAGCAATGCCTGGAGCAGGCGTTGAGCAAGGTGGCGGATGCGCCGATTAGCGTGCTGTGCGCGGGGCGTACCGACGCCGGGGTGCACGCTACCGGGCAGGTGGTGCATTTCGAAACCACCGCGCGCCGTAAGGACGCCGCCTGGACGATGGGGGTAAATACCCATCTGCCGCCGGATATCGCGGTGCGTTGGGTGAACCCCGTCGCCGACGATTTTCACGCGCGTTTCAGCGCCACCGCGCGCCGCTACCGCTATATTATTTTCAACCATCGCTACCGGCCGGCGGTGCTGCAACAGGGGGTGACGCATTTTTATCACCCGCTGGAGGCCGATCGCATGCATCGGGCGGCGCAGGCGCTGCTGGGTGAGAACGACTTCACTTCGTTCCGCGCGGTGCAATGTCAGTCGCGCACCCCGTGGCGCTGCGTAAAACACGTTAAGGTTACGCGCTACGGCGAATATATTGTGGTAGATATCAAGGCGAATGCCTTCGTGCATCACATGGTTCGCAACATCGTCGGCAGCCTGATGGAGATCGGCTGCGGCAATCAGGATGAGAACTGGATGGCCGAACTGTTGGCGCTGAAGGATCGCAACCTGGCGGCGGCGACGGCGCGAGCCGAGGGGCTGTATCTGGTTTCCGTGGATTATCCCGACCACTTTGGTCTACCGCGGCCGCCGATGGGGCCGCTGTTTTTACCCGACGATTAAACGCCGGCACGCCTGAAAGCGTCGCTCCCTTGTGCTTCTGCCGGGTGATTGAAACACTCGGCATCAATGAGAGAATTTATGGATATCATCAAGTTTATTATTGATTTCATTCTGCATATTGATGTGCACCTGGCCGAACTGGTCGCACAATACGGCATGTGGGTCTACGCTATTCTGTTCCTGATTCTGTTTTGCGAAACCGGTCTGGTGGTGACGCCGTTCCTGCCGGGGGATTCCTTGCTGTTTGTCGCCGGTGCGCTGGCGGCGTTGCCGACCAACGATCTGAACGTGCATACCATGGTGGCGTTGATGGCCGTGGCGGCGATCATCGGCGATGCGGTGAACTACACTATCGGGCGGCTGTTCGGCGAGAAGCTGTTCAGCAACCCGAATTCGAAAATTTTCCGCCGCAGCTACCTGGACAAGACGCACCAGTTCTATGAAAAACACGGCGGGAAAACGATTATTTTGGCGCGATTCGTGCCGATCGTGCGTACTTTTGCGCCGTTCGTCGCCGGGATGGGGCATATGTCCTATCGCCACTTCGCCGCCTACAACGTGATTGGCGCACTGGTTTGGGTGCTGCTCTTCACCTATGCTGGCTACCTGTTCGGCGATCTGCCGGTGGTGCAGGAGAACCTGAAACTGCTGATCGTCGGGATCATCATCGTTTCGATTCTGCCGGGCGTGATTGAAATTTGGCGCCACAAGCGCGCGGCCGCCCGCCAGCAAAAACAGTAAAAACATCGTTTAACCTGTCGGTTCGACCAGTTTTTTGTCCACAGCGTCGGGCCGATATGGTTTAATGAGCGACATTATGGTCTGTTCCTGCGAACAACCCTGAAGCCGATGCCTCAGTCGCCGCGCTTGCCGCGCCGCGAACGGGCATTTTTTCATTGGGGTGTTTTCGGGGGGATTGTTAAAGCATGAACAGCGGACTGGCGTGTGCCAGGTTCAAACAGAAAGGTCATCGATGAGCTGGATTGAACGAATTCTTAACAAAAGCAATATCACACAAACCCGTAAGGCGAGCATTCCTGAAGGGGTCTGGACCAAATGCGACAGCTGCGGCCAGGTTCTCTACCGCGCCGAGCTGGAGCGTAATCTGGAAGTGTGTCCGAAGTGCGACCACCACATGCGTATGGGCGCGCGCGCGCGTCTGCATACCCTGCTGGACGAAGGCAGCGAAGTGGAGCTGGGCAGCGATCTGGAGCCGAAAGACGTTCTGAAATTCAAGGATTCCAAGCGCTATAAAGATCGCCTGGTCGCCGCACAGAAAGCGACCGGTGAGAAAGACGCGCTGGTGGTGATGAAGGGCACGCTGTATGGCATGCCGATCGTCGCAGCCTCCTTCGAATTCGCCTTCATCGGCGGCTCGATGTCTTCCGTGGTCGGCGCGCGCTTCGTGCGTGCGGTTGAGCAGGCGCTGGAGGACAACTGTCCGCTGGTGTGCTTCTCCGCCAGCGGCGGCGCGCGCATGCAGGAAGCGCTGATGTCGCTGATGCAGATGGCGAAAACCAGCGCGGCGTTGGCCAAAATGCAGGAGCGCGGCTTGCCGTACATCTCCGTACTGACCGACCCGACCATGGGCGGCGTTTCTGCCAGCCTGGCGATGCTGGGCGACATCAACATCGCCGAGCCGAAAGCGCTGATCGGTTTTGCCGGCCCGCGCGTCATCGAGCAGACCGTGCGCGAGAAATTGCCGCCTGGCTTCCAGCGCAGCGAGTTCCTGATCGAAAAAGGCGCGATCGACATGATTGTTCGCCGTCCGGAAATGCGCCAGACGCTGGCGAGCATTCTGTCCAAGCTGACCAACCAGCCGCAGCCGCATTTCGATGAGGCCGCGCCGGTCATTGAGCCGGAGCAGCAGGCCGACGCCTGAGGCAAAGACAGATCCCGCCCGGGTTCAGCCGCCACTTTGTGGCTAAGTGACGGCTGATGCCCGTTCCCTGCCGGCCGCAGCCCTCTCGCTGCGGTTTGCAGGCTGGCGGCAGTCACGAAGCGCATCGCCTTTACCGCGGTGAGGGTGGTGCCCTGATGGATTAATGAACCCAAGTTCAGTGATGGGACTCATGCAAAACCACCAAATTCCCCAAGCCACGTCGCCATTGAGCTCGTGGCTTTATTATCTGGAACGTCTGCACAGCCAGGCGATCGAACTCGGCCTTGAGCGCGTACAGCGCGTCGCGGCGCATCTGGATTTACTGACCCCCGCTCCCACGGTGTTCACCGTTGCCGGCACCAACGGCAAAGGCACCACCTGTCGCACCCTCGAAGCCATTCTGCTGGCCGCCGGCCTGCGCGTCGGCGTCTACAGTTCGCCGCATCTGGTGCGCTATACCGAACGCGTGCGCATTCAGGGGGAAGAGCTGAGCGAAGCGGAGCACAGCCGCTCGTTCGCCGCCATTGAAGCCGGCCGCGGCGAAACGTCGCTGACCTATTTCGAATTCGGCACCCTGTCGGCGCTGCAGCTGTTCAAACAGGCGCGGCTCGACGTGGTGATCCTGGAAGTGGGGCTGGGCGGGCGTCTCGATGCCACCAACATCGTCGATCCGAGCGTGGCGGTGATCACCAGCATCGCGCTCGATCACACCGACTGGCTGGGCAACGATCGCGAAAGCATCGGCCGCGAGAAGGCCGGCATTTTCCGCAGCGGCAAGCCGGCGGTGGTGGGCGAACCCGACATGCCGGACAGCATTCGTCAGGTTGCCGAAACGCTGGGCGCGCCGCTGTATCGCCGCGGCGAAGCCTGGAGCTTCAGCGCGCAGGGCGATCGCTGGCAGTGGCAGGGCGGCGACACGCTGCTGACCGATCTGCCGACGCCGAACGTACCGCTGGCCAACGCCGCTACCGCGCTGGCGGCGCTGAACTGCTCCCCGCTGGAAATCGACGAACGCGCGATCTTCACCGGGCTGCAACAGGCGACGCTGCCGGGGCGTTTCCAGATCGTGCGGCGGGAGCCGACGCTGATCCTCGACGTGGCGCACAACCCGCACGCCGCCGGCTATCTGGCCGGGCGCCTGGCCAAACTGCCGCGCGACGGCGGCAAGGTGCGCGCGGTGGTGGGCATGCTGTCGGACAAAGACATCGCCGGCACGCTGGCTTGCCTCAGCGAGCAGGTGGATGAATGGTACTGCGCGCCGCTCGACGGGCCGCGCGGCGCCAGCGTCGAACAGCTGGCGCAACATCTGACGGAACCGCGCCGCTTTAATGATGTCGAAACTGCCTGGCGGCAGGCTATGCAGGATGCTGATAAACAGGATATTGTGATCGTCTGTGGATCGTTCCACACCGTGGCGCAGGTGATGGCGGCGTTAGACGAGATGCGGGGAGTGTGAGTGGCGAGTAAATTTCAGAACCGACTGGTCGGAACCGTGATTCTGGTGGCGCTGGGGGTAATCATCCTGCCAGGGCTGCTGGACGGCAAAAAGAAGCATTACGAGGATGAATTCGCGGCCATTCCGTTGGTGCCGAAGGCGGGCGATGTCGAAGAGAACGACGTGCTGCCGCCGGTGACGCAGCCGCTGCCGGCACAGCCGCCGGAAGGGGCGGGCGCGCTGGTCGAGCAGCAGGCGGCCAACGAAGCGGCGGCGCAACAGGCGGCGCGGCAGACTGCTCAGCAGCCGACGCAGGTGGCACCACCGCCGGTCGAAACGCGTCCTCAACCGGTGCCGCAGCCCAAGCCGAAACCGGTAGAAACCAAACCGGTAGAAGTGAAGCCGAAACCGGCACCGCAACCGAAGCCGGTAGAAGTGAAGCCGGCGCCGAAGCCGGAACCAAAACCTGAACCGACGCCGAAGCCTGAACCGGCACCGCAGCCGAAACCGGCGGAAGAAAAAGCGCCGGCTGGACAAGCCTATGTCGTGCAGCTCGGGGCGTTGAAAAACGCCGCCAAGGCGAATGAGATTGTCGCCTCGCTGCGCCTCTCGGGCTATCGCGCCTTTACCGTGCCCTCAACGCCGGTGCAGGGGCAGATCACCCGCATCTACGTTGGCCCGGACGCTTCCAAGCAGAAGCTGCAGGCGGCGCTGCCGTCGCTGAACTCGATCAGCGGGCTTAGCGGGCAGGTGAAGCCGTACGGCCGTTAAACCCCGCGGGGGCGCAGCACGATGCGCCCCTGAATTAAGGAGTGGTGGAGAGAAAGCGAGAAGAACCGCGCCTTTTACAGGCGAAATCACCTATGTAGGCGCGGCGATTGGGAATTTTTTGATCGCCGCTTTTTATTTGTAACGTGGTAGGAAATCCCCTACGCAAACGTTTTCTTTTTCTGTTAGAATTCGCCGCGAATTGGATGCAGGGGCGATTCATCATTGGAATAGTTCATGGTCTGGATTGATTACGTCATTATAGCGGTGATTGGATTTTCGGCTCTGGTGAGCCTGATCCGAGGGTTTGTTCGCGAAGCATTGTCACTTGTGACATGGGGATGTGCGTTTTTTGTTGCCAGCCATTTCTACTCTTACCTTGCGGTCTATTTCACTCGTTTTGAAGATGAACTGGTGCGAAACGGCATCGCGATCGCGATTTTGTTCATCGCGACCTTGATCGTAGGGGCTATTGTTAACTATGTGATTAGCTCACTGGTAGAGAAAACCGGGTTGTCGGGCACCGACCGCGTGTTGGGCATCTGCTTCGGCGCGCTGCGCGGAGTGTTGATCGTCGCGGCGATCCTGTTCTTCCTGGATACCTTTACCGGCTTCTCACAAAGCGCCGACTGGAAACAGTCGCAGCTCATTCCCCAGTTCAGTTACGTCATCAGGTGGTTCTTTGACTACCTGCAGAGCACGTCGAGTTTCTTGCCGACCCAATTGCCGGGGCGGTAGCGCTGATGAGGAAAAGACAACATGTGCGGTATTGTCGGTATCGCCGGTTTCATGCCGGTAAACCAGTCGATTTATGATGCGCTGACGGTGCTTCAGCACCGTGGCCAGGATGCCGCAGGCATCGTCACCATTGACGCCCACAACGGGTTCCGTTTGCGTAAAGCCAACGGCCTGGTGAAGGATGTGTTTGAGGCGCGCCATATGCAACGCTTGCAGGGCAACATGGGCATTGGCCATGTGCGTTACCCGACGGCCGGCAGCTCGAGCGCCTCTGAGGCCCAGCCTTTCTACGTCAACTCGCCGTTCGGCATTACGCTGGCCCACAACGGCAACCTGACCAACGCCCATGAGCTGCGCCAAAATCTGTTCGAAAGCGGCCGCCGCCATGTCAACACCACCTCCGACTCGGAAATCCTGCTGAACGTGCTGGCCAGCGAGCTGGACCGCTTCCCGCACTACCCGTTGGAGGCCGAAAACATCTTTACCGCGGTCGCCGCCATGCATCAGCAACTGCGCGGCGCTTACGCCTGCGTGGCGATGATCATCGGCCACGGCCTGCTGGCGTTCCGCGACCCGAACGGCATTCGCCCGCTGGTGATCGGCAAGCGCACGCTGGAGGATGGCCGCAGCGAGTACATGGTGGCCTCCGAGAGCGTGGCGCTGGATACCCTGGGCTTTGAGTTCCTGCGCGACGTGGCGCCGGGCGAAGCGGTGTACATCACCACCAAGGGCCAGCTGTTCACCCGCCAGTGCGCGGAGAACCCGAAAACCAACCCGTGCCTGTTCGAATACGTTTATTTCGCGCGCCCGGACTCCTTTATGGACAAGATCTCGGTCTACAGCGCCCGCGTGCGCATGGGCCAGAAGCTGGGTGAGAAGATCGCCCGCGAGTGGGAAGATCTGGACATCGACGTGGTGATCCCGATTCCGGAAACCTCCTGCGACATCGCGCTGGAGATCGCGCGCATTCTCGAGAAGCCATACCGCCAGGGCTTCGTGAAGAACCGCTACGTCGGCCGCACCTTCATCATGCCGGGCCAGCAGGCGCGTCGCCAGTCGGTGCGCCGCAAGCTGAACGCCAACCGCGCCGAGTTCCGCGACAAGAACGTGCTGCTGGTGGATGATTCCATCGTGCGCGGCACTACGTCGGAACAGATCGTCGAGATGGCGCGCGAAGCGGGCGCCAAGCGCGTGTACCTGGCTTCCGCCGCGCCGGAAGTGCGCTTCCCGAACGTCTACGGTATCGACATGCCGAGCGCCAACGAACTGATCGCCCACGGGCGTGAAGTGGATGAAATCCGCCAGATCATCGGCGCCGACGGGCTGATTTTCCAGGACCTGGACGATCTGATCGAAGCGGTGCGCGAAGAGAACCCGGACATCACCCAGTTCGAATGTTCGGTGTTCAACGGCATCTACGTGACCAAAGACGTCGACCAAAGCTATCTGGAATACCTGGAGTCGCTGCGCAGCGACGACGCCAAGGCGCTGCGGGTGCAAACCGAAGCGGAAAATCTGGAACTGCACAACGAAGGCTAACCGCCTGCGTTGATCCCTCAGGGTGCATCGCCGCGTCTGCGGCGGTGCACCTTGCTCCTCTGACTTGCTTATCCCTCGCCATTGCGGCAAAGTCTGCCTGATCTTACTTTTTACGGCAGAGGCCATTTTCCATGAAACGACTCATCATCGGCATTTCCGGCGCCAGCGGCGCTGTCTACGGCGTGCGCCTGTTGCAGGTTTTGCGCGACGTCGCAGAGGTGGAAACCCATTTGGTGATGAGCAACGCGGCAAGACAGACGCTGGCGCTGGAAACGCCGTACAGCCTGCGTGAAGTGCAGGCGCTGGCCGATGTGGTGCACGACGCGCGCGACATCGCCGCCGGCATCTCCTCCGGCTCCTTCAAGACCCTGGGCATGGCAATCCTGCCCTGCTCGATCAAAACCTTGTCCGGCATCGTTAACAGCTACAGCGACGGGCTGCTGACTCGCGCCGCCGACGTGGTGCTCAAAGAGCGCCGCCGTTTGGTGCTGTGCGTGCGGGAAACGCCGCTGCATTTGGGGCACCTGCGGTTGATGACCCAGGCGGCGGAGATGGGGGCGGTGATCATGCCGCCGGTGCCGGCGTTTTACCACCGGCCGACAAGCGTGGAAGACATCATCGATCAGACCGTCAATCGGGTGATCGACCAGTTTGATATCGAACTGCCGACCGATCTGTTCACCCGCTGGCAGGGTGCTAATTAACAGTTTTATCCCTAAATTGGTACATTTGTGCAACACCGCACTGAATTGGGGCGGAGTATGCACCATAATAATCCCACTTCATCACGCTCACTGTTTCATGGCGCCGCCTTGTCGCGGCTGCCAGTGGCGCGGCCCCGACCGGCCGATTTAATTTTGCGGTTATCGTCCCAGGAAACAGTATTG
This sequence comes from Serratia sp. CY44782, assembly GCF_052168715.1. Classification (NCBI taxonomy): domain Bacteria; kingdom Pseudomonadati; phylum Pseudomonadota; class Gammaproteobacteria; order Enterobacterales; family Yersiniaceae; genus Serratia; species Serratia sp. CY44782. The sequence continues at coordinate 159,196 of NZ_JBJNME010000001.1, forward strand.
TGAAGGCCGGAGCCGTTCCCTCCGTCCGTAGCACCGAATGTGGCACGATTACTGCAAATTGATTTGGTGGGGAAAGTAATGCCCGTAGTGGCATCAAAAAAATCAATTTGAGGGTAATTTATGAAAAAGCGGGTTTTGATTTTGCCGTTAGTTCTGGCTTTGAGCGCCGCCAGCAGCGCCTTTGCCGCCATTCCTTCCACGCTGAAGATTGGCACCGATCCGACATACGCACCGTTTGAATCCAAAAACGCCAAAGGCGAGCTGGTAGGCTTTGACATCGATTTGGCCAAAGAGCTGTGCAAACGCATCAATACCCAATGCACCTTCGTGGAGAGCGACTTCGACGCGCTGATCCCATCCCTCAAGGCGAAGAAGATTGACGCCATTATCTCTTCGCTGTCCATCACTGAAAAACGCCAGCAGGAAATCGCCTTTACCGACAAGCTGTATGCCGCCAACGCGCGTCTGATCGCGCCGAAGGGCTCCAAGCTGCTGCCGACCGCCGAAGCGCTGAAAGGCAAGAGCGTGGGCGTGCTGCAGGGCACCACCCAGGAAGCCTACGCCAACGCCATGTGGCAGCCGAAAGGGGTGACCGTCGTGCCTTACCAGAACCAGGATCTGGCTTATGCCGACCTGGCCTCCGGCCGTATCGATGCCGCCTTCCAGGATGAAGTGGCGGGCAGCGACGGCTTCTTGAAACAGCCGCCGGGCAAAGACTATGCGTTCGCCGGCGAATCGGTGAAGGATGACAAGTTCTTCGGCGTCGGCACCGGCATGGGGCTGCGCAAGACCGATACCGAGCTGAAAGCCGCGCTGGACAAAGCCTTCGCCGAGATGCGTAAAGACGGCACTTACGACAAATACGCGAAAAAGTACTTCGACTTTGACGTCTACGGCGGGTAATCCGCTTCCCGTTCCATGCTGTGACTGCGGGGCCGGTGCGCCGGCCCCGATGGTTCGGATCCTAGACCACAGGGTGAAGTAGATGCTGCAAGGCTATTCCCAACTGATTTTCGAGGGGGCTCTGGTGACGTTGGAGCTGGCCCTCAGTTCCGTGGTGCTGGCGGTGGTGATCGGTCTGATCGGCGCCGGTGGCAAACTGTCTCATAACCCCTTTATCTCCGGCCTGTTCGGTGCCTATACCACGCTGATCCGCGGCGTGCCCGATCTGGTGCTGATGCTGCTGATCTTTTACGGTTTGCAGATCGCGCTGAACAACATCACCACGCTGCTGGGCTTCGCGCAGATCGATATCGATCCGCTCGGCGCCGGCATCATTACCCTCGGCTTTATCTACGGCGCTTATTTTACCGAGACCTTCCGCGGCGCCTATCTGGCGGTGCCGAAAGGGCAGATCGAAGCGGCGACGGCCTACGGCTTCAGCGGCGCGCAGATCTTCCGGCGCATTCTGTTCCCGGCGATGATGCGTTTTGCCTTGCCGGGCATCGGCAACAACTGGCAGGTGATCCTGAAGGCGACGGCACTGGTGTCGATCCTCGGCCTGAACGACGTGGTGAAAGCCACGCAGCTGGCGGGGAAAGGCACCTATCAGCCGTTCTTCTTCGCCATCGTGGCCGGCGTGGTGTACCTGATCTTCACTACCGTTTCCAACGGCGTGCTGCTGTGGCTTGAACGGCGTTACTCACTGGGCGTCAAGAGGGCCGAGCTATGATCGATATCCTGCAACAGTATTGGCAGTCGCTGCTGTGGAGCGACGGCTATCGCTTCACTGGCGTGGCGGTAACGCTGTGGCTGCTGATCGCCTCGGTGGTGATGGGCGGGCTGCTGGCGATCCCGATGGCGGTGGCGCGCGTCTCTTCCATCCGCTGGGTACGTTTCCCGGTGTGGCTCTACACCTATGTGTTTCGCGGGACGCCGCTGTACGTGCAGCTGCTGGTGTTCTACTCCGGCATGTACAGCCTTGAGATCGTGCGCGGCAGCGAGTTTCTCAATGCGTTTTTCCGCAGCGGGCTCAACTGCACCATTCTGGCACTGACGCTCAACACCTGCGCCTATACCACCGAGATCTTCGCCGGGGCCATCCGCTCGGTGCCGCACGGTGAAATCGAGGCCGCCAACGCCTACGGTTTCTCGCGCTTCAAGATGTATCGCTGCATCATTTTACCTTCGGCGCTGCGTACCGCGCTGCCGGCTTACAGCAACGAAGTGATCCTGATGCTGCACTCCACCGCGCTGGCGTTTACCGCCACCGTGCCGGATCTGCTGAAGATCGCGCGCGACATCAACGCCGCGACCTATCAGCCGTTCTACGCTTTCGGCATCGCGGCGGTGCTGTACCTGATCATCTCCTACGTGTTAATCAGCCTGTTCCGCAAGGCTGAAAAACGCTGGATGGCACACGTTAGTCACTGATAAATGACGGGAAGAAAAACCATGTCTGAGAATAAATTAGCCGTCACCGAACTGCACAAACGCTATGGCGACCACGAAGTGCTGAAGGGCGTCTCGCTGGCGGCCAACGCCGGGGATGTGATCAGCATCATCGGCTCCTCCGGCTCCGGAAAAAGCACCTTTCTGCGCTGCATCAACTTCCTCGAAAAACCGAGCGAAGGCTCGATCAGCCTGAACAACGAAGACATTCGCATGGTGCGCGACAAAGACGGCCAGCTGAAGGTGTTCGACAAGAAGCAGCTGCAGCTGCTGCGCACGCGCCTGACCATGGTGTTCCAGCATTTCAACCTGTGGAGCCACATGACGGTGCTCGAGAACGTGATGGAGGCGCCGGTGCAGGTGCTGGGGCTGAGCAAGGCCGAAGCGCACGAGCGCGCGGTGCGCTATCTGGATAAGGTGGGCATCGATGAGCGGGCGCGCGGCAAATACCCGGTGCACCTGTCGGGCGGCCAGCAGCAGCGTGTTTCTATCGCCCGCGCGTTGGCGATGGAGCCGGAAGTGCTGCTGTTTGACGAGCCGACGTCGGCGCTGGATCCCGAGCTGGTGGGCGAGGTGCTGCGTATCATGCAGAAGCTGGCGGAGGAGGGGAAAACCATGGTGGTGGTGACGCACGAAATGGAGTTTGCGCGCCACGTTTCCAACCACGTGATCTTCCTGCACAAAGGGTTGATTGAAGAGCAGGGGCCGCCGGCCGAGCTGTTCGGCAACCCCAAAAGCCCGCGCCTGCAGCAGTTCCTGTCCGGCGCGTTGAAGTAACTTCAGATCAGCGGGCTTCGGCCCGCTGATTAATCACGTCATCCAGCGCCTGTTCCAGCTCCAGATAGCGGAAGTGGAAGCCGGCCTCCTCCAGCCGCTTCGGCACCGCCCGCTGGCCGCCGAGCACCAGCACCGCCGCTTCCCCCATCAACAAACGCATGACGAACGCCGGCACCCGCAGAAACGCCGGGCGATCGAGCACGTTGGCCAATTGGGCGGCGAACTGTTCGTTATGCACCGGGTAGGGAGCGACCATGTTGAACGGGCCGGTCAGGGTGGCGTGGTCCAGCAGATAAATAATGCCGTTGATCATGTCTTCGAGATGGATCCACGGCAGGTATTGGCGGCCGTCGCCGATCGGGCCGCCCAGCCCGAAACGGAACGGCGGCAGCATTTTAGCCAGCGCGCCGCCCTGTGGCGCCAGCACTACGCCGGTGCGCAGCAGACAGACGCGGGTGGCGTCGCTCTGCGCCTGCAGCGCCAGCGCTTCCCAGCGTTGGCACAGCTGATGGGTGAATTCGTCGTGCGGCGGCTCCTCTTCGGTGACCACCGCCTGCCCCTGGTCGCCGTAGTAGCCGACGGCGGAACCGGAAATCAGCACGCCGGGCGGCGTGCTGCCGGCCTTGAAAAGCTGCGCCAACCGCTCGGTCAGATCCCAGCGGCTATGGCACAGCCGCTGTTTCTGCTGTGCGCTCCAGCGCTTGTCGGCGATAGGTTCGCCGGCCAAATTGATCACCGCATCGAAGTCATCCAGCGACTGCCGGTCGTCCAGCGTTTGCCAATAGCTCGGCTGGTCGCCCAGCCTGGCCCGGGCTCGCCGTTCGTCTCGCGTCAGCACCGTAATGTGGTGAGAAAGCGCCAGCAGCCTGGCCGTCAGGCTGCTACCTATCAATCCCGTTGCGCCGGTGATCAGGATCCGCATGGTCGACCTCCCTGAGTCAGCCCCGGCGGTAGCTCATGGTCATGGAGACCGAATCGGCGTAGCGCAGGGCCAGAAGTTTATCTATCTCCACTTCAGCATAGGTCACCCAGGCATGTTCTTTTACGATATCGAGCACATCCTGCGTTAATTTTTCCAGCAGCGCGAAACGGTTATCTTCCACATGGCGGATGATCGCTTTGGTGATGGTGCGGTAGTTGAGCGCGTCGGCGATGTCTTCGCTGTTGCGCGCCTTGTCCGCCGGGTAGTGGATCGCCACGTTAATCAGGACGTCCTGTCGGTTGTTGATTTCTTCTTCCTTGATACCGATGAACGTGCGCAACCGCAGATTTTTAATGCGAATAACGGCGTCGGGTTGACTGAAAGACATCAGAGATTCTCCATAGGTCTGATTATTGGCGTTCAGAATACACGGAAAGTAGGGAAATGATAACGCAGGGGTGATGTGACTCCCCGGCGGCGGGGAGTCGGGGAGCGGGGGGTTAGCCCTGTTCGGCCAGCTTATAGGCGCGCTCGGTCGCCGGGCGGTTGCTGATGCGCTCGAACCAGTTGCGCACCGCCGGGTAATCCGCCAGATCGATGCGCTGGCGCGGATGCGACACCACCCACGGGTAGGTGGCGATATCGGCGATGCTGTAGTTGTCGCCGCCCAGGTACGGGTGTTTTTGCAGTTCGGCTTCCAGCACGCCATATAGCCGCTTGGTCTCCAGCTGGTAGCGCTCAATGGCGTAAGGCACCGGCTGCGGCGCGTAGTGGTTGAAGTGGTGATTCTGCCCGAGCATCGGCCCGAACCCGGCCACCTGCCAGAACAGCCACTGCAGGGTGGCGGCGCGTTCGCGCAGGCCCTTGCTCAACAGCTTGCCGGTTTTCTCCGCCAGATACAGCAGGATTTCCCCGGACTCGAACAGGCTGATTGGCGCGCCGCCGTCCACCGGTTGCTGATCGACGATCGCCGGGATTTTGTTGTTGGGAGAAATGCTCAGAAAGTCCGGTTTAAACTGCTCGCCGGCGCTGATGTTTACGCGATGGATACGGTAGGGTAAGCCGACCTCTTCCAAAAACAAGGTGATCTTGTGACCATTGGGAGTAGGCGCGTAATACAGGTCAATCATGTTGCCTCCTGCGGTAAGGTGATCTGTAATTCATTACACGTTGCTGCGGTCTTCGCCGCGCACAAAGGTATATCAGAGATCCAACAATAGCAGCTAAGGATAGCAGGCTATGTGGGATTCGTCCGATGCTATCTGCGCGGTTGGATCACAATTCTCCACCGGGGCGGACGGCGGTTTGCCGCACGGCGCCGGCGCGGTAAAATGGCGCTTATTTCCCTCTATAGGACAAGGTTATGAAGCTGATGTTCGCCTCGGATATTCACGGATCGCTGCCAGCCACCGAACGCGTACTGGAATTGTTCGCACAAAACGGCGCCGACTGGTTGATTCTTCTGGGTGATTTGCTGAATCACGGCCCGCGCAACGCGCTGCCGGCCGGGTATCAGCCTGCTCAGGTTGCCGAACGATTGAATCGCTATAGCGACAAGATCATCGCCGTTCGCGGCAATTGTGACAGCGAGGTCGATCAGATGCTGCTGACGTTTCCCATCGAGGCGCCCTGGCAACAGGTTTTACTGCAAAAAAGACGATTGTTTTTGACCCACGGTCACCTTTATCATCCCTCGGCACTGCCGCCGTTATCCCGCGGTGACGTCCTGGCCTACGGCCATACGCATCTGCCGCAGGCGGAGCGGCAGGGTGAGATCTATTGCTTCAATCCGGGCTCGGTCAGCATCCCCAAAGGGGGCTTTCCGGCCAGCTACGGCATGTTGGATCGGGGCACTTTGAGCGTGCTGACGCTCGACGACGGCAAGGTCGTCGCGGAGGTGGCGTTAACACGCTAAACGCACTAATTTATACACACACAATAAAAATCTTTGAAAAACACTCATTGATTAACCAGCGCGCGGGATGCATCGCGCCAAAATAGAAGGTTTTAGAGGATGGCGGAACAGGGTCAGGCTGCAGATACCGAATGGGTTGATATCGTCGACGAGCAAAACGAGGTGATTGCTCAATCCAGTCGTCAACAGATGCGGGCGGAGCGGCTGCGCCATCGTGCTACCTATATTGTGGTGCATGATGGGATGGGAAAAATTCTGGTGCAGCGTCGCACTGAGATCAAGGACTTCTACCCGGGCTGGTTGGACGCAACGGCGGGTGGCGTAGTGCAAAGCGGTGAAAACGTGCTGGATTCGGCGCGCCGCGAGGCGGAAGAAGAGCTGGGCATCGCCGGTGTGCCTTTCGCCGAACACGGCCTGTTCTACTTCGAAGAAGAGCAGTGCCGGGTGTGGGGTGCGCTGTTCAGCTGCGTATCGCACGGCCCGTTCGCGCTGCAGGAAGAAGAAGTGGCCGAGGTGTGCTGGCTGACGCCGGAAGAGATCACCGCGCGCTGCGACGAGTTTACCCCGGATTCGCTGAAGGCGCTGTCGCTGTGGCTGACGCGCAACAACGAACAGGATTACGGTAAGCCGCTCGACAACCACTGAGACGCCAACGCGTGAGAAAGCCGGTCATCGACCGGCTTTTTTTATGGCGCGGATTCAGCAGCTGTCGCGGCGGCACAGCGTGGCGGGCAGGGAGCCTGCCGGCAGCCAGGGTTGCTCGTTCAGGCGCGCCAGCAGCGCCTGGCCGGCCTGGATGCCGATGTCGCGATGCGGAATGGTCATGGTAGTCAGCGGCGGTTGGCAGACCCGGCTGAACTCGCTGTTGCCGAACCCCACCACCGCCAGATTGTCCGGCACCTTGATGCGCCGCCGCTGGCATTCATACAGCGCGCCGCCGGCCAGTTCGTCCGAGGCGCACACCAGCGCGTCCAGCTCCGGCCAGGCCAGCAGGAATTCCGGCAGCTGCTGCGCGCCGGTGCTGAAGCTGGCGGGCTGCGCGGCGTTGATCACCCGATGCGGCGACATATGGTTGCGCAGCAGCGCCTTGTGCCAGCCCTGCAGGTGCTGCTGGAAGATCCACTGTTCCTGGTTGGCGCACAGCAGCCCGATGTTCTGATAGCCGCTGGCGATCACCGTTTGCGTCAGCTGATACATGGCCGCCACGTAGTCGATGCCGATGCTCATGTCAATCGGATCGGCGCGCACGGCGCCGATCTCCACCACCGGAATGTTGGCGGCGATGAGCGCGTTGCGGGCGTTTTGCGAATGCTCGACGCTGAGCAGCACCGCCGCCGCCAGGTTGTAAGAGAGCAGGGTCTCCAGCAATTTCTCTTCGCGTTCGAGGTGATGCTGCGACTCCGCCAGCATGATGTGATAACCGGCCGGCTGCAGCACTTTCTGCAGGCCGGCGAACATCTCGGCGCAGCCGGATTCGGACAGGCTGGGCACCACCATGGCGATGGTGTAGGACGAGGCTGACGCCAGCGAACTGGCGGCCAGGTTGGGCAGATACCCCAGTTCGCTCACCGCGGCTTCAATCTTCTCGCGCAGTTTGTCTGAAACCTGCTCCGGCGTGCGCAGCGCGCGCGACACCGTCATGGTGCCGACGCCCGCCAGCTGCGCTACGTCAGCCAACGTCACCCTGCCCGTGCTGCGTCGTTTTTTACCGATCGACATGCCTAATCCCGACTGAAATGCGCGCGCGGCGCATAAAAATGGTGAGGGCGGGAAGCCGACGGCGCGGCTTCGACGATCCCCGTATGCGGCACATTCTACCCCGTTACCCGAAATAGCGAGAAAAAATTGTGGTTAACGCCATGCCGCGGCGCGGCGTTTTGATAGCGCTATCACAGATCTGCATGATAGCGCTTTGGTAGCGCTATCTTTGTGATATCCATCACTGTGTGGCCGGGTGGGGTTGATTAAAGTTTTACCGTCGTCGGTGAATTAATCACCGGCCGAAACCATCAACCTTTAGGAGGGTAACGTGCTGAAAGAGTGGCTGACCGCCGATCATATACAGCTGTGCGAACGGGTGGAGGACTGGCGCCAGGCGGTAACGCTGAGTGCGCAGCCGCTGCTGCAAGACGGCGTGATCACGCCGAATTACCTGACGGCCATCTTTCATCAGCAGGAGAAGCTCGGGCCTTACTTTGTCCTGGCGCCGGGCATCGCCATGCCGCACGCCCGGCCCGAAGAGGGCGCCAACGCGTTGGGATTATCGCTGTTGAAGATCCATCAGGGGGTGAACTTTCATTCCGCGGATAACGATCCGGTTCAGGTGGTGGTGATGCTTTCGGCGCCCGACGGCGACAGCCACATCGAATTGATTTCGCAACTGGCGGAATTATTTTCAGACAATCAGGCCATGGAGGCGTTATTTCACGCCAAAGATAAACGGCAAATCGAGGATATTATCGCCCGCTATTAACGCTTAATCACCAGGAACACTATTAATGCTAACAACGCCGGGAATATGACCGGCGGCGCTACCCTACACGCTAAATTCAACAGGTGGATATTATGAAAATCATGGCGATTTGCGGTTCCGGTCTCGGCAGCAGTTTTATGGTGGAAATGAACATTAAAAAGGTGCTGAAAAAGATGGGGGTGGAGGCCGAGGTCGAACACTCCGATCTGTCGTCCGCCACCCCCGGCGCCGCCGACGTGTTCGTGATGGCGAAAGACATCGCCGACAGCGCCAGCGTACCGGCCGAGCAGCTGGTGGTGATCAGCAACATCATCGACATTAATGAGCTGGAAGCCAAGCTGCGCGCTTACTTCGAAGCCCACTCAATCATCTGAATAAAACGATTGGCGAGGTGGATATGTTTATCCAGGAAACGCTTAAGTTTGTGGTGGATATATTAAAGGTGCCTTCGGTACTGGTCGGGCTTATTGCGCTGATCGGTTTGCTGGCGCAAAAGAAATCGTTTTCCGACGTGGTAAAAGGCACGGTAAAAACCATTCTCGGCTTTATCGTTTTGGGCGGCGGCGCCACGGTATTGGTCGGATCGCTCAATCCGCTGGGCGGCATGTTCGAACACGCGTTCAATATTCAGGGCATCATTCCGAATAACGAAGCCATTGTCTCCATCGCGCTGGAGAAATACGGCGCCTCCACCGCGCTGATCATGGCGTTCGGCATGGTGGCGAATATCGTGGTGGCGCGCTTCACCCGGCTGAAATACATCTTCCTGACCGGCCACCACACCTTCTACATGGCCTGCATGATCGGCATCATCCTGACGGTGGCGGGCTTCGAGGGCGTGCAGCTGGTGTTTACCGGCGCGCTGACCCTGGGGCTGGTGATGGCGTTCTTCCCGGCGATCGCCCAGCGCTATATGCGCCGCATCACCGGCAATGACGATATCGCTTTCGGTCACTTCGGCACCCTGGGCTACGTGCTGTCCGGCTGGATCGGCTCGAAGGTGGGCAAAAACTCGCGCTCGACCGAGGAGATGAACCTGCCGAAAAACCTCAGCTTCCTGCGCGACAGCTCCATTTCGATCTCGATGACCATGATCGTCATCTACCTGATCCTGGCGATCTGCGCCGGGCGGGCTTATGTGGAAAGCGAGCTCAGCGGCGGCCAGAACTACCTGGTGTATTCGATCATTCAGGCCATCACCTTCGCCGCCGGGGTGTTCATCATCCTGCAGGGCGTGCGTTTGATTCTGGCAGAAATCGTGCCGGCGTTCACCGGCTTCTCGGAAAAGCTGGTGCCGAATGCGCGGCCGGCGCTGGATTGCCCGGTGGTCTATCCCTATGCCCCCAACGCGGTGCTGATCGGCTTCCTGTTCAGTTTCCTTGGCGGATTGGCCGGGCTGTTTCTGCTGGGGCAGCTGAAGATGGTGCTGATCCTGCCCGGCGTGGTGCCGCACTTCTTCACTGGCGCTACCGCCGGGGTGTTCGGCAACGCGACCGGCGGACGGCGCGGCGCGATGCTGGGTGCTTTCGCCAACGGGTTGCTGATCACCTTCCTGCCGGTATTGCTGCTGCCGGTGCTGGGGGCGCTGGGCTTTGCCAACACCACCTTCTCCGACGCCGACTTCGGCGCGATCGGCATCCTGCTGGGCAATATGGCGCGCTTTATGTCGAAGGAGATGATCATGCTGGCGATCGTCGCCGTGTTCGCGCTGCTGGTGGCGCATAACTTCCTGGGAAAACGCAAAGGCGCGCCGGCCGCTGACCGCGTCGAGAAATAACGAGGGCAGACTGATGAACTACACAACGAGCGAAACGGAAATTGAAGAGCTGCATACCCTGGCGCGGGCGATCCGCCTGGAAACGCTGAAAGCGCTGACCGGGCTGGGTTTTGGCCACTACGGCGGCTGCATGTCGGTGGTGGAGACGCTGGCGGTGCTGTACGGCAGCGTGATGCGCATCGATCCGGCGGATCCGGACTGGCCGGAGCGCGATGACTTCGTGCTGTCGAAAGGGCACGCCGGCCCGGTGCTGTACAGCACGCTGGCGATCAAGGGCTACTTCCCGCTGGCGGAGCTGAAGACCCTCAACCAGAACGGCACGCGTCTGCCGAGCCACCCGGACCGGCTGCGCACGCGCGGTGTGGATGCCACCACCGGTTCGCTGGGGCAGGGCGTGTCGATCGCCGCCGGCATGGCGTTATCTCATCGGCTGGCGGGGCGCCGCAATCGGGTGTTCAGCATCCTCGGCGACGGGGAGCTGAACGAAGGGCAGTGCTGGGAGGCGTTCCAGTTTATCGCCCACCACAATCTGAACAACCTGACGCTGTTCATCGATTACAACAAGCAACAGCTGGACGGCGCGCTGGACGAGGTGATCCAACCGTTCGATCTGGCCGCCAAGTTCCGCGCCTTCGGCTTTGAGGTGCAGACCATCAAGGGCGACGACATCGCGGCGTTGCTGGCGGCGGTAGCGCCGGCGCGCGGCGGCGAACAGCGGCCGCTGGCGATCGTGCTCGACAGCATCAAGGGGCAGGGCGTGGCCTATCTGGAAAACCTGTCGAACTCTCACCACCTGCGCTTGACGCCGGACGTGCAGCAGGAAATCGAGAAAGCCATCGCCGAACTGGAGGCCGCCCATGTTTAACGTAGTGACGCAGTTGGAAAACGACGCCGTCGAAATGCGCAAAGTCTACGCCGGCGCGGTGCGTCGGCAGATTGAAGCGGGCGCGCCGATCATCGCGCTGGAGGCGGATCTGATGAGCTCGATGGCGATGGACGGCGTGCACAAGGATCACCCGCAGCACGTGATCAACTGCGGCATCATGGAGGCCAACGTGATCGGCGTCGCCGCCGGGCTGTCGCTCACCGGCCGGGTGCCGTTCGTGCATACCTTTACCGCCTTCGCCAGCCGCCGCTGTTTCGATCAGTTGTTCATGTCGCTGGATTATCAGCGCAACAACGTCAAGGTGATCGCCTCAGACGCCGGGGTGAGCGCCTGCCACAACGGCGGCACCCACATGTCGTTCGAGGATATGGGCATCGTGCGCGGGCTGGCGCATTCGGTGGTGCTGGAGGTGACCGACGCCACCATGTTCGCCGATATTCTGCGCCAGCTGATGGATCTGCGCGGCTTCTACTGGGTGCGCACCATCCGCAAGCAGGCGACGCGCATCTACCAGGAGGGCTCGCGCTTTACCATCGGCAAGGGCAACCTGCTGCGCGACGGCGATGACGTTACGCTGATCGCCAACGGCATCATGGTGGCGGAGGCGCTGAAGGCGGCGCAGATGCTGGCGCAGCAGGGCGTCAGCGCGGCGGTGATCGATATGTTCACCCTCAAGCCTATCGACCGTGAACTGATCAAAACCTATGCGGCCAAGACCGGGCGCATCGTCACCTGTGAAAACCACAGCATTCATAACGGGCTGGGATCGGCGGTGGCGGAGGTGCTGGCGGAAGAGTGCCCGACGCCAATGCGGCGCGTAGGGGTGAAGGAGCGTTACGGCCAGGTGGGCACCCAGGCATTTCTACAGCAGGAGTACGGCCTGACCGCCGAGCATATTCTGGAGGCTGCTGGGCAGTTGCTGGCACATCATTAGGAAAGCCCAAGACGCCGGTCAATGACCGGCGTTGCCTGATAAGGCCATGAAACGTCGCTGAGGCAACGCGCACGCCTTAACGCGGAGAATAGGTGTGTCGGTTGTTATATTCGGTATTCGGCGTGACAACGCCGAAAAACGCATTGTGGACCCACATTTTGCAGTTATTGCAACACGGCGCGATTCTCCCATCCCCGTTAAAAGCAACGCAGTAGTAATGACGCGGATGCAGGTTGCGAGCATAAAGTTCAAGCCACACATGGGCTTCGGCGCATGCGGTAAAGGGCCGCGCTTCAACTTCCTTTTTACCGCTCCACGGGAGAATCAGCCGCTGGCTTTTTTTCTCCTTCGCCTGCAGTTCTTCAATATATCGGTCAAATAGGGAGGCGTCATGCGTGATGCCTGCGCTGTGGCCTACGAAGCGGGTTAATCCCGATACCTCCCTCTTTCCTCTCGTCAGAGAAAAAGCCAGCGCCAGCATTCTGTTCGTTGTAGGGCCGAGCCGGTCGATCTTCCAAAGGTAGGAATCGTAATTAATGGCATTGTTAATGAGCGTTTTGGCTATTTTCTCAACGGACTGACCAGTGTGTGCCATAGGGGAAACCTTCAGATTTTTTTATGAGTGTGCATAGTGTCTAGCACAAGATCCTGTTATCAGAATAAGTCGGACCTTTAATTAAGAGTATTCTTAGCTTAAGGTGGAATGGAAATGACTTGCTGGCGATACTGTAGCTATTTATTTGTTTATAAATAAATTGGCGTAAGCTTAGCGCGGAGGGCAGTGAGATTTGTCCGCAGGGGAAAGATATGATTCTTTCTTCAGAATAAAAAAAGCACCGCTCAATATGCTTGAGCGGTGCTTTATTGTTTTATGCCAGTACTCATTATCCACAACCCCGGCCAGGACGGGGCGTGACATTAATGGGCTATCAGGCCTTGGCGGCAGCGTCAGCCTGGGAAGACTGGATCGCCGTCAGCGCAACGGTGTAGACGATATCGTCAACCAGTGCGCCGCGCGACAGGTCGTTCACCGGCTTGCGCATGCCTTGCAGCATCGGCCCGATGGAGACCAGGTCAGCGGAACGCTGTACCGCTTTGTAGGTGGTGTTGCCGGTGTTCAGATCCGGGAAGATGAACACGGTCGCCTGGCCGGCTACCGGTGAGTTCGGCGCCTTGGACTTGGCAACGTCGGCCATGATGGCGGCGTCGTACTGCAGTGGGCCGTCGATGATCAGGTCCGGGCGTTTTTCCTGCGCCAGACGGGTCGCTTCGCGCACTTTCTCGACGTCGCTGCCCGCACCGGAGTTGCCGGTGGAGTAGGAGATCATCGCTACGCGCGGCTCGATGCCGAAGGCCGCGGCGGAATCCGCAGACTGGATGGCGATTTCAGACAGCTGCTCGGCGGTCGGATCCGGGTTGATCGCGCAGTCGCCGTAGACCAGTACCTGGTCAGGCAGCAGCATGAAGAACACGGAGGACACCAGCGAGCTGCCCGGCGCGGTTTTGATCAGCTGCAATGGCGGACGGATGGTGTTGGCGGTGGTGTGAACCGCGCCGGAGACCAGACCGTCGACTTCGCCTTGTTCCAGCATCAGGGTGCCGAGCACCACGTTGTCTTCCAGCTGCTCGCGCGCGACCACTTCGGTCATGCCCTTGCTCTTGCGCAGCTCAACCAGACGCGGCACGTAGTTTTCACGCACGGCGACCGGATCGACGATTTCGATGCCTTTGCCCAGCTCAACGCCTTGCGCTGCCGCAACGCGCTGGATCTCGTCCGGGTTGCCGAGCAGCACGCATTCCGCGATGCCGCGTTCGGCGCAGATGGCCGCCGCTTTCACGGTGCGCGGCTCGTCGCCTTCCGGCAGCACGATGCGTTTGCCGGCTTTACGCGCCAGCTCGGTCAGCTCGTAACGGAACGCCGGTGGAGACAGGCGGCGTGAACGCTCGGAGGTGGCGGTCAGCGAGTCGATCCACTCGGTGTTGATGTGGCTGGCCACGTAGTTCTGCACTTTCTCGATGCGCTGGTGGTCGTCCGCCGGCACTTCGAGGTTGAAGCTCTGCAGGCTCAGCGAGGTCTGCCAGGTGTTGGTGTCGACCATGAACACCGGCAGGCCGGTCTGGAAGGCGCGTTCGCACAGCTTCTTGATCGGCTCGTCGATGGCGTAGCCGCCGGTCAGCAGGATGGCGCCGATTTCCACGCCGTTCATCGCCGCCAGGCAGGCGGAGACCAGCACATCAGGACGGTCTGCGGAGGTCACCAGCAGAGAGCCCGGGCGGAAGTGTTCCAGCATGTGCGGGATGCTGCGCGCACAGAAGGTCACGGACTTCACGCGGCGAGTCATGATGTCGCCTTCGTTGACCACGCGGGCCTTCAGGTGGCGAGCCATGTCGATGGCGCGGGTGGCGATAAGATCGAAGCTCCACGGCACGCAGCCCAGAACCGGCAGCGGGCTGTTGGCGAACAGCTGAGCAGGATCGACGTGGGCGATGCTGGCTTTGGTGGAGTCGTCGAAGATTTCGGACAGGTCAGGACGGGTGCGGCCCTGATCGTCGACCGGTGCGTTCAGCTTGTTGATGATAACGCCGGTGATGTTTTTGTTCTTGCTGCCGCCGAAGCTGGTGCGCGCCAGTTCGATGCGCTCTTTCAGCTGCGCCGGGGAGTCGTTGCCCAGCGCCAGCACGAAGACGATCTCGGCGTTCAGGGTTTTGGCGATCTCGTAGTTCAGCGCGTTGGCGAACTGATGCTTACGGGTCGGCACCAGGCCTTCGATCAGCACCACTTCCGCGTCTTTGGTGTTCTCGTGGTAACGCGCCACGATCTCTTCCATCAGCACGTCTTGCTGGTTGGAGCTCAGCAGGCCCTCAACGTAGTCCATGCGCAGCGGTTCGGCCGCCGGGATGGTGGAGTTGCTGCGGATGATGGTGGTGGTCTGGTCGAGCGCGTTGTCGCCGGTGCGCGGTTGAGCGATAGGCTTGAACACGCTCAGACGAACGCCTTTTTGCTCCATGGAGCGGATGACACCCAGGCTGACGCTGGTCAGGCCGACGCTGGTGCCGGTGGGGATCAACATAATAGTACGTGACACAGAATAGTCCTCTTCACGATTAACATGAGGCTAAAACAACACCGTCAGCCTGGGCTGACGGTGTTTTGAGAGCATTACGCGGTCAGGCGGGATGCGTCCTGCGCGATGACCAACTCTTCGTTGGTCGGGATCACCAGCGCCAGGCGGCTGCCGTCTTTGGTGATGGCGCCGGATTTGCCGAAGCGAGCGGCCATGTTGCGGTCGTGGTCGATTTCGAAGCCCAGCAGGCCCAGTTTGTTCAGGGTCAGCTCACGCACCATGCCGGCGTTCTCGCCGATGCCGCCGGTGAAGATCACCGCATCCAGACGGCCTTCCATCAGCGCGCTGTATGCGCCGACGTATTTGGCCAGACGGTGGCAGAACACGTCCATGGCGCGTTTGGCGTCGGCTTTGCTGTCGTAGTTGTCTTCAACGTAACGGCAGTCGCTGGTGACTTCGGTCAGGCCCAGCAGGCCGGATTCTTTGGTCAGCATCTTGTTGATCTGGTCAACGCTCATGCCCAGAGAGTCGTGCAGGTGGAAGATGATAGCCGGATCGATGTCACCGCTGCGGGTGCCCATCACCAGGCCTTCCAGCGGGGTCAGACCCATGGAGGTGTCAACGCACTGGCCGTTGCGCACTGCGGTAACGGAACCGCCGTTGCCCAGGTGGCAAGTGATCACGTTCACTTCTTCTACCGGCTTGTTCAGCATCTTCGCGGCTTCCTGAGTCACGTAGAAGTGGCTGGTGCCGTGTGCGCCGTAGCGGCGAACGCCGTGGTCGCGGTACAGGCTGTACGGCAGGGCGTACAGGTAAGATTCTTCCGGCATGGTCTGGTGGAACGCGGTGTCGAACACGGCAACGTTCTTGTCGGCCAGGTGAGGGAAGGATTTCAGCGCTTCCGCGATGCCGATCAGGTGAGCCGGGTTGTGCAGTGGTGCAAACGGCACGGAATCTTTGATACCCTGCAGAACTTCGTCGTTGATCACGGCGGAAGCGGTAAACTTCTCGCCGCCGTGCACGATGCGGTGGCCGATAGCGGTCAGCTGCGCAGAAAGCTCTGGTTTTTGTGCCAGAATAGTATTAACAATGAAGTTCAGCGCTTCGCTGTGTGCAGCGCCGGCCCCCAGGGCAGCTTCGTGTTTGGCGCCGTCCATTTTCCACTTGATGCGAGCTTCAGGCAGGTGGAAACACTCGGCCAAACCGGAGAGGAATTCGTCGCCGTTAACGGCATCGATGATGGCGAATTTCAGAGAAGAACTGCCGCAGTTAAGAACCAGTACTAGCTTACTCGACATGGAAGTACCTACTTAAATAGTCGTGTTGTTAAAAGAAAATCGAAAACACGTGGTGAATTAATCGTCAATCAGACAACAAGCGTAGCGCATAGTGCCGATGACATTTATGATTAACATCATGTGAAGTGCACAAATCACAGGATGATGGAAAAACCGATGATTTCTCTGCGGTTTAAATAATCTTGATTTTTATAGGGCTAAAAGTTGACAAAATTTGCGTCATCTTCTACCGGCCACAAGGCCGGCTTAGGATACCGATAGCCCGGTGCAAACACAAAATAAATTTAAAGCTTCAAATTTTTTAGTATGGTCTCTGGCAGCACGCTTTTAGTTTCTTTACGTGACGTTGAGGTACGCAATGACGAGCAAACCGTCCGGTTCCGTAAGCTGGTTTCAGGTCTTCCAGCGCGGGCAGCATTATATGAAAACCTGGCCGTCGGACAAACGTCTGGCACCGGTCTTTCCGGAGAACCGCGTTGCGCGTGCCACCCGTTTCGCTATCCGTTTCATGCCGCCGTTGGCGATTTTCACGCTGACCTGGCAGATCGCGCTCGGCGGTCAGCTCGGCCCGGCGATCGCCACAGCGCTGTTCGCCTGCAGCCTGCCTATGCAGGGGCTGTGGTGGCTGGGGCGCCGTTCGGTCACGCCGCTGCCGCCGACGCTGCTGCAATGGTTCCATGAGGTGCGCAACAAGCTGACGGAAGCCGGGCAGGCGGTAGCGCCGCTCGAAGGCACGCCGACCTATCAGACGTTGGCCGATCTGCTCAAGCGTGCTTTCAAGCAGCTGGACAAAACCTTCCTCGACGATCTGTAACTGAGAAAAGGCCGCGTTGATGCGGCCTTTTTCGTCAAAGCGCCAATAACCCCGGTTTAAATCAAAGAACGGTCGAGTTGTGATTTCCTGCGTTCTTGCGCTGTGCGATGCTCCCGCCATCATACAGAAATGAGGAAATCCTGATGGAAATGACCAACGCCCAGCGGCTGATCCTGTCGAACCAGTACAAGATGATGACCCTGCTCGACCCGGACAACGGCGACCGTTATCGCCGGCTGCAAACCATCGTCGAACGCGGGTTCGGGTTGCAAATGCGCGAACTGGATCGCGACTTCGGCGAACTGAGCGAAGAGGTGTGCCGCACCATCATCAACGTGATGGAGATGCACCATGCGCTGCAGGTTTCCTGGGGCAACCTGAAAGAGAAGCAGGATCTGGACGAGCGCCGCCTGGCGTTTCTCGGCTTCGACGCCGCCACCGAAGCGCGCTACCTGAGCTACGTGCGTTTCCTGGTCAGCACCGAGGGGCGTTATACTCACTTCGATTCCGGCAGCCACGGTTTCAACGCCCAGACCAAAATGTGGGAAAAATACCAGCGTATGCTGGCGATCTGGCTGGCCTGTCCGCGCCAGTATCACCTGAGCGCCGTTGAGATAGCGCAAATCATCAATGCTTGATTAAGAAGAGGTTTTCTGTGGAGTGTAAGGGTTTTCTGTTCGATCTTGATGGCACCCTGGTGGATTCATTGCCGGCGGTAGAGCGCGCCTGGACGCACTGGGCCGAGCGCCGCGGTGTCAACCCGCAAGCGGTGCTGGATTTCATTCACGGTAAACAGGCCATTACTTCTCTGCGCCACTTTATGCCGGGCGAAAGCGAAGCGGAAATTCAGCGCGAGTTCGAGTTGCTGGAGCAGGCCGAAGCGCAGGATACCGACGGCGTTCGCGCGCTGCCGGGCGCGATTGCGCTGCTGGAGCGCCTGAACGCGCTCGGTATCCCTTGGGCGATCGTCACCTCCGGTTCGGTGCCGGTGGCCGGCGCTCGCCGCCAGGCCGGCGGTTTGCCGCAGCCGGAGGTGTTCATCACCGCCGAGCAGGTTAAACACGGTAAGCCACAGCCCGACGCCTATCTGCTGGGCGCCGAGCGCCTGGGGCTTGCGCCGCACGAGTGCGTGGTGGTTGAAGACGCGCCGGCCGGCATTCTCTCCGGCCTGGCGGCGGGCTGCCAGGTGATTGCGGTCAACGCGCCGGCGGATGCGCCGAAGCTGGATCAGGTCGACCTGCGGCTGGATTCGCTGGCGCAGATCGCCGTCGATAAAACGGCGCAGGGCGCGATCGTTCGCCGGCTGGCCTGAGCGGCATTATCTTCACCCTAATTGATTAGACCCCGCTTCGGCGGGGTTTTTTTATGCTATTTTTTAGACCTTTGGACATTTGCCGGATGAGGCCGTTTTGAACAGCGAATTACTGTGGGTGCTGAGTTTACTGCTGATTGCCATCGTGCTGTTTACCACCAACAAGCTGCGCATGGACGTGGTGGCGCTGTTGGTGATCATCGCCTTCGTGCTGAGCGGCACGCTCAGCCTGCAGGAGGCGACGGTCGGCTTCAGCGATCCCAACGTGATTTTGATCGCGGCGCTGTTCGTGATCGGCGAAGGGCTGGTGCGCACCGGCGTGGCCTATCAGGTGGGGGACTGGCTGGTGAAAGTGGCCGGCAGCAGCGAAACCAAAATGTTGATGCTGCTGATGGTGACGGTCGCCGGGCTGGGCGCGTTCATGAGCTCGACCGGCGTGGTGGCGATCTTTATCCCGGTGGTGCTCAGCGTGACGGCCAGAATGAAGATCGCGCCGGGACGGCTGATGATGCCGCTCAGCTTCGCTGGGCTTATCAGCGGCATGATGACGCTGGTGGCCACGCCGCCCAACATGGTGGTCAACAGCGAACTGGTGCGAGAAGGCATCCATGGTTTCGGTTTCTTCAGCGTGACGCCCATTGGCCTGGTGGTGCTGGCGCTGGGCGTCGGGTACATGCTGATCGCCCGGCGTTGGCTGGGTAGCGGTGAAACGGGCAAAGCCGGCGATGACTGGCAGCGCCGCACCTTCCGCGATTTGATCCGCGACTACAAGTTGACCGGCCGCGCGCGGCGGTTGGCTGTCCGCAGCGCTTCGCCGCTGATCGGGCGTTCGCTGGATGAACTGCACCTGCGTGCGCGTTATGGCGCCAACGTGGTGGGTATCGAGCGCTGGAAACGCTTCCGGCGGGTGATGGTCAGCGCCTCCGGCAGCACCGAGCTGCGCGAGGGCGACGTCCTCTTGATCGACATGTCGGACAGCCAGGTCGATCTGCGCGAATTCTGCGGCGAGCAGCGGCTGGAGCCGATGGTGTTGCGCGGCGATTACTTCTCTGAACAGTCGCGCAACGTCGGCATGGCGGAAGTGTCGCTGATCCCGGACTCGGCGCTGCTGGGCAAAAGCCTGCGCGAAGCGGCGTTCCGCAGCCGCTACGATCTCAACGTGGTGGGCATCCGCCGCCACGGCGAGACGCTGGGCGGCAAGCTGGTGGACGAGCCGCTGGAGCTGGGCGACATTTTGCTGGTGATCGGCGACTGGAAGGCGATCCGTCAGCTGCAGGCCAAAACCCACGACTTTATCGTGCTCAACTTGCCGGCCGAGGTGGACGAAGTGGCGCCGGCGATCACGCAGGCGCCGCACGCGCTGTTTTGCCTGGCGCTGATGGTGGCAATGATGTTGACCGACGAAATCCCCAACCCCATCGCGGCGCTGATCGCTTGTCTGCTGATGGGCAAGTTTCGCTGTATCGATATGGAGAGCGCCTATAAATCGATCCATTGGCCGAGCATCATTTTGATCGTCGGGATGATGCCGTTTGCGCAGGCGCTGCAAAAGACCGGCGGGGTGGATCTGATCGTCAGCGGGCTGATGGACGTCGCCGGCGGCGCGGGGCCTCGCGTGATGCTGCTGTGCCTGTTCGTCTTGTGCGCCACCATCGGCCTGTTTATTTCCAACACCGCGACGGCGGTGCTGATGGCGCCGATCGCCATCGCCGCCGCGCGCGAAATGGGCGTCTCGCCATACCCGTTCGCGATGATTATCGCCATCGCCGCGTCCGCCGCCTTTATGACGCCGGTCTCTTCACCGGTCAACACGTTGGTGCTGGGGCCGGGCAATTACAAGTTCGGCGATTTCGTGCGTCTCGGCGTGCCGTTCACTCTGCTGGTGATGGCGGTCAGCGTGATTGTGGTGCCGTGGCTCTACGGCTTTTAACGGCGCAGCGAGGCTGCGCCGGCGGGGTTACAGCGAACTGTCGAGGCTGATTTCGTCCAATGACAGGCTGAAGCTGGGAATGAACACGTCCATGAAGTAGTCCATTTCCGGGCTGCGGCGCTGTTCCAGAGTTTTATCCAGCCGCGCCTTGGCCAGGGTGAATTCGTTGTTGCCGGCAGAGAGTTCCTCCAGGCATTTCAGGTAGGCGCACAGCGCGTCTGCCTGCTTCACTACCTGCTTTTCATCTTCGCTGTAGTAGTGCTCATCGAGAATGGTGCGGAAATCGTTGCGCAGCTCCGCGGGGATCATGTCCAGCAGCTTTTGCTGCGCGATCTTTTCGATCTTCTTGTATTCATGGGCGATCTGCGGATTGTAGTACTTGATCGGCGTCGGCATGTCGCCGGTGATCACTTCGCTGGCATCGTGGTACATCGCCAGCAGCGCAACGCGGTCGGCGTTGAGGTTGCCGTTGAATTTGCGGTTCTTGATCACCGCCAACGCGTGGGCGACGAAAGCCACCTGCAGACTGTGTTCGGAGACGTTCTCGGTACGCACGTTGCGCATCAGCGGCCAGCGGTTGATCAGTTTCAGGCGGGACAGATGGGCGAAGAAATGGCTCTGGCTCATGGTGCTCTCTTTAACGGCAAGTGAGGGCCCCATTGTGAAGCAGTGACGGCGAATTTTGCAACCGGGCAATGAGAGAAGGGCGCAGCAAGGCGCTGCGCCCCAGGCGATTACTGGTGGTAACCTTCCAGGAAGCGGCCCAGTTTGCCGACCGCCATTTCCAGTTCGTCTACGCGCGGCAGGGTGACGATGCGCACGTGATCCGGGTAAGGCCAGTTGAACGCGGTGCCCTGCACCAGCAGCACTTTTTCCTGCAGCAGCAGGTCCAGCACCAGTTTCTGGTCGTCGTGGATGTTGAAGCGCTTGGCGTCGATGCGCGGGAACATGTACAGCGCGCCCTGCGGTTTTACGCAAGAGACGCCCGGAATGTCGTTGAGCAGTTCCCAGGTGCGGTTGCGCTGTTCGTACAGGCGGCCGCCGGGCTGAATGAATTCGCTGATGCTCTGATAACCGCCCAGCGCGGTTTGAATGGCGTGTTGCATCGGCACGTTGGCGCACAGGCGCATCGAAGCCAGCATCTCCAGCCCTTCGATATAGCCTTTGGCGTGTTTCTTCGGCCCGTTCAGCACCATCCAGCCCTGGCGGAAGCCCGCCACGCGGTAGGTTTTCGACAGGCCGTTGAAGGTCACGGTCAGCAGATCCGGCGCCAGCGCGGCGATCGAATGGTGCTCGGCTTCGTCATACAGGATCTTGTCGTAGATCTCGTCGGCGAAGATGATCAGGTTGTGTTGACGGGCGATCTCGACGATCTGTTCCAGCAGCGCTTTGCTGTAAACCGCGCCGGTCGGGTTGTTCGGGTTGATGATCACGATGCCGCGGGTGCGCGGGGTGATCTTGCTGATGATGTCGTCCAGATCCGGGAACCAGCCGGCCTGCTCATCGCACAGGTAGTGCACGGCCTTGCCGCCGGACAGCGATACCGCGGCGGTCCACAGCGGGTAGTCCGGCGCCGGCACCAGCATTTCGTCGCCGCTGTTGAGCAGCGCCTGCATGGATTGGACGATCAGCTCCGAGACGCCGTTGCCAATGTAGATATCCTCAACGGTCACGTCACGCATGTTACGCGCCTGGTAGTGCTGCATGATCGCTTTACGCGCCGAGAAGAGGCCTTTGGAATCGGAGTAGCCTTGCGCCGTGGGCAGATTGCGGATCACGTCGACCAGGATTTCGTCCGGGGCGTCGAAACCGAACGGGGCAGGGTTGCCGATGTTCAGTTTCAGGACTTTGTTGCCTTCTTCTTCAAGACGTTTAGCTTCTTTAAGCACCGGGCCGCGAATGTCATAGCAGACGTTGTCCAGTTTGCTGGATTTCTCAATGGGGGACATAAAAAGTTGAGCCTTTTGCTGGGATAGGGGCGCTCCTACCGTGGGACGCCGCAACTCGCCCAATGTACTCCTGGCGTAGTTGCTTTTGAAGGGTTTTGCACGCCTTTGGTGCAAATGCATGTCGTAACGGGGGATTTTAGTTATGATAAGCAAAGGTAAAGTTATTTTGTGGTTCATAATTTCATGAACTATAATTTTACTAGGGTTTTGTTCTGTAAAATCCCGCCTCGATAAACGCGACGTGCCGGCGATCGCGGCTGGCAGCAGTGAACTGATAAGCCGAAAGGGAGAATAGGCTTCAATAAACTGTAAAGGAACGATAATACCGGAGTTGTCTGATAGCGGGGTGTCAGTTAGCGCACCACACTAAGGAAAATGACATATTTACATTAGCTTTACTTTATATTTTACCTTAAGCATTGTTTATGTGGTTATAGGATTATTATTTAAAGCAAAAATCTTACTGATTGAATTTATTAAATTCATTGAGTGGTAACACGAAGTCGGTACCGTTAATTATTTATCTTTTTTGCTCTGTAATGCAGTCTGAACGCCGGTTGATAAGGGTTCTCAGTAGCACGAATGGAGTGGAAATTAGGCAGTATGAATGAGTAAAATCTCAGGTTCGGTGGGGGTTTTCCCTTTTCACCGGTATTCAGTCCCCCGCGTTCTATAAGCACCATCGATAGATCGCATTTTAAAAAGCGATAGAGGTAACGAATCATAAGTAATTTTTTTGCCCTCCACTTATGAGTGGGGTACTGTCATAACAGGCTCCGTCCTTTTCAACGGCGTCTGAGAAACACACCAGGGTAGTAGTTCGTAAATTAGAATTTAAAAAAGTGAAGAATACACTATGACAACTGCAAATCGTCCGATACTTAATCTCGACCTCGATCTGCTAAGAACCTTTGTTGCGGTTGCTGATTTGAATACCTTTGCGGCGGCGGCGGTTGCCGTATGCCGTACTCAATCAGCCGTCAGTCAACAAATGCAGCGATTAGAGCAACTGGTCGGCAAAGAACTGTTTGCCCGCCATGGGCGTAATAAACTCCTGACTGAGCATGGTATTCAGCTTCTCGGTTATGCCAGGAAGATCCTGCGCTTTAACGACGAAGCCTGTACCTCGCTGATGTACAACAATATTAAAGGTGTTCTGACCATCGGCGCTTCCGACGATACTGCCGATACCATTCTGCCTTTCCTGTTGAACCGCGTGACTGCCATCTATCCGAAGCTGGCCATTGACGTGCGCGTAAAGCGCAGCGCGACGATGGTCGATCTGCTGGAAGAGGGCGAGATCGATCTGGCGGTGACCACGGCCGATCCGGCCGGACATCCGCATATCGTGCTGCGCACATCGCCGACGCTGTGGTACTGCGCCGCCGATTACCACTATCAGGCGGGCGAACCGATCCCGTTGGTGGTGATGGATGAGCCAAGCCCGTTCCGCGCGCTGGCGATCAAGCAGCTGGACGAAGCCGGCATCCCTTGGCGCATCGCCTACGTCGCCTCCACGCTGTCCGCGGTGCGGGCGGCCTGTAAGGCCGGCCTGGGCGTGACCGCGCGGCCGATCGAGATGATGAGTCCCGATCTGCGGGTGCTGGGGGCGGTGGAAGGCTTGCCGCCGCTGCCGGATACCCAGTATGCGCTGTGCAAAAACGCGCAGTGCAGCAATGAGCTGGCGATGGCCATCTTCAGCGCGATGCAGGGCGGCAATGGCGGTTATGGCTTCAACGGCGCGGAAGCCGGTCTCCAGGGCGATCAGGATGGCGCCAGCCTGGTGGACGAAGAAGAATAACGCCGCGGCGTGATATCTGATGAAAACCTCTGCTTCGGCGGAGGTTTTTTTTGCCCTTTTTTTGGCGATTCTTACTGTTATAGGGGTTTAATGACGATTTTGTTATGAGTTGGCTGTTTTATTAACTTTTAAGCGTTAGTAAAAAGAGAGTTTGGCCGGGTTTAAGACGCTGAGTTTGTTTTTTGAGCAATAAGATTGAATGGGTTAAAGGCATGGTAATAGCAGGGTTATTTTGTTAGCTTATAGCGGCCGTTTTTGCGGCTTAATTTGAGGAAAATTGTTAAAGGGCCACACTTTTTTTGAGGATTTATGCTGAAAACGTGTCCTGGATCAAAAAAATACCCCTAGGTAGTGAGTGGAAGAACAGGGAATTCCTGAGACAATGGTATAGTAAAACTGAAATGTGCACGTTGGTTTATATCTATCTGTTTCTACACAAAAATTAACTGACACGATTTAGCCAGCCCCTGGCGCATCAAATGTTAATCAAATGATACGTATGTAAACTAGTGTGTAGATACTTTTGTCAAAGTTGACAAAAGGTTATAGAAAGGAGTAAAAAGCCCACAGAAAAACGCTGCCTAACTCGCTGTAAAAGCAGTTTGTTTGTGTGGTTATTTATCCTTCCCTTAAATCGATGTGGCGCACTAACTGCCGGTGACAAGAGCAGTGCGATCGACGCCACTTTTGATGAGTAAGCATAGAGTATGTCAACAACCACTGAAGTTATCGCTCATCACTGGGCGCTCGCCGTATTTCTCGTCGTGGCTATCGGGCTCTGCGGCTTAATGCTGCTGGGTGCGTTCTTCTTGGGCGGGAGAGCCCGGGCACGCGCCAAACACACCCCGTTTGAATCAGGCATCGACTCGGTCGGCACGGCGCGCATGCGCTTGTCCGCCAAGTTCTACCTGGTGGCCATGTTCTTCGTTATTTTCGACGTTGAAGCCTTATACCTGTATGCCTGGTCGGTCTCGGTTCGCGAGAGCGGTTGGGTAGGCTTTATCGAAGCCGCCATTTTCATTTTGGTGCTATTGGCCGGTCTGGTTTATCTGGTGCGCATCGGCGCGTTGGATTGGACTCCGGCGCGTTCCCAACGCCGCAGCAAACCGAGCACGATCACTAACACCAACAGTCATCCGCAGTAACAGCGAGGCATTAAGATGGACTATACGCTCACCCGCATAGACCCGAACGGTGAGAACGACCGTTATCCCCTGCAAAAACAGGAGATCGTCGCCGATCCCCTGGAACAACAGGTCCACCGCACGGTTTACATGGGTAAACTCGAACATGCGCTGCATGACATGGTGAACTGGGGGCGTAAAAACTCTATTTGGCCGTATAACTTCGGCCTTTCGTGCTGTTACGTGGAGATGGTGACGTCGTTTACCGCCGTTCACGACGTGGCGCGTTTCGGTGCGGAAGTACTGCGCGCCTCCCCGCGTCAGGCTGACCTGATGGTGGTAGCCGGCACCTGTTTCACCAAGATGGCCCCGGTCATCCAACGCCTGTACGAGCAGATGCTGGAGCCTAAGTGGGTGATCTCGATGGGCGCCTGCGCCAACTCCGGCGGCATGTACGACATCTATTCCGTGGTGCAGGGCGTGGACAAGTTCCTGCCGGTCGACGTGTACATTCCCGGCTGCCCGCCGCGTCCGGAAGCCTACATGCAAGCGCTGATGCTGCTGCAGGAATCCATCGGCAAAGAACGTCGCCCGCTGTCGTGGGTTGTCGGCGATCAGGGCGTTTACCGCGCCAATATGCAGTCTGAAAGAGAGCGTAAACACGGCGAGCGCATCGCGGTGACCAACCTCCGGACGCCTGACGAGATTTAAGACGTTCATTTAACGTCCATCTTAGTGCGCTATTGGTTAACACAGCGAAAAGTGAAACTTGCGGCGAATAACCCTTTAGTGTGGTGAAAAAAAATTATGACAGATTTGACGACGCACGACGCCTTGCCTGCCTGGCAGACCCGAGATCACCTTGACGACCCGGTGATCGGCGAACTGCGCAACCGTTTTGGGCCGGAAGCCTTTACTGTTCAGGCCACCCGTACCGGCATGCCCGTTGTATGGGTTAAACCTGACCAGTTGCTGGAAGTAATGACGTTCCTGAGAAAACAGCCGAAGCCGTATGTCATGCTGTTCGATCTGCATGGCGTGGACGAACGTCTTCGCACCCACCGCGACGGCCTGCCCGCTGCGGATTTCTCCGTTTTCTACCATCTGATTTCCATCGAACGCAACCGCGACATCATGCTGAAGGTGGCGCTGTCTGAAAAAGACCTGCACGTGCCGACGGCGACCAAGGTGTTCCCGAACGCCAACTGGTACGAGCGCGAAACCTGGGAAATGTTCGGCATCACCTTCGACGGCCACCCGCACCTGTCGCGCATCATGATGCCGCAGACCTGGGAAGGGCACCCGCTGCGCAAGGACTACCCGGCGCGCGCCACCGAATTCGATCCTTTCGTGCTGACCAAGCAGAAAGAAGATCTGGAGATGGAAGCGCTGACCTTCAAGCCGGAAGACTGGGGCATGAAGCGCGGCACCGAGAACGAAGACTTCATGTTCCTCAACCTCGGCCCGAACCACCCGTCTGCGCACGGTGCGTTCCGCATCATTCTGCAGCTGGACGGCGAAGAGATCGTCGACTGCGTGCCGGATATCGGCTATCACCACCGCGGCGCCGAGAAGATGGGCGAGCGTCAATCCTGGCACAGCTACATTCCGTACACCGACCGTATCGAGTACCTCGGCGGCTGCGTGAACGAAATGCCTTATGTGCTGGCGGTCGAGAAGCTGGCCGGCATCAAGGTGCCGGAGCGCGTTGACACCATCCGCGTGATGCTGTCCGAGCTGTTCCGCATCAACAGCCACCTGCTGTACATCTCCACCTTCATTCAGGACGTCGGCGCGATGACCCCGGTGTTCTTCGCCTTTACCGACCGTCAGAAAATCTACGATCTGGTGGAAGCGATCACCGGTTTCCGTATGCACCCGGCCTGGTTCCGCATCGGCGGCGTCGCGCACGATCTGCCGCGCGGCTGGGATCGCCTGCTGCGTGAATTCCTCGACTGGATGCCGAAGCGTTTGGACTCCTACGTGAAAGCGGCGCTGAAGAACAGCATCCTGAAAGGCCGTTCCATCGGCGTAGCGTCTTACAACGCCAAAGAAGCGCTGGAGTGGGGCGTAACCGGCGCCGGCCTGCGTGCCACTGGCGTTGAGTTCGACGTGCGTAAATGGCGTCCTTACTCCGGCTACGAGAACTTCGACTTCGAAGTGCCGGTCGGCGACGGCACCAGCGACTGCTACACCCGCGTGATGCTGAAGGTGGAAGAGCTGCGCCAGAGCCTGCGCATCCTCGAGCAGTGCCTGAACAACATGCCGGAAGGCCCGTTCAAGGCCGATCACCCGCTGACCACGCCGCCGCCGAAAGAGCGTACGCTGCAGCATATTGAAACGCTGATCACCCACTTCCTGCAGGTTTCCTGGGGCCCGGTGATGCCAGCCAACGAATCATTCCAGATGATTGAAGCCACCAAAGGGATCAACAGCTACTACCTGACCAGCGACGGCAGCACCATGAGCTACCGCACCCGGGTACGTACGCCGAGCTTTGCGCACCTGCAGCAGATCCCATCGGTCATCCGTGGCAGCCTGGTTTCCGACCTGATCGTCTATCTGGGTAGTATCGATTTTGTAATGTCAGATGTGGACCGCTAACTATGCATGATCAAAAAGACAATCACGCAGTCAATGATGCGCTCGAGCCCATCAACGCAGCCGCTCCTCAGAGCGGCGTTGATGCTTTTGTACTGAGCGCGGAAGAACGTGATGCGATCGAGCACGAAAAGCACCATTACGAGGATCCGCGCGCCGCTTCCATCGAAGCACTGAAAATTGTGCAGAAGCAGCGCGGCTGGGTTCCGGACGGTGCGATTTACGCCATCGCGGAAGTGCTGGGCATCCCCGCCAGCGACGTAGAAGGCGTGGCCACGTTCTACAGCCAGATTTTCCGTCAGCCAGTAGGACGTCACGTGATCCGTTATTGTGACAGCGTTGTTTGTCACATCACCGGTTACCAGGGCATTCAGGCCGCTATCGAGAAGAAGCTGAACATCAAGCCGGGTCAAACCACCTTTGATGGCCGCTTCACGCTGTTGCCGACCTGCTGTCTGGGCAACTGCGATAAAGGGCCGACCATGATGATTGACGAGGACACTCACAGTCAGCTGAAGCCTGAAGATATCGAGACGCTACTGGAGCAGTATCAATGACCAAGCACATTGTACGCACTCCCGAAACGCATCCGCTGACCTGGCGTCTGCGCGATGACAAGCAGCCGCTGTGGCTGGACGAGTACCGCAGCAAAAACGGCTATGCCGGCGCAGAAAAGGCCCTCAAAGGCCTGGCCCCGGACGAGATCGTCGGCCTGGTGAAAGACTCCGGGCTGAAGGGCCGCGGCGGCGCGGGCTTCTCCACCGGTTTGAAGTGGAGCCTGATGCCGAAGGACGAATCCATGAACATCCGTTACCTGCTGTGTAACGCCGATGAAATGGAGCCGGGCACTTATAAAGACCGCCTGCTGATGGAGCAACTGCCGCACCTGCTGGTGGAAGGCATGCTGATCTCCGCGTTCGCGCTGAAAGCCTACCGTGGGTACATCTTCCTGCGCGGTGAGTACATCGAAGCGGCGGCGCACCTGCGTCGCGCCATCGCGGAAGCCACCGAAGCCGGCTATCTGGGCAAGAACATTCTCGGCACCGGGTTCGATTTCGAGCTGATCGTGCACACCGGCGCCGGCCGTTACATCTGCGGCGAAGAAACCGCGCTGATCAACTCGCTGGAAGGCCGCCGCGCCAACCCGCGTTCCAAACCGCCATTCCCGGCCAGCGCCGGCGTGTGGGGCAAGCCGACCTGCGTCAACAACGTCGAAACGCTGTGCAACGTGCCGGCCATTTTGGCGAACGGCGTGGAGTGGTACACCGGCATCTCCGGCAGTGAAGACAAAGGCACCAAGCTGATGGGCTTCTCCGGCCGGGTGAAAAATCCGGGCGTCTGGGAGCTGCCGTTCGGCACCACCGCGCGCGAGATCCTGGAAGACTACGCCGGCGGCATGCGCGACGGTCTGCGCTTCAAAGCCTGGCAGCCGGGCGGCGCGGGGACCGACTTCCTGACCGCCGATCACCTCGATCTGCCGATGGAATACGGCGCGATCGGCAAAGCCGGCAGCCGTCTCGGCACCGCGCTGGCGATGGCGGTAGACCACGAGATCGGCATGGTGCCGCTGGTGCGTAACCTGGAAGAGTTCTTCGCCCGCGAGTCCTGCGGCTGGTGTACGCCATGCCGCGACGGCCTGCCGTGGAGCGTGAAGATCCTGCGTGCGTTGGAAAACGGCGAAGGGCAGCCGGGGGATATCGAAACCCTCGAACAGCTGTGCCGTTCCCTCGGCCCGGGCAAAACCTTCTGCGCCCACGCGCCAGGTGCCGTAGAGCCACTGCAAAGCGCGATTAAATATTTCCGTGAAGAGTTCGAGGCGGGCATCGCCGTGCAGCACTTCGGCAACGCCCATGCGATTGGCGGCATTCAGCCGAACAATCTGCTGAAGCAGCGCTGGTAAGCCGACTCGCCCGAACACGGCCAGAATTTTTGATTAACGCCTGCCGCAAGGCAGGCCACTTGGAAGCATGCTGACTATGGCTACGATTCATGTAGACGGCAAAGAGTATGAGGTAGACGGAGCGGACAACCTGCTGCAGGCTTGTCTTTCCCTCGGCCTTGATATTCCTTACTTTTGCTGGCATCCGGCGCTGGGAAGCGTCGGCGCTTGCCGCCAATGTGCGGTAAAGCAATACCAAAACGCGGAAGATACGCGCGGCCGTTTGGTGATGTCCTGTATGACCCCGGCATCCGACGGCACCTTCATCTCCATCGATGACGGTGAAGCAAAGCAGTTCCGTGAAAGCGTGGTCGAGTGGTTGATGACCAACCACCCGCACGATTGCCCGGTCTGTGAAGAAGGCGGTAACTGTCACCTGCAGGATATGACGGTAATGACCGGCCACAGCTTCCGCCGCTACCGCTTCACCAAGCGCACCCACAACAACCAGGAGCTGGGGCCGTTTATCTCGCACGAGATGAACCGCTGCATCGCCTGCTACCGCTGCGTGCGTTACTACAAAGACTATGCGGACGGCACCGACTTCGGCGTGTACGGCGCGCACGACAACGTCTACTTCGGTCGCCCGGAAAGCGGCACGCTGGAAAGCGAGTTCTCCGGCAACCTGGTGGAAGTGTGCCCGACCGGCGTATTCACCGACAAAACGCACTCCGAACGCTACAACCGTAAATGGGACATGCAGTTTGCGCCGAGCATTTGCCAGCAGTGCAGCATCGGCTGTAACACCAGCCCGGGCGAACGCTATGGCGAGCTGCGCCGTATCGAAAACCGTTACAACGGCAGCGTGAACCACTACTTCCTGTGCGACCGCGGCCGTTTCGGTTACGGCTACGTCAACCAGAAAGATCGTCCGCGTCAACCGCAACAGCTGCGCGGCGATGACTGGATCACCCTGAACGCCGAGCAGGCGATGCAGGGCGCGGCGGACATCCTGCGTCAGGCGAAGAAAACCATCGGCATCGGTTCCCCGCGCGCCAGCCTGGAAAGCAACTTCGCACTGCGCGAGCTGGTCGGCGCCGAGAACTACTACACCGGTATCGCTCAGGCGGAGCAATCACGCCTGGCGCTGATGCTGAACGTGCTGAAAAACGGCGGCGTCCATACGCCGGCGCTGCGTGAGATCGAAGATTACGATGCGGTGCTGGTGCTGGGCGAAGACCTGACGCAAACCGGTGCGCGTATCGCGCTGTCCGTGCGCCAGGCCGTCAAGGGTAAAGCCCGCGCGATGGCAGCGGCGCAACGCGTGGCCGACTGGCAGATCGCGGCGGTGCAGAACATCGGTCAGCACGCCAAGTACCCGCTGTTCACCACCAACGTCGACAACACCCGTCTGGACGACATCGCCGCCTGGAACTACCGCGCGCCGGTGGACGAGCAGGCGCGCTTCGGCTTCGCCATCGCTCACGCGCTGGACAGCGCGGCGCCGGCGGTGAACGATCTGGCTGAAGGCCTGAACAAGAAAGTCGATATCATCGTGCAGGCGCTGACCGGCGCACGCAAACCGCTGATCGTGACCGGCAGCAACGCCGGCAGCGAAGCCATCATCGAAGCGGCGGCCAACATCGCCAAAGCGTTGAAGGGCCGCGGTTCCGATGTCGGCATCACCTTCGTGGCGGGCGCAGCCAACAGCATGGGCCTGGCGATGATCGGCGGCGGTTCGCTCGATCAGGCGCTGGAACAGCTGGCGAGCGGCGCAGCCGACACCGCCATAGTGATGGAAAACGATCTCTATCGTCATGCGCCGGCGGCGCAGGTGGATGCGGCGTTGGCCAAGGTCAACAACCTGATCGTCGCCGACCACCAGCGCACCGCGATCATGGACAAAGCCAACCTGATCCTCTCCTCGGCCAGCTTTGCCGAGAGCGACGGTACGCTGATCAACCAGGAAGGCCGCGCGCAGCGCTTCTTCCAGGTATACGATCCGGCTTATTACGACGACGCCAAGAAGAATCAGTTCACCGTGATGCTGGAAAGCTGGCGCTGGATGCACTCGCTGCACTCCACCTACACCAGCCGCCACGTGGACTGGACCCAGCTCGATGACGTGATCGCCGCTTGCGTTGCCGCGTTGCCGCAGCTGCAGGGCATCGTCGACGCTGCGCCGGACGCGACTTTCCGCATTCGCGGTCAGAAGCTGGCGCGTTCGCCGCACCGCTCCAGCGGCCGTACCGCCATGCGCGCCAACATCAGCGTGCACGAGCCGCGTCAGCCGCAGGATAAAGACACCATGTTCGCCTTCTCGATGGAAGGGAACAACAGTCCGCTGGCCGATCGTCAGCAGATCCCGTTCGCCTGGGCGCCAGGCTGGAACTCACCGCAGGCATGGAACAAGTTCCAGGCCGAAGTGGGCGGCAAACTGCGCCACGGCGATCCGGGCGTGCGCCTGATAGAAGCGGGGGAGGGCAGCCTCGGTTACTTCGATCGCGTGCCTGCCGCGTTCAATCCGGTCGACGGCTGGCGTGTCGCGCCTTACTACCACCTGTTCGGCAGCGACGAAATGTCGCAGCGCTCTCACGTGATCCAGCAGCGCATGCCGGAAGCCTACGTGATGGTCAACCCGGCCGATGCGGCGACGCTTGGCGTCAACGCGGGCAGCCTGGTGGAGTTCAGCTGTGCGGGCCAGACCCTGCGTCTGCCGGTGCGTCTGAGTGAAACCCTGACCCAGGGCCAGGTTGGTTTGCCGCTCGGCTTGCCAGGGATCCCGCCGATCTTGGTGGGTGCTAAGGTAGACAATCTGCGGGAGGCGGCACGATGAGCTGGTTTACCCCTGAGGTGATCGACATTCTGATCGCCATTCTTAAAGCGGTCGTGATCCTGTTGGTGGTCGTGGCGTGCGGGGCATTCATGAGCTTCGGCGAACGCCGCCTGCTCGGCCTGTTCCAGAACCGCTACGGACCGAACCGCGTAGGCTGGGGCGGCTCGCTGCAGCTGGTCGCCGACATGATCAAAATGTTCTTCAAGGAAGACTGGGTACCGAGATTCTCCGACCGGGTGATCTTCACCCTGGCGCCGATGATCGCCTTTACTTCCCTGTTGCTGGCATTTGCTATCGTTCCGGTCAGCCCGACCTGGGCGGTGTCCGATCTCAACATCGGTATTCTGTTCTTCCTGATGATGGCCGGCCTGGCGGTGTACGCCGTGCTGTTCGCCGGATGGTCGAGCAACAACAAATACTCGCTGTTGGGCGCGATGCGCGCCTCCGCGCAAACCCTGAGCTACGAAGTGTTCATCGGCCTGTCGCTGATGGGCGTGGTGATGCAGGCGGATTCGTTCAACATGCAGGCCATCGTTGAATCCCAGGCGCACGTCTGGAACGTCATTCCGCAGTTCTTCGGCTTTGTGACCTTCGCGATCGCCGGCGTGGCGGTGTGCCACCGTCACCCGTTTGACCAGCCGGAAGCCGAGCAGGAACTGGCCGACGGTTACCACATCGAATATTCCGGCATGAAGTTCGGTCTGTTCTTCGTGGGGGAATACATCGGTATCGTCACCGTGTCCGCCCTGATTGTGACGTTGTTCTTCGGCGGCTGGCAGGGTCCGTTCCTGCCGCCATTCATCTGGTTCGCGTTGAAAACGGCCTTCTTCATGATGATGTTCATCCTGATCCGTGCCGCGCTGCCGCGTCCGCGTTATGACCAGGTGATGTCCTTCGGCTGGAAAGTGTGCCTGCCGCTGACGCTGCTGAACCTGCTGGCAACCGCCGCGGTCATTTTGTACAACGCTCAATAAGGGGTGAATAAACCATGACATTGAAAGAGTTAGTGGTTGGTTTCGGCACCCAGGTGCGCAGCATTTGGATGATTGGCATGCATGCCTTCGCCAAGCGCGAAACCCAGATGTATCCGGAAGAACCGGTTTACCTGCCGCCGCGCTACCGTGGCCGCATCGTGCTGACGCGCGATCCGGACGGCGAAGAGCGCTGCGTCGCCTGTAACCTGTGTGCGGTTGCCTGCCCGGTCGGCTGTATCTCGCTGCAAAAAGCGGAGCAGAAAGACGGCCGTTGGTATCCGGAGTTCTTCCGCATCAACTTCTCGCGCTGCATTTTCTGTGGCCTGTGCGAAGAGGCTTGCCCGACTA
This sequence comes from Serratia sp. CY44782, assembly GCF_052168715.1. Taxonomy (NCBI): domain Bacteria; kingdom Pseudomonadati; phylum Pseudomonadota; class Gammaproteobacteria; order Enterobacterales; family Yersiniaceae; genus Serratia; species Serratia sp. CY44782. The sequence continues at coordinate 193,202 of NZ_JBJNME010000001.1, forward strand.
CCGCTATCCAGCTGACGCCGGATTTCGAACTGGGTGAGTACAAGCGTCAGGATCTGGTGTACGAAAAAGAAGATCTGTTGATCTCGGGGCCGGGTAAATATCCGGAATATAACTTCTACCGGATGGCCGGTATGGCGATTGACGGCAAAGCCAAAGGCGAAGCCGAAAACGAAGCCAAACCGATCGACGTCAAAGGTCTGTTGCCCTAAGGAGCCAGCAAGCATGGAAATTGCATTTTACCTGGCAGGTTTGATTGCGGTGGCCGCGACGATTCGCGTGATCACCCATACCAACCCTGTGCATGCGCTGCTGTATCTGATCGTCTCGTTATTGGCGATCTCGGCAGTCTTCTTCTCGCTCGGCGCCTACTTTGCCGCCGCGTTGGAAATCATCGTCTATGCGGGCGCCATCATGGTGCTGTTCGTGTTCGTGGTGATGATGCTGAACCTCGGCAACGTGCAGCAGCAAGAGCGCGACTGGATGAAGCCAACGGTGTGGATCGGGCCTGGCCTGTTGTCGCTGGCGCTGCTGGTGGTATTGATCGTCGCTATTCGCAGCGTATCCGACCAGGGTATCAGCGGCGAGATGGTCGACGCGAAGGCGGTGGGCATCAGCCTGTTCGGGCCTTACGTACTGGCGGTTGAGCTGGCTTCAATGCTGCTGTTGGCGGGTCTGGTTGTCGCCTTCCATATCGGCCGCGAGCACAAGCCTGGCGAGGTGCTGAGCAACGCGCCGGCGAGTGGCGAAATGGCGAGAAGAAAATCGGAGGAGCAAGCATGATCCCTCTTCAACACGGCCTGATCCTGGCGGCTATCCTGTTTGTGCTCGGGCTGACCGGGCTGTTGGTGCGCCGCAACCTGCTGTTTATGCTGATCAGCCTGGAAGTGATGATCAACGCTGCGGCGTTGGCGTTTATCGTGGCGGGAAGCTACTGGGGCCAGGCGGACGGTCAGGTGATGTACATCCTGGCGATCAGCCTGGCGGCAGCCGAGGCCAGTATCGGCCTGGCGCTGCTGCTGCAGCTCTACCGTCGTCGTCATACCCTGAATATTGATACTGTCAGTGAGATGCGCGGATGAACCTATTATATTTAACAATTCTGCTACCGCTGATCGGGTTCCTGCTGTTGGCATTTTCCCGCGGTCGTTGGTCTGAGAACACGGCGGCTACCGTCGGCGTGGGCTCTATCGGCCTGGCTGCGCTGGTCACGGTGTATGTGGCGATGGATTTCTTCGCCCAGAAAGCCGCCGGCGTGCAGCTGTTCGAGCAAAGCCTGTGGACCTGGATGGCCGTCGGCAACTTCAATATCGGCGTGACCCTGGTGCTGGACGGCCTGTCGCTGACCATGCTGTCGGTGGTCACCGGCGTTGGCTTCTTCATCCACATGTTCGCCTCCTGGTACATGCGCGGTGAAGAGGGCTATTCGCGCTTCTTCGCTTACACCAACCTGTTTATCGCCAGTATGGTGGTCTTGGTGCTGGCGGACAACCTGCTGCTGATGTATCTGGGTTGGGAAGGCGTGGGCCTGTGCAGCTACCTGTTGATCGGCTTCTACTACAAAGATCCGGCCAACGGCGCGGCGGCGATGAAAGCCTTCATCGTGACCCGCGTGGGCGACGTGTTCCTGGCGTTCGCGCTGTTCATCCTCTACAACGAGCTGGGCACGCTGAATATCCGCGAGCTGATGATCCTGGCACCGCAGAAACTGGCGGTGGGCGATACGGCCATCACCTGGGCGACCCTGATGCTGCTGGGCGGCGCGGTCGGTAAATCGGCGCAGCTGCCGTTGCAAACCTGGTTGGCGGACGCGATGGCGGGCCCAACCCCTGTTTCCGCACTGATCCACGCGGCGACCATGGTGACCGCGGGCGTCTATCTGATCGCCCGTACGCACGGCCTGTTCCTGATGGCGCCGGAAGTGTTGCACCTGGTGGGCATCGTCGGTGCGGTCACTCTGCTGCTGGCCGGCTTCGCCGCACTGGTGCAGACCGACATCAAGCGCGTGCTCGCTTACTCCACCATGAGCCAGATCGGTTACATGTTCCTGGCGCTGGGCGTGCAGGCATGGGACGCGGCGATCTTCCACCTGATGACCCACGCGTTCTTCAAGGCGCTGCTGTTCCTGTCGTCCGGTTCGGTGATCCTGGCTTGCCACCACGAGCAAAACATCTTCAAGATGGGCGGCCTGCGCAAGAGCATCCCGCTGGTGTACGTCTGCTTCCTGGTGGGTGGCGCGGCGCTGTCTGCGTTGCCGTTGGTCACGGCCGGCTTCTTCAGTAAGGACGAGATCCTGGCGGGCGCGATGGCCAACGGCCATATCAACCTGATGGTGGCCGGCCTGGTCGGCGCGTTCATGACCTCGCTGTACACCTTCCGTATGATTTTCATCGTGTTCCACGGCGAAGAGAAAATCAAAGCGCATGCCGGTAAAGGCATCACTCACCACCTGCCGCTGCTGGTTCTGCTGGTGCTGTCCACCTTCGTCGGCGCGATGATCGTGCCGCCGTTGCAGGGCGTGCTGCCGGATACGACCGAGCTGGCGCACGGCAGCGTGCTGACGCTGGAAATCACCTCTGGCGTGGTAGCTATCGTCGGCATTCTGCTGGCGGCCGCGCTGTGGCTGGGCAAACGCAGCCTGGTCAACAGCATCGCCAACAGTGCGCCGGGGCGTTTCTTCTCGACCTGGTGGTTCCATGCCTGGGGCTTCGACTGGCTGTATGACAAAGTGTTCGTCAAGCCGTACCTGGGCATTGCGAAGCTGCTGCAGCGCGATCCGCTGAACTCGCTGATGAACCTGCCGGCCGTCTTCTCCCGCTGGGGGAACCGCGGTCTGACGGTGAGCGAGAACGGTCAGGTGCGTTGGTATATAGCGTCTATGGGTGTGGGTGCAGTGGTCGTATTGGCTCTGTTGATTTTGGTTTAATTGAATAATTTAAACAGACGCATTTTTCGGGCGTAGCGCCGGGCAGGCGCTACGTACAAAGTTTGAAATTATTCGTATAAGGGACACAAAACGCCATGCTATTACCTTGGCTAATTCTTATCCCCTTTATCGGCGGTCTGCTGTGCTGGCAGCTTGAGCGCTTCGGTACTAAGGTGCCGCGCTGGATAGCGCTGATCGCAATGGGGCTGACGTTGGCGCTCTCTCTGCAGTTGTGGATGCAGGGCGGCTATACCTTGACCACGCCGAAAGGCATTCCGCAGTGGCAGAGCGAATTCCTGCTGCCGTGGATCCCGCGCTTCGGCATCTCCATCCACCTGGCGCTGGACGGCCTGTCGCTGCTGATGGTGGTGTTGACCGGTCTGCTGGGCGTGCTGGCGATCCTCTGTTCCTGGCGTGAAATCCAGAAGTATCAGGGCTTCTTCCACCTCAACCTGCTGTGGATCCTGGGCGGCGTTATCGGCGTGTTCCTCGCCATCGACATGTTCCTGTTCTTCTTCTTCTGGGAAATGATGTTGGTGCCGATGTACTTCCTGATCGCGCTGTGGGGCCACAAGGCGTCGGACGGTAAAACCCGTATCACCGCGGCGACCAAGTTCTTCATCTACACCCAGGCCAGTGGTCTGGTGATGCTGATTGCGATCCTGGGCCTGGTGTTCGTGCACTACAACGCGACCGGCGTGTGGACCTTCGATTACGAAGACCTGCTGCAAACGCCGATGTCCCACAACGTGCAATATCTGTTGATGCTGGGCTTCTTCATCGCCTTCGCGGTGAAAATGCCGGTGGTGCCGCTGCACGGCTGGTTGCCGGACGCGCACAGCCAGGCACCGACCGCAGGTTCCGTTGACCTGGCGGGCATCTTGCTGAAAACGGCGGCCTACGGCCTGCTGCGTTTCAGCCTGCCGCTGTTCCCTGAGGCTTCGCACGAGTTTGCGCCAATCGCCATGTGGCTGGGCGTGATCGGCATCTTCTACGGCGCCTGGATGGCGTTCGCGCAGACAGACATCAAGCGTCTTATCGCCTACACCTCGGTTTCGCACATGGGCTTCGTGCTGATCGCCATCTACACCGGCAGCCAGCTGGCTTACCAGGGCGCGGTGATCCAGATGATCGCGCACGGTCTGTCCGCCGCCGGTATGTTTATCATCTGCGGCCAGCTGTATGAGCGTCTGCATACCCGTGACATGCGTCAGATGGGCGGCCTGTGGGGGCGTATCAAGTTCATCCCTGCGCTGTCGCTGTTCTTCGCCGTGGCTACGCTGGGGATGCCAGGTACCGGTAACTTCGTCGGCGAATTCATGATTCTGTTCGGCAGCTACCAGGTGGTGCCGGTGATCACCGTGATTTCTACCTTCGGTCTAGTGTTCGCTTCGGTTTACTCGCTGATCATGATGCAGCGCGCTTATTACGGTGCGCCTAAATCCGACCAACCGCTGCAGGGCATGACCGCGCGCGAGCTGTTCATCATTCTGCTGCTGGTGGTGTTGCTGGTTCTGCTGGGGGTTTACCCGCAGCCGATTCTGGATACTTCCAACGCGGCGATGAGCAACGTGCAACACTGGTTTGGTTCGTCAGTTTCAGCAATTTCAACAACAAGGCCGTAATTCGCCATGACAATAACTCCTCAACAACTGATCGCACTGCTGCCGCTGTTGATCGTCGGATTGACGGTGGTGGTTGTGATGCTAGGCATTGCGTGGCGACGCGACCACTTTATCAACGCCACCCTGACCGTGATCGGTCTCAACCTGGCGCTGCTTTCGCTGTACTTTGTCGGCCAGGCAGGCCCAATGGACGTCACCCCGCTGCTGCGGGTTGACGGTTACTCGATGTTCTACACCGGGCTGGTGCTGCTGGCGAGTCTGGCGACCTGCACCTTCGCGTATCCGTGGCTGGTCGGCTATCCGGATAACCGCGAAGAGTTCTACCTGCTGGTGCTGATCGCCGCCATGGGTGGCATCCTGCTGGCGAGCGCCAACCATCTGGCTTCGCTGTTCATCGGTATCGAGCTGATCTCGCTGCCGCTGTTCGGCCTGGTGGGCTACGCCTACCGCCAGAAGCGCCCGTTGGAAGCCGCCATTAAGTACATGCTGCTGTCCGCCGCCGCCTCGTCGTTCCTGCTGTTCGGCATGGCGCTGCTGTATGCCGAGTCCGGCGATCTGTCGCTGGCCGGCCTCGGCAAGAGCCTGCAGGAAAACATGATGCACCAGCCGCTGATCCTGGCCGGTATGGGCATGATGATCGTCGGTCTGGGCTTCAAGCTGTCGCTGGTGCCGTTCCAACTGTGGACGCCGGACGTGTATCAGGGCGCGCCTGCGCCGGTCTCGACCTTCCTGGCGACCGCCAGCAAGATCGCGATCTTCGCGGTCGTGATGCGTCTGTTCCTGTATGCCCCGGCCGCCGACAACGAAGCGCTGCGCATGGTGCTGTCGATCATTGCGTTCTGCTCTATCTTGTTCGGCAACCTGATGGCCATCAGCCAGACCAACATCAAGCGTCTGCTGGGCTACTCGTCGATCGCTCACCTGGGCTACCTGCTGGTGGCGCTGATTGCGGTGCAAACCCATCAGCTGTCGCTGGAAACCGCCGGCGTTTACCTGGCCGGTTACCTGTTCAGCAGCCTGGGCGCCTTCGGCGTGGTTAGCCTGATGTCCAGCCCGTACCGCGGCCCGGATGCGGATTCGCTGTTCTCTTACCGTGGTCTGTTCTGGCATAAGCCAATCTTGTCCGCGGTGATGACGGTGATGATGCTGTCGCTGGCCGGTATCCCGATGACGCTGGGCTTTATCGGTAAGTTCTTCGTGATCGCGATGGGCGTCAGCGCACACCTGTGGTGGCTGACCGGCGCAGTCGTGGTAGGCAGCGCCATCGGCCTGTACTACTACCTGCGCGTGACCGTCAGCCTGTTCCTCAGCGCGCCGGAATCGCTGCAGCGCGATACCCCGAACAACTGGGCGTTGACCGCCGGTGGCGTCGTGGTGCTGATCTCCGCCGCGCTGGTGCTGCTGTTGGGTGTCTATCCGCAGCCGCTGATTTCGCTGGTGCAAATGGCTCAGCCGACGTTCTGATAACGCTTCAGACGGTAAAAAGGTCGCTTCGGCGACCTTTTTTTATGGGCGGGGGAAAGAAGCTATTACAACGTCATTTGTGCCGGTTGGCAGCGATAGAGGACAGCCAGCTTTTCCCGGGTTTTCTTTTGTGGTTTCGAGTGAGGGGCTTCCCATTGGGAAACGGCGGATTGTGTCGTGCCCAATTTTTCCGCTACATCGTATTGCGAGAGGCCACGGAAAATTCGCCAAGCGGCAATCAAGCTGACGTCTTGATCCAGCATGATGGAAACGACTTCATGGGGGACGGTTTCATCATCATGCTTATCGGCATGGTAGGGAAGAGGCTCGTAGTCCTCTTGCTGTCTCACAAGCCTTTTATACTCATCGAGCGGCAATACCACATAGAGCGGCTGGCCGGAGTCATCATGGATATACTGTAACTTCGCCATTCGGCATACCTCTGACTTTCAATAAGTTGTCGATGTTCTGCGTTTTACCTGCTGAATCAGGCACACGACAGGTTCATCATCGACGATCTCAAAAATAATGCGGTAGTTCCCTGCGCGTAGACGGTACTGGTTATCGGTACCGTGCAGCTTTTTAATGTCCAGTCTGACGGTCGGGAAAGTGCCCAAGAGTTCAACCTTGTGCGCAATGGCCAACCGGTTCTGAGAAGGCAGTGTCATCAATTGTTTCAGTGCTTTACGTGACCAGCTGATCTTTGCCATTGTTCCCTCGGGCCGAATGCACGTCCTGTGCAGTGATTAGATAATAAGCTTTATATCTTATTATTTCAATCTTGGACGAAGAAGGATACGTGAGACATCAGCGATGTTTCTCCACGTGTCGGCACTCAGCCGTAATGGACGCTAAACGACGTTTCCAGCGCCTGCACCACCGCGCGCACGCGGGCGGCGCGTTGCAAATCGGGATGCAGCACCAGCCAGATATCCACCCAGTCTTTGTTCTCCGGGAGCAGGCGCACCAGCTCCGGGTCTTTGTCCGCCAAAAACGCGGAGAGCAGGCCGATGCCCAGCCCGCTGCGGGTGGCGGAGCGCAGCAGCAGCTGTGAATTGCATTGCAGCACGACGTTGGGCTCGTGCATGGCCTCGCCGCAGAAATTGTTCCAGTGGCGCGGCACCAGCTCGCGCGGGAACATCAGCAGATCGTGGCCGCGCAGCTGCTCGCCCCTGACCGGCATGCCGTGCCGCGCCAGGTAGTGCTGAGAGGCGTACAGACCCATTTCGATGGTGGCTAAGCGTTTGATGATCAGCTCATCGTCATCGGGGCGGGCGCCGCGGATCGCCAGATCTGCGCCGTGGTAAGAGATATCGGCGATGTTCAGCGCCGTTAACAGCGTGACGGTGATGGCGGGGTAGCGTTCCCGCAGATCTTGCAGCGCCGGCATCACGAAGGCTTCGGCCAGGGTATCGGTGGTGGCGATGCGCACGTTGCCGTTCAGGCTTTCGTCACCGCTGGCGGCTTTACGGTTGATCGCCTGCACCGCATTTTCCATCTTCATCACGTCCGCCAGCATTTCCTCCCCCAGCGGGCTGAGGGCGAAGGATTTCGGCGTGCGGATAAACAGCTTGGAGCCGAGTGCGTCTTCGAAAGCGGACAGCCGTCGACCGACGGTCGCCTGATCGACATGCAGCTGGCTGGCGGCTTTGCGCAGCGTGCCACAGCGTGCGACGGCCAAAAAGAAGCGCGCGTCGTCCCAATTCATCATGCCATTTCCTCTCTGCGGATTTGTCGGCGCCGTGGGGCACGGGCCAAGCCAGGCGAACAATAACGGTTTCTATCATAAAGCGTTGTTCCGCCCGGGGGGAGACAAAGACGGTTAACGGCCTGCACATCGGCGGTTATTTCTCCGGTGATGCAAGAATGCATCAGGGTGATTCATTCTTGACGATACTTCGCCCTTCGCCGCAACGCTATGATAAGCGCCGTTCCCGGCTCGTCGGGTGAGGAAAAACGTCGATGGCAGGCTGCCGCCTGCCGACTTTGGGAGTTAAAGCATGTCAGAAAATACCGCCATCCAGGACACGGTGCCGAAAAACGCGCAGGCATCGCGCATGGGTATTCTATTGTTCCTGGCATTGGCACTGATGTCGGCATTGCTGAACAGCAGTGCGCCGACGCCGCTGTATCCGCTGTATCAGCAGCAGCTTGCGCTGAGCTCCGTCAGCCTGACCGTCGTTTACGGCGCTTACGCCGCCGGCGTGCTGATCTCTTTGTTCGGCGTCGGCAATCTGGCCGGCAAAGTGAAGGATTTGCGCAGCATGATCGTGCCGGCATTGCTGGTGGTGTTGAGCGGTGCGCTGCTGTTCGCGCGGGCCGATACCTTTGTCATGATGCTCATGGCGCGGCTGCTGGCCGGGGTAGGCACCGGGGCGCTGACCGGTGCGGCGAACATCGCGTTGGTGCGGTTTGGGCCGCGGGACGGTGGCAAAAACGCCGCGTTGATCGCCACGTTGTCCTTTACCACAGGGTTGGCGCTGGGCCCAATCTTCAGCGGCATTGCCTTGCAGACCGGTTTCCATCCCACGACGCTGCCGTTCGTTTTTATCATGGTCATTGCCGCCGTGGCTGCGTTGGGCGTGATGTTCTCGTGGCCGCGTGGCGTGGTTACGGCGCCGACCCATGCTGCGCCGGCTGCGACAGAAAAAAGCTCGCTGCTCGATGGCCTGCGCGCCACCGGCGGTAAATTCTTTGTGTGTGCCGGGGCGCTGTTTATCTGTTGGGCCCTGGCCGCCAGCATTTTGGCTATCGGCCCCAGCGTGGCGGAAACGCTGTTAGGCCTGCACGCTCGAGGCGTCTTTGGCTATGCGATTGCGGTTTATCTGTTGATCGCCGGTGTCAGCCAGATTTTGAGCCGTCGTCTTAACGCCCGCCATTCGCTGTTGTTCGGTTGCCTGGCGCAGGTGCTGGCGGCGGTGGTATTCGCCGTGGCGATCCAGTGGCATTCACTATGGCTGGCGGCTGCGGGGCTGGTGGTGGCTGGCTACGCTTACGGCGCCATTTTCGTTGGCAGCGCGACCCTGGTAAACCTGATTTCGCCACCGGCCAGCCATGCTCGTTTGCTTTCGCTGTTTTACGTTATCGCTTATATCGCCAACTGGGTGCCGATCTTGCTGGGGATCGTGGTCGACCGTGTCGATCTGCAGCAGGCAACCCATCTGCTGTTCCTGAGCAGCACCACGGTATGCCTGTTGTTGGCATGGATGACGGTACGTGCTGGGTTCCCACGTTAATAATTTTGTGATTTAAGTCTCTTTTATTTAATTAATTATTCTTTAATTGCATTTATATTGTGATTTTAATCACATGAAATGACCGGCTTTCGGGTAAACTGCGCGCTTTCTTTTTGCCGCGGGTCACTTTATGAACGTTCTTTTCGCCATTGCCGTCACCACCGGGATCCTCTCCGGCGTGTGGGGATGGGTTGCCGTCAGCCTGGGGTTGATCGGTTGGGCCGGTTTTCTCGGGTGCACGGCGTATTTCGCCTGCCCGCAGGGCGGGCTGAAAGGGTTGCTGATCGGCGCGTTGACCTGCTGCAGCGGCGTCTTCTGGGCAATGGCGATCATCCACGGCAGCGAACTGGCGCCGCAGTGGAATCTCTTGGGGTATCTGCTGACCGGCATCGTGGCATTCCTGATGTGCATTCAGGCCAAACAACAGTGGCTGGGGTTTGTGCCCGGTACCTTTATCGGCGCCTGTGCGACCTTCGCCGGCGGTGGCGATTGGCCGCTGGTGACGCTTTCCCTGTTGGTGGGCCTGCTGTTTGGTTATGCGATGAAAAACAGCGGCCTGTGGTGGGCGGCGCGCAGTGAAAAAGCACGCGCCGCGCCACCGACTGGCCAGAATGCCGGCTCAAACAGCGCCGCCGAGTGAGCGGCTGTCGCGCCGCTGTGCGACGGGCTCCCCCTGATAACCAGGACGGTAACACTGTTGAAAGTATTCTACTTTCAAATGGATAGGTGTCAGTTTCTCTTACAGGGATTGCGTGAGATCACGTTAAGAGTAACAGGGTTTCGTAACATGATTTTCAGTGATTTCCATCACATTTTTACCGGTAACAATCGGCTGAGATAGAGGCCTGTCCGATTGGAGGCCTGATGGCCGGGAATCACCATGAACAACCTGTTCTCACTGGATAACAAGATCGTCTTGATCACCGGCGCCTCGCGCGGCATCGGTTTCCTGCTGGCGCGGGGCCTTGCGCAGCAGGGAGCACATATTCTGATCAACGCCACCACCGAAGCGCACGCCCGGCACGCGGCCGATCGCCTGCGTGACGAGGGGCTCCGTGCCGATGCGGCGGCGTTCGACGTCACCGACTCCCTGGCGGTGCATGCCGCTATCGATCGTATTGAAGCGGAAATCGGCGCGATAGACGTATTGATCAACAATGCCGGCATCCAACGCCGTCATCCGTTTACCGAGTTCCCGGAGCAAGACTGGGACGACATCATCGCCGTTAACCAGAAGGCGGTCTTCATCGTGTCGCAGACCGTGGCGCGCTACATGGTGCCGCGTCGGTGCGGCAAGATAATCAATATCGGTTCGATGCAGAGCGAGCTGGGACGGGACACCATCACCCCTTATGCGGCATCCAAGGGCGCGGTTAAAATGTTGACGCGCGGCATGTGCGTGGAATTGGCACGTTACAACATCCAGGTCAACGGCATTGCCCCCGGCTATTTCAAAACCGAGATGACGCAAGCGCTGGCCGACGATCCGGCCTTTACCGCCTGGCTGACCCAGCGTACGCCCGCCGCGCGCTGGGGCGATCCGCAAGAGCTGATCGGTGCAGCGGTGTTCCTGGCCGCTGATGCCTCCGCCTTCGTCAACGGACAGTTGCTGTTTGTCGATGGTGGCATGTCCGCTGCGGTGTAATGGCTCTCGTGGAACTTTTGGTGCTATGACATTTTAGGGTAAAAGTCCGATGGCCGCAGGCGGCGATCCTTGTCTATAGTGTAGGAACGCTTAATTTTTCAACCACGGAGATCTCACGATGGCAAGATATACGGATGCTGAGCAAACTACGCTGGATGACGATCTGAGAATGCTGACCGAGACGCTGGAAGAAGTGCTGCAATACACCGGCGATCGCGCGGATCAGGCTTACGTCGACATCAAGTCGCACGCCGAGCAGGCGCTGAGTGAGGTCAAGGCGCGCTGGGCGAACACCGGTGAATCCTACTACGCGCGCGCCAAAGAAGCGGTACACCGCACCGACGACTACGTGCGGGATAAACCCTGGCACAGCGTAGGTATCGGCGCCACCGTCGGGCTGGTGCTGGGGCTGCTGCTGGCCCGTAAATAAATGACGAAATCGGGGCGGCGCAGGCCGCCTCGTGCTTTTCTGCAGACTGTGTTGTTCATCTCGCTGTTTCCCCGCTGGCTTTCCCTTATCCCGCCTATACTTCCCGCTAGCCGTCGTCGGAGCGCCTTTATTTCCCTTGTTTTTGTATGGACGGATTGAGCCGGCGCCGCCGCAAGTGTAAAGTATTTGTGTTTTTATTGTTTATTTTTTGTTCTAAATCAAATAATTATCTGGTGTAAATACCCAGGGATATACGGCGTTCTTGCGCTGGCGCAAAAGCCGTGAAAATAACACCTCATATAATACAGAGCGTAACTACAGGCGCGGCGTCCGTCGGCTGCGCCGGAGACGATCTCTGCTAACTGACTTGTGAGCGAACTATGTCGACAAGTGTTTTTAATCGCCGGTGGGCGGCTGTGCTGCTCGAGGCGCTGGCCCGCCATGGGGTGCGGCATGTTTGTATCGCTCCGGGATCGCGCTCCACGCCGCTGACGCTGGCCGCTGCGGCCAACCGATCGTTTATCTGTCATACCCATTTTGATGAGCGCGGGCTCGGCCATCTGGCGCTTGGGCTGGCGAAGGCGGCGCGTGAGCCGGTGGCGGTGATTGTCACGTCCGGCACCGCGGCGGCGAACCTTTATCCCGCGTTGATCGAAGCCGGCCTGACCGGTGAGCGGCTGGTGTTTCTCACTGCCGATCGGCCGCCGGAGTTGATCGACTGCGGCGCCAATCAGGCGATCCGTCAAAGCGGCCTCTACAGCAGCCACCCGACGCTGGCGATCGATCTGCCGCGTCCTACGCCGGATATTCCGGCCGCGTGGCTGGCCTCCAGCGTCGACAGCGCGATGGCGCGCTTGCAACACGGCGCTTTGCATATCAACTGCCCGTTCGCCGAGCCGCTGTACGGCGGCGACGAACGTCACTATGCCGATTGGTCCGCCGCGCTGGGCGACTGGTGGCAGAGCGATCGTCCGTGGCTGCAGGAAAGCGAGACACATGCGGCGCCATTGCCGCAGCCGGACTGGTTCTTCTGGCGGCAGAAACGCGGCGTGGTGCTGGCCGGGCGCATGAGCGCGCAAGAGGGCGCTCAGGTGGCCGAATGGGCCGCAACGCTGGGCTGGCCGCTGATCGGCGACGTGCTGTCGCAGACCGGGCAACCGCTGCCCTGCGCCGATTTGTGGCTCGCTTACCCGCAGGCGCAGCGCGTACTGCAAGATGCGCAACTGGTGGTGCAGTTCGGCGGCAGCCTGACCGGCAAACGCCTGCTGCAGTGGCAGGCGCAGTGCCGGCCGGAAGAGTATTGGGTCATCGACGAGCTGCCGGGGCGGCTCGATCCGGCCCAGCACCGGGGGCGGCGCCTGCGCGCCGGCGTGGCGCAGTGGTTGGCGCAGCACCCGGCACAGCCGCGCGCGCCGTGGGCCGCCGGGCTGGCCGCGCTGGCGGATAAGGCGCTGACGGCGGCATCCACGCATCTGCACGATAACTTTGGCGAAGCGCAGCTGGCGCATCGCCTGCCGGAACTGCTGCCGGAGAACGGCCAGCTGTTTCTCGGCAACAGCCTGGTGGTGCGACTGATTGACGCGTTAACGCCATTGCCCGTCGCCTACCCGGTATTCAGCAACCGCGGCGCCAGCGGCATCGACGGCCTGATCTCCACCGCCGCCGGCGTGCAGCGCGCAACCGCCAGGCCGACGTTGGCGGTGGTGGGCGATCTTTCCGCTCTGTATGACCTCAATGCGCTGGCGCTGCTGCGCCAGAGCTCGGCGCCAACGGTGTTGATCGTCGTCAACAACAACGGCGGCCAAATTTTCTCGCTGCTGCCGACGCCGGAAGAGGATCGTCAGCGCTTTTACTGCATGCCGCAGAACGTCGAGTTTAGCCACGCGGCGGCGATGTTCCAGCTGGGTTACGCGCGGCCGGAGAACTGGAGCCAGCTGCAACAGGCGGTTGAACAAGGCTGGCGGCGCGGCGGCGCCACGCTTATCGAACTGCAGGTGCCGCCGAGCGCGGGGGCCGAAAGCCTGCAATACCTGGTGCAACATATGGCGGTGCAATGATGCTGGCGACGCGAATTTTGCAACAGGGCGAAGCGGGCCGCCCGTGGCTGGTGTGGCTGCATGGCCTGCTCGGCAACAACAATGAATGGCGGGTGATCGCCGCACGCTGCCCGGAATGGCCGTCGCTGGCCATCGATCTGCCCGGCCACGGCGATTCCGTGGCGGTGAGCTGCCGCGGCTTCGACGACATCAGCGCGCAGATCGCCGCCACGCTGCAGCTGCGCAATATCGAACGCTATTGGCTGGTAGGCTACTCGCTCGGCGGGCGCATCGCCATGTATCACGCCTGCCACGGCCGCCATGCCGGCCTGCAGGGGGTGATCGTCGAGGGCGGCAACCCGGGGCTAGAGGACGAAGAGCAGCGCCGCCGGCGCTGCGAACAGGATGCGCTGTGGGCGGAGCGCTTCCGCAGTGAGCCGATCGCCGAGGTTCTGGCGGACTGGTATCAGCAGCCGGTGTTCAAAGAGCTTAGCCACGTGCACCGCCAGGCGCTGATCGCCGCGCGCTCGGTCAACAGCGGCCCGGCGATCGCCGACATGCTCGAAGCCACGTCGCTCGGGCGGCAGCCCTATCTGGCGCCGCAGCTGCGCCAACTGAGCGTGCCGCTGCAGGTGCTGTGCGGTGAGAACGACCCCAAATTTCAACGGCTGGCGCGCGACGCCGGGTTGCCGTTGCGCATCGTGCCGCAGGCCGGGCACAACGCGCATCTGGCCAATCCGCAGGATTTCGTCGCCGAGCTGCAGACCTTTCTCGTTAACCCTGGTTAAAGGAACCGAACATGCTTTATCCGAATGAAGAACAGCTGTATGCCGCCATCGCCTGGCAGGATTGCACCGGCGATTTCGAAGACATTCTGTATCACAAGTCCGCCGACGGCATCGCCAAAATCACCATTAACCGGCCGCAGGTGCGCAATGCGTTTCGCCCGCAAACGGTCAAAGAGATGATCGACGCGCTGGCCAACGCCCGTTACGACGACGGCATCGGCGTCATTATTCTAACCGGCGCCGGTGATAAGGCCTTCTGCTCCGGTGGCGATCAGAAAGTGCGCGGCGACTACGGCGGCTATCGCGACGACAGCGGTGTGCATCACCTCAACGTGCTGGACTTCCAGCGCCAGATCCGCACCTGCCCAAAACCGGTGGTGGCGATGGTGGCCGGTTATTCGATCGGCGGCGGCCACGTGCTGCACATGATGTGCGATCTGACCATCGCGGCGGATAACGCCATCTTCGGCCAGACCGGCCCGAAAGTGGGCTCGTTCGACGGCGGCTGGGGCGCGTCTTACATGGCGCGCATCGTCGGCCAGAAGAAGGCGCGCGAAATCTGGTTCCTGTGCCGCCAGTACGATGCCGCTGCCGCGTTGGACATGGGCCTGGTCAATACCGTGGTGCCGCTGGCCGAACTGGAAAAAGAGACGGTGCGCTGGTGCCGAGAAATGCTGCAGAACAGCCCGATGGCGCTGCGCTGCCTGAAGGCGGCGCTGAACGCCGACTGCGACGGCCAGGCCGGTTTGCAGGAGCTGGCGGGCAACGCCACCATGCTGTTCTACATGACCGACGAAGGGCAAGAAGGGCGCAACGCGTTCAACGAGAAGCGTCAGCCGGACTTCAGCAAATTCAAGCGTAACCCGTAATGAGCGGGGTAAACCGCAGCGCGGCGCTTTACCGTTACAGCCTGCCGATGGAGGCGGGCGTGGTGCTGCGCAATCAGCGGTTGAAAACGCGTGACGGATGGGTGGTGCAGCTGCGTCAGGGCGAGCGTGAAGGCTGGGGCGAGATCGCGCCGCTGCCGGAATTCAGCCAGGAAACGTTGGCGCAGGCCGAACAGGCCGCGTTGGACTGGCTGCCGGCCTGGTTGGCGGGCAACGAACCGGATGACAGCACGCTGCCCTCGGTGGCCTTTGGGATTAGCTGCGCGCAGGCCGAGCTGGAGCAGCGCTTGCCGACGCAGGCGGATTTTCGCAAGGCGCCGCTGTGCACCGGCGATCCGGACGAGCTGTTCGAGATATTGAGCGCCTTGCCGGGCGAGAAAGTCGCGAAAGTGAAGGTGGGGCTGTATGAGGCGGTGCGCGACGGCATGATCGTCAACGTGCTGCTGGAGGCGCTGCCGAATCTGCGGCTGCGGCTGGATGCCAATCGCAGCTGGACCCGCGCCAAAGCCGACGGCTTCGCCAAATACGTCAACCCGGCGTGGCGCGATCGCATCGCCTTTTTGGAAGAGCCCTGCAAGACCCGTGATGAATCGCGCGATTTCGCCCGGGCGACCGGCATTGCCATCGCCTGGGATGAGAGCGTGCGTGAGGCGGACTTTGTGGTGCAGGCCGAGCCGGGCGTGGCGGCGATCGTGATCAAGCCGACGCTGGTTGGTAGCCTGACGCGCTGCCAGTTGCTGGTGGCGCAGGCGCATGCGGCGGGGCTGACGGCGGTGATCAGTTCCAGCATCGAGTCTAGCCTGGGGTTAACCCAGTTGGCGCGCATCGCCCGCTGGCTGACGCCGGACACCGTGCCGGGGCTGGATACGCTGGGGCTGATGCAGGCGCAGGTGCTGCGGCCTTGGCCAGGCAGCGCATTGCCGCTGCTGGATATTTCGGCGCTGGAGTGCCTATGGCGCCGTTAAGCGATTGGCCGTGGCGACACTGGGCGCGCCTTCAGCCACAGGCGACGGCCCTGCTGCTCGGCGAACAGCCGCTGAGCTGGCTGGCGTTGCAAGGTCGGGTGGATGAGCTGGCGGCGGATTTTCAGCACCAGGGAGTGGAGCCGGGCTGTGGCGTGGCGCTGTGCGGTAAAAACAGCTATCCGCTGCTGTTGGCCTACCTGGCGCTGCTGCAATGCGGCGCGCGTCTGTTGCCGCTCAATCCCGCCTTGCCGACGCCGCTGCTGACGCAGCTGTTACCCGAATTGGACATCACCTTTGCCTTCGGCCCGGATCCGTTGCCGGCGTTGCCGGAAGAGGTGATTCGATTGACGCCGCCCTCGACCGAGCCGCGCTGGCCGAACCTGCCGAGGTGGGATGTGCGGCGTCTGGCGACGCTGACGCTGACCTCGGGCTCCAGCGGCATGCCTAAAGCGGCGGCGCACAGCTACGCCAACCATCTGGCCAGCGCCGCCGGGGTGTTGCGGCTGATGGATTTTCAGCGCGAGGATTGCTGGCTGCTGTCACTGCCGCTGTTTCACGTCTCCGGCCAGGGTATCGTCTGGCGCTGGCTGGCGGTGGGTGCGCGGCTGGCGGTGCGCGAAATGCATCCGCTGGCCGAGGCATTGGTCGGCTGCACGCACGCCTCGCTGGTGCCGACACAGCTCTGGCGGCTGCTGGCGCAACCGCTGACGGGCACGACGCTGAAAGAGGTGCTGCTCGGCGGCGCAATGATCCCGGTGGCGCTGACCGAACGGGCGGAGGCGGCGGGGATCCGCTGCTGGTGCGGCTACGGCCTGACCGAACTGGCTTCCACGGTGTGTGCCAAACGCGCCGATGCGCGGCCGGGCGTTGGCCTGCCGCTCAGCGGCCGCGGGATCAAACTGGTGGACGAAGAAGTCTGGATCCGCGCCGACAGCCTGGCGCTCGGCTACTGGCGTCATGGCCGTCTGCAGCCGCTGGCCGATGAACAGGGTTGGTTTGCGACCCGCGATCGCGGCGTGATGGCCGAGGGGGAACTGCGTATTCTCGGCCGGTTGGACAACCTGTTTTTCAGCGGCGGTGAAGGGGTGCAGCCGGAGGATATCGAACGTGTGCTGGCGGCGCATCCGCAGATCACGCAGGCGTTTGTGGTGCCGGTGGCGGATGCCGAGTTCGGCCAGCGGCCGGTGGCGGTAATCGACGGCGAACCGTCGCTGTCGCTGGCGGCGTTGCTCGCCTGGTCGCAGGATAAACTGGCCAATTTCCAACGCCCGGCGGCTTTACTCTCGTTGCCCGACGAGCTGAAAAACGGCGGCATCAAGATTTCGCGCCGTCAGTTGCAGCAGTGGGTGGCGCAGCGTCTTTCTCAGGCATAAAAAAGCCGCCCGAAAGGGCGGCTGAGTGGATAGCAGCAGGGGGTTATTTCAGCCCCAGAGCCTTGGCGACACCGGCGCCGTAGTCCGGGTGTACCTTGGTGAACAGCTCGACCTGACGGCGCTGGATGTGTTCCGGCACCTGCGACAGTTCGCCGGCGATGCGGGTGAACATGCGCTGGTGCTCTTCTGCGCTCAGCAGGTTGAACAGCGCGCGCGGCTGGCTGTAGTAATCGTCATCTTCACGATGATTCCAGTGATCGGCCGCACCCTCAATGCTCAGCGGCGGTTCGCTGAAGTCCGGCTGCTCCTGGAACAGGCCGAAGCTGTTCGGTTCGTAGGTGGCGCCGTTGCCGCTGTTGCCGTCCACGCGCATCGCGCCGTCGCGATGGTAGTTGTGGAACGGGCATTTGGCGCCGTTCACCGGGATCTGGTGGTGGTTAACGCCCAGGCGATAGCGGTGCGCATCGCCATAGGAGAACAGACGGCCCTGCAGCATTTTATCCGGCGAGAAACTGATGCCCGGCACCACGTTGGCGGGGTTCATCGCCACCTGCTCAACCTCGGAGAAGTAGTTGTCGGGGTTGCGGTTCAGCTCGAAATAGCCGACGTCGATCAGCGGATAGTCGCCGTGCGGCCACACCTTGGTCAGATCGAACGGGTTGTATGGCGTCTGCGACGCTTCGTGTTCCGGCATGATCTGAATTTGCAGCTTCCAGCGCGGGAAGTCGCCGCGTTTGATCGCGTCGAACAGATCGCGCTGTGAGCTTTCGCGATCCTTGGCGATGATCGCTTCCGCTTCTTCATCCATCAGGTTTTCAATGCCTTGCTCGCAGCGGAAGTGGAATTTCACCCAGAAACGTTCGTTGGCGGCATTGATAAAGCTGAAGGTGTGGCTGCCGAAACCGTGCATGTGACGGTAGGATTTCGGAATGCCGCGATCGCTGAAGTCAATGGTCAGCTGGTGCAGCGATTCCGGCAGGTGGGAGAAGAAGTCCCACTTGTAGACGGGGTTGCGCAGGTTGGTATGCGGATCGCGTTTCACCACGTGGTTGAGATCGGGGAACTTCAGCGGATCGCGCAGATAGAACACCGGCGTATCGTTGCCCACCAGATCCCAGTTGCCTTCTTCGGTATAGAACTTCATGGCGAAGCCGCGAATGTCGCGCTCGGCGTCGGCTGCGCCGCGCTCACCGGCGACGGTGGAGAAGCGGATAAACATGTCGGTCTGTTTGCCGACCTCGGAGAAGATCTTGGCGCGCGTATAGCGGGTGATGTCGTGGGTAACGGTAAAGGTGCCGTAGGCGCCGGATCCCTTGGCGTGCATGCGGCGTTCTGGGATGACTTCACGGTCGAAGTGGGCCAGTTTCTCCAGGAACCACACGTCCTGCAACAGCATCGGGCCGCGTTTGCCTGCGGTGATCACGTTATTGTTATCGACAACCGGGGCGCCGGCTGCGGTGGTCAGTCCTTTCTTGCTCATCACTTGCTCCTTATCGTAGTGCAGTTAAGTAAAGACTCGGGCGGTTTAAGCGTTCATCAGCATAGTCCTTTGGCGGGGCTTTTTCCCCTGACCTTGGTCAAAGCCACTACTAGTTGTAGACCTATTGCCGAGCGGCGGCAAATAGGTCTCGGTTATCGTTGACATCGCCTTGACGAATAGAGAACGTTGTTTGCAAATATTTACATTTATTTGATTATTGAAGAATTTTTTCGCTTTTATCCCTTAAATACTCATTGCGCTTTGGTATAGACTCGTGACGTTATTATTATGCGTTGATTCGATCATTCGGTACGGATGACAAACCAGAGGGAAAGATGATGAAAAAGACTTGGGTCGCGTGCGCGGCAGGATTGCTGTTGGTGACCGGTGCGGCGAACGCCATCAGCGTGTCGGGCGAAGCCGGGCAGCACTACACCAACCTGGGCGTCGGCATGAGCACCGGCTCTTCAGGCCTGGGCCTGACCGGCAACTGGGCGCGCAGCGATCACGACGGCAACGTCGGCAGCCTGGGGTTGAACTTCGGCGTGCCGCTGGGGCCGTTGACGGCGACCGTGGGTGCCAAAGCGCTGTACCTCAGCCCGAAAGACGGGAAGAGCGGCGGGGCGGTGGCGCTGGGTGGCGGCCTGGAGTGGGAGATTAACCGTTACTTCAGCCTGCACGGCGAAGGGTACTTTGCGCCTGAATCCTTTACCAGCGGCGTGAAAGCCTATAACGAAGCCAGCGGCGGCCTGCGCTGGAAGTTCCGTCCGCTGAGCGTGGACGTGGGCTACCGTTACATGCAAATGGAAGGCAAAGACGGGCGTCGCGACAATACGCTGGCCGATGGCCCTTATGTCGGTGTCGGCCTGAGCTTCTAAGGCCGGCTGACGGGCTGCGGCCCATCGCGTTTTCCGAATCCCTCGGTCATTGGCCGGGGGATTTTTATTTGTGCCATCAACGGGAAATCCATCCGGACTCTGAATGGAAAAAGATTAAATAATTTAAAGACTCGACGATCGGCATCGCCATATGGGGGCACATGCCGTAAAATTCGTAATATAAATTTTTATATAACGATATGGACGTCATGACTTACCGAAATCCACTGGCGGCGCTGATGCCGCTGCTTGCCTCACTCTTTCCTTATACCGCTGCGGCGCAGGCCGATCGTGACGAGGTGTTGACCGTCACCGGCAGCGCGTTATCCCCCGCGACGGAAAGCGCATCCGGCGCCGGTTTTAAAACGCCGGAGATTGAACTCGGGCCGCTGGGCACCAGGGCGTGGATCGATACGCCTTATTCTTCTACCACCGTGACCCAACCGATGATCAAAAATCAGCAGGCGAAAAGCGTCGCCGAATTGCTGAAATATTCACCGAGCACGCAGATGCAGGCTCGCGGCGGCATGGACGTCGGGCGGCCTCAAAGCCGCGGCATGCAGGGCAGCGTGGTAGCGAACAGCCGCCTGGATGGGTTGAACATTGTCTCCACTACGGCCTTTCCCGTTGAAATGCTGGAGCGGCTGGATGTACTCAACAGTTTGACCGGTGCCTTGTATGGCCCTGCGAGCCCGGCCGGGCAGTTCAACTTTGTGGCGAAACGCCCGACGCCGCAACCGCTACGCGAGGTGACGCTCGGGTATCAGAGCCGCAGCGCCTTCAGCGGCCACGTCGACCTCGGCGGCCATCTCGACGACGACAATACGTTTGGCTATCGCATCAATGCCCTCAACGAAGAGGGTGAAGGCAGCGTTGACGACAGTACCTTGCGCCGTCGGCTGTTGGCCGTGGCGTTCGACTGGAATATCAAGCCGGGCACGCAGCTGCAGCTGGACGCCAGCCATTACGAATTCCTGCAAAAGGGTTATCCCGGCGGCTTCAGCTATGGGCCGAATGTCCCGCTGCCTTCCGCCCCCAATCCGCAGAATAAACGTCTGGCACTCGCAACGGCGGGTAACGATTTAACCACTGACACCCTCAGCACACGGCTGATTCATTACTTCAATGACGATTGGTCAGTCACGGGCGGCGTAGGTTGGCAACAGGCGGATCGCGCCATGCGTTCGGTATCCAGCACCCTGCTCAACGGCGACGGCGACATCAAGCGGTCGATGAGCGACTCCAGCGCCTCGGGGCGATTTCGGGTATTGAGCAATACGCTGACGTTGAACGGCCATATCGATACCGGCTCGGTGGGGCATGAGTTGGCGCTCGCCACGACGGGCTACGTCTGGTCTATCTACAGCGGCAAAGGCGCCAGCCGGCGCTACGATTTGGGTATCGACAATATGTATCATCCGTCGGCGATGCATGAGCCGGGCGACGGAAAGATCCCCAAGAACGGCGCGCGCTATAAATCCAGCGACAACAGCCAGCAGAGCGTGACTTTCGGCGATACGATGACCTTCAATCCGCAGTGGTCGGCGATGCTCTATTTAAGCGAAAGCTGGTTGCAAACGCGCAACTACGGCGCCGACGGCAAGAAAATCGAAGAGGACAATCAACAGGGTTTGAGCCCGAATGCGGCGTTGATGTACAAAATTACCCCGACGCTGATGGCCTATGTCAGCTATGCCGACTCGCTGGAGCAAGGCGGTACGGCCCCGCAGGGAGAAGGCGTGAAGAACGAAGGGCAGACGCTCAAGCCCTATCGCAGTCGGCAATATGAGATTGGCCTGAAAGCCGACGTCGGGGAGATGAACCTCGGCGCCGCGCTGTTCCGCCTCAAGCGGCCGTTCGCTTATGTTGACGCCGAAGACCGGGTGTACAAGGAGCAAGGCGAACAGGTGAACAATGGCCTTGAGATGACGGCCGCCGGGCGCATGGGTGAAGGGCTGAGCCTGTTTGGCGGCGTCACGCTGCTCGATCCGCAACTGAAAGAGACGGTTTCCGACAGCACGCGCGACAAGCGCGTGGTCGGCGTGCCGAAGGTGCAGGCCAATATGCTGGTGGAGTACAGCCTGCCTTCGATGCCGCAATGGGTCTATAGCGCCAACGTGCACTATACCGGCAAGCGAGCAGCGAACGACACCAATAGCGCCTGGGCTGACAGTTACACCACGCTGGACCTGGGGGCCCGCTACGCTACCCGCATTCATTCCGTGCCTGCGACTTTGCGGCTGACGGTCAATAACGTCACGAACGAACATTACTGGGCCTCAATTTTCCCGTCGGGCACGGACGGGAACGGTGGGGCATCGAGCGCGTTTCTCGGCAGCGGCCGTGAAGTGCGCGCATCCGTTACCTTTGACTTCTGAGGGCGCCATGAGAATCGTATCGTTGCCTGCATGGGTGCTGTTGGTTGGCGTGTTGTTGCATGGCGGTTTGTGGGCCGCGCCGCCTGCTGGCGAGATGCGCATTGCCTCGCCGTGGCCTGCGCAAAACGCCATCATCGCGATGCTGGGCTATGGCGACAATATCGTCGGCACATCGAATGTCGCGAAACAGATCCCGCTGTTTCGCCAAAGCCTGCCGCGCATTGACGCCGTTCCGGTAGTGAGTGTGAATAGTGGGCAAGCGTTGAATCCGGAACAAATCATCGCGCTTGGCACTCGGCTGCTGTTTGTGCCTGACAGCATGAAAGTGCCGCAATTGGATTTACTCGAACGGGCTGGGGTGCGCGTATTGGCGTTTAAAGCCAATTCGATGGCGGCGCTGCGCGAGCGAGTGTTAAAAACGGGGGCCGCGCTGGGATCGGATGCACAGGAAAAAGCGTTGGCTTACGAGCGCTATTTTTCTCGTAATGTGGCGCGCGTCGCCGAGCGACTGAAGGATTTGCCGCCAGGACAGCGCATTCGCGTTTATCACAGCATGGGCAATCCGCTGACCACCTCAGGGCGACCGTCGCTTAACCAGGATTGGATGGATCTGGCCGGCGCCGCCAACGTGGCGGAAACGTGGTTTGGTCTGAAAAAAGAGGGGGCGGGCGAAGTGGCGCTGGAGCAGATCGTGGCCGCCAATCCGCAGGTGATCGTGGCGATGAACAGGCGCGATGCCGAAGAGATACGCGCCTCCGCGCAATGGCAGGGCATCGATGCCGTTTTGCGGCATCGGGTCGTGGTCAATCCCAAGGGGATGTTCTGGTGGTGTCGCGAGACCAGCGAAGAGGCGCTGCAGTTTTTATGGTTGGCGAAAACGCTGTACCCGGCGCGTTTTGCCGACATTGACATGCGGGAAGAGACGAGAGGTTTTTATCGGGACTTTTTCGGTCTGTCGCTCACAGCGGCGCAGATTGACGCTATTCTTAATCCACCCGCTTGAACGCATTCGGGGGCCGAAACGGCCCCCGAATACGTTATCCCACCGCCGGCAGCATGCCGCTGGCGATGCCCAGTTGAATGGCGATCACCGTCACCCCGCAGACAAACACCAACGCCAGCGCAGGCGTGCCGCCCCAGACGCGGTACTGCGCCTGATGTTTTTGGCGCGTTTTCCACACCAGCAGTGAAGGCAACAGCAGTGCCAGCACCGACAGGGCGATGGCGGCGAATCCCAACGCCAGCACGAAGCCGCGCGGGTAGAACAGCGCAAAGGCCAGCGGTGGCAGGAAGGTGATGGCGCCGGTTTGCAAGCGGCCACGCACGTTGTCTTGCCGTTTGAACAGGTCGGCCAGGAAATCGAACAGCCCGAGCGCCACGCCGAGGAACGAGGTCGCCAGCGCCAGATCGGCGAACAGGTGCACCGCCAGTTCAACGTGCGGCGAGGCCACTGCGTCGCGCACCGCCTGCAACAGGCCGTTCAGCCCGGCCTGCTGCGCCAGAATGCCGACGAAGGTATCGGAGCTGATGCTGCCCAGCGTCGCCAGCTGCCAGAAGATATAGGCGATCAGCGGGATCGCGCTGCCAATGATAAACACCCAGCGCAGTTTGCGAATGTTGCCGCCCATGTAGTTGACGATGCTCGGCACGCTGCCGTGGAAGCCGAAAGAGGTGAAAATAACCGGAATGGCCGACAGCGCCAGGCCCTGCTCCAGCGGCAGCGTCATCAGGTTGGTCTGGTGGATATTGGGCAACATCAGACCGAGCATCACCACCAGGAACACCACTTTGGCGCTGAACAGGATGCGGTTGAACAGGTCGACCGAGTGGGTGCCGATGCACACTACGCCGCCGGCCACCAGGGTGAACAGCAGTACGCCGAGCGACACCGGGAAGTCCTGCGACGTCCATTGGCTGATGCTGGTGGCGAGCAGTTCTCCGGCTCCGCTGATGTAGGCGGCGGTGAGGGCGTACATCAGGAACATCATGCTGAAGCTGGTCAGCCACTGGCCGCCGCCGCCGAGATAACGTTTGGCGAGCGTGCCCAAACCGGTGTCCGCTTGCTCATGCTGGTAGACTTCCACCAGCAGCAGCGCGGTGTAACACATCAACAGCCACAGCCCGACCAGTAAGGCCAGCGTGACGCCGAAGCCGACGCCGGCCGCCGCCAGCGGCATCGCCAGCATCCCGGCGCCAATGGTGGTGCCCGCCACGATAAAAACACTGCCAAGAGTGCGATTCTTCACGTTTTTTCTCTACCAGCCGAAAGATTTTGAAAATTATAGGTAACGATTTATGAGGATGGCAGGATAGTGGAAGCCCTAATTTGTGTCAAACCGGCGTTACGATGTGTGTTCATTTATGTTTACATAGGGATTGTGCTTTGGTCTAACTCTGAGGAAGTAAAAGCCCCGCCGGATTTTACCGCCGGGACATTCGTTAAATTATTTTACGGAAGGCAGGATACCGCCGGCGATACTCAACTGAATGACGATCATCGCCAATCCAAAGAGCAGCACGAGGGTTAACGCAGGTTTGCCGCCCCAAACGCGGTATGCTGCTTGGTGCTGCTGGCGCGTTTTCCATGCCAGTAGCGCTGGCAGCAGGAGTGCCTGTACCGATAGCGCAACGGCGGCGAATCCGAGTGCCAAGATAAAGCCACGTGGGTAGAACAAGGCGAATACCAGTGGCGGCAGAAAGGTGATAAGACCTGTCTGCAGCCGCCCTAGCGGAGTATTTTGCCGTTTGCACAGGTCAGCCAGAAAGTCGAACATCCCTAGCGTCACGCCGAGGAACGAGGTTGCCAGCGCCAGATCGGCGAACAGGTGCATTGCCAGGTCGATATGAGGTGATGCCACTACCTCTCGAACGGCCTGCAACAAACCGTTCAGACCGGCACGCTGTGCCAAAATACCGACGAAGGTGTCGGAACTGATGCTGCCCAATGTCGCCAGCTGCCACAGGACGTAGGTTATCAGTGGGATGGCGCTGCCGATGATAAACACCCAACGCAACTTGCGAGTATTACCTCCCATGTAGTTGACGATGCTCGGCACGCTGCCGTGGAAACCGAAAGAGGTAAAGACTACCGGAATGGCCGACAGCGCCAACCCCTGTGCCAACGGTAGCGTCATCAGGTTGGCCTGCTGGATATTCGGCAGCATCAGGCCGAGCATCACCGCTAGAAACACCACTTTGGCGGTGAACAGAATGCGGTTGAAAAAATCAACGGAGTGGGCGCCGATACATACGATGCCGCCGGCCACCAGCGTAAAAATTATCGCTCCTAAGGGCAGGGGAAAATCGATAGATGCCCACTGGCTGACGCTGGTCGCCAGCAGTTCGCCGGCGCCGCTGATATAGGCAGCGGTGAGCGAATATTTCAGGAATATCATGCTGAAGCTGGTGAGCCATTTCCCTCCGTTGCCGAGATATCGTTTGGCGAGTGTGCCCAGTCCGGTATCGGCTTGCACATGCTGATAGGCTTCAACGAGCAACAGTGCGGTGTAACACATCAATAGCCACAGTCCGACCAGCATCGCCAAGGTGATGCTGAAACCCACGCCGGCTGCTGCCAGCGGCATTGCCAGCATCCCGGCGCCAATGGTAGTACCCGCTACGATAAAAATGCTGCCAACAGTGCGATTCTTCATATTCACTTTCGCTCCATAAAAGTTTTGTCAGTGGCAAGTTGTTCCCTCAGAACGCGAAGCATAGCGATTTGTGTTTAATTGTATATACACGTGTTAATAAGTTGTTTTTATTTTGTTGCTTAACGATTCTTTTATTTGGCTGTGAATAAAGACAGACTGTCTTGATCTTTATCGATAATGTCTGGTGAAAAGTTACTGGCGGGCCTCTATAGTGAAATGATCTAAAAATGTGGGAGAGATCAATGTTAAGAGTGGAGATGCTCAGCACCGGTGATGAGGTGCTGCACGGGCAAATTATTGATACCAACGCCGCCTGGCTGGCGGACTACCTGTTCCAGCAGGGGGTACCGATGAGCGGGCGGGAAACGGTCGGGGACAGCCTCTCTGCGTTGATCGAGATCCTGCAGGAACGAAGCCATATTGCCGATGTGCTGATCGTCAACGGCGGCCTGGGGCCGACCAGCGACGATCTCAGCGCGCTGGCCGCTGCGAAAGCCTGTGGCGTAGAGCTGGTTGAACGGGACGACTGGCTGGCGCGCATGGAGGCCTATTTCGCCGAGCGCGGGCGGCCGATGGCCCCTTCCAACCGCAAGCAGGCGCAGATCCCGGCCAACGCGGAAATGCTGGATAACCCGGTAGGCACCGCCTGCGGCTTTGCGCTGCAGCTGAACAAATGCCAAATGTTCTTCACCCCCGGCGTACCGTCGGAATTCAAAGTGATGGTCGAACAGCAGATTGTGCCGCGCCTGCGCCAGCGCTTCACCTTGCCGGCGCCGCCGCTGTGCCTGCGCCTGACCACCTTCGGCACCTCCGAGAGCGATCTGGCCGCCGAGCTGGATGGCATGCCGCTGCCGCCGGAAGTGGTGTTGGGTTACCGCTCATCCAGCCCGATTATCGAGCTGAAGCTGACCGGGCCGGAAAGCCGGCGTGCGGAGATGGAGCAGGCCTGGCGGCGCGTGCGCGAGGTGGCGGGGGACAACTGCATCTTTGAAGGCACCGCCGGGTTGCCGGCGACGCTGACGCAGCGCCTGAATCAGCAAGGGCTGAAGCTGGCGTTGAGCGAGCAGTTCAGCGCCGGGTTGATCAATCTGCAGCTGCAGAGCGAAGGGGCGCCGCTGGCGGGGGGCGAGCTGCTGCCGGCGCACTGCATCGAAACGCTGGAAACGACGCTGGCGCGCGCCCGCTCACTGGCGGAATTGACCGGTGCGCCGTTGGCGTTGGCGGTCAGCGCCATGCGCGACGAGCAGGTGAGCATTGCGCTGCATACGCCGCGCGGCGGCATTGGCCAGACCGTGCGTTATCGTGCGTCGCGCCACGGCCTGCGGCTGCGGCAGGAGTCGGTGGCGATGTTGGCGCTGGATATGCTGCGCCGCTGGCTGAATGGGGGCCAGGCGTGCGGTAAAAACGCCTGGCTGGAGGTGGTGGAAATTATCGAGTGACGGTCATGGCGCCGAGTCGCCGGCGTCACGGTTTTGCTGCAGCCGTTCGGACGCCAGGCGTGAAAGGCGTATCGCCGCCGCGCCCCGCGTTTGCAGATCTGCACCATAGTCCTTAAGTGCCTGCGCGGCGCTGCCGGCCTGCGCCAGATGCGTCGCCAGGCTGGCGGCGTCCGCCAACGCGGTGTTGGCGCCGAGCCCGCCCGCCGGGCTCATGGCATGCACGGCGTCGCCGAGAAAGGCGATGTGTTCGCTGTGCCACACCGGCATCGCTTTCGTGACCTGCACCGCCCGAACGCTGAGTGACTGAGGGTCCGCCAGCGCTAACGCCGTTTGCAAGGCGGGGGCCCATCCCTGCGATATATGCCTTACGCGCGCCTGCAGCGCAGCGCTTCCCTCCGCCTGCGCCGGCCCGCCGAGCCGTTCAGCCGTTCCGATACAGGCCCAATAGAGATAGTCGTCGACCGGCGTGAGGGGGCAGTCCGGCGCATAGTCGGCTGCCAGCTGCGCCATGGGCGCCTGAAAGCGCATCGGTTCAATCACCAGCGACAAGCCGTCGGCGAAGACGACCGACACGCCGCCCAGCAATTCGGGGGCCAATTGGGCACGGGTCGCCGCATCGAGCGGCGTTTTGCCGTAGAGGGTGACCGCGCCGCTGTCTTCGGGCCCCGCCTTGGGCAGGCAGCGCCGCCGCACCAGCGAGTTGACGCCGTCGGCGGCGATCAGCACATCGACCCGCACATGCTCGCCGTTGGCGAACTGAAGCTCCACGCCCTGCGGCGTTTGTGCCAATTCATACAGGGTATAGCCGAAGCGCACCCGGTCTTGCAGACCGGTGAGCAGGATTTCGCGCAGCGTTTGCCGATGAATGCCGAGATCGCCGCTCAGTTCCTGCGCCTGCCACGGGCTGGAGGGCAGCCAGTGCTCGGGGCGTCGGGCGTTGAGCGGGGCAAGCTGCGGATCCCATAGATTGCTCTCGCCGCTGTTTTGCGCGCTGCTGGCGCAGAGCAACCGGTAATTCGCCGGCGGCAGACAGGCGGCCAGTGCCTGCTGGCCCGTCGGATCGATGCGCAGCCGGTAGCCCTGATCGCGCGCTTGCGGCGTGGTGTCACGTTCAAACACCGTGGCGTGGATGCCGAAGCGATGCAGTCCCTGAGCCAGACACAGGCCGCCGGGCCCGGCGCCGATAATGCCAATGCTGAGTGTTGTCATCATGTTCCCTCGTGAGTCAGTGGCCACAAACGGGAGCGGCCGGAAGCATTTCATTATGTCGGCGCAGGAAAAGGTTGATATAACGGTATCTGGACTAAAAATAGTGATAAGTGGCCAATATGAACGATAACCCTCACTTCGCCGATGCTGACTGCAGCGAATGGCGGGCGGGCCCCTGGTTGATCGCCCTTGGCGGCCGCGACGCGGCAGGCCGGGAGTATCGGTTGGGCACACGCGAATACGACTGGCATCAGCATGTGCGTGGGCAGCTGCTGTGCGTCGAAAGCGGTTTGCTGCATGTACGCACGGCGCACGGCGATTGGGTGCTGCCGCCGCAGCGGGCGGGGTGGATCCCGCCGGCGACGCAGCACCGGGTGCAGGTCTGCGGTGCGCTGAGCGGCTGGAGCTTGCTGCTGGCGCCGGAGGCCTGCAACGATCTGTCGAATGCACCCTGCGTCATCGGCATTAGTGCCGTGCTGCAGGCGCTGGCTCAGCGAGCAGAAGGCTGGGACAAGTGCAGCGCGCTCACCCTGGAGCAGGATCGCATAGCGCAGGTGATGCGGGACGAGATACGTCTGGCGCCAACGGAGCCGCTGCATTTGCCGATGTCGTCCCATCCGCGCCTGGCCGGCGTTCTGCAGGCCTTGCTGGCGCAGCCGGGGAGCGAGCGTTCGCTGGAAGCCTGGGCCGAATGGGGGGCGATGTCGCCGCGAACCCTGCGGCGGCTGATGATCGGCGAAACGGGGCTGAGTTTTGCCCAGTGGCGCCAGCAGGCTCGGTTGTCATATGCATTGGCGAAGCTGGCCGAAGGTGAAACGGTGTTGCAGATCGCGGAAACGCTGGGGTATGCCTCGCCGAGCAATTTTATCGCCATGTTTCGCAAAGCCTTTGGCGATTCTCCGGCGCGTTATTTTTCCGCATCGGCAGGAAAGGGGCGCTAAGCGAAATACTTTGAGGATAGTTATATATCCCTGATTAATCATAATATTATAGGGGATATTCGCGGCGAGGGAATGCTGTTACTCTTTTGGCGGGTGCTTGAGACTGTTCGTCTTGGGCATTGTGTGACAAGGCGGATAGATGAAAGCCCCAAACTGACTCTCAATCAGAATGGGGCTGCCCTAACGCCTAGACACCGTTATGGTAGCCCCTTCACAGCAAGGAGGCAAGCATGCGCTTAAAGCATGTGTTTCACTCGCTATCCGTTGTATGTATTACGGTTTTGTTATTTATCTGGATGATAAGAGACTCGCTGTGCGAGCTGAAAATCTACCAGGAAAATATCACTATCCTGATCAGGTTGGCGTGTGAGGTGAAGCGGTAATCATAGGGCGGGGGCAACCCCGCCTTCTGGTCTCCAGGCGCGGTTTCCGGCACCCGACTTTACATTTCCAGCTCGATATCCGTCAGCGGCATACAGCAGCAGGGCAGGATCTCGCCGGCGTTGATAAACGCCAGCGGCTGTTGGCGGTAGGCCACTTCGCCTTTCACCAGCTTTAGGCGGCAGGCGCCGCAATAGCCGGAGCGGCATTGGTACTCCACCTGCACGTCGTGCAGTTCCAGCACGTCGAGCAGGCAGTTTTCACTGTTGGGGCAGGAGAGCTGCGTGCCGGCGGCGCGCAGCGTTACGATTGGCGTCGCCATCGCTTACAGTTCGAAGTCGCTCAGGTCGTCGGCGTTGATCTCCGAGTCGATCTGGCCAACCAGATAGGAGCTCACTTCCACTTCCTGCGGCGCCACCTGTACGTTGTCGGACACCAACCAGGCGTTGATCCACGGGATCGGGTTGGAGCGGGTTTCGAACGGCAGACCGAGGCCGACCGCCTGCATGCGGATATTGGTGATGTACTCCACATACTGGCACAGGATGTCTTTGTTCAGGCCGATCATCGAGCCGTCGCGGAACAGGTATTCCGCCCACTCTTTTTCCTGCTGGGCGGCCAGCACGAACAGATCGTAGCACTGCTGCTGACATTCTTCGGCGATCTCTGCCATTTCCGGATCGTCGGCGCCGGAACGCATCAGGTTCAGCATGTGCTGGGTGCCGGTCAGGTGCAGCGCTTCGTCGCGGGCGATCAGCTTGATGATTTTGGCGTTGCCTTCCATCAGTTCGCGCTCGGCGAACGCGAAGGAGCAGGCAAAGCTGACGTAGAAGCGGATCGCTTCCAGCGCGTTCACGCTCATCAGGCACAGGTACAGCTGCTTCTTCAGCGCGCGCAGATTGACGGTGACGGTTTTACCGTTCACCTGGTGGGTGCCTTCACCCAACAGGTGATAGTAGCTGGTCATCTCGATCAGATCGTCGTAGTAGCCGGAGATGTCTTTCGCGCGCTTCTTGATCTCTTCGTTGGTGACGATATCGTCGAATACCAGCGCCGGATCGTTGACGATATTGCGGATGATGTGAGTGTAGGAACGGGAGTGGATGGTCTCGGAGAACGACCAGGTTTCCACCCAGGTTTCCAGCTCAGGGATCGAGATCAGCGGCAGCAGGGCGACGTTCGGGCTGCGGCCCTGGATGGAATCCAGCAGCGTCTGATACTTCAGGTTGCTGATGAAGATGTGCTTCTCGTGCTCCGGCAGCGCCTGGTAATCGATGCGGTCGCGGGAGACGTCAACCTCTTCCGGGCGCCAGAAGAAGGAGAGCTGTTTTTCGATCAGTTTTTCGAAGATTTCATGCTTTTGCTGGTCGAAACGCGCAACGTTTACCGACTGGCCGAAGAACATCGGCTCTTGCAGCTGGTCGTTTTTGGTCTGAGAAAAAGTGGTGTAAGCCATAAGCCTGAATCCATCGTAACGTGGCTAAATGAAGGGGC
This sequence comes from Serratia sp. CY44782, assembly GCF_052168715.1. Classification (NCBI taxonomy): domain Bacteria; kingdom Pseudomonadati; phylum Pseudomonadota; class Gammaproteobacteria; order Enterobacterales; family Yersiniaceae; genus Serratia; species Serratia sp. CY44782. Next base: position 224,427 of record NZ_JBJNME010000001.1, read on the forward strand.
CGGAAAATTCCGGCCCGCTAGGTCAAACTTTAGATCTTGCAGGCGCCGCTTTCGCAGTCGTCATCGCCGGCCTTGGCAGGCTGCAAATCTTCCTGGGCGTCTTCCGCACCGTCGCGGGTGTTTTGGTAGTACAGCGTTTTCACACCGAACTTGTAGGTGGTGAGCAGGTCTTTCAACAGTTGCTTCATCGGCACCTTGCCGCCCGGGAAGCGGGTCGGATCGTAGTTGGTGTTGGCCGAGATCGACTGGTCGATGAATTTCTGCATCAGCCCTACCAGCTGCAGATAACCGTCGTTGCTTGGCATTTCCCACAGCAGCTCGTAGTTGTCTTTCAGACGCTCATACTCCGGCACCACCTGGCGCAGGATGCCGTCTTTCGACGCCTTGATGCTGATGTGGCCGCGCGGCGGCTCGATGCCGTTGGTGGCGTTGGAAATCTGCGAAGAGGTTTCCGACGGCATCAGGGCGGACAGCGTTGAGTTGCGCAGGCCGGTTTCCTGGATCTCTTTACGCAGGGTTTCCCAGTCGTAGTGCAGCGGCTCGTTGCAGACAGCATCCAGGTCTTTCTTGTAAGTGTCGATCGGCAGGATACCCTGCGAATAAGTGGTCTCTTTGAACCACGGACAAGCGCCTTGTTCCTGAGCCAGACGGTTGGAGGCTTTCAGCAGGTAGTACTGAATGGCTTCGAACGTTTTGTGCGTCAGGTTGTTGGCGCTGCCGTCGGAATAACGCACGCCGTTCTTCGCCAGGTAATAAGCGAAGTTGATGACGCCGATACCCAGGGTGCGGCGGCCCATCGCGCCACGGTGCGCGGCCTTGATCGGATAATCCTGATAATCCAGCAGGGCGTCGAGCGAGCGCACCGCCAGGGTTGCCAATTCTTCCAGATCGTCCAGGCTGTCAATCGCGCCGAGGTTGAAGGCGGACAGGGTGCACAGCGCAATTTCGCCGTTTTCGTCGTTGACGTCTTCCAGCGGCTTGGTCGGCAGTGCGATTTCCAGGCACAGGTTGGACTGACGCACCGGCGCGATCTGCGGATCGAACGGGCTGTGGGTATTGCAGTGGTCAACGTTCTGGATGTAGATGCGGCCGGTAGAGGCGCGCTCTTGCATCATCAGCGAGAACAGCTCAACCGCTTTCACGCGCTTCTGGCGAATGCTGTCGTCTTTCTCATACTGGGTATACAGACGCTCGAATTCGTCCTGATCGGCGAAGAACGCGTCATACAGCCCCGGCACGTCGGACGGGCTGAACAGGGTGATGTCTTCGCCCTTGATCAGACGCTGGTACATCAGGCGGTTCAGCTGCACGCCGTAGTCCATGTGACGCACGCGGTTGCCTTCAACGCCGCGGTTGTTTTTCAACACCAGCAGGCTTTCCACTTCCAGGTGCCACATCGGGTAGAACAGCGTTGCTGCGCCACCGCGCACGCCGCCCTGCGAGCAGGATTTGACGGCGGTCTGGAAGTGCTTGTAGAACGGGATGCAGCCGGTATGGAAGGCTTCACCGCCACGGATCGGGCTACCCAGCGCGCGAATGCGGCCGGCGTTGATGCCGATGCCGGCGCGTTGCGAAACGTATTTCACAATGGCGCTGGAGGTGGCGTTGATGGAGTCCAGGCTGTCGCCGCACTCGATCAGCACGCAGGAGCTGAACTGGCGGGTTGGGGTGCGCACGCCGGACATGATCGGCGTAGGCAGCGAAATCTTGAAGGTGGAAATCGCGTCGTAGAAACGTTTGACGTAGTCCAGACGGGTTTCACGCGGGTAGTTGGAGAACAGGCACGCGGACACCAGCATGTACAGGAACTGGGCGCTTTCGTAGATCTCGCCGCTGACGCGGTTCTGCACCAGATACTTGCCTTCCAGCTGCTTGACGGCGGCATAGGAGAAGTTCATGTCGCGCCAGTGATCGATAAAGGCGTCCATCTGCTCGAACTCTTCAGCGCTGTAGTCTTCCAGCAGATGCTTATCGTATTTGCCCATCTCGACCATGCGAATGACGTGGGCGTGCAGCTTCGGCGGCTCGAACTGACCATAAGCCTTTTTGCGCAGGTGGAAGATCGCCAGGCGAGCGGCCAGGTACTGATAGTCCGGCGCATCGCGGGAGATCAGATCGGCTGCGGCTTTGATGATGGTTTCATGAATGTCGGCGGTTTTGATGCCATCATAAAACTGAATATGTGAACGCAACTCTACTTGAGAAACCGAGACGTTGTGTAATCCTTCTGCGGCCCAATCGATGACCCGGTGGATTTTGTCGAGGTTGATGCGCTCTTTACGGCCATCGCGTTTAGTTACAAGCAGACTTTGGTTCATGTGGTGTTTTACCTGTCCGTATGGTTCCCCTAAGCAGAAAGTGTAGTCGCTCTGCTCAGTATGTAAACACTATATATAGGGGGTGTATGTCGGTGAGGTAACAAGATAGTGAGAAAATAAGGCGTTTGCAAGTGAACAAAACCGGCCTAATTTGTGGATAACTTGGGGGTGAAATGTAACTTGCCGCGCGAAGCGCGCGCCGTGACTGGCGCGACCTGGTTGTCAATAAGCGCGATCAGATTTTACTGAAAAACTAAAAAAACCGATCGTTTGACGCTTTATTAAACGTTAGAAAAAAACGGCATATTGATCTGATTTAATATTCTAAAAAACTGTTTACAACGGCTATTTTGATCGAAGTCGCGGAAATTAGGTATTTTTCCGAATGCCCCGTTGGCGCCGCCCCTCGGTAATGCAGGGCCGGCGCGGTTTACAACGCTTAGCCTTCGTGCTGGGTGTGCACCATGTAGTTCACGTCAACGTTGCGTCCAAGCTTGAAATGATCGGTGATCGGGTTGTAATGCAGGCCGATCATGTGCTTTTCGCGCAGCGGCGTGCCGTCGACCCAGCCGATCAGTTCGGAAGGGCGAATAAATTTCTTATGATCGTGGGTGCCCTGCGGCACCATCTTCAGCACGTACTCTGCGCCGATCACCGCCATCAGCCAGGCTTTGGTGTTGCGGTTGATGGTGGAGAAGAACACGTGGCCGCCCGGTTTCACCAGCTGAGCGCAGGCGCGCACCACCGAGGCCGGATCCGGCACGTGCTCCAGCATCTCCATGCAGGTGACCACGTCGTAGCGCTGCGGATTGGCCTGAGCGTGGCTTTCCACCGTCTCCTGCACGTAAGTGACGTTCACGCCGCTTTCCAGCGCGTGCAGCCGCGCGACCTGCAGCGGCTCCGCGCCCATGTCCAGGCCGGTGACCTTGGCGCCTTCGCGCGCCATGCTTTCCGCCAGAATGCCGCCGCCGCAGCCCACGTCGAGAACCTGCTGGTCAAAAATGCCGCCGGCGCGTTGCATGATGTAGTTCAGGCGCAGCGGGTTGATGCGGTGCAGCGGTTTGAACTCGCCTTCCAGATCCCACCAGCGAGAGGCGACGGCCTCGAACTTGGCGATTTCCTGGTGGTCAACGTTTTGCACTCGGCTGGATGATTCTGCGTTCATGGGCTTGTCTGGCTCCTTGTTCTCGTTGCGCGGATTATACATGTTCCGGCACGGCATCGTCTGTGCCGATGCGTTTTTAGCGCACTTATCTGCACAATTTCCGTGAAACAGCGGCGGTTATTTTCCCGTAAAGCGTGCTTTGTGATATAGTTTTACACCTTTGCCACTATGGCAGCGGGCAGATGAATCATTAGTAGAGGGATAGCAGCTCCATGAGCGACCTTGCCAGAGAAATCACACCGGTAAACATCGAAGACGAGTTGAAAAACTCGTATCTGGACTATGCGATGTCCGTTATTGTCGGACGTGCGCTGCCAGATGTTCGTGATGGACTGAAGCCGGTTCACCGCCGCGTTCTGTACGCGATGAGCGTACTGGGTAACGACTGGAATAAACCATACAAGAAATCGGCCCGTGTCGTCGGGGACGTGATCGGTAAATATCACCCGCACGGTGACAGCGCGGTTTACGACACTATCGTGCGTATGGCTCAGCCGTTTTCACTGCGCTACATGCTGGTGGACGGTCAGGGTAACTTCGGCTCCGTCGACGGCGACTCCGCTGCGGCGATGCGTTATACCGAAGTGCGCATGTCCAAGATTGCTCACGAACTGTTGGCGGATCTGGAAAAAGAAACCGTCGACTTCGTGCCTAACTATGATGGCACCGAGCAGATCCCGGCCGTCATGCCGACCAAGATCCCGAACTTGCTGGTCAACGGCGCATCGGGCATCGCCGTGGGTATGGCTACCAATATTCCGCCGCACAACCTGACAGAAGTCGTCAACGGCTGCCTGGCCTATATCGACGATGAAAACATCAGCATCGAAGGGCTGATGGAACACATCCCGGGGCCGGACTTCCCGACGGCGGCGATCATCAACGGCCGCCGCGGCATTGAAGAGGCCTACCGCACCGGGCGCGGTAAAATCTACCTGCGCGCGCGCGCGGAAGTGGAAGCCGACGCCAAGACCGGCCGCGAAACCATCGTTGTTCACGAGATCCCGTATCAGGTGAACAAGGCGCGTCTGATAGAGAAGATCGCCGAACTGGTGAAAGAAAAGCGCGTGGAAGGCATCAGCGCGCTGCGCGACGAGTCCGATAAAGACGGCATGCGCATCGTGATCGAAGTCAAACGCGACGCGGTCGGCGAAGTGGTGCTGAACAACCTGTATGCGCTGACGCAACTGCAGGTTACCTTCGGCATCAACATGGTCGCGCTGCATCAGGGCCAGCCTAAGCTGCTGAACCTGAAAGACATCCTCGAAGCTTTCGTGCGCCACCGCCGCGAAGTGGTTACCCGCCGCACCATCTTCGAACTGCGCAAGGCCCGCGACCGCGCCCATATCCTGGAAGCGCTGGCCATCGCGCTGGCCAACATCGATCCGATCATCGAGCTGATTCGCCGTGCGCCGACCCCGGCCGAAGCGAAAGTCGCGCTGGTGGCGCAGCCGTGGGATCTCGGCAACGTCAGCGCCATGTTGGAGCGCGCCGGTGACGACGCCGCCCGCCCTGAGTGGCTGGAGCCGGAGTTTGGCATTCGCGACGGCAAATACTACCTGACTGAGCAGCAGGCTCAGGCGATTCTGGATCTGCGCCTGCAGAAACTGACCGGCCTGGAGCACGAGAAGCTGCTGGACGAATATAAAGAACTGCTCAACTTTATCGCTGAGCTGATCTTTATTCTGGAAAGCCCAGAGCGCCTGATGGAAGTGATCCGCGAAGAGCTGGTGGCAGTCAAAGAGCTGTACAACGACGGCCGCCGCACCGAGATCACCGCCAATACTTCTGACATCAACATCGAAGACCTGATCAATCAGGAAGACGTGGTGGTGACCCTGTCTCACCAGGGCTACGTGAAGTATCAGCCGCTGTCCGACTATGAAGCTCAACGCCGCGGCGGCAAAGGCAAGTCTGCGGCGCGTATTAAAGAAGAAGACTTTATCGATCGCCTGCTGGTGGCCAACACCCACGATACGATCCTGTGCTTCTCCAGCCGTGGCCGCCTGTATTGGATGAAGGTGTACCAACTGCCTGAAGCCAGCCGCGGCGCGCGCGGTCGCCCAATCGTCAACCTGCTGCCGCTGGAAGCCGATGAGCGCATCACCGCCATTCTGCCGGTGCGCGAGTATGAAGAAGGGCGCCACGTGTTCATGGCCACCGCCAGCGGTACCGTGAAGAAAACTGCGCTGACCGAGTTCAGCCGTCCACGCAGCGCCGGCATCATCGCCGTCAACCTCAACGAGGGTGACGAGCTGATCGGCGTCGATCTGACCGACGGCAGCAACGAAGTGATGCTGTTCTCCGCCAACGGCAAAGTGGTGCGCTTCCCGGAAACGCAGGTGCGTTCGATGGGCCGTACCGCAACCGGCGTGCGCGGCATCAACCTTGGTGAAGGCGACAGCGTGATCTCGCTGATCGTGCCGCGCGGCGAAGGCGACATCCTGACCGTGACGCAAAACGGCTTCGGTAAACGCACCGCTGTGACCGAGTATCCAACCAAGTCACGCGCCACCCAGGGGGTTATCTCCATCAAGGTGAGCGAGCGTAACGGCCAGGTGGTCGGCGCCGTACAGGTGGAAACCAGCGACCAGATCATGATGATCACCGATGCCGGCACGCTGGTGCGTACCCGCGTTTCGGAAGTCAGCGTGGTGGGCCGTAACACCCAGGGCGTGACGCTGATCCGCACGGCGGAAGACGAAAACGTCGTCGGTCTGCAGCGCGTGGCCGAGCCGGTGGAAGACGAAGAGCTGGATAGCCTGGAACCGGGCGCGGAAGCGGTGGAAGAAGACACCACGCCGCTGGACGATGGCGACGACGCGGCTGAGCCGATGGACGACGACAACGTTTAAAGCAAGGTGATGGCGTCGGCATGCCGACACCGTAATGCACTGAGACAAAAGGGCCTGGCAGCGATGCTAGGCCCTTTTTCAGTTATATGGTTTAATTGGCGCACCGAGCCGCCGGCCGAAGCGCCGGCGACAACGCGCGCCGCCACTGACTTTCGTATGGTATCCGATTGAAATATTTAGCCTCTTTTCGAACTACGCTGAAGATATCCCGCTATCTGTTCCGGGTGCTGGCGATTTTGCTGTGGTCGTTGGGAGCGCTGCTCACCACCTTTTATATTCTGAATATCCTGCATCAGAAAGAGTCGGACATTCGGCAGGAATACAATCTCAACTTCGATCAGGCGCAGGGCTACATCCGCCATTCCGCCGACATCATCCGCGACATCAAGTATATGGCGGAGAACCGTCTCAACGGTTCAGTCAGCAGCCTGGACATGTTCAGCGGCGTGTTCCCCGGTAAGGGCAGCCCGCCGCAATTCTTTCCGCTGTACCCGGAGTCCAACTGCGCGCTGAGCACCACCTACCGCAGTTCGCTCGATTCGTTGAGCGGGTTGATCCAGTATTGGAAAGAGAACTTCGTGGCGGCCTACGATCTCAACCGGGTGTTCTTCATCGGTGGCGACAGCCTCTGTTTAGCGGAGTTTGGCGGTGGCAACGCGGTCGCCAACCGGGAAAACATGCTGAAATTGTTGCATGAGCGCATTCTGAAATACCGTAACGCCAAGAGTTTGGACAAAGACAACAACCTGTATTGGATCAGCCCGAGTGCGCAACGGCCAGACGTCGGTTATCTGTATGTGCTGGCGCCGATCTATATAGGCAACAAGTTGGAGGCGTTGCTGGGCATCGAGCAAACTGTCCGGTTGGAAGATTTCGTCACCGCCGGCAACCTGCCGATCGGTGTCACGCTGTTGGATGAGAACAATGAGCCGGTACTGCGCCTGGCGGATGGCGATCGCTATGCGGCTTCGCTCAACAGCTATCCTGAAGAGCATGCCTACTTCGGCTATGTCGACAATTACCGCGACCTGGTTTTGAAGAAAGCGCTGCCACCTTCTTCACTGAGCATCGTCTATGCGTTGCCGGTGAAAAGCGTGGTGGAACGCTTCAAAATGCTGATCCTCAATGCGCTGCTGCTTAACCTGCTGTCGGCCATCGTGCTGTTCACGCTGGCGTGGCTGTTTGAGCGCAAGATGTTCCTGCCGGCGGAGGACAACGCCTTCCGTCTGGAAGAGCACGAGCAATTCAACCGCAAGATCGTCGCTTCGGCGCCGGTGGGCATCTGTATCCTGCGCATCAGCGACGGCACCAATATTCTGAGTAATGAGCTGGCGCACAACTATATCAATTTGTTGACCCACGAAGATCGCGACCGCATTACGCGCATCATTTGCGAGCAGCAGGCGAATTTCGTCGATGTGATGACCAGCAACAACAACAACCTGCAGATCAGCTTTGTCCACTCGCGCTACCGTAACGAAGAGGTGGCGATTTGCGTGCTGGTGGACGTCAGCGCTCGCGTGAAGATGGAAGAGTCGTTGCAGGAGATGGCGGCGGCGGCGGAGCAGGCCAGCCAGTCCAAATCGATGTTCCTGGCCACCGTCAGCCATGAGCTGCGCACGCCGCTGTACGGCATTATCGGCAACCTCGATTTGCTGCAAACCAAGGCGCTGCCGCAAGGGGTCGATCGGCTGGTCAATGCGATGAACAACTCTTCCGGCCTGCTGCTGAAAATCATCAGCGATATTCTCGATTTCTCCAAAATCGAGTCCGAGCAGCTGAAGATAGAACCGCGCGAGTTCTCCTGCCTGGAGGTGATCACCCATATCGCCGGTAACTATTTGCCGCTGGTGGTGAAGAAACGTCTGGGGCTGTACTGCTTTATCGAACAGAACGTGCCGGAGCGCATTTTCGGCGATCCGGTGCGGCTGCAGCAGGTGCTCTCCAACCTGGTGAACAACGCCATCAAGTTCACCGATACCGGCTGTATCGTGCTGCAGGTCTGCACCCGCGGCAGCTATCTGGAGTTCAGCGTGCGCGATACCGGCGTCGGTATTCCGGAGAAGGAAATTTCGCGCCTGTTCGATCCGTTCTTCCAGGTGGGCACCGGCGTGCAGCGCCATTTCCAGGGAACCGGCCTGGGGTTGGCTATCTGTGAGAAACTGATCAACCTGATGGACGGCGATATCGCCGTCGAGTCCGAACCGGGTCTGGGCAGCTTGTTCAGTATCCGCATTCCGCTGTTCAACGCTCAGTTCCCCATCCCGCAGGCCAGCGATACCTGGCAGGGCCGTCGGCTGTGGCTGGATATCCGTAATCAGCGGCTGGAAAGTTACCTGATGGCGATTCTGGGGGGCTACGGTGCTGATATCCAGCGCTATGACGGGCAGGAGACCGCCGCCGGAGAGGTGATGCTCAGCGATCATCCGCTGATGTTGGACACGCCGCTGCTGGCTCAGATCCAATTCTCCACCGAGCATATCGGCCCATCGCTGGAAACCAGGCCGGGTTATTGGATGCACAGCACCTCCACGCCGCGAGAAACGCTGAGCTTGCTCAACCGGTTGTTCGGCGTCGGCAGCGGCACGGCAGAGGCGCTGGCGCAGCTGCCGGTGCCCGCCAAGGCCAGCGCGGCGGACAACGGTGATATTCATCTGCTGGTGGTTGACGATCATCCGATCAACCGTCGCCTGTTGTCCGATCAGCTGGGGTCGCTGGGATATCAGGTGGTGACCGCCAATGACGGTGTCGATGCGCTCGGCGTGTTGAAACAACACCACGCCGATATTGTGCTGACCGACGTCAATATGCCGAACATGGACGGCTATCGCCTGACGCAGGAGCTGCGACAGATGCAGTTCAGCGCGCCGGTGATCGGCGTGACGGCGAACGCGCTGGCGGAAGAGAAGCAGCGCTGCCTCGAGGCGGGTATGGATAACTGCCTGTCGAAACCGGTCACGTTGGAGACGCTGGAACAGACGCTGGCTTACTACAGCCAACGGGTACGCTACAGCCGCAGCGAGGATTGAAAAGCAAACAGGCACGGCGAATGCCGTGCCTGTTTGGCGCTAACCTGCCGTGAGGCGGGATTTAGTCTTTGTCCAACGGCGTCATGCTGACGGAGGAGAGGTAGTTGAGCAGGGCGATGTCGTTCTCGACGCCCAGCTTCATCATCGCCGATTTCTTCTGGCTGCTGATGGTTTTGATGCTGCGGTTGAGTTTCTTGGCAATTTCGGTCACCAGGAAACCTTCGGCGAACAGGCGCAGCACTTCGCTCTCTTTCGGCGACAGGCGTTTGTCGCCATAGCCGCTGGCGCTGATCTTCTCCAGCAGTTTAGAGACGCTTTCCGGCGTGAATTTCTTGCCTTTCTGCAGGGCGGCCAGCGCCTTCGGCAGATCGGTCGGCGCGCCTTGTTTCAGCACGATGCCTTCGATATCCAGATCCAATACCGCACTCAGGATCGCCGGGTTGTTGTTCATGGTCAGCACGATGATCGACAACTGCGGATAGTGGCGCTTGATGTATTTAATCAGCGTGATGCCGTCGCCATACTTGTCACCCGGCATCGACAGATCGGTGATCAGCACGTTGGCGTCCAGCTTGGACAGATTGTTGATCAGTGCGGTTGAGTCTTCGAACTCCCCAACGACATTCACCCATTCAATTTGCTCAAGTGACTTCCGGATGCCAAACAGTACGATAGGATGGTCATCAGCAATAATTACGTTCAGGTTATTCATGTTGTTGGCTACCTTGCTTCAGCAGTCTGCTGACGAAAAAATCAATCTGACTGATGTTATTCTCGATCTCGGGCGCATCACCTTCTGCGATGCGCTGTTCTAACGATTCACACAACTGCTTGCCGGGAAGCAGATTTAACATGGCAAACACGCCTTTCAGGCGGTGTGCGGTTTGTGACAGCGCATTGAAATCACTGCTGCCCGCCTCAGTATACAGTTTTTTGACATCGTCGGGTACTGTATCGACAAACAGCCCATAGTAATCACTTGATTTCAATTGTTTTTCATAGAGTTGGATATCTTCTGAGCTCAATGAAAGCGGGCTTTCTTCCTGTTCCAGCGCGGCCATTTGCTGTTCGATCAGCATCAGCACGGCGTCGATTAATGCGCCGTTCAGATTATAGTTCACCCGAATGTAGCGTTTATCCAGCGCTTGCCAGCCCGGCTCATCGGTCGCCAACAACAGGGTGTAGTCATCGGCGCGCTGCGGGTTATCGGTCAGCAGCACGTCATAATCGCGGTTGACCGCGCGATCTTCGGCGACGAGACAGTCGGCGCCGTAGGCCTGCAGCAGACGGGTCACGATACCGCGCACTTCATCCGACGTGACGTCCAGCAGGGCGGTGACGCCGTCGAGCAGCTTTTCCTGCTCCTGTGGCTCTTTTTTCTCCATCTCCATGGCGACGCGAATGGTATAGCGAGTGCCGATATCCGCCTTGCTGCGAATGTCCAACTGGCCATTAAGCTTTTTGCACAGCTGGTTGCACAGGAAGAAGGTGAGCCCAGAACCGTGGTTGAAGCGGTCCACCAGCGTCTGGCTGAGGAAGGGATAGTTGAGGTTGCTGATCTCTTCGTTGGAGATGCCGGAGCCGGTGTCGTTGATTTGGAAAATCAGGCGATCCGGGTGCTCGGGCTCATGGTCGACAACCAGGGAAATCTTGCCGCAGGCGGTGGTGATAATGGCGTAATGCACCAACAGCGCGATCACTTTGCGCAGCGCGTTGGCATCGCCGATATAGTTCTGCTCGACGTCCAGCTGGAAATGCTTGAACAGCGCCAGCCCCTTCTGGTTGAGGGCGGGCAGGGCCTCCAACAGCAACTCGTCGACCATCGCCGCCGGGTTGAACGGTTCGCGCGTAGGTTGCCAGTCCTGGGTTTCCAGCCGGGTCAGCAGGGTAATGTTATCGATCAAACCCAGCACCGAAGCCGACTCCGCGGTCAACTGGCCCAGCAGCGCCTGCTGCTGCTCCTCATCCGGCCGGTTGCGCAGACGATCGACCAGATCGTGCATCTGGCGTACCGGCTGATTGAGCTCGATGCCCAGGTTGTGCAGCATCAGCTTGCGTGCCTGAACGTTCTTGTCGTATTCGCGCCGCGCCTGCTGCAGCCGCTTGTTCACCATCACCTCTTTATCCTGATCGTGCATCAGGAACAGGTAGATGTCCGGCGACAGCTGGCTGCGGAAGATACGGATTTCATACACTTCATTGTTGACCGTCGCCTGGATCACCCCGTGATGCTGTTCGGCCATATGGGCGATTTTTTGCAGGCTTAGGTGCGGCAGCAGGTGTTCGGCGATTTTGTTGCTGGCGATCACCGTATTGTTGGCGAAGCTGTAGACAAGCAGGCCGGAAGGCAGGCTGGAGACGATCTCCTGATTCAGTGCGCGCTCGGCTTCCAGCTCTACCGCCATGTTTTCGCTCGGGCGAATGTACTGGCGGCGGATAAAGTAGATGCTCAGCATCGACAGCGCCAGCAGCAGCAGGTTGATCGCGATCAGCCAGATGTTGTTGCGCAGCAGATCGATGGCCAGATTGATGGCCGAAACGCGATACACCACCTTCAGCGGCGCATTGGGCAGGGCGGCGCTGAACTCGACCCAACCGCCGCTCATCGTCGCATGGGTACCGAGAGCCGTTTCCGCCGGAATGGCGCTGTCGTCGAGATCGACATCGTCCGGCAGCAGCAAGAAATTGGCGCGGGCCAGATTGGCCGGAATGATGTCGTTAATCGGCAAATCGAAGGCGATCACCGTCGCCAGATGTCCCGGCTGATTAAAGGTGGTGCGAATCGAGAACGAATAGGCGTTCTGGAAACGCTGCTTGCGCAGATCGGAAAAGCTCTCGCGCTCGTCGAGCATGTTGGCCTGTTGCAGCATCTCGGCGCGGCGTTCGTCCGCCGAGGTGGTCAGGTAGCTCTCTCGAAATCGCGAAGCCAGCTCTTTGAGCGGCTGGGTGGTGATCAGACTGAGGCTGTTGTCCTGGCCATTGAGGTAATACATGGCGTAGTTCTCGGTCTTGGCACCCCAGCGGGTGTCCAGGTAGTCCGAGATGTTGGCGATCATTGCCAGCGTGTTCTCGTCATGGCTGCCGAAGATCACCGCGTCGGTTTTCTTGTGCGGCTTCTCGACATAATAGACGTCGGGCCGCAGGCGGGTTTCCTGCAAACCGGGATCGCTATTCTGTGCCGGCGCATTGCCGAATTTGTCATAGACCTGGTAGGTCATATAGCGGTAGGTATCAATACGCTTTTGCAGCGAACCGGCAATGCTGTTCAGCGTGTACTTCTTTTCCGCCAGCCAGGCGTTGGTGTAGTTGTAACCATACAGGCTAATGCCGATCGTCAGCAGCACGATAAACAGCAGGAAGCAGCGGGTAATGTTGCTGGAGCTGATGGTCAGTTGTTTATTTTGCATAGTGGCTGCGCATTCCTGAATCAGCGAGTGACGGCCTTGGCGCTGGCGGTTACCGCCAACAGCAGGGCGGCTACGCAGGCGAAAGCCACCGTCAGGCTGGAAAACTGAGCGATAAAGCCGATCAGCGCCGGGCCGGCCAGAATGCCGGCATAGCCGACGGTGGTGACGGAGGCGATCGCCAAATTGGCCGGCATGTCGCGCTGGTTGCCCGCCGCGCTGAACAGGATCGGCACGACGTTCGAGGCGCCCAGGCCGACCAGCATGAAACCGACCAGCGACACGGTAGCGTGATTGAAGGCGATGGCCAGGCTCAGACCGAGTGCGGCGCACAGGCTGCCCAGCAGCAGCACCCGGTAGCGGCCCAGCGAGTTCACCACCCGATCGCCATTGAGCCGGCCGAGCGTCATGGTGATGGAAAACAGCGCATAGCCCAGGCCGGCCTGACTATGCTCGATGCCGCGCAACGTGGTGAGGAACAGCGCGCTCCAGTCGAGCATCGATCCTTCCGCCAGAAACATGATAAAGCACAGGATGCCGATGAACATCACCCAGCCGCGCGGCAAGACGAACATCGGCCCGCCGTCGTCGGCGCCGCTCTCACGCAGCAGATGGCGGCTGGCGAGCGCCAGCAGCACTATCACCGCCAGTACGGTAAGTAGGATGGATTGCAGCGGCGTCAGCCCCAGCCACAGCAGCGCGCTGACGCCACCGGCGCCGGCAATGCCGCCGATGCTGAAGAAACCGTGAAAACCGGACATCATCGCCTTGCCGCTGGCGCGCTCGACGATCACCGCCTGAACGTTCATCGCCACGTCGATCATGCCGATCGCTGCCCCGAATAGCAGCAGCGCCACGGCCATGCCGCCGAGGGAATCCATCAGCGCCAGCAGCGGCAGATCGATGCATAACCCGAGCCCCGCCATCAGGATCACCGCGCGGCAGCCCAGTTTGCCGGTCAGGAAACCGGTCAGCGGCATCGCCAGCATGGAACCGGCACCGATACAGAGCAGCAACAGGCCGAGCGAGCCGTCATCGATACCGATGCGCGTTTTGGCGAAGGGCACCAGCGGCGCCCAGGCGGCCATGCCGAGACCGGCGACGAAAAAGGCCAGGCGGGTGGCGATCTGTTGAGGAACGCCGGGCGTTTGCTGTTCATTGCACAAGGTGGCTGTCATGTAAGCGTCAGGATCTTGGGTCAAAAGAGTGGCGAAAGTTACTGACAGTTTTTATCACAATCCGCGATCCGGGTCGAAAAGATTCGCGTTTGGTTCCTCTCTGGCACCGCCTCTGCGCACCAGCCACAGGGCGATCGCCTGGACTATATACGCCTTTTGCCGTTGGTCGAGCGCGATACCCTGCGGTATGCCGTGCCACTTTTCCAGGCAGCCGCGGCAGCAGGTGGCGGTGGCGTGTTGGGCGACAAACACCGGGTGGCCGCGCATCGGCGTTTGCTTACCGTCATTTTTAGGATGGGCGGCGGCCAGGCGACTGTCGATGAAATCGCGGGCATGGCTGAGGATCAGCGGCAATCCCTTGTCGTCGAGGTAGGTTTGGTCCTTGGCATTTAAACGGAAACGGGCGCGGAAGGGGGAGCTTTGCAGCCGCTGCCACAGCTCGTCGGGTTGAAAGGGCATCATAACTTTACTCGCTGAGGGTGAGCTTTTTTTCAGGCTATCAGAAGTGAAACTCCGCGGCTAATTATGCCTGCGGCGAGAAATAACGGACGGGATAAAGCACGAAATGAAAAGTAAGTTCAATTTGTAGACTAAAATAACAGAAAAGATTAGCAATTAGTGCGGAAGTGAATTAGTGAAACTATATCATGAGGTTATTTATTTGCTTGCTATTTGTACGGGCTGAAATTGTGAGGAGAGTGTGGAGGAAAATAAAAAACCGGCCAGAAGCCGGTTAAAGGAATGCTGAAATTATCTTCGGATAATGAAGGTAATAATGAAAATAATGATGATAGCGAGGTGATTATAGCGGCTACGTGCGGACAGCGTTTTGGCACAATGTGCTTATTGCCCGGTTCAATTGTATGGTTGCCTTTTTTTTCTTAAAGATATGTATAACTACATGATTTTTTATCAGTTAATCTATTCTTTGTCTTTAAGTGCTTTATTTTGTTTGTCTGTAAGGTTTTGTGAAAGTTCGCGCGCATTTACATTTTGAAACCTTTATTAATTACAATGAAACACTATCGGATACTTGGTATCATTTTCTTTCTGGATTAATATAACCCTTGTTACCAGAATGGTAATGCACAGTCGTGCTAATAATGCTCGAAAAGGGCAGTGGCCGTAGCTCGACATAATTAACGAGGATAATAACGATGAAACTTCGAGTACTCTCTCTGATGGTACCCGCACTGCTGGTTGCAGGCACAGCAGGCGCGGCGGAAATCTACAACAAAGACGGTAATAAACTGGATTTGTACGGTAAAGTCGACGGTCTTCACTATTTCTCCAGCAATGATGGCGCGGACGGCGATCAGTCTTATATGCGTTTTGGCCTGCGTGGCGAAACGCAAATCAGCGATCAGCTGACCGGTTACGGCCAGTGGGAATATCAGGCTAACCTGAACCACGCTGAAAACCAGGACAACAAGAACTTCACCCGTTACGGCTTCGCCGGTCTGAAATTCGGCGACTACGGTTCCTTCGACTATGGTCGTAACACCGGCGTGCTGTACGACGTCGCGGCTTACACCGACTTGCAGCCTGAGTTCGACGGCTCGACCTATGGCGCTGACCAGTTCATGTTCCAGCGCTCCAGCGGCCTGGCGACCTACCGTAACAACGGCTTCTTCGGTTTGGTTGACGGCCTGAACTTCGCCCTGCAGTACCAGGGTAAGAACGGCAGCCCAGAAGAAACCAACAACGGCCGTGATGTCCTGGGCCAAAACGGTGAAGGCTACGGCATGTCGATGAGCTATGACATGGGTTACGGCATCAGTGCCGCCGGTGCCTTCTTCAACTCTCGTCGTACCAGCGAGCAGAACGGCGGTGGCGGCTACCAGAACATCATGGGCCGCGGCGACAAGGCGGAAGGTTACTCCGGTGGCCTGAAATATGACGCCAACGACACCTACCTGGCCGTGATGTTCACCCAGTCCTACAACGCGGCGCGCTTCGGTAGCTCTACCAGCGATGCTTTCGGTTACGCCAACAAGGCGCAGAGCTTCGAAGCCTATGCGCACTACCAGTTCGACTTCGGTCTGCGTCCATTCGTGGGCTATAACCAGACCAAAGGTAAAGACCTGGGCCGCGCCGGTAACGGTAAGGACTACGGCGATGAAGATCTGGTCAAATTCGTTGACCTGGGCGCGACCTACTTCTTCAACAAAAATATGTCCACCTATGTTGACTACAAAATCAACCTGCTGGACAACAACGACTTCACCCAAGCTGCCGGTATCAACACCGACAACGTGGTTGCCGTGGGCCTGGTTTACCAGTTCTAAGCACCTCAGTGTGAACGTCATCGCGCGGCCTTCGGGCCGCGTTTTTTTTTGCCTGTAAAGCACGGATTGATCCGTTGTCGGCACGGGAAGCGCTTCGGCTAGCCCTCGCTCGGCCTACGCTGTCAGAACAGCAAACAGAGCGGAGGTAATATGGAACTCAAGATCGACAAGGTGATCGAAACGGTGCTATACGTCAGCGATATTGAACGCGCGGACGCCTTTTATCGAGAGGTGCTGCAACTGCCGGCGATGGTGGCCAACGAACGGTTTCGCGCCTATAACGTCGGCGATCGAAGCGTATTGTTGCTGTTTATTGAGGGCGATTCGCTACGCGGGGCGCACTATCCGACCGGGTTTATTCCCGCGCACGATGGCGTGGGGCCGGCGCATATCGGGCTGGCGGTAGCGAAAGACCAACTGCCGCATTGGGAACGGCATCTGATGGCCAACGGCGTGGAGATAGAGGGGCGGATGCGCTGGGAACACGGCGGGGAGAGCATTTATTTTCGCGATCCCGACGCTCATCTGCTGGAGTTGGTGACGCCGGGCATTTGGGCCAATTACTGATCGAACCCGCCTTGCGCCAACATGTTCAACGTAGCATTCAGCACCTGCAGCGCGGCCTGCGGTTGCCGCTCTATCTGCACTCTGACGATGGCGCCGTCGATCAGCATCGCCAACATCGCTGCGTGCTGTTCCCGCTGTGGGCCGGCGGGCAGGTGACGTGCCAGCTCGTCCGCCATCTGCCGCTTATGCTGGCTGGCGATGTGCAGGCTTTCCGGCAGCAGGTCGGCAAGTTCCACCGCCGTATTGATAAACGCGCAGCCGCGAAAGCGCGGATCGTCGAACCATTCCGCCAGGCAGGGCGCCAGCGCGGGCATCAACCTGCCGGCCTGCGCCACATGGCGGGCCAGCGATGTGCTGAACCAGGCTAGCCATTGCTGGTGGCGATAGGCCAAAAACGCCGTAATCAAGTCGTTCTTGCTGGGAAAATGGCGGTAAAACGTCACCTTGGTTACGCCAGATTCCTTGATGATGCGATCGATGCCGGTGGCGCGGATCCCCTCCTGATAAAACAGATCGTGCGCCGTCAGCAGGATGCGCTGGCGGGCGGGCAAGGCGTTGAGATCGGCGGTCATCATTTTCTCCTGGGCTATTTCCGAGTGATTGTAGACAACTCTGTCTACATGCGCTAGCGTAATGTTGTAGACAGAGTTGTCTACATGCCTTCACTCAGGAGATGAACATGAGCATTAAACCCCCATTGCCGCCTTTTACCCGCGAATCCGCCATCGAGAAGGTGCGGCTGGCGGAGGATGCCTGGAACAGCCGCGATCCCGAACGCGTATCGCAGGTATATTCCCTCGATACCCATTGGCGTAACCGCGCGGAGTTTGTCGACGGCCGCGCAGCGGTGGTCGGTTTTTTACAACGCAAATGGGCGAAAGAGTTGGAGTATCGGCTAATCAAGGAACTGTGGGCGTTTGATGGCGCGCGCATCGCGGTGCGCTTCGCCTATGAATGGCGCGACGATTCCGGCAACTGGTATCGCAGCTTCGGCAACGAAAACTGGGAGTTCAATCAGGAGGGGCTGATGATCAACCGCCATGCTTGTATCAACGATATGCCGATCCGCGAACAGGATCGGCGTTTTCACTGGCCGCTCGGCCGGCGGCCGGACGATGTCCCGGCCCTGAGCGATTTCGGTTTTTGAATCTGACGTCGCGCCCGTAATGGCCGCTCGTGAGAAAAAGCGCACCGATCGACAAAGGGGAATTTGTAGAAAAGCCTTTCCACTTCTAGACTTAGGGGACAACAAACGCACTCCAAGAGGACAAGCTATGACGAAGAAGTTGGTTTTGGCCGTCGGCACTGCGGCGGTATTTTCCATTCTTGCCGGCTGCACCGCCTATGACCGCGCAACCAGTTATGTCAATGAGCCGGTGGTCAGCGATGTCAAAGTAGGGATGACCAAGCAGCAGGTGCGGGCTATCGCCGGTCCGCCGTCGACGTCCGCCACGCTGGTTCATGCGCAGGGCACTTGCGACACCTATGCGGTGGCGCCGCGCGACGGCAAAGTGCAAACATACTTTGTCAGTTACAACGACACGGGCCATGTCATGAACAAGGGCTACCAAACCTGTTCAGACTACGATTCTCAGCCGAAATAATCGCGTTTCGGCCGACCCAAAAAGCCTCGCTTGCGCGGGGCTTTTCATTTTTTAAGCGTTTAAGGCCTGAAGTTTAGACAACCGCACCGGTTGTGCCATTTTTTTGCATGAAAACGATAGACATTTCATAACGGTATCGCTAATATCAGCGCCCATTGGAAGGATGGCCGAGTGGTTTAAGGCAACGGTCTTGAAAACCGTCGAGTGTAACAGCTCCCAGAGTTCGAATCTCTGTCCTTCCGCCAAATTCAGCCGGCTTAGCTCAGTAGGTAGAGCAACTGACTTGTAATCAGTAGGTCACCAGTTCGATTCCGGTAGCCGGCACCATGATAAAAGCCCCAGCAGCGATGCTGGGGCTTTTTGCTATGGATTTTTTTTACTGGAAGCGCCACGAGAAGGAGTTTCTCAGGTGGCGCTGAAGCTAACCGATAAGCAGCCATCAGATTGAGTGTCGATAGGCAATTACCGTAGCGCGACAGCTTTCGCTTGGTTGCGGCTAATAAGCATTTTGCCGAGTTTGATACCTGGTTTCTCAACAAAGTGGTACAGCAACGTTGCGATACCATAGGTGAGCGGGAGAATGATTCCTGATGCAACAATGAACCGCATCACTGACGAAAGTTCAGCAAATGATGTGTTTGAGAGCAAATAGGCAACGACCGGTAGGACTATCAATAGGTGGAGCAAATAGACTGAGTATGAGACATCTCCCAGAAATACGCTGAAACGGTTTGTCAGGCACCAGCGAGGCAAGCGCAGCACGCGTGACCACTTACTCTCTTTACTCCTGGCCCAAAGCATCGTGACCATCATTAAGATAAGACCTATTTGAGCGAGCAAATGGTATTTATTCAATTCGTTTGGCAGATACGCGCTACCCAGTACGGTTAATAAAGCAAAAACGACATAGCGAACACTCTTACTTCGGATTGATTCAGCCATCAGCATGCCCCCAATAAATAAGTTCAGCTTTATGAGGATCATGGAGGGCATGGGGAATGCAGCAAAGTAGTCCGGTACTAAAAATTTGGTGAGTCCGCACAGCAAGACAACCGCGAGGTATGCACGGGCAAATCCCAGTTTCAAGACTGTCAACATGATGAATGGAAAAAGTAAATAGAACTGCATTTCCAAACCGATGCTCCAGTCGGGGAGCACCGTATTGAAGGAGTAATCAGGCAGAAAGCCAAACATAAAGGTGACGTGCGTAAATACATTCAAGAATGAATGATCGCTATAGCGTGAGCTGTTGGTTTGCGTTTCGCTGTAGAAGTGGCCAATGATGTCTCTGGCCTCACCGAAGTAGCTACCAAATACAATTGCCGCAGCCAATAAGACGTAGTAAAGAGGCGCGATGCGAAAGAACCGCCGAGTCCAAAATTTTTTGAAAGTCGACACGTCGGTCCAGGGTTCCTGTTCCTTACGCTCAACATAATTTTTGGCCATTAAGTAGCCAGAAAGCAGGATGAATAGATCTACGCCGATAGCAGGGACAGAAAGAATAGGGAGATGGAAGCAGGTTAAAATGCAGATATGACCCAAAACAACCCAAAGAGATGCCAAACCACGCAATCCTTCAAGTTCCTGTGACCACTTTTTAGCAGGTTGCATAAGGAAAAACCTCTAAATAAATTTTCATTAATTATTACAATGGGTTGGTGAGGTTTTAGATAGTATAGCATGGGATGTGCTATGGGGTTAGTTGGCAAATTCTGAATGTAAGACGCATAGAGTCTGGAATTTTTCGCTGCCATGAACCTTGAAACTATTCACTTATGCGAGCGATAGTCGGCGAGTGGCATATATATATGAGGACTGCGTACCCAGCCGTAAGCCCCGTGATTTTTGAAAGTCTTCATTTCTCAGAAGGAGAGCAAGATACTGTAGTCGATAGATAAGTATGCTGTCTTGTTCGTATAAAACAGCCTACTGATGCTAGGTTCAGGCTTGGCTACTCTTCGGGGGCTACGTTGAGGCTGCTTAGCAAATATCCGTGACCAGCCACTGATCCGCTTCTTCGAACATCTCTTCCAACATTCGGTTCAGCTTCTCACGATCGCTTTTGCTGGCGTCGGAGTTCAGGCCGTTGGCCTGCATCGGTTTTACGCGCACTTCGGCTTCAGGAAACAGCGCATGCACGCGTTTTTCCAGCTCGTTGCGAATAATCTCGGCGGCGTTGGGTAGCCCAGCGACGTTGCGCTTGTCGTACACTAATTCTACAAACATGACGCACCTGTAAATACTGATTTAATGTACAGTATTCTGGCCTGAGGAAGGCCGGTTGGCAAGAGTGGGAAAGCAATTTTGCATGAGGCGTTCATTCTTGCGCTGTGCGCGACCAAGCCTGCAGCTGAATCACTAATTCGGCGAGGCTGGCGGCCTGCATTTTTTCCATGACTTTCGCCCGGTGAACCTCCACGGTGCGCAGCGCGATATTCAGCTGCTCCGCCATTTCCCGATTCATCATACCCCGCACCACCAGATGTGCGATCTCGCGTTCTTTCGGCGTGAGCGTGCGGTAGCGGCCGAGGGTTTCATGGCGCTGCCAGGCCTCGGCGGAGATGTTCTTCGCCCGTTCAAGGGCGGCAATCAGCGGCTCCGCGGCGATCGGTTTTTGCAGGAAGTCCACTGCGCCGTACTTCATCTGCTCCACCGCCATCGGCACGTCACCATGGCCGGACAAGAACACCACCGCCAGCGTGCTGCCGCGCTGGCGCAACTCCCCGTAAACCTGGTGGCCATCGAACTTCGGCATCCGCATGTCCAGCAAGACGATCCCGATCTGAAACAGGTCGGCCTGCGCCAAAAAGTCGGTGCTGTCATTCCAGCACTGCACGTCGTGGCCGAGGCTGGTCAGCAAAAAATGGCAGGCGTCTGTGACGGCGACGTCATCATCCACCAGATGAATTAGCGACATGGTTTTCCTCATCGTTCAATATGAAACGCAGCGTTACGCACAGCCCATTGCGGCTGTCGGGGGCGGGGCGGTTAGCCAGGTGGATTTCGCCGCCGCCATAGCGGGCCAGGCGTCGGCAAATAGCTAATCCCAACCCCATGCCGCCGGCTTTGGTGGTGTTGAAGGGGCGAAAAGCCTGTTCCAGCCCGGCCGTTGTCATGCCGCCCGCGTTGTCCTGCAGATGCAACTCGATCGTCCGTTCGCTCTGGGCGGCGGAAAGCCAGACGACGTTGGCCCCGGCCTGTGCCGCATTCAGCAGCAGGTTCGCCAGCAGCTGTTCCAGCAGCGCTGGCGGCAGGGTTATCGTCAGCGAAGGCGCCACGTTGTTGAACAGTTTCAGGTCGGGATAGCGCTGCGTCAGGCGCAGCAGCGCCCACACCTGCTCGGCGGTTTCGCTTACCGCAGCGGATCGCCAGCTCGATTGGTCTGTCGCCTCTGCGGTGGGCTGTGCCCATTGGCGCAGGTTATGAATCGTCTCGCCACCGCGCTGCGCCTGTCGGTCGATATTTTCCAGCGGCCCCAGCAGCGGATGCTCGGCGTCCGTTTTGCGCAGTTGGATCAGGCATCCCTGCGCATAGTGGCGAATAGCCGCCAGTGGTTGATTGAGTTCGTGTGCGAAGCCGGAGGCCATCTCCCCCAGCACGTTCAGCTGCCTGGCATTCTCCAGCGCCTGCTCCTGCCGCCGCAGTTGCTCTCCGGCATGGAGCAGCTGTCGCCCGCGCCGGCGTACCAGCAGCGCGATCCAGATATGGTTGACGATCATCAGCGCCAGCACCGCCAGCGACAGGCCGACGGCGGTCTGATGCTGGATCAGCCAGCTCTTGATATCCAGCCACAGCCGCCGCTGTTCCGGGTGCTGATTGACGGCGCGCAGCAGCGCTTCCACCTCGCTGGTCGATGCCGGTGCGCCCCACAGGAAGGGCGACTGCGGCGGCGCGGTCAGCAAGGCTCTTGCCACCGCATCCACCAGTGAGTTATCCAGGCCGGGCAGGGCGGCGAACGACCAGTTGGGGTAAAGCGGCGTGCTGGTAACACAGGGAACCGACGTGGCCTGTTGCAACAGCGGGCGAAAATCCGCCGGATTGATCAGGCCTTCCTTATCCATTTTCTCCAGCAGGCAGACGGGGACGATGGCGGCCTGAATGGCGCGTTCGCGCAACAGATAGAGCAGGGCGTCGGCAGGGAAACCGGTAAAGCGCAGGTGAAAATCGCGCTCGGGCCGTATGCCGGCGTCGCCGAGCGCCTTATAACCGGTCAGATAGCCGCCGAAGGCCTGCGGATCGATGGCGCCCACTGCTTTGCCCGTCAGCGCCTGCGGCGTCGTGATGCCGCTGTCGCGCCGCACCAGAATCACGCTGCCGATGATGTTGCCCGTTTCCCGATCGCCGTTGGCGGCGCGCAACGACGCCAGCCAGCGCAGGTGGTAGTGGCTGTTCAGCTGCACAAACTGCGCCGGATTAGTGACCACGAACTGTACGCTGCCCTGATTGACCGCCTCGCGCATTTGCGCCAGATCGAGCGGCTGCAGGCGAAAGCGTTCACCGCTGACGCTGCCGTTGAGCTTGTCGATCAGCGGCTGCCAGTCTCGCGCGGTCGCCGCATCGCCGCGCATCGCCAGCACGCCGACCGACCACTCTCCCGCTTGTGCCGCTGCCCCCCAACCGAAGGCGAACAGCAGTAATAACACGACCTTCACGGCCCCTCCTGGTGGGCGATCTGCCTGCCGTCACTTGTTTTAGATCAACGTTAGGTTCGGTATGTGGTTAACCACAATAGAGCTGAGCCCAATGCCATTTTTACACTGTAAATCATCGACATTGTTTATTCATCTAACGGGCATCAATAGCGTGATCGGGGTGATGCCCAGGGCGGGGGAAAGGCGCATGGATTTCGGTAAACGGCAGTTTTTGCAGCGGCTGGGCGTGTTGACGGCGGGGGCTTCGCTGATCCCCATGGCGGAAGCCGGGCTGACGTGGGCACCGATGCGGCGCGAGGGGGATATTCGCCGCCGCTACGCGATGCTAATCGACCTGCGGCGCTGCGTCGGGTGCCAGGCCTGTACCGTGAGCTGCGCCATTGAAAACCAGACGCCGCACGGTGAATTTCGCACCACGGTAAACCAGTATCAGGTCAGCCTCGAAGGCGAAGAGGTGGCGACCAACGTGCTGCTGCCCAGGCTGTGCAACCACTGCGACAACCCGCCCTGCGTGCCGGTATGCCCGGTGCAGGCCACCTTCCAGCGCGAGGACGGGATCGTGGTGGTCGACAACAAACGCTGCGTGGGGTGCGCCTATTGCGTGCAGGCCTGTCCGTACGATGCCCGTTTTATCAATCACGCCACCCAAACGGCGGACAAATGCACCTTCTGCGTGCACCGGCTGGAAGCGGGATTGCTGCCGGCGTGCGTGGAGTCGTGCGTGGGTGGGGCGCGGATCATCGGCGATATGCGCGATCCGCACAGCACTCTGAGCAAGCTGCTGCGGCGCCATGAGGGCGAGATCAAAGTCCTCAAGCCGGAGAACCAAACAGCGCCCCACGTCTTTTATCTGGGGTTGGATGACGCCTTCGTCACGCCGCTGCCGGGCCGGGCGCAGGTCGCCTTATGGGGGGAGGGACGATGAGCCGCCAACTGATGATCGCAGAAGTGCTGAGCCAACCGCAGGCGGTGAGCTGGCTGCCGTGGGCCGTGCAATATTTCTTCTTTATCGGCATCGCCGCCTGCGCCGCGCTGCTAGCCTGCGTGTGGCGCTGGCGTGGTGGGGATAGCGCCGCACATCTGGAGCGCACGGCGCTGTTTATTGGACTGACGTGCGCCATCACCGCGCCGCTGGCGTTAACCGCCGACCTGCATCAAACCGCCCGTTTCTGGCATTTCTACGCTTATCCGACGCCCTGGTCGTGGATGCCGTGGGGGGCGCTGTTCTTGCCGCTGTTTACCTTGTTGATCGGCCTGTGGTTTATCGCGATCGAATTTACGCGGCTGACGGGCAGGCGGGTGGCGCTGCTGCGTGGGATAGCGCCCGCTTGTGCGCTGGTAGCTATCGGCCTGCTGTTGTACACCGGGCGTGAGGTTTCCGTTGTGCGCGCCCGTCCCATCTGGTTCAGCTACGGATTTCCGATCGTGATGTTCCTCAGCGCGCTGCAGGCGCTCTTGGCCCTGCTGCTGTTGGCGATGCGCAAACGGCCCGGACTGCAAGCGCCGCTGGCGCGCGGGATGCTGCTGACGCTGTTGCTGCTCGGCGGGGCGATCCTGCTGTGGGTGTGCGGCGATACGCTATCCGGCGCGGCGGTACGCCACTGGCTGCAGACGCAGGTGACGGCACGTCAGTATGCCGCCGGGTGGATCGCGCTGTGGGCACTGGCGCTGGCGTGTGCCGCCTGGGCCGCCTATCGACGTTTGCCGCGCGGCAGCACGCTGCTGCTGGTGGCCGGCGCGCTGGGGCTGAGCTGGCTGATGCGCTGGACGCTGTTGATCGAGGTGCAAGCTATCCCGAAATACAACGCGTCTTATTCCCCCTATAACCTGCCGCTTGGTACCGATGGTTTGCTGGCGATCGTCGGCACCTTCGGGCTGTGGCTGGCGTTAATGATCATGGTGCGTGAAGCACAGGCGTTTTTACTGCGGAGAAAACAACATGGCTAAACTCACCCGGCGTCAGTGGTTGAAAGTGGGCCTGGCCTTCGGCGGATTGTCCGCTTTCGGCCTGAGTTATCGCGAGGTCGCGAAAAGGGCGATCGATGGTTTGATTCACGGCACCTCAGGGCGGGTGACGTTGGATCGCATCAACGGCAACTCCCTGCCGCCCGAAGGGCGGGCAATGCCGGAATGGCAAGGCAATCCGCAGCAGGCCATCTCGATGACCCAGTGTTTCGGCTGTTGGACGCAGTGTGGCGTGCGGGTACGGGTGGACAGGCAGACCGATCGGGTATTGCGTATTGCCGGCAACCCTTATCATCCGCTGTCTCAGGAACGGCACGTCGACTCGGCCTTGCCGCTGCAGGACGCGTTGGCGCAGCTGGGCGGAGAAAGCGGTCTTGACGCCCGTTCCACCGCCTGCGCGCGCGGCGCCACGCTGCTGGAGGGGCTTTACAGCCCGCTGCGCGTGCTGGAGCCGATGAAGCGCGTCGGCAAGCGCGGCGAGGGCAAGTGGCAACGCATCAGCTTCGAACAGCTGATCGCTGAAGTGGTGGAGGGCGGCGATCTGTTCGGCGAGGGGCATGTGGACGGCCTGCGGGCGATCCGCGATCTGGAAGCGCCGATCGACGCCCGGCGGCCGGGGTTGGGGCCGAGAGCCAACCAGCTGCTGGTGACCAACGCCGGTGACGACGGGCGCGACAGCTTCCTGCGGCGCTTCGCCCAGAACAGTTTCGGCAGCAAAAACTTCGGCGCGCACGGCGCTTACTGTGGGTTGGCCTACCGTGCCGGTTCCGGCGCATTGATGAACGATCTGGACAAGAACCCGCATGTGAAACCGGACTGGGAACAGGTCGAATTCGCGCTGTTTATGGGCACCTCGCCGGCGCAGTCCGGCAACCCGTTCAAGCGCCAGGCCCGGCAGCTGGCCAGCGCCAGATTGCGTGGCGAGTTCCGCTACGCGGTAGTGGCGCCGGCGCTGCCGCTCACCACCACGCTGGCGGACGATCATGGCCATTGGATCCCGATATTGCCGGGCACCGACTCGGCGCTGGCGATGGCGATGATCCGTTGGATCCTCGACAACCGGCGTTATCAGGCCGACTATCTCGCCATCCCGTCGGAGGCCGCCATGCAACGCGCCGGCGAGAAGAGCTGGACCAACGCCACGCATCTGGTGATCGCCGAGAGCGAGCACCCGCTGGCGGGGCAGCATCTGACGCTCGCTCATCTGAACGGCGCCGAGTCGGCGTCGCCGCTGGTGGTCAACGGCGCGGGGGAACTGGTGCCGGCCGAGGCGTGCGACCGTGCCGAGCTGTGGGTAACCCGTACGGTGACGCTGCACGACGGCGCGCAGGTGGCGGTGAAGAGCGGCTTCCAGTGCCTGAAAGAGGCCGCCGACAAACTGTCGCCGGAGGCGTACAGCCGGGAATGCGGCGTGCCGGTGGCGCGCATCGCGGCGTTGGCCGAGGCCTTTACCGCCCATGGGCGCAAGGCGGCGGTGATCGCCCATGGCGGGATGATGGCGGCAAACGGGTTTTACAATACGTGGTCGGTGATGATGCTCAATGTGTTGATCGGTAATCTGAGCCTGGCGGGCGGGGTGTTTGTCGGTGGCGGCAAATTCAACGGCTTTGCCGAGGGGCCGCGCTATAACCTGGTCGAGTTTCCCGGCCTGGTAAAACCGAAGGGGCTGAATATCGCGCGCAGCAAGGCCGCCTATGAAACCTCCGACGAATACCGCGAAAAAGTGGCGGCGGGTGTTTCACCTTGGCCGGCCAGGGCACCCTGGTATCCGTTCGTTGCCGGGCAGTTGACCGAGCTGCTGACATCGGCGCTGGCGGGGTATCCGTACGGGATCAAAGCCTGGATCTCGAACATGACCAACCCCCTGTACGGTATCGCCGGGTTGCGCGGCGTGGCGGAGGAACGATTGAAAGATCCGGCGCGTTTGCCGCTGTTTATCGCCATCGATGCGTTTATCAACGAAACGACGGCGTTGGCCGACTATATCATCCCGGATACCCATAACTTTGAGAGTTGGGGATTCAGCGCCCCCTGGGGCGGCGTCGCCAGCAAGGCCACCACCGCGCGCTGGCCGGTAGTGACGCCGGCGACCGCGAAAACGGCGCAAGGGCAGCCGATTTCCATGGAGGCGTTTTGCATCGCCGTCGCCAAACGCCTGGCGCTGCCAGGGTTCGGCGATCGCGCTATCGGCGACGGCCAGGGCGGGCTGCTGCCGCTCAACCGTGCTGAGGATTACTATCTGCGCGCTGCCGCCAACGTGGCGTTTGCCGGCAAGGCGCCGGTGCCGGCCGCGAGGGCGGAAGAGCTGGCGCTGTGCGGCGTCGATCGTTTGTTGCCGCAGCTTGCGCAGACGCTGCGCGCCGATGAAATCGATCGCGTGGCGTTTATCTACAGCCGCGGCGGCCGCTTCGCCGATCATGACAGCGGCCGCCGCGATGGCAGCGTGGGCAACCGTTGGGAGAAGCCGCTGCAGATCTGGAATGCGGAAGTGGCGAAGCACCGCCATGCGATCACCGGCGAGCGTTTCAGCGGCTGCCCCACCTGCTACCCGGCACGTTTGTCGGACGGCCGCGCGGTGGAAGAGCTCTACCCTGAGCGGCAGTGGCCGCTGCGGCTGATGTCCTTCAAATCCAATGTGATGAGCAGCTCCACCGTGGTGATCCGGCGCCTGCACGACGTGAAGCCGGTGAACCTGGTGGCCCTGAACCCGGCGGATGGGGTGCGTTTCGGCATTCAACACGGTGACTGGGTGAGCATCAGTACGCCGGGCGGCAGCCGGGAGGCGCAGATCAGTTTGCTGGCGGGGGTGATGCCCGGTGTGATCGCGGTGGAACACGGTTACGGCCACCGGGAGATGGGGGCCAGCCAGCACTACCTGGACGGCGAACCGCTGGCGATGGATGAGCGTATCGCCGCCGGCATCAACCTTAACGATTTGGGCTTTGCCGATCCGACGCGCGAAGTGCCGAACACCTGGCTGGATTGGGTGACCGGTGCGGCAGTGCGTCAGGGCATTCCGGCGGCGATCGTCAAACTTTCCGCGTAAACGGCAGACGAAAAAAAACCTGCTGTAACAGCAGGTTTTCTTGAACTTGGTCGGCATGAGAGGATTATGCGCATCTTCGATGCTTGCCCTGCGGGCCGTTGCTAAAGCAACGTGGTCTCACTGCGCTCGGCTCAAACCTCCTTCGGAGATTCTCATCCTCTCAGCGTGCAGACGAAAAAAAACCTGCTGTAACAGCAGGTTTTCTTAAATTTGGTCGGCATGAGAGGATTCGAACCTCCGACCCCCGACACCCCATGACGGTGCGCTACCAGGCTGCGCTACATGCCGACGCTATGAAAATTCATACTACCGATTCCCGATGTTAATGCAAGCGCCTCGCCACTTGATTGCTTTAGTTTTAAGCAGTTAGTTGGCGATAAAACGTTTTACATCGGTCAGCACCTGCAACAGCAGAGCAAGTTGCGGTTTCTCGTCTTTTATCTCTTCGCCGTTCTGATCGTAGACGCGATAGTTGCCGCTGTTGTCCAGCATCAGCGTTTGTGTCGGCGTGGTGATCACCAGCTGGTTGCCATCGCCGGTGGCGATCCAGTTGTTGCGGCGCTGGGCGGTGAACAGATCTTCGCCCTGCGAATAATCTTTCGGCGCGGTCTTCACGTGCAGCAACCGTTGCATCAGGGTGCGCATCACGTCGTTATGGCCGGTCAGCTTACTGATGGTCTGTGCCGGGGTGCCCGGCCAGTGGATCACCAAAGGTACCTGCAACTGCGCCTGATTGAAGGCGGTGCCGGCCCCCCATTGGTCTTTGCCGCTGTCGTTGAATTCGACGCCGTGCTCGGCGGTGATCACCACCACGGTTTTATCCAATAGGCCGCGCTGTTTCAGGGTGTCCAGCACCTGGGCTATCTGGGCGTCCACGTCTTGCGCGCCGGTACGATAGCGCTGGATAAAGTCGGCCGGCGCCGGGGTTTTGGCACCTTCGGCCGGCTCGGCGCCGCTGAAGTTGATATAGGAGAACCACGGCTCTTTATCGCCCTGATCCGTCAGCCAGCGCTGCCATTGCTGCGTGGTTTGCGCGTCGCTTTGCGGCGCCGGCGTCGGCAGCGAGAAGTCGGTCAACAGGGCCTGACGGTACAGGCTGGCGTTGAAGCCGTCGGAGGAGAATAGCCCCAGCTGGTAGCCCTGATCGCTGAGCGCATTGATCAGCGCCGACGGCTTGCGCCCGGCGAGCACGCTGTCCAGATAGGTCGGGGAAATGCCGTAGAACAGGCCGAACAGCCCGGTATCGGCATGGTTGCCTGAACTGTAGTGATCGCTGAAACGCACGTTTTCCTGGGCGAAGCGCGTCAGCGCCGGCATGTCTTGCGCCACGTCTTTGGCGCGAATGCCGTCTACCACGATCATCAGCAGGTTATAGCCGCTGCCTTTATCGCCGTAGCTGAGATCGCTGAGCGGATATTCCACCGCCACCGCTTCCGGATTGCCCTGTTGCACCAGGCGGCGCTCATACTCTTGTTGGTCGAGCAGGCCGTGTTTTTCGAGGAACTTGCGCGCGGTCATCGGGTACGAGAGCGGCAGGTTGGCTCGCTGCATGGTGATCGGGCGATAGAAGTTGGCGTCGGCCCAGATATAAATCAGGTGCGAAGCGAAAAAGGCGCTGATAAACAGCGCCGCCAGCGGCTTGCCGAAACGGCGGCGATTCAGGCTGCGCAGCTTTTGCCAGCTCCAGGTGCCGAACAGCATCTCCACCAGGAAGAGCACCGGCACGCAGATAAACATCAGCTGCCAGTCGCGTGAAAGCTCGCTTTGGTCCGGGTTGACCACCAGATCCCACACCACCGGATTGAGGTGCAGGTGGAAATGGGAGAACACTTCGCTGTCGACCAGCAACAGCGTGAGCCCGGCGGTGGCCAGCGCGGCGGAAATAAATCGCAGCAGCCGCTGCGACATCACCACGAAGGTGAGCGGGAAGATCACCAGCAAATAGCCGGCGAACACGATAAAGCTGAAATGCCCCAGCAGGCTGACCAGGGCATAGACGCGGCCCAGCAGGGAAGCGGGCCAGTCGGTGACAAACAGGTAGCGGCTGCCCAGCCCAAGGGCGAGCAGAATGTTGAATAAGGCGAACCAGTGCCCCCAGCTGATCATCTGGGAGACTTTTTCACGATAACGCTGACGGTTTGTCACCATAAGTCAATATTAATGCGCTTTATCTTCACGGACAGAAGCCTGCAGGGCTTCCGCGAACGATCTCGCCAGGGTTTTCCGCTGCGCGGGGGCAACGCTGGTGTTGATCAAATTAGTGACCATGTTGCCCAGCACCATCAGGGAAAGATCGGTGGGGGTATGGTGTTTTTCCAGAACATTGACCAGCTCTGAGAGCAGTTGTTCAACGTGTTCGTCACTGTAACGGGATGATTGTGGCATAAAATTGCGCTTAGTAATCTGCAAAGTGCTCTATCTTACCGTATAGGACAGTGATTTTCCGCTCTTTTATCACTTCCTGTCATTCGGGAAATCGTTCGCCCGTGCCGGGGCGGCCCCTCGCTGCGCCTTTCCGGTTTGCCGCGGTTTTTTAGTATTGCAGGGCGGGGCCTTCAGTGTTTGAATACGCGCCTAAAGAACAGGAGGATTTACCATGAGTCTGGATATCGACCAGATCGCTCTGCATCAGTTGGTGAAACGCGACGAGCAAACGCTGGACGTGGTGCTGCGCGATTCCTTGCTTCCCGCCAACGCGGCGGTGGAAGAAATGATGGCGGAACTGCATCGCGTCTACAGCGCCAAGAGCAAGGCCTTAGGCCTGTTCAACGAAGGCAGCGAATTGGCGGAAGCGCTGCGCACCTGCCGCAAGGACGATAAAGACTTTCTGGCCTTCAGCCGCGCGGCGACCGGCCGCCTGCGCGACGAACTGGCGAAGTATCCGTTCGCCGAAGGCGGCGTGGTACTGTTCGGCCAATACCGCTATCTGGCGGTGGAGTACCTGCTGATCGCGGTGTTGAACAGCCGTAACAGCATGCGCGTCAACGAAGAGCTGGATATCAACACCACGCACTATCTGGACATCAACAACGCCGATATCGTTGCGCGCATCGATCTGACCGAGTGGGAAACCAACCCGGAATCGACCCGCTACCTGACCTTCCTGCGCGGGCGCGTGGGCCGCAAGGTCGCCGACTTCTTCATGGACTTCCTGGCGGCGTCCGAAGGGTTGGACACCAAGGCGCAAAACCGCGGGCTGCTGCAGGCGGTAGACGACTATTGCGCCGATGCGCAGCTGGACAAGAACGAGCGCCAGTCGGTGCGCCAGCAGGTGTACAGCTATTGCAATGAACAGCTGCAGGCGGGCGAAGAGATTGAACTGCAGGCGCTGTCGCAGGAGCTGTCGCCGGTCGGCGAGAAAGACTTCATGCAGTTCTCCAGCGAGCAAGGGTATGAGCTGGAAGAGAGCTTCCCGGCGGATCGCGGCACGCTGCGCCAGCTGACCAAATTTGCCGGCAGCGGCGGCGGCATCAGCCTGAACTTCGACGCCATGCTGCTTGGCGAGCGCATTTTCTGGGATGCGGCCACCGACACGCTGACCATCAAAGGCACGCCGCCGAACCTGCGCGATCAGCTGCAGCGCCGGACCGGCAGCGGCAAGTAAGCTTGCCGAATCGCAGACAATAAAAAACGCCGCAATTGCGGCGTTCTTTATTTCGGCGTCCCGAAAGGTTCGAAAACGTAGCGATTAAACGCGAACGAAGTCGATGTGAGCCAGTTTTGGCTTGAACGGGTGACGCTGTACAGCCTGAACCTTAACTTTGGTTTCTTTACCGTCGATAACCAGAGTTACTGCTTCGCTGTAGAATTCTGGTTTAGCTTCCATGTTCTTAACAGAATCATGGTCCAATTCGATGGAAACTGCAGCTTCTTTGCCACCGTAAACGATAGCTGGGAATTTGTTTGCTGCACGCAGGCGGCGGCTCGCACCTTTACCCTGGTCTTTACGTACTTCTACATTGATAGTGAACATTGTTTTTTCTCTTAAAAGAAAATTTACCCTGCTACAGGCGACCCAAGTAGCAAGTTCGGAAACCCGCTTTAACGCTGGGCAGGCCCAGGTAAAGCGCGCGGCATTTTAACGGAAAGCCGCCAGCAGGGCAACGAAAACCTGCCCAGGTTGGGGACAGTTCGCTCAGGCCAATTGATTGGCGCGGCGGAAACGGCCTTGATAATCGAACACTTTCTCGCGCACCTGCCAAAACTGCCCGCGTTTGCGCGCCACCACGAAATCCGGATGGCGCAGCGCCTGCTGTTGCGCCAGCACGTCGGCGGCGGTGTGCCAGGCGAACGGCACGCCCGGCGCGCGCTGATGCGGGCGCAGGAACAGCATCTCAAACGCTTTGCGCTGCGCCGGCGTCTGCAGGCGGAAGCGCTCGCTGGTGCTGGTGCCGTCCTCGTCGTAATAGGTGGCCTTCAGCCATTCGCCCTTGTCGTCGCGGCCGCTCTGCAGTTCCATGCCGCCGCAGCGCAGCACCAGCGCGTCTTTCAGCTTCAGTGCCGCCTTCAGCATGTCGTCGGGATCGACCAGCACTTCCTGGCACTGATGGCAGCGGCGCGCGGCGATGTCGTTCTCCGCGCCGCAGTGCGGGCAGCTCTTGAACCGGAAGCGGTAATCGCACTGCTCGCGGTGGCCGTCGTCGTCCTCCAACCAGCCCTGACAGCGGCGGCCGTAGTGCTCGATAATGTCGCCGTTTTCGGTGCACTTGCCCCAGAACAGGTTGGCGAAGCCGCAGGCCGGGCAGAACACCTGCACCGGTTGGCTGTCGCCGTGCGGCTTGCTGACGCCGACCTCCGGCGTGAACAGATCGTGCGGGTTGCCGGCGTAGTCGAGGATCAGGCAATCCTCCTTGCCGGGCGCCAGCCGCAGCCCGCGGCCGACGATCTGCTGATACAAGCTGACGGACTCGGTCGGGCGCAGGATAGCGATCAGATCGACGTGTGGCGCGTCGAAGCCGGTGGTCAACACCGCCACGTTGACCAGATAGCGCAGCCGCTGCTGTTTGAACGCCTCGATCAGCGCATCGCGCTCGGCGGGTGGCGTTTCGGCGCTGACCAGCGCGGCCTCGCCGTTCGGCAGCAGGCCGTGGATCTCGCGGGCGTGCTCGACGGTAGCGGCGAAGATCATCACCCCTTTGCGGTCTTCGGCGTACTCCACAATCTGGCTGATGATGTGTGGCGTGACGCGGTGTTGCCGCTTCAGCTCGCGGTTCAGATCTGCTTCGCTGAACAGGCCGTTGCTTCTGGCCTCCAGCCGGCTGAAATCGTACTGCACGATCGGCATGTCCAGCCGCTCAGGCGGTACCAGGAAGCCGTTCTTAATCATATAGCGCAGCGGCAGCTCGTAGATGCAGTCGCGAAACAGGCTGGCGCCGTCGCCGCGGGTGAAGCCGTGGTAGTGATACTGGTAAATCCAGCCCTTGCCCAGGCGATAGGGCGTGGCGGTCAGCCCCAGCAGCCGCAGCTGCGGGTTGGTTTTCTGCAAATGCTGGATGATTTGCTGGTACTGGCTGTCGTCGTCGTCGCTGATGCGGTGGCATTCATCGACGATCAGCAGCGAAAAGGCGCCGTCGAACAGCGGCAGGTTGCGCGCCACCGACTGCACGCTGCCGAACACCACCTTGCCGGCGCTCTCTTTCTGCTGCAGACCGGCGGCGAAGATGTCCGCCTCCAGGCCGTAGGCGCAGTATTTGGCGTGGTTTTGTGCCACCAGTTCCTTGACGTGCGCCAACACTAGCACCCGCCCGCGGGCGCGCTTCGCCAGCTCGGCGATCACCAGGCTTTTGCCGGCGCCGGTCGGCAGCACGATCAGCGCCGGTTCGGGATGCCGACGAAAATGATTGATGGTGGCTTCGACCGCTTCCAGTTGGTAGGGGCGTAGGGTAAAGGCCATAAATGAACGCCGTGGGTTGGGATGGGCCGTCGGGAAGCGGCTTTGTCACCGCTGTTTCCACAGAAACCGTGACATTCTACTCCCCGGACAGCCGAAAAATTTCTATTATTATGCCTTCTGCGCGCGCGCGGTGCGAGGAGCGTGAAAATTACCTCTGTCGGGCAACGCGTTGTGCCGCTATACTCGTGTGACAGCAATCGCTGTTCCCCCACGCGATTTCCCCCCTGAACCTGCCAATTGCACCCGGTGCAACGGCGGGCGTCATATTTTGGCAATACGATCAATGCGATCATAACAACGACAGGCAAAGCAGATCCCATGCGATTGGACAAGTTTTTATCTCAGCAGTTAGGTATCAGCCGTGCGCTGGTGGCGCGCGAACTTCGGGCAAAACGCGTCACCGTGGACGGTGAGGTGGTGAAGAGCGGGGCGATCAAACTGACCCCGGAGCAAGAAGTGGCGTTCGACGGCAATCCGCTGCAGCAGCAGAACGGCCCGCGCTATTTCATGCTCAACAAACCGCAGGGCTACGTCTGCTCCACCGACGATCCCGATCATCCGACGGTGCTGTATTTTCTCGATGAACCGGTCGCGTACAAGCTGCACGCCGCCGGACGGCTGGATATCGACACCACCGGGCTGGTGTTGATGACCGACGACGGCCAGTGGTCGCACCGCGTCACGTCGCCGCGCCACCACTGCGAAAAAACCTATCTGGTAACGTTGGAGCATCCGCTGGCGGAAGACACCGCGCAGCGTTTCGCCGAAGGGGTGCAACTGCACAACGAGAAAGACCTGACGCGCCCGGCGACGCTGGAGCAGGTTGACGAGCGCGTAGTGCGCCTGACCCTCAGCGAAGGGCGTTACCACCAGGTGAAGCGGATGTTCGCTGCCGTCGGCAACCGGGTGATCGAGTTGCACCGTGAGCGTATTGGCGCCATCGTGCTGGATGACGATCTGGCGCCGGGCGAATACCGCCCGCTGACCGAAGAAGAGATCGCCAGCGTGGGCGCGCCGCACCTGCAGGACTGAAACCTATCATTGATTGCGGCCGATTAAGGAGTCGTGAAACGTGCAACAGAACCGAACCTCTCATCTCGGTTTGATTTTCATTCTGGGCCTGCTGTCCATGTTGATGCCGTTGGCCATCGACATGTACTTGCCCAGTATGCCGGTGATCGCCGCCCAGTTTGGCGTCGAGTCCGGCAGCGTGCAGATGACCCTCAGCGCCTATATGCTCGGCTTTGCCTTCGGGCAGCTGTTCTATGGGCCGATGTCGGACAGCCTCGGCCGCAAGCCGGTGATCCTGTGGGGAACGCTGATCTTCGCCATCGCCGGCTGCGCCTGCGCCATGGCGCAATCGATCGATCAGCTGATCGGGCTGCGTTTCCTGCACGGCCTGGCCGCCGCTGCCGCCAGCGTGGTGATCAACGCCCTGATGCGCGATATGTTCACCAAGGATGAGTTCTCGCGCATGATGTCATTCGTCATTCTGGTGATGACCATCGCGCCGCTGCTGGCGCCGATGATCGGCGGCGCGCTGCTGCTGTGGTTCAGCTGGCACGCCATCTTTTGGACCATGGGCGCCGCGGCGTTGATCGGTTCACTGCTGGTGGCCCTGTTCATCAAGGAGACGCTGCCGAAAGAGCGCCGACAACGGTTCCACCTGCGCACCACGCTGGGCAACTTCGGTTCGCTGTTCCGCCATAAGCGGGTGCTGAGCTACATGTTGGCCAGCGCCTTCTCGTTTGCGGGCATGTTTTCTTTCCTCAGCGCCGGGCCGTTCGTCTACATCGAACTGAACCACGTTTCGCCGCAGCATTTCGGCTACTATTTTGCGCTGAACATCGTCTTCCTGTTCCTGACGACGCTGATCAACAGCCGCAACGTGCGGCGGTTCGGCGCGGTCAAGATGTTCAAGCTGGGGCTGTTGGTACAGTTGGCGATGGGGCTGTGGCTGGTGGCGGTGAGCGCCGTCGGCCTGGGCTTCTGGGCGCTGGTGATCGGCGTTGCGGTCTATCTGGGGTGCATCGCGATGATCTCCTCCAACGCCATGGCGGTGATCCTGGATGATTTCCCGCATATGGCGGGCACTGCGTCTTCGCTGGCCGGCACGTTGCGCTTCAGCATCGGCGCGCTGGTGGGGGCGGTCCTGTCGATGGCGCCGGGTAAAAGCGCGTGGCCCATGGTTACCTCAATGGCGCTGTGCAGCATCGTGGCGGTGCTGTTTTATCTTTACGCCAGCCGGCCACGCGATCGCGCGGCCTGACGTTCTCCCAATGCGGGGCGTGTCGCCCCGAATCGTCATAGGGTTGCGCCTTGCCATTTCAGGGTGCAACTGGCAATTGAAATTTTGTTGCTAAATATACGCAAGCTAATCAATTGGCCATTTTCCCCTCTGTGTGTTTTTTGTTAAAAAATTCCGCCGCCGCACCACCCCATATTCCCCGGGAGGCGCGGCGTTCTGCCGGCTGAGCGTGGCGAGTGGTTTGTATTAGGATTGATGTAAATCAAGGCATTAGCAGGAGAGGCTGCGCTAACGTGGTGGGGCAAATGTTTCTTCATTGTAAAAATATGGCGACGGAAAAGTAGTCGCATTGCAAGAAAAAAGAGTTGAGATCGCTGCGGGAAAGGGTTACATATAACGCAAAAATGCGAGCTGAGTCGCAAAATGCCGTGAAATAACACCGCACGGCGCGCCAAAAAATGGCACGGCATCGGCAAGCACGGGGTCTGGTTAATGGCTAGCGGCAAAATTTACATTTAAATAACA
Organism: Serratia sp. CY44782; assembly: GCF_052168715.1. Taxonomy (NCBI): domain Bacteria; kingdom Pseudomonadati; phylum Pseudomonadota; class Gammaproteobacteria; order Enterobacterales; family Yersiniaceae; genus Serratia; species Serratia sp. CY44782. The sequence goes on from NZ_JBJNME010000001.1 coordinate 261,164, forward strand.
TTTGTGCGCGGCAGAGTCGGGAGTCAGCGGCTATAACTTAGTAACCCTGTCAGGTAAAAGTGTTTCACCTTTTCAATCTAGGGATTTCATGTGGAGAATATCCAACTTTCGGTAGTGCATCGCTTGCCGCAAAGTTATCGTTGGCTATCCGGTTTCACCGGCGTGAAGGTAGAACCGATTCCGTTTAACGGAATAGACGAAGATAACAACCTGATAGGGCTGAAGTTACTCAGCCATGAAGGGGCCGAGGCCTGGCAGGTAATGCAACAGCTCAATCTGTCGCTGCAGGAGATTCAGGTCGACTGCGCGATCGTCGAATGGGAAGGGGAGCCTTGCCTGTTCGTGCAGCGCAGCGACGAGAGCGCCACCATGTGCCGCCTGAAAAACGTCGGCGCCGCGATCGCCGAACCGCTCAGCGCGCAATACCCCTTCTAGAATTCGCCGCTAATCCGCCAACTGCAGCAGTTGACGGGTATAGTCGGCGGCGGGCGCCGCGAAAATCGCCCGGCAGTCTCCCTGTTCAACCACTTCTCCCTGGCGCAACACGATGACATGGTGGCATAGCGAACGCACCACCTGCAGGTCATGACTGATGAACAGATAAGCCAGTCGGTGGCGTTGCTGCAGCGATTTCAGCAGCGTCAGGATCTGCGCCTGCACCGATTTATCCAGCGAAGAGGTCGGCTCGTCGAGGATCAGCAGCTGTGGCTGCAGGATCAGCGCGCGCGCGATGGCAATACGCTGGCGCTGCCCGCCGGAAAACTCGGTGGGATAGCGATGGCGCAGCTGCGGATCTAGGCCGACTTCCTGCAACACCTCGATCACGCGCTGTTCCCGCTGCTCTGCGCTAAGCCGCTGGTGCACTTCCAGCCCTTCGGCGATGATTTGCTGCACGTTCAGGCGCGGGTTCAGGGCGGAGTAGGGATCCTGGAAGACGATTTGCATCCGGCTGCGGTAGGGCAGCATCTGCTTCATCGTGAGCGGGTGCAGCGGTTCGCCGTCGAACCAGATGGCGCCCTGCGAGGCCAACAGGCGCAGCAGCGCCAGCCCGGTGGTGCTTTTACCCGAGCCGGATTCTCCCACCAGCCCCACGCTTTCCCCGGCGCGCAGCTCGAAACTCAATGATTTCAATGCATAGTGATAATCCACCGTGCGGCGCAGCAGGCCGCGGCGGATGGGGAAGCGTACCTGCAGATCTTCCACCTTGAGCAGCGGCCGCTCATCGCCGGGGCGCCCGTTGGCTGCGGCAGGCAGCGGCAGCGGTTCACCGACGTCCTCGGCGGCCAGCAGCTGCTGCGTGTAAGGATGCTGCGGCCGGCTGAACAGCTGCGCACGGCCGTTTTGCTCCACGCAGCGCCCCTGACGCATCACCGCTACGTTGTCCGCCAGGCGGCGCACGATATTCAGGTTATGGGTGATGAACAACAGCCCCATGCCCATCTCCTGCTTCAGCTCTTGCAGCAGCGTCAGGATCTGCGCCTGGATAGTGACGTCGAGCGCGGTGGTGGGCTCGTCGGCGATCAGCAGTTTCGGGCGAGTCAGCACCGCCATGGCGATCATCACCCGCTGGCGTTCACCGCCGGACAGCTGATGCGGGTAATCCTGCAGCCGGCTTTTGGCCTGACGGATGCCGACGCGCTCCAGGCATTCGACGATCTCTGCGCGCGCGGCTTCGCGCCGCAGGCCGCGGTGCAGCATCAGCACTTCCGCGAGCTGTTTTTCGATGGTGTGCAGCGGGTTAAGCGACACCATCGGTTCCTGAAAGATCATCGCGATCTGATTGCCGCGCACCTTGCGCAGCGCCGCTTCCGGCGCATGCAGCAACGAGTCGCCGTTGAACAGGATATCACCGGCAGGGTAAACCACCGGCGGCGCGGGCAGCAGGCGCAGTATCGACAGGGCGGTGACGCTTTTGCCGGAGCCGGATTCCCCCACCAGCGCCAGCGTTTCCGCCGGCGCGATTTGCAGCGAGAGTTCGTTGACCACCGGCGTGACGGTGTCGCCCTGGCGAAAGGCGATGCTGAGATCCTGAATAGCGAGCAAAGGAGTGGCCATATTAATGCGCCTTGCTGGGGTCAAAGGCGTCGCGCACCGCTTCGCCGATAAAGATTAATAACGACAGCAGCACCGCCAAGACCAGGAAGGCGGTGATGCCGAGCCACGGTGCCTGCAGATTGTTTTTGCCCTGCAGCAGCAATTCGCCGAGCGACGGCGAGCCTATCGGCAGACCGAAACCGAGGAAATCGAGCGACGTCAGGGTGGTGATCGAGCCGCACAGGATAAACGGCAGGAAGGTCAGCGTCGCCACCATGGCGTTGGGCAGCATATGGCGGGACATGATCACCCGATCCGGTACGCCCATGGCGCGCGCGGCGCGGATGTAGTCAAAATTGCGCGTGCGCAGGAATTCGGCGCGCACCACCCCCACCAGGCTCATCCAGCCGAACAGGATGGTGATACCGAGCAGCCACCAGAAATTGGGCTGGACGATGCTCGACAGCAGAATGATCAGAAACAGCGTCGGCATGCCCGACCACACTTCGATAAAGCGTTGCCCCCACAGATCGAAACGCCCGCCGTAATACCCCTGGGTCGCGCCGACGCACACGCCGATCAGGCTGGAAAACAGCGTCAACGCCAGGCCGAACAGCATCGAGATGCGAAAACCGTACAGAACACGAGCGAGCACGTCGCCGCCGTTGCTGTCGGTGCCCAGCAGGTTGTGGCGCGAAGGCGGCGAGGGGAAGGGCACCTCGGTGGCGAAGTTGATGGTGTCGTAGCTGAAGCGGATCGGTGCCCAAACCGCCCAGCCGTGCCGTTCGATCTGCCGCTGTACGAACGGATCCTGATAGTCGGCTTCGGTGTTCAGCTCGCCGCCGAAGGCGGTTTCGCTGTAGTTAATCATAAACGGCAGGTACAACCGGCCTTCATAACGCACCAACAGCGGTTTGTCATTGGCGATCAGATCGGCGGCCAGGCTCAGGGTGAACAGCACCAAGAAGATCCACAGCGACCAGTAGCCGCGGCGGTTGCGGCGAAAACGCGCCCAGCGCGCCTGGTTGATCGGGCTAAGGCGGCTCATTGGCGGGCCTCGAAGTCAATGCGCGGATCGACCAGGGTGTAGGTGATATCGCTGAGGATATTCAACAGCAGGCCGATCAGGGTGAAGATATACAGCGTGCCGAACATCACCGGGTAGTCGCGCTGCAGCGTGGCGTCGTAGCCCAGCAGCCCCAGGCCGTTGAGCGAGAACATCACCTCAATCAGCAGCGAGCCGGTGAAGAACATGCTGATAAAGGTGGCCGGAAAACCGGCGATCACCAGCAGCATGGCGTTGCGGAACACGTGGCGGTACAGGATTTTTTTCTCATCCAGCCCTTTGGCGCGGGCGGTGGTGACGTACTGCTTGCGGATCTCGTCGAGGAACGAGTTCTTGGTCAGCATGGTCAGGGTGGCGAAGCCGCCGATCACCGTCGCCAGCACCGGCAGGGTGATGTGCCACAGGTAGTCGGCGATCTTTGCTGGCCACGAGAGGGTGTCGAAGTTGCTGGACACCAGGCCGCGCAGCGGGAACCAGTCGAGGTAGCTGCCGCCGGCGAACAGCACGATCATCAGGATGGCGAACAGGAAAGCCGGAATGGCGTAGCCGATGATGATCAGCGTGCTGCTCCAGGTATCGAAGGCGCTGCCGTTGTGGACGGCCTTGCGGATGCCGAGCGGGATCGACACCAGGTAAATGATCAGCGTGCTCCAAAGGCCCAGCGTGATGGAGACCGGCAGGCTCTGGCCGATCAGCTGCATCACCGAAGCGCCGCGAAACAGGCTGTCGCCGAAGTCGAAGCGCATATAGTTCCACAGCATGGTGAAGTAGCGTTCGTGCAGCGGTTTGTCGAAGCCGTAACGTTGGGTGATCTCGGCGATCACCTCCGGATCCAGGCCGCGCGAACCGCGGTATTGGCCGTCGCCAGCCGCGATGCCCGCCCGGGCATGACCCAGGCCTTCACCTGCGCCGCCGCTGCCAAAACCGCTGCCGTGCCCCAGCTCAATGGCGGCGATGGCCTGATCGACCGGGCCGCCGGGCGCAATTTGCACGATAAAAAAGTTGATGGTGATGATCGCCCACAGCGTGGGGATCACCAGTAACAGTCTGCGTATCAGATAGGCCGCCATTCCGACTCCTTATTGCCGTTGAGCCGGTAAACGCGCCGCCTTGTTGACGTCGTACCACCAGTTATCGAAGCCGATCGCATAGGCCGGGCGGATCGGCGGCGTGGAGAACTTGTCCCAATAGGCGTAGCGATCGTGGTTGGAGTACCACATCGGCAGCATGTAGTTGTTCCAGGTCAGCACCCGGTCCAGCGCGCGGCCGAGCGGCAGCAGGGCTTTTTCGTCGCCCTGATGGGCGGCGATTTGTCTGACCAGGCTGTCGACCGCCGGGTCTTTGACGCCGGCCGTGTTGTAGCTGGAATCGATGTACTGCGAATCCCACAGGATTTGCAGATCGGCGCTGGGGAACGGCATCGCCATGTACACCGTCGACATCATGTCGAAATCGCGCTCGCGCATGCGGCGCGTATATTGCGAGGCGTCGACCTCGCGAATTTGCATCTCGATGCCCAACCGCTGCAGATTGTGGCGGAACGGCAGTACGTACTGGAAGTTGCTGCCGCTCAGCAGCATCAGTTCAAAGGTGAACGGCTGGCCGGTTTTGGCGTTGACCAGCTTTTGATTTTTGACCACCCAACCGGCTTCTTTCAGTAGTTGAGTCGCTTTCAGCAGATTTTGCCGATCGTTGCCGCTGCCGTCGGAGGAGGGCGGCTGGTAGATGCTGGTAAACACCTCAGGTGGCACTTGGCCTTTGAGCGGCGCCAGCAAGGCCAGCTCGGCGGCGTCCGGGTAGCCGCGGGCGGCGTAGGCGGTATTTTGGAAATAGCTGTCGGCGCGCTGATAGGCGTTGTAATACAGCGCCTTGTTCATCCAGTTGAAGTCGAAAGCCAGGCCAATCGCTTCCCGCACCCGCCGATCGGCGAACAGCGGTTTTTGCAGGTTGAACGCCAGCCAGCGGGTATTCTGCGCCGCCTGGTTGGTCTCGTCCTGCTTGATGATGTAGTTGCGCGCGAAGTTGCCGCCCTGATACTGGGTGGCCCAGCTTTTGGGCGACGGCTCGATGCGGAAATCGTAAGCGCCGGCCTTGAAGGCTTCCAGCGCCACTTTGTCGTCCAGGTAATAATCGTAGCGAATGCTGTCGAAGTTATAGCGGCCGCGGTTCACCGGCAGGTTGGCGGCCCAGTAGTCGCGTACTCGCTGGTAGGTGATGTACTGGCCGAGGCGGTAGTCGCCGATTTTATACGGGCCGCTGGCGAGCGGCGGGGTGCTGAGCGGTTCGTTGAGCTTATGGTTTTTCCAGAAGCTTTCCGGCAATACGCGCAGGCTGAGCAGGCTGAGGATTTGCTCACGGTTTGCTTTAGGCAGCTCGATGCGCACCGTCAGCCGGGAAATGGCCTTGACCGTGACGCCTTTGTAATAGGAGCGAAACTGCGGCACGCCTTCGGTCATGAATTTATTGAAGGTGAAGGCCACGTCGGCGGCGGTGATCGGACTGCCGTCTTGGAAGCGGGCGCGCGCGTTGATATCCAATTCCATCCAGCGCATGTCGGCCGGGAAACGGGCCGATTCGGCAATCAGCGGATAATAGCTGCCGGGTTCGTCGTCGGAGTTGGTGAACAGCGTATCGTACAGCTCCATCGTGCGTTCGCCGGGCACGCCGCGGGTGGCGAAGCGGTTGAAGTTGTCGTAGGTGCCGATGGCCGCCAGCCGCACGTCGCCGCCCTTGGGCGCCGCCGGGTTGACGTAGTCGAAATGGCTGAAGTCGGTGGCGTATTTCGGCTCACCGAGAAGGGCGAAAGCGTAGCTTTCGTTGAGGGCTTCGGCCTGCAGACCGAAGCTCAGTGCCGAGAGCACCAAAGCAGCGAAAATGCGCACGGACATCGGACGGTAAGCTCCTGCTGTGGAATAAAGTACAACTGCGCCCAGCATATCATTCTTCGGGCAGGCACAGGGTAAAGATGCTTAAAGATTAACTACTTTTTTGCCTGATAATCAAAGACCTGATGAGCATTACAGTAAGCAACGAAATTGTCGATGCTTAACGGTTTGCTAAAATAGTAGCCCTGCATGAAGTTGACGCCGTGCTCTTGCAGGAACTGCATCTGCTCGGCAGTTTCCACGCCCTCGGCCACCGTCAGCATTTTCAGCTTTTTCGCCAGGGAGATCACCGCATCCAGCACCGGCGCGGTGACCGTGTCCTGGCCGATGGTGTTGACGAAGCCACGGTCGATCTTCAGGTAATCCATAGTGAAGCGTTCAAGGTAGATCAACGCGCTGTGGCCGGTGCCAAAATCGTCCACCGCGATCTCAATGCCCTGTTTGTGCAGCCAGTCGAACTCTGCCAGCGCGCTTTCTTCTTCCACCATGCCGCGCTCGGTGATTTCAAACACCAGCGTAAAATAACTGCCCGGCAGCTGCGCCAACAGTTCATACACGTCCTGGTGGAACGACGCTGCGCTAAGGTGGGTAGGGGAGATGTTGAGGCCGACTTTGCCTCCCTGTGGCAACGCTTTAGCGAGCTGCGGCGCATCTTCGGCGATTAGCCGGAACAGGTGGCGGGTAAGTGGCACGATCAACCCGTTGCTTTCGGCGTAGGGGATAAAGACATCGGGCGGGATGCGGCCCTCGATTGGATGTTGCCAGCGGATCAACGCTTCCAGCCCGCCGATGCTGTTGCTGCTGGTATGGAACACCGGCTGGTATTCGATAAAGAACTCGTTGCGCTTGATGCCGCGCAGCAGCGCGCGTTCGGGGCTTTGCCGCAGCAGCAGCATGTAGTAGCAGAGTACGCCGATCATTAATGACAGCACCAGGCTACCCAGCAGCGTCAGGCGAATGTCGTTGGGCGTCAGCTTCTCGTTGTAGAACATGATGGTCAACGGAAGATTGGGCAGCGTCAGGTTATCCGCCTTGCCTTTCGGCAGCTGTTCGACCGGCATCAGATTCGGGCTGAAGGTGGTCAGCGCGCGTTTGCCCATCACGATGGCGATGCCCGGCGCCTGTTCATCGTGCGAGGTGAACAGCAGATAGGGCATCAGATCGATGTCCAGCGTAGCGAGGATGCCGGTTGCCCGCTCGCCGGGATGCCGCAGCCAAACCGCAACCGCTGGCTTATTTGGCACGATCGGCGTGCCCTGCTGCAGCTTCAGATCCAAAGGCAGATCCCAGTCGATGTCCTGATAGAGGTTTTTCATCGGCAACATCATGTCGCCGGTAGCGGAGGAGCAATAGGCGTAACCGTCCTTCACCAACAGGAAGGTGCGCACGCCGCTGGTAAAGGCCGCCTGGTAGGTAATGTCTGATTGGCTGGAGAGGCAAGGCTTGTCCAGCAGCGGCATCATTTGCTGCATCACGGCCATCAGGTGCGAGATATAGCCCTGCGTGAATTTTTGCGTACGCGCTTCGACCTTGTGTTGATATTGTGTACGCTGGTGGTTGATCAAAGAAAGCGTGACCGCGGTGAATAGCGTAAAAAATACCAGGGCGGCGACACAGCTTTTAGCCAGGCTGCGCTGTCGGTGAGAGACGCTGCGGGCGAAAGCTCTTTTCAAGCCCATAATCGAGTCCTCTGCAACAGGGCGTTAGGAGTGTCGCTCAGCCATTTAATGGATTGTGCCAACGGCTTTTTTTTCATTTTTGCTGTTTATCCCGTACCCAACCGGCGGCGCTGTTTAAATACGCGGCGTCACCGATAAAAATATAATGCGCCTATTTTAAGCGGAAACGTTTTAAATAACGCCGGGGCGCCGTTGCCGTCATCTGACGATAATAGGCGAGTTTTGCTTCGGCAGCGCGATTTCCAGCCAACAGTTTATCAAAATAATGGTGTGCGGCGACGTTAAGCGGGGAAAGGTGACGATAAGGCAGGAATCAATTTCGATGATACCTGTTCGACAGCCAAAAAAACGCCGCCCGTAGGCGGCGCTTATCGCTCGTTTGGTCTTCAGGATCTTCAGGGCATTACGCCGTCAGCCGCTGGTCAGCACCCGACGCGCTTCTCGATAACGTTTATCCCAATAGTTATCGGTCAGCTTGGAAATCATGACGCCACTGCTGGTAGAAGCGTGAACGAATTGATCGTTGCCTAAATAGATGCCGACATGGCGCCCGGTAGAACCGGCGCGGAACAGCACCAAATCGCCGGCGCGCAGCTTGGTGCGCTGGATTTTCTTGCCGAGATCTTCCTGTTCATAGGTAGAACGCGGTAAATCCATACCGAACTGTTCGCGGAAGGTGCGCTGGACAAACGCCGAGCAATCGATGCCGCGCTTGGTGTCACCGCCTAAGCGGTAGCGAACGCCTTTCCAGTCCGCGTACTGATCCATAATCTTTGACTTGACGTCAACGTTGCGGACCATCGCTTCGAATTCATCCTGAGAGGCTTGCAGTAAAAGACCGTCTTTGTCATTAACTGCACGCATCTCAGTTTGTGCGTTATTCAAGTTCGAAGTGTGAGTCGAGCTGCACGCTGACAGCATAACCGCAGCGGCAATTGCAGGGACTACCCGCAAAAAATATCTCAGAAACGGTTGAGATTTGACCATTGTTGTTGTTTTCCCTTGAAGTCCTTAACGACGAAAGTCGCTACCTGAAAAATGCCAAACGGAACGAGCCTAGTCCGCACCTGTTGCATCGACAACCAGTTACCGTTGAAAACGTGCGAGAACGCACATTTTTATCGGATTCCATACTGATTCGACTTAAACCAGGCACAAACGCATCTGAGATTACCGGAACAAATAGGGGATTGCGAGCCTTTTTCCCGTCTTTTTTATATGAATTTGTGATGTAACATAATGTAAATCTTCATATAAAAAACGCCAATTGTCCGATGTATGAATCTGGCGTGAAATCAGGTTGCAAAAGCGTTAACGGACGGCGGTGAGATTTTGCGCGCTGCGCGGGGGGAGAGCACGGGAGGCGGGCGCCTCCCGGAATGAGTCATAGCCGCACGTTATGGTTGGCCGGGGCGGTGCTTGCCGGGCAACAGGCGGTTTAAACGCTCGACAATCCAATCGCTGCAAGGTGTCATCAGCACCCAACTGGCGCCAACCAGTACCACGGACAGTGAGCCGACGGCGATATCGGTAAACCAGTGAGCGCCAATCATCACGCGTGGCAATGAAAAGACCAACGTAATCAGCAGGGCGACGGCGAAGGCGCCGCGGCCGAAATAGCGCAGCATAAAGCAGGAAAAAATAATCAGCATCATGCCGTGGTCGCCGGGGAAGCTGTCGCCGGAAGCGTCCTTGGTCGGGATGCCGGTCAGCTCGCTGACGCGATGGATATTGTCGAAGGTCAGGGTGGGGCTCGGATGTTTCACCGGCAGCAGGTGACCAAGCTGATTCAGCACCACGGCGGTCAGCAGCATTACCACGCCGGTGATCACCAGGCGGCGGCGGCCGGCGGCGTCCTGCTTCAGGTAGAAGTACAGATAAAGCAAGCCCATGGCGAGCAGCGAGATAACGTCGAACGCGCGGTTGTTGGTGATGGCGACCAGGTGCAAAAATGCCGGGTCGGTGGCCAGATGGCGGTTAAAGAAGAAGAAAATCGCCGAATCCAGGGTAAACCAGCCGCCGTGATTGGCCGGCAGGAACCAGGACAGAAACAGCGCAACGCCCAGTAAGTTGAAGAAGAGAATGAAGGGTAAATTGCGGCGTGTCATGACATAACCTGTTGAAAAAATGAAAACGAAACAAAACCCGGCCGCCCTGCGACAACCGGGGGGCAACGGTACGGGGTTTAACTTAAACGAATCTTAAACAAGGCGGATTGCAGGGCGTTCCAGTCGGTATTTTCGCTGTGGATCAGTTCAATCCGGCTGTCGAGCGGCGCGATCGGGCGGGTTTCGATGCTGAGATCCTGCCCCTGGCGATTGATCAGCAACGTACCTTCGGGGATGCGCACCACGCCTTTGGCGCGTTCGACCGGGGCCAGTCGCACCCACTCCATAAAGCTGACGGTGTCGAACTGGGTGTCGCCGTCAAAAATCCAGCCGCAGCTGGTGAAGCCTTGCCCCTCGTTCAGCGCTCGACGCCAGTGGGCGTGCTCCGGCAACCGCAACGCCGCCAGCCCCTGCGTTTTCGCCTGACCATGATGATGCTGCGCGTCCGGTAATTCTGTACGATTCGTGCGCGGGAGGGACAACAGCGCGGTATCCGCTTCGCCTTGCGCGATGGCATAGCAGGGCCGCTGCAGCGGATCTTGCGCCCTCCAGGCTTCCAGCGCCCGCCTGTCTTCCGGCTGATAGGTATCGCTTTTGCTGGCCAGAATAACGTCGGCCGCGGCCAGCTGATCGCGGAAGTTTTCGTTGTCGCGGTAGCGGGGGTGGCTGAGCTGACGGGCATCCAGCAGGCACAGCGTGGCCTGCAGATCGATCCAGCCGGCATAGCTCTCCTGGGTCAGCAGCGACAGGATTTGTTTCGGATGCCCGAGCCCGGTCGGCTCGATCAGCAGCCGGTCCGGTTTGGCCTGCTGCAACAGCATATTCAAGCCCACCTGCATCGGCAGGCCGTTGACGCAGCACATGCAGCCGCCGGGGATCTCTTTGAGCACCGCGCCGGTGTCCGCCAGCAGCGCGCCGTCGATGCCGATCTCGCCGAATTCATTGACCAATACCGCCCAGCGTTCGTGTTCGGGCTTATGGGTCAGCAAATGGCGGATGGTGGTGGTTTTACCGCTGCCGAGGAAGCCGGTAATCAAATTGGTTTTGGTCATTAATAATTCCCGGTGCAAAAATTAACCTGCTTAATAAATGAGTTACGCAGCCTTATCGGTGAAGCGGCGGCGATTTAATTTGTGCTCTATCTCGCAAATTTTGCACGTCACCCTGCGTTTTTCAACCGGTAAAATCCACGGCTCATGACAAGAAAATTCTTAGATAAAACCCTGTATTAGATGCGGTTAACTTTTGTTAGTAGCTTGTTTTTACATTGTTAATGACGCGATTAACGATCAAATATCGTCCCTTTCCTTGCGATTATTCCTAACAAGATCCTCTATGGTTAAATTGGCTTAACTAAAAATGAGGTTGCCATGAATGCCTTTCGGTTATTTTTGATCGTAGGAATGTTGTTTTCATGGACGGCAGTGAGTCATGCAGGAGTGGCCGGCGGGGTAATTCGCTTCGTCGGTTCTATCGTTGAAAGTCCTTGCACGGTCAATATTGCAGATTCTAAGGCGAATACGCAATGTTACCGCAACGGCCAGCGTTATCAGGCCCAGCAAGCGTTGTCAGGTTTTGATACTACACGCAAAGAACTTCCGCTAAATCTAGGCACAACCGAAATGAAGTGGGTAGACCAACAGAAGAAACTCGCTGTTATGACGGTCGTTTATCGTTAAGTCGTTCCGCCATGCCGGCGTAACGTTACGCCGGCATGGTTATTCTCGGCCCAGCAGGCTCCTCACCGCATCACCCACTCCTTCACCGTTTCACGCGCCCCGCGATCGCGCAGCGACAAATAGGCTTGCGTCACGGCGTCTGTAAACGCCGCATGCGCCGCCAGCGTTTCGCCGAACACCGATTTCAGCGCCAGCAACGCCGTTACGCGCCGCCGATCGTCCGTTGTGGCGGCGATCGTCTGTTGCAACACGTCTGCCAGCGGATCGCGAATGTCGATCGGCTGACCGGCGTCATCGACGCCGCCGACGTAACGCATCCAACCCGCCACGCCCAGCGCCAGCCCGCTATAGTCACCGCCGTGCCGCAAATGCCAGCGTACCGCGTCCAGCAGGCGCTGCGGCAGCTTCTGCGAGCCGTCCATGGCGATCTGCCAGGTGAGGTGTTGCAGCGCGGGGTTGCTGAAGCGTGCGATAAGCTGTGCGGCGTAGTCGGGCAGGCTGATGCCGGTGACGCTCAGCGTCGGGGCCTGTTCGTCCAGCATCAACCGCAGGGCGGCGCGGCGGTAGTGCTCATCCGCCATGCACTCGTTGATGTAACGGTAGCCGCCCAGGTAGCCGAGGTAAGCCAAGAATGAGTGGCTGCCGTTCAGCATGCGCAGCTTCATGTGTTCAAACGGCAGCACATCGCTGACCAGTTGGACGCCGGCCTGCTCCCACGCCGGGCGTCCGGCGGTAAAGTTGTCTTCCACCACCCATTGGATGAAGGGCTCGCAGGCGATGGCGCATTCGTCGCGCACGCCGCCCAGCGCGGCGGCGATCTCATCCAGCGTGGCCGGCGTGGCGGCCGGCACGATGCGATCCACCATGGTGCAGGGGAAGGTGGCGGCGGTGGCGATCCAGTCGGCGAGCGCCGGATCCCGCGCCTGCGCCAGATCGAGCACCGCCCGGCGCAGCACGTGGCCGTTCTCCGGAATATTGTCGCAGGAGAGCAGGGAGAAGGCGGGCAGGCCGCGTTCGCGCCGCAGCCGCAGCGCTTCCACCAAAATGCCCGGCACGGTCTGCGGCTGATGCGGCCACGCCAGATCGGCGACGATCCCCGAATGCTGCCTATCCAGCCGCCCGCTGCCGGGCTCGATGCAATAGCCTTTTTCGGTGATGGTCATCGAAACGATCGCCACCTGCGGCTCGGCCAGCTTCTCCAGCACCGCGGTGATGCCTTCCAGCTTGCGATGCAGGCTCTCATGCACCGCACCGACCACGATGGCCTGATGGCCGTCCGCGCCTTTCTCCAGCACGCTGTACAGATGATCCTGTTGCCGCAGCGCCTCAAACAGCGGCACGCCGCCGGAAAGACTGATTTCGCAAATGCCCCAATCGCCGCCTTGGGCGTTCAGCACCCGATCGGTCAGCAACGCCTGATGCGCGCGGTGGAACGCGCCGAAGCCGAGGTGCACGATGCGGCTACGCAGAGCCCGGCGGTCATAGTCCGGCTGCCGGACGGCGCCCGGCAGCGGAGTGTTGGCGATCGTTTTCATCTCATCTCCAAAGCATGTAAGACAGCTGGCGGGCCACTTGCCTCAAGTTAGCAGACCAGTTTTCCGCCGCGCGGGCAGGGTGGCACCGGTGATAAAAAACTGCGACCAGTGTAGGGATGTCGGTCAGTTAAAGGAATTGGTCAGTCCAAAATAAGCCAGAATCGTGAAGTGGATCAACCAATGAGGGGTTCGGTTTTGACAGCGCAGGGCGAAAGAGTAAGTTAAAGATAACTGACATCTAAATTAAACTGGTATAACAGCATTGCGGTGCGAGACAGGCATAAGGACAAAACATGGAACAAACATGGCGTTGGTATGGCCCGAACGATCCGGTTTCTTTGGACGATGTGCGTCAGGCCGGGGCGACCGGGGTGGTGACGGCGCTGCATCATATCGCGAACGGTGAAGTCTGGCCGATCGACGAAATCCGCGCGCGGCAGGCGCTGTTGGCGGAAAAGGGGCTGGTGTGGTCGGTGGTGGAGAGCGTGCCGGTACATGAGGAGATCAAAACCCACAGCGGCGACTGGCGGCGGTATATCGCCAATTACCAGCAGTCGCTGCGCAACCTGGCGGCCTGCGACATCGACACCGTCTGCTACAACTTCATGCCGATCCTCGACTGGACGCGCACCGATCTGGCCTATCCGCTGCCGGACGGTTCCAAAGCGCTGCGTTTCGATCAGATAGCCTTCGCCGCGTTCGAGCTGCATATCCTGCAGCGCGCCGGCGCCGAGGCGGACTATACGCCGCAAGAACGCAGCCAGGCGGCGGCCCGTTTCGCCGCCATGAGCGAGGAGGAGAAAGCCACGCTGACCGGCAACATCATCGCCGGGCTGCCGGGGGCGGAAGAGGGCTACACGCTGGATCAGTTCCGCCGCCGGTTGGCGGAATACGACGGCATCGACAAGGCGCGGCTGCGCGAAAACATGGCGGTCTTTCTGCGTGCCATCGTGCCGGTGGCGGAAGAGGCCGGCATCCGGCTGGCGGTGCACCCCGACGATCCGCCGCGGCCGATCCTCGGCCTGCCGCGCATCGTCTCCACGATTGAAGACATGCAGTGGCTGAAGCAGACCGTCGACAGCATTTATAACGGCTTCACCTTATGCACCGGTTCATACGGCGTGCGCGCCGATAACGATCTGGTGCGAATGATTGAAACCTTCGGCGATCGTATTCACTTTACCCACCTGCGCGCCACCTGCCGCGAGGAGAACCCGAAAAGCTTCCACGAAGGGGCGCACCTGCAGGGCGATGTGGACATGGTGGCGGTGATCGAAGCGATCCTGACCGAAGAGCTGCGTCGGCAGCGGGCAGGCGATCGGCGGCCGATCCCGATGCGCCCCGATCATGGGCATCAGATGCTGGACGACTTGAAAAAGAAAACCAATCCGGGCTATTCGGCCATCGGGCGGTTGAAAGGGCTGGCGGAGCTGCGCGGCGTCGAGCTGGCGCTCAAGCGGCGCTTTTTCCCGGAATTGCCGTAGCGGAAAAGGAAACGGGGCCGAGACTCGGCCCCGCTGGCGTCGACTAGTCGGCGCGGCTCATGTAGCGGCGTTCGGCGATATGAATGCGAATCTTGTCGCCGGCGCTGAGGTATTCCGGCACGTGGATAACCAGGCCGGTCGCCATGGTGGCCGGTTTGTTGCGGGCGCTGGCGGAAGCGCCTTTGATGCCCGGCGCGGTCTCGACGATTTCCATATCCACGGTCTGCGGCAGCTCCAGCGCCAGCACCTGGCCGTCCAGCGTCAGCACCTGCATGCCCGGCAGACCGCCTTCCGGAATGAACAGCAGCTCGTCTTCGATCTGGTCTTTCTTGAAGATGTACGGCGTGTAGTCTTCGTCATCCATGAACACGTATTCTTCGCCGTCGATATAGGAGAAGTTCACCTTGCGGCGCGACAGGGAAATGGTGTCCAGGATATCGTCGCCCTTGAAGCGTTCTTCCACTTTCAGGCCGGTGCGCACGTCGGAGAAGCGCATTTTGTACAGGGTGCTGGCGCCGCGGGCGCTCGGGCTCTGCACGTCGATATCTTTTACCAGCAGCAGTTTGCCGTTGTAGCTGATCGCCATGCCGCGCTTAATTTCGTTAGCTCTTGCCATTTCAATTCATCCGCAATGAAGAGTATTAGAGAAGTTGCGACAAGGTACTCGCGCCGCTGATTTCAGGCAATAGCCCGGCGTAAAAACAGTGCGGGAAAGGGAGAGCAGATGCTCTCCCTTCGGGGATTAGTGGAAGACCGGCAGCAGACCGAACAGCGACAGAATATGCGCGGCGGCGTTGATCAGCCCGAACAGGATGACGAACAGGATCACGCCGTTGCCGCCCGGTGCGCGGTATCCCGCCTGCGGATAGCGGCGGCGGCTGGCGCGCGCCATCAGCGCCGGCACGATCACTGCCCAAATGGTGGCCGCCAGCCCGGCGAAGCCGATGGCGTACAGGAAACCGTTCGGGAACAGCAGCGCGGCCAGGGTCGGCGGCACAAAGGTCACCAGCGCGGTCTTGCTGCGTCCGACGGCGTCGTCCTTGAACTTGCAGAAGTCCGCCAGGTAATCGAACAGGCCCAGCGACACGCCGAGGAACGAGCTGGCCAGCGCCATATAGGAGAAGGCGTTCAGCAGTTGGCTGACGGTCTGGCTACTGGAGACGTTGCCCATTTGCTTGAGCAGGCTGCCGATATTGCCGCCCTCGGCGATCACCTGCTTGAAGGCGTCGCGCGCGATATTGCCCTGAATCACATACTGCCACAGGATGTAGATAGCCAATGCCAGCAGGGTGCCGTACACCAGGCTGCGCACCACGGAGCTGCTGTCCTTTTGGTAGTACTTCACCAGCCCGGGAATGTTGCCGTGGTAACCGAACGAGGTCAGCAGGTAAGGCAGTGCCGCCAGAGCGTAAGGCAGATAGCTGGCCTGGTCATCGCCGGTGTTGAATAGCACCGCAGGCTGCACGTGGGTGAACATGTCGCCCACCGACATCACGAAGGTGATCACCATACCGCCGATCAGAATGGTGCTCAGGCGATCGACCGCGCGGGTGGAGAGCCAGACGATAAACGCCACGACCAGCGCGAACACCAGGCCGGCGGTGGTCTGGCCGACGCCGACGATGCCCTCCAGCGTGTGCGCGATAATCGAGCCGCCGGCGGAGATATAGGCGTAGGTCAGGATATACAGCACGAACGCCACCGACAGGCCGTTCACGGCGTTCCAGCCTTTACCCAGCAGATCCTTGACCATGGTGTTGAAGCTGGCGCCGCTCGGGTAGTGCAGCGTGGCTTCGAGGATCATCAGGCCGGAAAGCAACATGCAGGCCCAGGTATACACCAGCAGCGCGACGGAGCCGCTGAACCAGACACCGGAAGTGACGATCGGAATGGAAAACATGCCGGCGCCAACGGCGGTTCCGGCAATGATCATCGCGCCGCCGAGGACGGAAGGGCGGGCCAGCTTCTGGATGGTGTCCGTAGACATGCGTGCTCCTGATGGAAAAGGTTCTTTTGTACTAGCTCAATGGTACATGGGTGTGTGGCGCATGTAAAGCGGGGTAATTGCACGTTTCGCGCGTTTTTGTCTTTAAATCAAGGTGTGTTGGGCGTTTATTCGCCATAGGATGACGCCGCCTGGCTCAGGGCGATGAGTGTAAAGATCGCCGGGGCGCAGGGATTCTGCTGGCGGCCGCCGCGCACGGCTGCTATTGTCGCGCTTCTTTTCCCCAGCCCACCAGGAGTAGCGCTGATGGACTGTCGCAGCGACTGCGGCGCCTGCTGTATCGCGCCGTCAATATCCAGCCCGATCCCCGGCATGCCGAACGGCAAGCCCGCCAATACCCGCTGCATTCACCTGGATGAGCAGCTGCGCTGCGGCCTGTTTCATTCGCCGCTGCGGCCGAAAGTGTGCGGTAGCCTGCAGCCGAGCCGCGACATGTGCCACGATCACCGCGATCAGGCGCTGATTTATCTCGCCAGGCTGGAAGCGGACACCGCGCCCTAAGCGTCTTTCAACCGCCACAGGCACAGCGTGGCCCCCACCGTCATCGCCAGCGCGGCGTAAAACACCGCATGGTAGTTCCAGATTTCCGCCACCGCGCCGGCGATCGAGCCGGCGATGATCCAGCCCACCCGGGTGGTGTTGGTGAACAGCGTGGTGGCCGCGCCGGCCTGGCCGGGCATCAAATCCTGAAAATAGAGCATGCCGATCCCCGCCAGCACGCCGATAAACGCCGCATTCAGCAGCTGCAGAGCGATGAGCTGCCAGCTGCCGGTGATAAACAGCAGGCCGCAGTAGAACAGCACGCCGGCGACCACCGCCCCGCGCATCAGGCGGCGTTTGCCGCAGCGCTTCGCCGCCAGGCCGGCGAGCAGCATGACCGGGATCTCCAGCCCGGCGGCGGCGCCCATCAGTATCCCGGCCAGCCGCTCCGGCAGCCGCAGCTCGTGCACCACGTACAGCGGCATGTTGATCAGGTACATGCTGTTGGCGGTCCACATCAGGGTGCAGGCGACGAACAGCAGCAGCGAATCGCGGCGGTGCTGCCGCGGTGCGGCCAGGGGCACGTTCGTCGCCGCGGTTTTCGGCATCGAGGGCAGCCGTTTCCACACCAGCAGGCCGCACAGCACAAAGGCCGCCGCGCCCGCCAGATACATGGCCTTGAAGCCGAAGCCCAGCGCCAGCGCGAAGGCGATCGGCGGGCCAATGACCCAGGCCAGGGAGACCTGGGCGCGCATGATGGAGGTGAACATCACCGCCTCGCGGCCGGTACGCTCGGCATGCTCACGCGCCAGCGCAAACATCTGCGGGTTGGCGGTGGAGCCGAAGCTGGTAAGCACCACGCCGACGATCAGCAGCAGGTAATAGTCGCGGTTCCAGGCGAACAGCGTGAACCCCAGCGCACCCAGCATGCAGCAGAGGAAGATCAGCGATTTGCGGTCGCCTTGTTTATCCGAACGGCCGGCGAGAAACTGACTGACCAGAATGCCGATCACCGCGCTGCCGGTAAAAAACAGCCCGACCAGCGCCGGCCGTACCTTGACCTCGGTTTCCAGAAACAGACTCAGCGTCGGGGTTTGCAGGGCGCCGGCGATGCCGGTAAGAAACGCCACCGCCAAAAAGGCCAGCGAAGTGAGATCGGGCGCGCGTCGCGTTACTGCGGATGAAGTCGGCATGGTGGTTGAGAATTCGTCGAAAAAGGAAGGTCGCGCGCATCATACGCCCGTTGAAATGAAACGCAAACCGCTCCCTTGCGGCGAAGGGTAAACGGATATGTCGCGCGGCGACGAGAAAAAAGGGGCGCGTTGCGCCCCCCAGACCGTTGACAAAGGAGGAAAAAACGTGGTTTTTCCTCCTTTGTGGTCATCAGCCGAAAATCAATTTATTGATTTTCCCTGTTTGTTATCCGCTGCTTTCTGCAAACCGGGCAATGACATGAGGTTTGTCATCAACCTCAGGGGCGCGTTGCGCCCCTTTGCTTGCCGGTAAATCAGGCGCCTTGCGGCACCGCGTGCGCGGTATTTTTCAATACCGGCCCCCGATACTTCTCGATCTGCAGCTGCGCCATCTGCCCGCAGTTGCCCTGCGCCAGGCTGGAAGAGCCGATGTCGAAGGTCAGGCAGTTGACGTTGCCGTTCTTGCACAGCGATCCCGGCTGCGCCGGATCGGCCGGATCGAACCAGGCGCCTTCGCTGATGCGCACCACGCCCGGTCGCACGTCTTCGCTGACCACCGCGCCCACCAGGATCTGGCCGCGATCGTTGAACGCCCGCACCAGATCGCCGCCGCTGATGCCGCGCGGCTGCGCGTCCTGCGGATGGATCAGGATAGCTTCACGATCCGCTACCGCGTATTTCTCGCGCAGCGGCGTGTTGTCGAGCTGAGAGTGCAGCCGGTTGGTCGGGTGCGCGGTATTGAGCGACAGCGGATATTTGGCCGCTTCCGGCCCGCGATACCACTCGTGCGGCGGCATCCAGGTCGGGATGCCGGGGCAATCCTCGTAATGCATTTTGGCGATGGCGTCGGAGTAGATCTCGATCTTGCCCGACGGCGTGCCCAGCGGGTTCAGCAGCGGATTGTCGCGATAGTCGGCGAAGCGCACCCACTGCTTGTTGGCCTCCGGCACCGGGAAGCGCACGTAGTTGTTGGATTGCCAGAACATGTCGAACGGCGGCAGCGCTACCCGGGCCGCGCGCGCCTGGTTCTTCATGTCGTCGTACATGCCTTTCAGCCACTGGGTTTCGTCCTTGCCCTCGGTAAAGGCCTCCTGCACGCCCAGCCTGGCCGCCATCGCCGAAAAGATGTCGAAGTCGCTGCGCGACTCGTGCTGCGGCGGCACGCATTGATGCATCGGGAACACATAGAGCTGCGAATAGTCGCCGCCCATTTCCAGATCGTTGCGCTCGTAGCTGGTGGTGGCCGGCAGCACGATGTCGGCATGCTTGGCGGTGGCGGTCCAGTAAGGCTCGTTGACCACGATGGTGTCCGGCCGCTGCCAGGCTTTGACCAGGTTATTGGTGTCCTGATGCTGGTGGAAGGTGTTGCCGCCCGCCACATACACCATTTTCACCTCAGGGTAAGTGACCTTGGCACCGTTGAAGTCGATGGTTTTGCCCGGATTGCTCAGGCATTCGGCGATGCGCGCCACCGGGATCGGCGCCGGGGAGTTCTTCGGCGCGTTGCCGGCGGAGATGCCGGCGATGATGCCGCCCTTGGCGGTCGGGCTGCCGCCGGAGGAATAGTGGTAGCTGAAGCCGAAGCCGCCGCCCGGCAGGCCGATCTGGCCGAGCATCGCCGCCACCGTCACCAGCAGCCAGTGCTGCTGTTCGCCGTGGTGCTGGCGCTGAATGCCCCAGCCGCCCATGATCATGGTGCGATGCTTCGCCATCTCGCGCGCCAGACCGCGCAGCGTGTCGGCATCGACGCCGCTGATGTCGGCCGCCCATTCGGCGGTTTTCGCCACGCCGTCGCTCTCGCCCAGCAGGTAGGCCTGGAACTTGTCGAAGCCGACGGTGTAGGTTTTCAGGAAGTCCGGGTTATGCAGCTTCTCGGTCAGCAGCGTGTGGGCGATGCCGATCAGCATGGCGCCGTCGGTATAAGGACGCGGGGCGATCCACTGCGCATTGACGAACTTGGCGCTGTCGCTGTGCACCGGATCGATGCTGATCACCCGGGTGCCTTTCTTCTTCAGCGCCTCGAAGCCGGTTTGGCCGACGTGATCCGGCACGTTCCAGCTGTTTTTCAGCGTGACCATCGGGTTGCAGCCCCACAGGATCACCAGCTCGCTGTTCTCGATCACGTTCGGCCAGGCGGTCTGCTGTTCGTAGACCTCCATCGAACCGACCACGTGCGACATGATCACCTGCGCCGCGCCGGTGGAGTAGTCGCCGGCGTAGCCGAGGAAACCGCCGGTCAGGTTCATCAGGCGCTGCAGCAGCGTGCGGCTGTTGTGCAGCATACCGACGCTTTTCCAGCCGTAGGAACCGGCGTAGATCGACTGCGGCCCGTGATCTTTTTGCAGGCGAACGATCTCATTGCACACCAGCTCGGTCGCTTTGTCCCAGCTGACGCGCACCCACTCGTCGCGGCCGCGCAGCTCGGTGCGGCTGCCGGGGCCGCCCTCCAGCCAGCTTTTACGCACCATCGGGTATTTGATGCGGTTCTCAGCGTGCACCTGATAAGGCGCCATGGTGATCAGCTCATTCGGATACGGATCGTCCTGCACCGGCTGCACGCCGACCATCTTGCCGTCTTGCACGATGGCCTCGAATGCGCCCCAGTGGGCGCCGGTCAGAATGCCTTTTTGCGCCTGACGCAAGACGATGAACTGCGGCAGCGCTTCGCTGATGGCCTGCGCCAGCGCCGCTTTGGGCCATAAGCCTGCCAGCAGCGGGGCGGCGGCCAGCGCGGCGGCCCCGGTCAGGAAGCGGCGGCGGCTCATTGTTAACGGTTGTTGGTTGCTCATTGCGCTTCTCCCTTAAAGCTTGGCCGGTGCGGCAGGTGGCATGTCGCTGGCGTGTTTTTGTACGTATTGCGTCAGCACGCGCAGCTGTTCCTGCGTCAGTGAGGTGCGCGGCGCCATGCCTTTGATGACGCCGATCCATTGGTTGGCGTTGAAGCGATCGAGCGCGGTTAGCCCGTGGCAACCGGTGCAGTTGGCCGACATCATGTCCGCGGCGTAGCGCCAGATTTTTTGCTGATCGTCGATCAACTGTTTACGCGGCAGCCACACCTGCAGAGAAACCTGATGCCAGACCAGGCCGGTTTCCGCATCGGTCTGGGTGGAGGCGGTCTTCAGCTGTTGGCGCGCGTCTTCACCCAGCAGCACGCTGAGGATGCGTTTGCCCTGCGCGGCGTAGAACACTTCGCTGACGCCGTCCTGCTGCCAGCCGCTCACGGTGGCCAGCACCTTGTCGCCCTCTTGCTTCACCACCTGCACTTCGGTGGACGGCATCAGGTTGCCGGCGTTATGGCTGTCATCCGCGCTGAGGAAGAACGGTTCGGTGGCGATGGTGTAGAGGGTGGTGGCGTCCGGTGCGGTCAGCGCCGCGGCCTTTGCCAGCTCGGCGGCGCCGGCCTGGGTTTCGCCGCTCATGTCCGGCAGGATGTGGGCCACGCCCTTATGGCAGTCGATGCAGGTCTCGCCCTGTTTGATCGCCACCGGGTGCTGCAGGCGCGCCTCAGGGCGCTGGGCGGTGATGTCCATGGCGTCGTAGCTGTGGCAGGAGCGGCAGGTGGCCGAGTCGTTTTCTTTCAGCGTTTTCCAGACCGACTGCGCCATCGCCAGCTTGTGCGCTTCGTATTTTTCCGGCGTATCGATGGTGCCGACCATCTCGCCATAAATGTCTTTCACCGCGCGGATTTTGGTCCACAGGTAATCGATCGGCTGGTGCGGCACGTGGCAGTCGGCGCACTCGGCGCGGATGCCTTTGGTGTTTTGGAAGTGGACGCTGCCCTGATATTCGGCCAGCGGTTGTTGCATGGTGTGGCAGGAAACGCAGAAGGCGGTATCGCTGGTTTTATGGAAGACGGTGGCGGTCCCGGCCAACAGCGCCGCGCCGAGGATAATCCCCAGCAGCAAAAGCCATAGCCATCCCCACCGGCGCTTTTTTTCAAAGCCAGTCAGTTTTTTGCTCATGGTAAACCCGCTTATAATTATGAATTTAAAATAAAATCTTGCCAAAAGGCCGCCGACCGGAGGTCAGAATGCCACGTCGATTGCAGGGGTAATAATAGAAGAGGGTTAACCCCATAGGGTTATCCGTAGTCAAAAAAAGGGCATATATCGCAAAAAATAGCGTTATATTCTAATTTATATAGCGGTGAGGCGGTGCGGCAGGGAAAGCGAGCGCAACATGCGCTCGCGATGGGTCAGGCCGTGGGCACATAGGCCTGGCCGCTCAGCCACAGGCGGATGGCGGTGCGGCTGGCTTCGAAATGCGGCTCCGGCAGGGCGTCCGGCGCGCACCAGCGCCACTCGGCGCACTTTTCAGGTTCTTTCAACTCGGCGCTGCCGCCGGGATGATCCACCTGCAGGCAAACAGACACCGTGTGTTTGCCTTCGGCGCGCCAGGTTTGCAGATTGTTGCTGACGCCCACGAAGCGCGGCGGGTCGATGAGCAACCCGGTTTCTTCGGCGATTTCGCGCTGGGCGCACTGCTCGAAGGTTTCACCGGCCTCCAGATGCCCGCCGGGGATCGACCAAAAGGGCGCGTGCGGGCCGCAGCGTTTGCCCAACAAAATCTCGCCCTGCGGGTTGACGATGATCACCCCGACGCCCGTCACTACGTTCATGCTTTTCTCCGTCAGCAAAGTTTCAGCACAGTATGTCATTTTGCCCCGGCGCTGACCAATGCGCCGGCGAAAGTGTGCGTAAGCTCAAAAATCTGCAATGGCGAAAGGGAGAAAGCTTGCTTTCACCTTGCGCTGCTTACACACTCCTTGAAACGTTTCAGCGTTATCCGGCCGCTTGTGGCGAGCGGGTAACGCTCCTTTTTCTCAATGAAGCTGAAACGATTCAATTCAGCAGGAGAGGAGAATCATGTTCCAGTTGTCACCGCAAGACATTCATCTGGGCGCCGCTGCCGACGGTAAGCAGGAGGCCATCCGCCAGGTGGCCGCCGCCCTGACCGAAGCCGGCTGCGTCAGCGCCGGTTACGTGGACGGCATGCTGCAGCGCGAACTGCAGACGTCCACCTATCTGGGCAACGGCATCGCCATTCCGCACGGCACCACCGATACCCGCGATCTGGTGCTGAAAACCGGCGTGCAGGTATTCCAGTTCCCGCAGGGCATCGCCTGGGGCGAAGGCCAGACCGCCTATGTGGCGATCGGCATCGCCGCCCGCTCCGACGAGCATTTGGCGCTGCTGCGCCAGCTCACTCACGTATTGAGCGATGACGGCGTGGCGGAGCGGCTGGCGAAAACTACCTCCGCGGAAGAGCTGCGCAGCCTGCTAATGGGCGAACAGCAGAGCGCCGAATTCCAGTTCGACGTTTCGCTGATTGCGCTCGACGTCGCGGCCGACAGCCTGATGACGCTGCAGGCGCTGAACGCCGGCCGGCTGCAAAAGGCCGGCGCGGTCAACGCGCAGTTCGTCAGCGATGCCATCACCCGCAAGCCGCTGAACCTGGGGCAGGGCATCTGGCTGAGCGACAGCGTCGAAGGCAACCTGGCCAGCGCGGCCACCGTCAGCCGCCCGGCGCAGGCTTTCGTGGAAGACGGCGAGCCGGTGGCGCTGCTGCTGACGGTGTCGGTTGCCGACGCGCAGCCGCTGGCGGTGCTCAACTACCTCAGCGACCTGCTGCTGGCCAACAAAGCTGAACGCCTGCTGAAGGCGGATGCCGCCGGGGTGCTGGCGCTGCTGACCAGCGAAGTGGCCGAGGAAAGCAGCGTGCTGAGCGCCGAGTTTGTGATCCGCAACGAGCACGGCCTGCACGCACGGCCGGGCACGGCGCTGGTCAACGTGATCAAAAGTTTTAACAGTGACATCACCGTCACCAACCTGGACGGCAGCGGTAAGCCGGCCAACGGGCGCAGCCTGATGAAGGTGGTGGCGCTGGGCGTGAAGAAAGGGCATCACCTGCGCTTTACCGCCAATGGAGAAGATGCTGAAGCCGCGCTGAAGGCGATCGGCGAAGCGATTAATGAAGGACTGGGCGAGGGCGCAGCATGAGCAGAAGAGTAGCAACGATCACCTTGAACCCGGCGTACGATCTGGTGGGCTTCTGCCCGCAGATCGAGCGCGGGGAAGTCAACCGGGTAAAAACCGCCGGCCTGCACGCCGCCGGTAAGGGTATCAACGTCGCCAAAGTGTTGAAGGATTTGGGCATCGACGTCACCGTCGGCGGTTTCCTGGGCAAAGACAATCAGGACGGTTTCCAACTGCTGTTCAGCGATCTGGGGATCGCCAACCGCTTCCAGGTGGTGCCGGGCCGCACCCGCATCAACGTCAAGCTGACGGAAAAAGACGGTGAAGTGACCGACTTCAACTTCTCCGGTTTTGAAGTCACGCCGCAGGACTGGGATCGCTTCGTCAGCGACTCGCTGAGCTGGCTGGGCCAGTTCGACATGGTGGCGGTGAGCGGCAGCCTGCCGGCCGGCGTCGATCCCGATGCCTTTACCGACTGGATGACCCAGCTGCGCGCCAAGTGCCCGTGCATCATTTTCGACAGCAGCCGCGAAGCGCTGGTCGCCGGGCTGAAGGCCTCGCCGTGGCTGGTGAAGCCGAACCGCCGCGAGCTGGAAATCTGGGCCGGTCGCCCGCTGCCGACGCTGGCGGACGTGGTCGAGGCCGCGCATGCGCTGCGCGAACAGGGCATCGCCCACGTGGTGATCTCCCTCGGCGCGGAAGGTGCGCTGTGGGTTAACGCGTCCGGCGCCTGGATCGCCAAACCGCCGTCCTGTGAGGTGGTCAGCACCGTGGGCGCCGGCGATTCGATGGTCGGCGGCCTGATTTACGGCCTGCTGATGCGCGAATCCAGTGAACACACCCTGCGTCTGGCCACGGCGGTAGCGGCGCTGGCGGTCAGCCAGAGCAACGTCGGCGTGACCGATCGTCCCCAGTTGGCCGCGATGATGGCGCGCGTCGATCTGAAACCTTTCAATCAATAGCAGGAGGCAGAATGAAAACGCTGCTGATGGTAGACAGTTCGCTGGGGCAGGCCCGTGGCCACCTGGCGAAACGCATGCTGGAGGCTGCCGCGGCCAAAACCGGCCTGACGCTGGTCGAGTCGCTGCAGGACGCCGAACTGGTGGCGGTGGCGGGGCTGTCTGCCCCTGCTGACGCCGGGCTGAACGGCAAATTGGTGTATGTGGGCGACGTAGAGCAGGCGGTGCGTGAACCGGACGCTTTTCTGGCGCGCGCCAAAGCCGAAGCTGAAACCTATCAGGCACCGCAGGCAGCGGCGCCGGTGAAAGCCGATGGGCAAAAACGCATCGTGGCGATCACCGCTTGCCCAACCGGCGTGGCGCACACCTTTATGGCGGCCGAAGCCATTGAAAGCGAAGCCAAAAAACGCGGCTGGTGGGTGAAGGTGGAAACGCGTGGCTCCGTCGGCGCAGGCAACGCCATCACCCCGGAAGAAGTGGCGGCGGCGGATCTGGTGATCGTCGCGGCGGATATCGAGGTGGATCTGGATAAGTTTGCCGGTAAGCCGATGTACCGCACTTCCACCGGCCTGGCGCTGAAGAAAACTGCCCAGGAACTGGACAAGGCGCTGGCCGAGGCCGAGGTGTTCCAGCCGCAGCAGCGCGGTAGCGCGGCGCCGGCGGGTAAAAAGAAAGAGGGCAACGGCCCGTATCGCCACCTGCTGACCGGCGTGTCCTACATGCTGCCGATGGTGGTGGCCGGCGGTCTGTGTATCGCGCTGTCGTTCGTGTTCGGCATCAAGGCGTTTGAAGTCAAAGGCACGTTGGCGGCGGCGCTGATGCAGATCGGCGGCGGCTCCGCCTTTGCGCTGATGGTGCCGGTATTGGCCGGTTTCATCGCCTTCTCCATCGCGGATCGCCCGGGCCTGACGCCGGGCCTGATCGGCGGCATGCTGGCCGTGAGCACCGGCGCCGGGTTCCTCGGCGGCATCATCGCCGGTTTCCTGGCGGGTTACGTCGCCAAGGCGATCAGCAGCAAGCTGCGCCTGCCGCAGAGCATGGAAGCGCTGAAGCCAATCTTGATCATTCCGCTGGTGGCCAGCCTGATCACCGGTCTTATCATGATTTACGTGGTCGGCACGCCGGTCGCGAAAATCATGGAAGGCCTGACCCATTGGCTGCAGTCCCTGGGCACCGCCAACGCGGTGCTGCTGGGGGCGATTCTCGGCGCGATGATGTGTACCGACATGGGCGGCCCGGTGAACAAAGCGGCCTACGCCTTTGGCGTGGCGCTGCTCAGTTCCTCGGTGTATGCGCCAATGGCGGCGATCATGGCCGCCGGCATGGTGCCTCCGCTGGCGATGGGGCTGGCGACGCTGCTGGCGCGCCACAAGTTCGAGAAATCCGAACGGGAAGGCGGCAAAGCGGCGCTGGTGCTGGGTCTGTGCTTTATCTCTGAAGGGGCGATCCCGTTCGCCGCCCGCGATCCGATGCGCGTGCTGCCTTGCTGCATCGCCGGCGGGGCGCTGACCGGTGCGCTGTCGATGGCGTTCGGTGCCAAACTGATGGCGCCGCACGGCGGGCTGTTCGTGCTGCTGATCCCGGGCGCAATCACGCCGGTGCTGCTGTATCTGGTGGCGATCGCCGCCGGTACCCTGCTGGCGGGCGTGGCTTATGCCCTGCTGAAGCGCGCTGAAACGTCGGTCGCCGCCGCGGCGTAACTGACGTCGGTATCGCCAAAACGCGCAGCCCTGGGTTGCGCGTTTTTGTTTGTGGTTGAGGCAGTTAGCACGATTTACCCCTGGCCAAAAGCCACACCGCTTTCTAAGCTGACAGCGCGACTTTGTTCATGCGAACAAGGAATGACCCAAGGAGATTCATCCGTGGCTAAAAAAGTGGCGATCGTACTGGCATCCGGTTTCGCCGATTGGGAATACGCGCTGATTGCCGGCGTTGGCGGCCCGTTTTATGGGCTGGAGGTGGCGTTTTTTGCGCCGCAGGTCGGAAAATTTCGCTCGCAGGGCGGGCTGACGGTAGAGGTTGAAAAAAGCGTGGCCGAATTGGCGGATTGGCGCCCCGAGGTGCTGGTGGTGGCCGGCGGCACCCTGTGGGAAACCGAACGAGCGCCGGATATCAGCGCGTTGCTCAACGAGCAGTTTCAACGCGGCGCGACTCTGGCGGGCATTTGCGGTGGAACGTTAGCGCTGGCGCGGGCCGGCCTGTTGAACAGCAGGGGGCATACTTCCAACGATGCCGGGTTTTTGACGCGCCATGCTGAGGGCTACACCGGGCAGCGCCATTTCGTTGCGAGCGCCGCCGCCGTCGTGGATGACCGTGTCATTACGGCACCGGGATCGGCGCCGGTCAGCTTTACCGCCGCCGTGTTCAGGGCTGTGGGCCTGGATGAAGAGACGCTGCGTCAGTTCAGCGCCATGTTGGCGGCGGAGCACGCGGTGGGGGAAACCGCTCGCGCCTAAGCGAGCGGCCAGAGGAGGGTTACTGCTGCGCCTTCAGCCAGGCGATCTCTTCCGCCCAGATATCCGGATTTACCGTTTCCAGAATCAGCGGGATATTGTCGAAACGCGGATCGCGCATGATGTAGCTGAACACCGTTTTGCCGATGTTGCCCTCTCCCAGGCTGTGGTGGCGGTCGACGCGGCTGTTGAACTCGCTCTTGGCGTCGTTCAGGTGCATGCCGCGCAGGTAGTTGAAACCGACGATGTCGCCAAGCTGCTTAAAAGTGCGCTCGCACTCTTCTTCGGTACGCAGATCGTATCCGGCGGCGAAGGCGTGGCAGGTGTCGATGCAAACGCCGACGCGGCTCTTGTCTTCCACGCCGTCGATGATCGCCGCCAGATGTTCGAATTTGAAGCCCAGGTTGCTGCCCTGGCCGGCGGTGTTTTCGATCACCGCCGTCACGCCGGCGGTTTTGTCCAGCGCGATGTTGATCGATTCGGCGATGCGCGCCAGGCACTTGTCTTCATCGATTTGCAGCAGGTGGCTGCCGGGGTGGAAGTTCAGCAGCGTCAGCCCCAGCTGTTCACAGCGCTGCAACTCGTCGATAAACGCCTCGCGCGATTTTTCCAATGCTTCGGCCACCGGGTGGCCCAGGTTGATCAGGTAGCTGTCGTGCGGCAGGATTTGCCCCGGCCCGAAACCGTACTGCGCGCAGGCGCTCTTGAACTTATCGATCACGTCGGCGGCCAGCGGCGCGGCCTTCCATTGACGCTGATTTTTGGTGAACAGGGCGAACGCGGTCGCCTCCAATTCGTGCGCGCGGATAACCGCCTGATCCACGCCGCCTGACGCGCTGACATGTGCACCGACAAACTTCATCTTCATTCTCCTGTGTTATCGGTGACATTATGGCATTGATGGCGGGCAGATTGAATGATGAAAAGCGGCGGCCCGCCGAAGCGGGCCGCTGAAGGGGATGATTAGAGCCAGTGTTGCACCAGCTGGTTTATCGCGCCGCCGCCGACCAGCAGCCAGACGAACAGCAGCGTGGCCAACAGAATCGGTTTCATCCCGGCCTGGCGCACGGCGCTGATGTGGGTGGTCAAGCCCAGCGCCGCCATCGCCATCGCCAGCATCCAGGTGTCGGCGGTGATCAGATGGTGCACCAGCGTGGTCGGCAACAGGTTAAAGGAGTTCAGCCCGGCGACGGCGATAAACAGCACGGCAAACCACGGAATGGTGATGGCGGATTTTTCCGCCTTGCCTGCGCTGCCGCGGCTGATGTAGCCCGACAGCAGCAGCAGGAACGGCGCCAGCATCATCACGCGGATCATCTTGGCGATCACCGCCGCATTTTCGGCGTCCGGCCCGATGGCGTGCCCGGCAGCGACCACCTGAGCCACTTCGTGGATGGTGGAACCGGCGTAGATGCCGAAGGTTTCCTGGCTGAACGGCAGCCACTGGAAGTGTTCGTTCAGCTGATACAGCCATGGGTAGGCGAAGATCGCCAGGGTGCCGAACACCACCACGGTCGAGACCGCCACCGCCACTTTGCTGGAGTCGGCCTTCAGCACCGGCTCGGTGGCCATCACCGCCGCCGCGCCGCAAATGCTGCTGCCGGCGCCGATCAGCATCGCGGTCTGGCTGTCGATGCCAAACACTTTCTTGCCGAGCCAGCAGGCCAGCAGGAAGGTGGTGGTCAGGGTCAGCGCATCGATGATGATGCCGCTGGCGCCCACGTCGGCGATTTGTTGAAAGGTCAGGCGGAAGCCGTAAAGGATAATGCCCAGACGCAGCAGGCGTTGTTTGGCCAGCTGTACGCCGCCGTGACAAACGGTTTGCCAGCGGGGATACAGCGTGTTGCCCACCAGAATGCCGAGCAGGATCGCCAGCGTCAGCGCGCCCAGGCCCAGCTCCGCCACCCAGGGAATGTCGCCGGCCCAGACGGCCAGCGCGGTGAGCGCGCCGGTCAGCGCCAGCCCCGGCACCAGGCGCGGCAGGCCGAACAGCGGAAAGCGTCGCTCGGGATAAGTGTGAGTGGTATCAGTCGCCATAAAAGTCAGTCCTTCAGTCTGTTTCTTGCTGCTAAGAGTACGTTTGGGCTGAATAAAAGAGAAATTGATTATATATTTATAACCTATCTGAATAAGTGGTATTGAGTCAGGCATTGGCATAAAGCCGCATTGCGGCTAGGGTGAGGAAGAGCGGCGAGCCGCCGTCAACTTTCTAACTGAACAGGAGCAGGCGATGGATACCGACGATCAACGCAGAGAGCAGATAGACCAGGAAGTGGGGCGCGCGGTGCGGCGTTTGATTGAAGAAAACAAGGTGGTCGATCGCGATCGCCTGGTGGCGATGCTGCAATTAATACAGCGGGACGAAGCCGGCACGCCGCGCGAGGCGGTGCTGGCCGCGGCGGCGCAGCTGGTCGCCTTGGGCAAGTAACGCGCCGAATTGGCCGTAAACCGGGTAGCCTCGCCGGGCTACCCACATCATGTTGACATCATTTTGTGGTTCTCTGGCAGAACCCTTTTTCACTACCGGGACGGCTATGCATATCACGTTGCGTCAACTGGAAGTCTTCACCGAAGTGCTGAAAAGCGGTTCGACCACTCAGGCCTCGGTGGTGCTGGCGCTGTCGCAGTCGGCGGTCAGCGCGGCGCTGGCGGATCTGGAGGGGCAACTGGGCGTGCAGCTGTTCGATCGCGTCGGCAAACGGCTGGTGATCAACGAGCACGGCCGGTTGTTGTATCCCAAGGCGCTGGCGCTGCTGGAGCAGGCGGGGGAGATCGAGCAGCTGTTTCGTCATGACGGCGGGGCGCTGCGCATCGCCGCCAGCAGCACCATCGGCAACTACATGCTGCCGGAGATGATCGCCCGTTACCGCCGGGACTTTCCGGCCACGCCGCTGGAGCTGAACGTCGGCAACAGCCAGGACGTGATCGTGGCGGTGGCGGATTTTCGCGTCGATCTGGGGCTGATCGAAGGGCCTTGCCATATGCCGGAGCTGGTGACGCAGCCGTGGCTGGAGGACGAGCTGGTGGTGTTCGCCGCGCCGGACAACCCGCTGACCCGTCAACCGCCGACGCTGGAGGCGTTGGCCAATGCGCCGTGGATCTTGCGCGAGCGCGGTTCGGGCACCCGCGAGGTGCTGGATCATCTGCTGTTGGCGCACCTGCCGCACTTCCAGCTGGTGATGGAGCTCGGCAACTCGGAGGCGATCAAGCACGCGGTGCGGCACGGCATCGGCATTAGCTGCCTGTCACGGCGGGTGGTGGCGGAACAGCTGGCCAGCGGCGCGCTGGTAGAACTGTCGGTACCGCTGCCGCCGCTGCGGCGCACCCTGTACCTGATCCGCCATCGGCAAAAGCACATTTCCAACGCATTACAGCGTTTTCTCAGCTATTGCGCGCTGTAATCGGCAGCGCGTCACGCCCTCTGCTGCCGCGCAGGCTGGAAAAAGCATAAAAACCTGCGCGCGCTCACATTAATGAGAGTAAGTAAGGCCATAAGGGCCGCGGCTAATAATTGCCTCTGAATTATGAAGCTATCTTATATCAGTGCAATGTTGCTAGTTCACCGGCGGGTATTTGTTACAATCCGCCCTCATTTTTCAAAGAGCAGATAGGGTACGAATGGCTCAGCAGGATATAAAAACATCGGGGCAGCAAGCACCCGGATTGCGCCGCGAGCTGAAAGCCCGGCATTTGACCATGATCGCCATCGGCGGCTCCATCGGCACCGGCCTGTTCGTCGCCTCGGGCGCCACGGTTTCTCAGGCAGGCCCCGGCGGAGCGCTGCTGTCTTACGCGCTGATCGGTTTGATGGTGTACTTCCTGATGACCAGCCTGGGCGAACTGGCGGCCTTTATGCCGGTCTCCGGTTCATTCTCCACCTACGGCGCCAAATACGTGGAAGAAGGCTTCGGCTTTGCGCTGGGCTGGAACTACTGGTACAACTGGGCGGTGACCATCGCCGTTGACCTGGTGGCCTCGCAGTTGGTGATGAGCTACTGGTTCCCGGACACCCCCGGCTGGATCTGGAGCGCGCTGTTCCTCGGCCTGATGTTCCTTCTGAACTACATTTCGGTGAAAGGGTTCGGCGAGGCGGAATACTGGTTCGCGCTGATCAAGGTCAGCACCGTGATTATCTTCATCGCCGTCGGCGTGCTGATGATCGTCGGCATTCTGAAGGGCGGCGAGCACGCCGGCTGGCAGAACTGGACGATAGGGGACGCGCCGTTCGCCGGTGGCTTCTCGGCGATGATCGGCGTGGCCATGATCGTCGGCTTCTCGTTCCAGGGCACCGAGCTCATCGGTATCGCGGCCGGCGAATCGGAAAACCCGGGTAAAAACATCCCGCGCGCGGTGCGTCAGGTGTTCTGGCGTATCCTGCTGTTCTATATCTTCGCCATTCTGATCATCAGCCTGATTATTCCGTATACCGATCCGAGCCTGCTGCGCAACGACGTGAAGGACATCAGCGTCAGCCCGTTCACCCTGGTGTTCCAGCATGCCGGCCTGCTGTCGGCGGCGGCGGTGATGAACGCGGTGATCCTGACGGCGGTGCTGTCGGCCGGTAACTCGGGCATGTACGCCTCTACCCGCATGCTGTTCACCCTGGCGTCGGAAGGCAAGGCACCGCGCATCTTCGCCAAGCTGTCGAAAGGCGGCGTGCCGCGCAACGCGCTGTACGCGACCTGCGTGGTGGCCGGGCTGTGCTTCCTGACGTCGATGTTCGGCAACCAGTCGGTTTACCTGTGGCTGCTGAATACCTCGGGCATGACCGGTTTCATCGCCTGGTTGGGCATCGCTATCAGCCACTATCGCTTCCGTCGCGGTTACATGCTGCAGGGGCGCGATCTGAACGACTTGCCGTACCGTTCCGGGTTCTTCCCGCTGGGGCCGATCTTCGCCTTCGTGCTGTGCCTGATCATTACCCTGGGCCAGAACTATCAGGCCTTCCTGCAAGACAAGATCGACTGGTACGGCGTGACCGCGACCTACATCGGCATTCCGCTGTTCCTGCTGATCTGGTTTGGTTACAAGCTGTCGCGCGGCACCCGCGTCGTGAAGTACAGCGAAATGGAATTCCCGAAGATGGACGTGAAGTAATTTTCGGAGAGTGAGACGCGGCGGGGGTTCCCGCCGCGTGTAGTTTTACTTTTTCCCGCCTTTGGCTTCCGCCAGCGCCTGCTGCGCCGAGCTCATCAAATCTTCCACCGTCGCATAATCCTGCGTCAGTGCCAAAATGCCGGCGTTGAGCTGCATGTTCACCTCGCCGAACGCGCCAAAATCGTAGGGCGCCTCCAGCGGCGGCACGATACGCGCGAGGAACTCGCTTTCCGCGCCGTAGGGCAGATCGTGCACCAGTATCAAAAACAGGCCGCCGGTATAGCGGCAGACGTAGTCGCTGGGGCGGATCAGCGTCTTGAGGCGCTCGCCGACGGTGCGCAGCACGTCATCGCCAATCTGAACGCCGTGGCTTTGGTAGAGCGCAGCCAGCGGACCGAACTCAAGAATGAACAGGTGGGAGATCGTCTGCGCCGCTGCGGGGCGGCAGATGCTGCGCATCACCACCTCGCCGCCCGCTCGGTTGAGGAAGCCGGTCAGGCGATCGCGGTGCGACGCCTGCTGTTTCTCCCAAGCCAGCGTGACGTGCTGTACCCGCTGGCGGTGGTAGCGAGCGATCATGCCATGGGCCAGCACCAGCCACAGCGGCGCGAGGTCCGCCAGGACAAACAGGTTTTGCACGCGCGACAGCGGTGCCGCCAGCAGGTAGGGCAGCGTCAGCGCGATCACCTCAAGCAGCGCGAAGCGCGGCGCGGCGGCGTGGCGCTGCATCAGCCAGCAGGCCAGGGCGGTGATCGTCAGCCCGGCGAACAGGATTAAAACGAAGCGGCCTGACAGCATCGCCAGCGCGGCGCTGGCGCCGACCAGCAGCATCCACAGCAGCACCGTCACCAGCATGGCGTCCGGCCAGGCGGGTTGGCGCCGCCGCGCCAACCCGGCGCGTCCGACGGTTAACAGCAACAGCAGCAGCAGCAAGCCGATGCCGACCAGCCGCTGGTTCAGCCAGGCGTACCCCACCAACAGCGCCGCCGGCCCCACGGCATTCAGCCAGGGGGTAAGGGGAGAGGGCGTCAGCGTGAGCCGCAGCTGGCGTTGAAACGGCTCGTCGTCGGCGTGCAGCGGGCTGTACAACAGCCAGCTCAGCAGCGCCGGGCGTTTGGGCGTTACCGCCGGAGATGGACTTCTCATTACAGCCTCGTCAATAAAGGCCGCTCTTGCGGCGGCCTGAAGGTTTTTTGCACGCGCGGTGCTGTGGTTTTGGATTCTAAGTGGTTTTTTCGTTATTTGTCAGAGTCTGGTCGGATCAGGAATAACTTTCAGAATAATGAACCTAATAGCCGTTGGCGGGATAAAGGCGAGGGGCTGAAAAATGGCGATATAAAACAATTTATTACATTTTCATAACGCCGTTTTCACCTATTGCTATGATTGATAAGTATTATCGTTTGCTTTATTGTTAACGGCTGCGCGCAGGCTGTCGCCGCGCGCTTTCCGGTTTACGGCGGACGCTTTCGCGCCGCTGTCATGATGGTTGTAACAGGTATCCTAACTAATGAGCGTATCCACCGATTCCATGACTGAAGCCAAGGGGCAACCCGGCGCCGGCGTGATGGGGCGTTATCAGCATATTCTTCGCCATCGCCTGTTGATGATGGGCGCGTTGGCACTGGCAATCTTGGGCTCGCTGCTGCTGGATTTCACCATGGGGCCGTCCGGGCTGTCGCTGTCGTCCTTATGGCAAACGCTGCTCGATCCCGCCGCGGCCGATGCCGGCACGCGGGTGATCGTCTGGGACATCCGCTTGCCTTATGCGCTGATGGCGGTGGTGGTGGGCTTTGCGCTCGGCCTGGCCGGGGCGGAAATGCAGACTATCCTGAATAACCCGTTGGCCAGCCCCTTTACCCTCGGCGTGTCTTCCGCCGCGGCCTTTGGCGCCGCGCTGGCGAT
The DNA here is from genome assembly GCF_052168715.1 of Serratia sp. CY44782. NCBI lineage: Bacteria > Pseudomonadati > Pseudomonadota > Gammaproteobacteria > Enterobacterales > Yersiniaceae > Serratia > Serratia sp. CY44782. The sequence continues at coordinate 295,701 of NZ_JBJNME010000001.1, forward strand.
CGTGCTCGGCATCGGCATTCCGGGCATTCCCGATCAGTGGTTCATCTCCGCCAACGCCTTTATCTTTGCGCTGTTCGCCGCGCTGATGCTCGACGGCATCACGCGTTGGACGCGGGTCGCCACCTCCGGCGTGGTGCTGTTCGGCATCGCGCTGGTGTTTACCTTCAACGCGCTGGTATCGATGATGCAGTTCATCGCCAGCGAGGACACGCTGCAGGGGCTGGTGTTCTGGACCATGGGCAGCCTGGCGCGCGCCTCGTGGGACAAACTGGGCATTCTGTTCGGCGTATTCGCCGTGCTGCTGCCGCTGTCGATGATGAGCTCGTGGAAACTGACCGCGCTGCGTCTGGGTGAAGACCGGGCGGTGAGCTTCGGCATCGACGTGCGCCGTCTGCGGCTGGCCACGCTGCTGCGCATCAGCATTCTCTCGGCGCTGGCGGTGGCCTTCGTCGGGCCGATCGGCTTTATCGGCCTGGTGGCGCCGCACATCGCCCGCATGATCTTCGGCGAAGATCACCGCTTCTATCTGCCGGCCAGCGCGCTGATTGGCGCGCTGGTGCTGTCGATGGCCTCGGTGGCTTCGAAAAATCTGGTGCCCGGGGTGATCATTCCGGTGGGCATCGTCACGTCGCTGGTCGGGGTGCCGTTCTTCCTGAGCATTATTCTGCGCCATCGGGGGAACGTATGATCCAGGGCTTACGAATAGAAAACTTCTCGGCGGGCTACCCGAAACGCCAGGTGATCGACGATCTCTCGGTGCCGATGCTGCCACGCGGGCAAATCACCGTGCTGTTGGGGCCGAACGGCAGCGGCAAATCGACGCTGCTGCGCTCGCTGGCCGGGCTGAACCCGGCGCAGGGCAAGCTGTGGCTGGACGACGGCGATCTGATGCAGATGCCGTTCGCCCGTCGGGCGGAGAAAGTGGTCTATCTGCCGCAGTCGCTGCCCGCCGGGGTGCATCTGCACGTGCTGGAGTCGATCATCGTGGCGCAGCGCGCCTCGGGCGGCCGCAGCAACGCCGGCAGCGAAGCGGAAGTGATGGCCCTGCTGGAGCAGTTGGGCATCGCGCACCTTGCGCTGAGCTACCTCGATCAACTGTCCGGCGGCCAGAAACAGCTGGTGGGATTGGCGCAGTCGCTGATCCGTCAGCCCTCGCTGCTGCTGCTGGATGAGCCGCTGAGCGCGCTCGATCTCAACTATCAGTTCCACGTGATGGATTTGGTGCGCCGCGAAACCCGCAAGCGCAATATCGTGACGGTGGTGGTAGTGCATGACATCAATATCGCGCTGCGTCACGGCGACCACGTGCTGATGCTGCAGGATGGCGATCTGATCGCCGACGGCGCGCCGGAGCAGGTGATTACGCCGCAGAGCCTGGCGCGGGTCTACGGCGTGCGCGGGCGCATCGAACGCTGCTCGCAGGGCACGCCGCAGGTGCTGATAGACGGCTTGGTAAACCAGCCGACGATTTAACCCAAGAAAAAGCCCGGCATCGCCGGGCTTTCTTTATCGTGCAGTATGGTTCAGCGCCTCGCTCACGCGTTCGACGACGTGCTGGGCGGTGACGATGCCGCCGGACAGATACACCTCGGCCGCCGGCAGGTAAACCACCTGGCCTTTTTTCACCGCCGTGGTTTTCTTCAGCGCGGTGCCGGTGAGGATTTTCTGCGGTGCCACCGCGTTCGGCCGTCCGGTCGCGGCATCTCTGTCGATGACGAACAGCCAGTCCGGATTCAGTTTGGCCACCTGCTCAGGCGTCAGCTTGTTGCCGCGCACGTCTTTTTCGTCTGACTGCAGCGCAGACGAGAAGCCGAGGGCGTCATAGACGAAGCTGAAACGGCTCTTGGGGGCGTAGGCGCTGATCTTGCCGCCGGAGAACAGCACCACCAGCCCGCGCCCGGCCTGGGCGGCCTGTGGTTTGACCGCCGCGATCTGCGCATCCAGCTTATCGACCGCTGCCTGCGCCTGCTGCTGCTTATCGAACAGCTCGCCCAGCTGCAGCGTGCGCTGTTTCAGGCTGCCCAGCTGATCCTGCGGATCGACGGACATGTTCAGCGTCGGCGCCAGCGCGTTCAGCTCGTCATAGGCTTTGGACGCCCGGCCGGCGATCAGGATCAGATCCGGCTTGGCGGCGCGCAGCACGGCCATATCCGGCTCGAACAGGGTGCCGGCATTGAGGTATTTGTCATCCTGATAGCGCTTCAGGCTATCCGGCAAGTTCTTGCGATTGCCGGGCAGCGCCAGCGGCTCGACGCCCAGCAGCTGCAGCGTTTCCAGCGAGGCGTAATCCAGCACCACGATGCGCTGCGGGTGCTTTTTCACCTCGGTGGTGCCGTTCAGGTGCTGAACGTTGACGGTGGCCGGAGCCACCGGCGCGTTGGTTTTGCTGTGGCAACCCGCCAGCGCCATCGCGGCCAGCAGGGCGATCATCAGGGGGGAGCGGCGTAATCTCATGGAGCTTCCTCACGGTGATGGAATGAAAAGGGCGCGCAGCGCGCGCCCGGGGGCATCAGAAGTTGTAGGTCATGCCGACGGTATAACGGCGGCCGTCCAGCGTGGTGCGGAAGTGATCGTAATCCACGGTTTTGTCGAGGATGTTGTAAACCCCGCCGGTCAGCTGCAGGTTTTTCGCCGCCTGGTAGCTCAGGCCCGCATCGACGAAGGTGTAGGACGGCGTGCTGGTCGCCATCGAGGTGCGGCTCAGATACTGTGAGGTTTTGCTGCGGAAGTTAACGCGCGACCACAGGCTGAGGTCCTGCGTGGCACGCCAGTCCAGAACGGTATTCAGCATGTGCTTCGGCATTTGGTTGAGCGCCTTGCCCTGGAACTCGCCGCTCTTCTGCTCGGAAGAGGTGTAAGTGTAGTTGGTGTTCCACTTCCAGTCTTTGTTGATCTGCCAGCCGAAGGTGGCCTCTACGCCGCGCATATTGGCTTTGTCGACGTTGACGCGATCGCTGATAAAGTCGTAGGACGTGCCGCCGATGGTGCAATCCGGCGTGTCTTCGCAGCGGCGCACTTCGGTGATTTTGTCTTTAAAGTCGGTGTTGAAGACCGTCACGCCGGCGTTAACGCCTTTCAGGCTATCCCACATCAGGCCGATTTCTTCGCTCAGGCTCTTCTCAGGCTGCAGATCCGGGTTGCCGACGATGATGCCTTTACGCACGCCGCCGCCGGTGACCTGCCCCCAGTTAGGGGAGGATTGGCGCAGATCCGGCGATTTGTAACCGGCGGAGACGCCGCCTTTCAGCGTCCACTGTTCGGTCAGGTGCCAGACACCGTACATGCGCGGGGTCCAGTGGCTGCCGAAGTTTTCATCACGGTCCATACGGATGCCGCTGGTCAGGCTGAAGTCGTTGGTCAGCGCCCATTCGTCTTCAGCGAACAATGCCCAGCTCCAGCGCGTCAGCTTGCTGAGACCTTGAGCCGATTCAAGCTGGTTGCCGCCGTCGCCCAGTTTTTCATAGCGGTATTGGCCGCCGAGGTTCAGCATGTGGGAACCCAGCTCGAACTGGTTCTGGGTGTTGAAGATGGTGTTGTAGGCCTTCATGTTACGGCCCGGGTTACCGGTTTCTTCGCGCTGCACGTAGCTGGTGGAGTTGCCGAAGTCGTAATAGCCGTTGTGGGTCAGAGCGTAGTTGGTGCGGGTGTATAGGCTTTCGCTGACCTCGGTTGGGGTGCACTTGCCTTTGCTGCATCGCTCCGCCACCACCGATTTGCCCGGCGTGCTGTTGCGATCCTGCAGCGAGCGGCCGATTTCGAAGTCGAATTCGTTTTTCTCGTCCGGCGTCAGGATGAACACCGCGGTGCCGCTGCGCATGCGCTGTTCGTTGTAACCGTTGACGATTTTATCTTCCGCGCGGCGCGACAGCAGGCCGTTGACCCGCAGGCCGAGCAGGCCTTCAACCAGCGGGCCGGAGGCGTAGGCGTTGGTCTGGAACAGATCGCCGGAATCGCGGTTTTCCTGAAGAGTGGCGTCACCGTGCAGCGAGCCTTTCCACTCGGTGCGTGAGGTTTTGCGAGTGATGACGTTGATCACACCGCCCATGGCGTCGGAACCGTACAGCGAAGACATTGGCCCGCGCACCACTTCGATGCGCTCGATGGCTTCCAGCGGCGGCAGCCAGCCCTGTTCGATGCCGGCGTTGTCGCTGTTCGGGCGGGTGCTGCGGGTGTCAACGCGCTTGCCGTCCACCAGGATCAGCGTGTACTTGGAAGACATGCCGCGGATGCTGATGTCACTGCTGCTGGCGCCGCCGGTGACCACCACGCCCGGCACGTCTTTCAGTGCGTCGGTCACGTCGCGATAGGCTTTGTCTTCGATCTGCTGGCGCGGGATCACCGAGATGGAAGCGGCGGAGTCCTGAATTTTTTGCTGGAAGCCGGAGGCGGTGACGACCATGGTGTCCTGGGTGTCGTTCTGCGGCGCGGCCAGCGCGGCGGTGGCGCTGAGTGAGGCGACGACCAGAGCGGCGAGCTTGCTGTAACGTGGCATTTCCATGAGGTAAACCTTTCCTGGATTGAAATGAAAGTAATTAACCAATTGAATTTCTAATGAAATTATTCATCGTTCGCTGAGAAATACTTCGCTTCGTCAGCGTTGCGTGAGGGTATTGTAAGGATTTTTTACTGAATGTAAACGCTAATGATAATTCATATCATTTGTATGCTTGTCCTACTGACGGGAAAGGGTAACCGGATGAATTAAAGGGAAAAGCGGCGCAGCGGGCGTGCGCCGGGGAGGATCAGCGTTTCTGGATGTAGGTGATGGCCAGCGCCAGCGCCAGCACCAGGCCTTTGATAATGTCCATGGCGTAGTAGGGCACCGACAGCATCACCAGGCCATTTTGCAGCACGCCGAGGATCACCGCGCCGATCAGGGTGCCGAGCGCATTGGGTTTACCGGCCCCGGCCAGCGAGAAGCCGATATAGGCCGCCGCCACCGCGTCCATCAGATAACCGCCGCCGGCGTTGACCTGCGAAGAGCCGATACGTGACGCCAGCAAAATGCCGCCAAGCGCCGCCAGCCAAGAGGAAATAACGTAAGCGGCAACCCTGTAACGCACGGTGCGGATGCCCGACAGACGCGCCGCTTCGGGGTTGCCGCCGATGGCATACATGCGGCGGCCATGCTTGGTCAACGACAGGAACAGCTGCACCGCCACGGTGACCGCCAGCATGATCAACACGATTACCGGCACCTGGCCGAGGGCGGAAAACACCTCCGGGATCAGGCCTTCCGCCATGTCGCCATTCGGCAGCACCATGTTTTGGGTGATGGATCCGCCGTAGCTGTAGGTCATCGCCACGCCCTGGATCACGAACAGGCTGGCCAGCGTCGCCAGCATATCGGGAATTCTGAACACCACGATCAGCAGGGCGTTGAACAGGCCGACCAGCGTGCACAGCAGCAGCGTTACCACGATAGCGCCGGTGGTGCCGAACCCGTGCCAGACGAACAGCGAAATCACCAGCGCGTTGGCCAACGAGGCGGTCGAGCCGACCGACAGATCGAAACCGCCGACCGACAGCGAGATAGAGACGCCGATGGCGATCACCGTCACGATGGCGATCGAACGCAGGATATTGATGATGTTGTTGGCATCGAGAAAGTTGTCCGACGCCAGGCCGAACAGGGCGATCAGCGCCGCCACGGTCAGCAACATGCCCCATTTGTAGAGGAAATCGAACAGCTGTTGGCGCCAGGGCAGCGCAGGCCGCAGGGCTAATTCTTTACTCACGTAGGGGTTCCTCCGGTGGAATAGAGCAATAAGGTTTCTTCGTCGATGTCGGCGGCGTTCAACTCCGCCACGATGCGGCCGTCCCACAGCACGCAGATGCGATCGCACAGGCCAACCAGCTCGGCGAACTCGCCGGAGGCGTAAATCACGCCTTTGCCGGCGCGCGCCAGGCCGTCGATCAGGCCAAACAGCTCCTGCTTGGCCTTGATGTCCACGCCCTTGGTCGGTTCATCGAAGATCAGTACCTCGGCGTCGCCGCGCAGCCATTTGCCGATCGCCACTTTTTGTTGATTGCCGCCGGACAGGCGCGCCAGCCGCTGTTGCGGGCCCGAGGCGCGAATGTTCAGGCGTTGCATGATCTCGCGTGCCCAGCGCAGCTCTTGCCGCCGGCTGAACAGGCTCCAGCGCGAGAAGCTGTCGTCGGCGCTGACGCTCAGGTTCATCGGGATCGCCTCATCGATGAAGATGCCTTCTTTGCGGCGCTCTTCCGGCACCAGCGCCAATCCTTGTTCGACCGAGAGGTGCGGCGCGCGCGGCGCCCAGGGTTGCCCGCGCAGTTCGCCGCGCTCAAGCTGCACGGCGCTGGCGCCGAACAGCGCTTTGCACAGCTCGGTTTTGCCGGCCCCGGCCAGCCCGGCGATGCCGAGAATTTCGCCCTCATGCAGCCGCAGCGAAACGTCGCGCAGCTTGTGGCGATCGCGCAAGCCTTGCACCTGCAGCAGCGTTCGCTCGGCGTGCGGCGGGCGCGGCGGCGGGAAAATGTCGTCCAGCCGATGGCCGAGCATCTTCTCGACGATCTGTTCGCCGCTCAGCCCGCGCATGGGGTCTTCACTGACGCGCCGGCCGTCGCGCAGCACCGTCAGCCGATCGCAAATGTCGCTCAGTTCGTGGATGCGGTGGGAAATAAACACGATGCCGATGCCTTCGGATTGCAGGCGGCGCACCACGTTAAACAGGCGCTCGCTCTCGGCGCGATCGAGCGGCGCGGTCGGTTCGTCGAGCACCAGAAAACGGCAGCGGTGCGACAGCGCGCGCGCCAGCAGCACCTGCTGTTTTTCCGCCAGCGTGCAGTCCGCCAGCCGCCTGCGCGGGTTGAGCGGCAGCGCCCATTGCTGCAGCAACTGCGCGGCGCGACGGTGCAGCTCCGCCCAGTTCAGCCAGTGGCCCGGCTCGTTCAGCCAGTCCAGCATGATGTTTTCCGCCACCGACAGCGTGGGGATCAGCGCGACGTCGACCTCTTGCTGCACCACGTGAATACCGTGGCGGCGCGCCTGCAGCGGGGAGTGGATCGCCACCGCCTGGCCGTCGATCAGGATCTCGCCGCGATAATGATCGTGGGCGCCGGAGAGGATCGCCATCAGCGTCGACTTGCCCGCGCCGTTGGCGCCGACTAGCGCGTGGATTGAACCGCCCTGCAGCGTGAAGTCCACGTCCTGCAGCGCGTTGAAGCCGGCGAAGGCGATCGAGATATTGCGCATCTCGAGGCGTGAAGGCGTTGCGGTCGACATAGGGTATTAAGGCCGTTTAGATGTTTAGATGGCTGTTCTGCTCTGTTGTAACACAGATTGCGCCGTTGGCAACCAACAAAATGGCATAACGGCGGTGAAAAACGCGTTGGCGGGCAGGGGCGCAACCCGCGTCAGGCTGCGCCGAAGCGATAAGCGGTCAGAAGGTGGTGGGGGTGTGAGCGCTGACGATGCGGCAGATGCGCGCCGAGGTATTGCTGAAGCTGTGCGGGATGCCGGTGTTGATGGCGTAACTCTGGCCGGCGGTCAGGCAGTAGCTCTGGCCGTTGATGGTTAGCACGATCTCGCCTTCCAGCAGGGTACCGATCTCTTCGCCCTGGTGCTTGATCTTTTCGCCGGTGGTGGTGCCGGGCTGATAGGTTTCCAGCATCATCGCCAGGTTGCGCGTCGGGCTGCCGTTGTGCACCAGCTTCATCGACACCCCCTGGCTGCCGATCTCAATCAGGTCCTCGGCGTCGATCACCACGCGCGGTTCGTCGGCGGCTTCCGGTTCGGCAAAGAATTCGGACAGCGACAGGCCATACACCTTCAGCAGCTTTTGCAGCGTGCTGATGGCCGGGCTGACCTTGTCCTGTTCGATGGTGCTGATCGCACTGTGGGTTAACCCGGACAGTTCGGCGACCCGGCGCTGCGACAAACCCAATTGCTGACGGATCTGCGACAGGCGTTTGCCCGGTGCCAAGCTGGCTTCGCTCATAGCGGTACTTCCTTCTGGTAGGGGCGACAGGCAGACATGAATATCGCTATCGGGCGCCTGTCTGGGCGATAACGATGCTGCATGATATCGGTAGTTAGGGCAGGTTTGGAAAATATATTGCCCATGTTCACTCTCGGCGCGTTGGACGAAATAGTTGACGTAAAAAGGACGGCAAGGCCTTTTCGGTCAATATTTTATCAATTTAGCAGCCGGTGGCGAATAATCAAACAGGATTGTAACATTTGCAAACCTATTCTGTTAAGGCTATGTTTCATGTTGTGGATGTTATTTTGAGCGCCCAGCAGCGGCGCAGCCTGGCGAGAAATCCAATCATGTGTTGAATCGAACGGCGGACGGGCGCCAACGCGCCTTAAGAGCATAATGGCGGGTGACGTATGCAAACCAATAGCGCAGCAGTTGAACATTTTGCACAGCATCATGAAGAGAGGCGAAGTAGCGCGTTCCAAAATGAGGTTGCTCATTATTTGGAACGCCATCCCGCCACGCAGTATGTCGATATCCTTCTCACCGATCTCAATGGTTCCTTCCGCGGCAAACGCATACCCGTCTCAGGGTTGAAAAAACTGGAAAAAGGCAGCTACTTCCCCGCGTCGGTGTTCGCCATGGACATCCTCGGCAACGTGGTGGAGGAAACCGGTCTTGGGCAGGAACTCGGCGAACCGGACCGCGTATGCCTGCCGGTGCCCGGCTCGCTGACGCCGTCGGCCGCCGATCCCGAGCATATCGGCCAGGTGCTGCTGACCATGCTGGATGAAGATGGCACTCCCTTTGACGTTGAACCCCGCAATGTGCTGAACCGCGTGTGGCAGGCGCTGCGACAGCGCGGCTTGTTCCCGGTGGCAGCGGTAGAGCTGGAGTTTTATCTCATCGATCGGCAGCGCGACGCGGAGGGCGATCTGCAGCCGCCGTGTGCGCCTGGCACCCTGGAGCGCAACACCCAAAGCCAGGTGTATTCCGTCGATAACCTGAACCATTTCGCCGAGGTGCTGAACGACATCGACGCGCTGGCGAAGCTGCAGGGGCTGCCGGCGGACGGCGCGGTGGCGGAGGCGTCGCCGGGGCAGTTCGAGGTCAACCTGCGTCATACCGACGATATCTTGCTGGCCTGCGACCACGCGCTGGCGCTGAAGCGGCTGGTGCGGCTGGTGGCCGAGAACCACGACATGCACGCCACCTTTATGGCCAAACCCTATGAGGATTACGCCGGCAGCGGCATGCATGTGCATGTCAGTATGCAGGACGGGGCGGGCAACAACCTGTTCGCCGACGCGGAAGGCGAGGATTCACCGCTATTGAAACAGGCGCTGGCCGGGATGATCACCCTGATGCCGGCGTCGATGGCGCTGCTGGCACCGAACGTCAACGCCTACCGGCGCTTCCAGCCGGGGATGTATGTGCCGATCCAGGCCGCCTGGGGCCACAACAACCGCACCGTGGCGCTGCGCATTCCCTGCGGCGAACCGGAGAACCACCGGGTGGAGTACCGCGTGGCCGGTGCCGACGCCAATCCCTATCTGGTGATGGCGGCGATCCTGGCCGGCATGCTGTACGGGCTGGACAACGCGCTGCCGCTGCCTGAACCGGTGACCGGCAACGGGCTGGAGCAGGAGGGGCTGCCGTTGCCGATCCGCCAGAGCGACGCATTGTACGAGTTCGAACACCAGCACGCGCTGACCCATTATCTGGGCGAGCGTTTTACCCAGGTTTATCACGCCTGCAAGACGGACGAACTGCTGCAGTTTGAACGGCGGGTGACGGAAACCGAGATCGACTGGATGTTGAAAAATGCCTGAATGGGCGTATAAAGTAAGAGGTATGTGCGGGCGACCGGCCTGCTGGTAGCGGATTAATTCGCCTGCCGGGCTGGTTTTCCGTTCGATCGACAAAAAGAATTTGTATTTGAGGGCTTCCGGATCTTGTCATCCGGAGGCATTCTGGTGCAAAATATCTCAAATGCAGATAGCCGACGTTTTAACGCGTCGGTTATTTTTTTTGCATTAAGTTTTACCAACGTAGCGTTTCATACACCAAGCGAGGCCGGACACCGATCCGGATAGATAAATAGTTTCGTGCACGATCAAACAAAACTTTATGGTCGTGACTCATGAGGATTAGAAAGATGGGGCAATTTTTCACTTTAGCACCGGTGCCCGCCGGTTTCCGCTGTGGCCGCAGCGACTATGGAGCAGCCGAGGTTTCCTCGACCCGTTATCCAGCTTACAATCCCCTTCTTTTAGAATTAAGTCGCTCGTTGCGAAGTTTCCCCGCAACCTTAAGTCTTGGCGTGTCCGCCATCCGCAAGGCTCAAGGTAAGGGGGGGCTGAACAATGTCCGATAATACCCTCAACGCCGCTCCGGCTCAGCGCACCCAGCTGCGCAAAACCCTGACTTTGGTTCCGGTAGTGATGATGGGCCTGGCTTATCTGCAGCCAATGACCATCTTCGATACCTTCGGCATCGTATCCGGCCTGACCGATGGTCACGTCGCGACTGCGTACGCCTTCGCTCTGCTGGCGATCCTGTTTACCGCCCTGAGCTACGGCAAGCTGGTGAAGAAGTTCCCTTCCGCCGGTTCTGCCTACACTTACGCCCAGAAAGCCATCAGCCCGCACGTCGGCTTTATGGTGGGCTGGTCATCGCTGCTGGACTACCTGTTCATGCCGATGATCAACATCTTGCTGGCCAAGATTTACCTGGAAGCGATTTTCCCGGGCGTCCCGTCCTGGATCTTCGTGGCGGTGCTGGTCGGCTTGATGACGATTTTCAACCTGCGCGGCATCAAGCTGGTGGCTAACCTGAACTCCATCATCGTGGTGGTGCAGGTGGCGATCATGATCGTGTTCCTCGGCCTGGTGATCAACGGCATTTACCACGGCGAAGGCGCCGGTACGCTGGTCAGCAGCCGTCCGTTCTGGTCCGATAACGCTCACGTGGTGCCGATGATTACCGGTGCGACCATCCTGTGCTTCTCGTTCCTGGGCTTCGACGGCATCAGCTCGCTGTCTGAAGAGACCAAAGACGCAGAGAAAGTGATCCCGAAAGCCATCTTCCTGACGGCGCTGATCGGCGGCATTATCTTTATCGTGGTGTCTTACTTCGTGCAGCTGTACTTCCCGGACATCTCGCGCTTCAAGGATCCTGACGCGTCGCAGCCTGAAATCATGCTGTACGTGGCGGGCAAGTTCTTCCAGTCGGTGATCCTGGTGTTCTCCTGCGTGACGGTATTGGCGTCTGGCATGGCGGCACATGCGGGTGTTTCGCGTCTGATGTACGTGATGGGCCGCGACGGCGTGTTCCCGACTCGCTTCTTCGGCTATGTACATCCGAAGTGGCGTACCCCGGCGTTGAACGTGTTGCTGGTTGGCGCCATCGCGCTGTCCGCGGTGTCGTTTGACCTGGTGACCGCGACCGCGCTGATCAACTTCGGTGCGCTGGTGGCATTCACCTTCGTCAACCTGTCGGTGATCTCGCAGTTCTATATCCGCGACAAGATGAACCGCACCGTGAAGGACACGTTCAACTACCTGATCCTGCCGGTGATGGGCGCACTGACCGTCGGCGCGCTGTGGATCAACCTGGAAGCCAGCTCGATGACGCTGGGCCTGGTTTGGGCGACCATTGGTTTGATCTACCTGGCCGTCGTCACCCGCAGCTTCCGTCTGCCGGTGCCGCAAGCGAGCGAAGACGCCGCCTAAGCGCGAGCCTCTCTTCAGCCACAAAAAAGGCCGCTTTCGCGGCCTTTTCCTTTTCTGTTTGCTGCGGGTTTTACCCCACCAACTCTTTGCCGTAATCGAACAGCGCTTTCAGCAGGGCGGTTTTCTCTTTGTCGCCTTCGTGCAGGTTATACAGCGATTCGAGCTGCAGCAGGTAACTCTGCACGCGCTCCGCGCTCAATGCTTCCTGGCGGTGCTGCAGCCAGCGGCGCTGCTCGGCATCGTCCAGCGTATTCGGGTAGTTGCGCGCGCGGAAGCGGAACAGCAGCTCTTTCATGCGGCCGTCGCTGAAGGCCAGATCCAGCGCCGGCAGGTTCTGCGGCTTGGTCTGCTGAATAATCCTCATCGCCGCCTTGTCGGCGTCGCTGAAGAAGCCGTCGTACAACCGGGCGTCGACGTCGTCGGAGCCTTTGAACGGCTCGGCTTCGGCGAACAGCGCCACCACTTTCTCGCGCACTTCCGGGTGCTGTTTCAGCAGCTGCAGGTTCTGCAGGCAGGCCTGGCGATCGATGCCCAGCCGCTCGGCGTTCTCCGGCAGCAGGGTTTTGGCCGGCGCCAGCACCGGGCATTTGTTGATGTGCACCAGCTTGATCGGCACCGGCGCCTGATCCGGCGCCAGGTCTTCGCGGCGGGTATACAGGCGTTCACGCAGCTGCTCGGCGCTCAGCGTCAGCAGCGGCGTCATATCGCCGGCGAGATCGCACATGATCACCGCGTTCTTGTTGTCCGGGTGCCAGGCCAATGGCGACACCCAACTGGTGTTGCCGCGCGCCGCGCCGAACATGCCGGAGACATGCACCAGCGGCGTCATTTCGGCGACGTCGATCAGGGCGTTCAGCTTGTGCTTGTTGCGGTGCTGCAGCAGGAAATCGAACAGCCGCGGCTGCGCCTGCTTGACCAGCTTGGCCATGGCGATGGTGGCGTAAACATCCGACATCGCGTCGTGAGCCTGCGTGTGCTCGACGCCGTTGGCGCGCGTGAGGTGTTCGAGGCGGAAGCTGGGGAAGCCGTCTTCGTTTTCCGGCCAGACGATGCCGTCCGGGCGCAGGGCGTAGCAGGCGCGCATCACATCCAGCAGATCCCAGCGCGAGTTGCCGTTTTGCCAGCTGTAGGCATAGGAATCGTAGAAATTGCGATAGAAGATATTGCGGCTCACTTCGTCATCGAAGCGGATGTTGTTGTAACCGAGAATGCAGGTGCCGGCCACGCTGAAGGCCTGATGGATTTGGCGGGTGAACTCGGCCTCGTTAACGCCTTTGGCGCGCGCCACCTGCGGCGTGATGCCGGTGATCATCACCGCCTCGGGTTCCGGCAGGTAGTCGTCGGCCGGGGCGCAGTAGATGACCAGCGGCTCTTCGATAATGTTGAAATCCATATCGGTGCGCACGCCGGCGAACTGCGCCGGGCGATCCAGCGACGGGCTTTTGCCGAAGGTTTCGTAATCGTGAATATAAAATGTGGCCGTTGCCTTGCTGCTCAAAATCGCGTCTCTTCAGTGGCGGATACAAGATGCCCCTATTGTAACGGCGTGGGGAGCGATGCCAAGCGGCGGTTAGCGAAATGCGCGCAATTACGCACGGCGATAATAATCCAGCCGTTGATGAAAGTAGGGGAGCAGGTGGTCGGGGATCTGTTGTTCCGTTTCCGCCTGGGTCGAGGCGATGCCGTAGCGCTCGTTGTAGATCACGCTGATGGCCAGCAAATCGGTTTCTATTTTTTCGCGTTGTGCCTGCGGTAAGCTATCCAGCTTTCGAGCCATCGTTATCTCCCTGTTAACCTTAGGGCATAATAGGATCGTTAGCGGGTCTTGTCCCTACCCATTCCGGGGGGCGGTGGACGCCTGAGCGCCTTGCTGCGAGCAGGGGGCCAGGCTGTGGCGCGCGGCGAACTCGCTCTGCGGCTGGTGTGCATTGAGGCGATCCGCCCGGTTATACAGCGAACAGGCGCCGCCGATGACCGCCACCCAAAACAGGGTGCACAGCAGCAAAACCCCCAACCAGGCTTTTTGGTTATAGGTCATAAGTCCTCCACGGACGAGAAGAGAAATAACATTGACCGTTAAATTAAATCAGGGGCTACATCAATGGTATTTAAACAGTAGGGATTAATCGCAATGCGTGCCCGACTCTTTTGTTACGAAATCCATGATGGATGTTTCAAAAGATTCCTTAAGATAATATTAAGAAAATTGAGTAGGGGCGCCGTAATTCTATTTAATATTTGTTTAATTATCCGCAGATACAATCTTCCACATTCAATGCCAATGTGGGTGACAATTATGAAAACGCTACTGTTGACCGGCGCTACCGGCTTTCTCGGTGGTGCAGTTCTCGAAAAATTATTGATTGAAAATCAGTCTATTAATTATCTTTTACTGGTTCGCGCCGATGATGCGCAGCAAGGGCTGGCCCGTATTCGCGCGAATATGGAAAAGTTTAATATCGATGCGAACCTGCTGTCTAAAATTACGATAGGAAATATATTGTTGGGCGACCTTTCTGAGCCGGCCGACTTTTTAACTGACGCACGTATTAACAATGTCACGCACGTTATTAACTGTGCGGCCGTTGCTTCATTTGGTAATAACCCGCTCATTTGGAAGGTAAACGTAGAAGGCACTCTGGCCTTTGCCGAAAGAATGGCGCAGGTGCCGGGATTAAAACGTTTCCTGCACGTCGGCACCGCCATGTCTTGTTCGCCGGAGCCGGGTTCGCTGGTGGCGGAGAGCGGCGAGTTTGAGGAAGACGCCGAGCACCTGGTGGAATATACGCGTTCCAAATCCACCATCGAACAGCTGATGCGCCAACGCTGCCCGCAAATGCCGCTGACCATCGCTCGTCCGTCGATCGTGGTGGGGCACACCCGCCTGGGCTGCCAGCCTTCCAGCAGCATTTTCTGGGTGTTCGGCATGGCGCTGATGCTGCGCAAGTTCATGTGCTCACTGCAGGACAATATCGACGTGATCCCGGCGGACTACTGTGCGGATGCGCTGGTGATGCTGATGAACAGCGAAACGCTGGAGAACGACGTGTATCACATCTCCGCCGGCGTGGAGAGCAGCGTCAGCTTTGCCGAAATTGATAACGCCATGGCGGCCGCGCTGGAAAAAGCGCCGGTGGGCGATGAGTATGCGCAGGTAACGTATGACGCGCTGGTGAAAATGCGCCGCCAGCTGAAAGACATTTTCGGCCCGTGCAACGAGCGGCTGATGCTGAAGGCGATGCGCCTGTACGGATCGTTCGCCATGCTCAACGTGCGTTTCAGCAACGAGAAGATCCTCAAGCTGGGCATGCCAAAGCCGCCGCGCTTCACCGACTACATCGCCGGCTGCGTGCAGTCGACCCGCGGGCTGTCTATCCAGCAGCAGATGGTGGTGGACTTCAAATAACCGCCGGGCGCAGCGGGCGCCCGAGGTTGCTCCGCTACCAGGACGAAGAGGACCAGAAGACGCGGCCGAGCACCACCAGTTGCTCTTTGCGCTGCTGATAGCTGAGGTGCTCGTCCTGGTACTCTTCCCGGTTGAGGGAGCGGATGATGACGCCGCCGTCCGGCTGCTCGATCAGCACTTTCACCCGCAGCAAATTGCCGTGGCGGATGGCGTAGGTCTTGCCTTCCCGGATGCGCGTGTCGTCGGTGTTGATGCCGACCACGTCGCCGTCCTGCAGGCGCGGCTCCATGCTGGAGCCGGAGATGCGAATAATACGCGCGGCGTTGACCGCCACCCCCATCTTGTGCAGGTAGTAACGGCGGAAGATCAGCGAAAACTCCTCGCGATCGACGATTTCGTAGCAGCCGTCGCCGGCGGAAAAATCAATATCCAGCAGCGGGATCTCCACAAACTCTTCCTTGTCCTGTTCGGTATCTTCCCATACCACCGGTTTCAAACGGGCGGGCTGGAAGTCCGACTCCGCCGCCACGTTGTCAAACGGGCGCACCAGCTGCTTTTCGTGAAACACGTCGAACCAGCCCTTGGGCAAATTCAGCCTGGCCTCGATCCGCCTGGCTAGATTGTCGCCAAGATTGCGGGAGGATTTTTCCCCGATGATTTGGCTCAGCGTCGGCGCGGAAGACTCAACCAGCGTGGCGAACTCATTCTGGTTGACGCCTTGCCGGGCGTAGCGGGCCATCAATTCGCGCAGATTGTTGCGCCTGATTTCTTTAGTTTCCATTGTTCGATGATCGCACTCTTTAGCAAAAAGGTAAATAACGGTTTTGCTAAAAAACGCTTGCGCATAATTTAGCAATTAGCTAAAACAAAAAGGGTGAGCCAAAGGTTCACCTGTGCGGAGCGGCCTGTCATGATGAGAGGCCGCTCAGTGAAATCAAACGAGAGAGGGACTTTACGATGTACAAGATTGATTACAATAGCTACCGATCGGTCGCCAGCTTCGGCCACCGCGTGCGCTTTCTGGTGCTGCACTACACGGCGCAAAACTTTGCCGACTCGGTGAAGTCGTTGACCGGAAAATCGGTCAGCGCGCACTATCTGGTGCCGGATCCGACCGAGGCCACCTATCAGGCCGCCGGCTTCAGCGGCGTGCGCATTTTCAACCTGGTGGACGAGAACGAGCGCGCCTGGCATGCCGGCACCAGCCAGTGGGGCACCCGCAGCAATATCAACGACACCTCGATCGGCATCGAGATCGTCAACCTGGCGAGCGGCGACGGTGAGAACATCACCTTCCCGCCGTTCAACCCGCAGCAGATCGAGGCGGTCACCCAGCTGGCGCAGAATATCCTGCAGCGTTACCCGGACATCTCGCCGGTGAACGTGGTGGCACACTCCGACATCGCGCCGGGCCGCAAGAGCGATCCGGGCCCGCAGTTCCCGTGGCAGCAGCTGTATCAGGCCGGCGTTGGCGCCTGGTATGACGAGGCGACCAAGCAGCAGCGCCAGCAGGAATACTGCCGTCAGGGGCTGCCGGCGCAGGCCGAGCTGCTGAAACTGTTCGCCCAATACGGCTACGACACCTCGGCGGCGAATACCGCAGAAGGCTATCGCCAGCTGGTGCGCGCGTTCCAGCTGCACTTCCGCCAGCAGAAGTATGACGGCGTGATGGATGTCGAAACCGCCGCCGTTCTGCGCGCGCTGGTCGACAAGTACGCCGCCTGAGCCTGATCGCGAATGGGGGACGCCTCATTCGCCTTTTCCTTGCCGGGCTTCCTCCGCTAAAATAGCGGCCTGGCTGGTCTTTATCGGAGGCATTGTGCGCCTCGATCGAAAAATCTCTTCCCTTGAATTGCTAACCTACCGCCACTATCGCATCGTCCACGGCGTGCGCATCGGGCTGGCGTTTATTCTGACCTTTCTGCTGATCCGCTTGCTGGCGGTGCCCGAAGGCACCTGGCCGCTGATCACCCTGGTGGTGGTGATGGGGCCGATCTCGTTTTGGGGCAACGTGCTGCAGCGGGCGCTGCAACGCATTGCCGGCACGGTGTTCGGCGCCGCGTCCGGCCTGATCGCCCTGTATCTGGAACTCTATTCGCTGCCGCTGATGCTGGTCTGGTGCGGCGTGGTGATGTTCGTCTGCGGTTACCTGACGCTGGGCAAACGGCCGTATATGGCGCTGCTGGTGGGGATCACGCTGGCGGTGGTGTGCGGCGCGGGCGCCGGCGACATGCATACCGCGCTGTGGCGCAGCGGCGACGTGATCTTCGGCTCGCTGCTGGCGCTGTTGTTCACCAGCATCTACCCACAGCGCGCCTATATTCTGTGGCGCATGCAGATGGCGGACTGTCTGCAAACCGCCGCCCGCCTCTACGGCGCGTATTTTTCGCCGAACGTCATTGAGCGGCCGCGGCTGGAGCCGCAGCTCAAGGACCTGCTGAATCAGGTGGTGAAGCTGCGCAGCCTGATCGTGCCCGCCAGCAAGGAAACCCGCATCCCCAAAACGGTGTTCGAGGCGGTGCAAACCCTCAGCCGCAATCTGGTGTGCACGCTGGAGCTGATGGCCGACGCCTACTGGGCCTCGCGTGAAACGCACTTCATCATGTTGAACGCCCGCACGCTGCGCAGCACCCAGCTGCTGACGCTGAGCTCGCTGGAATCGTTGGCGGTGCTGATGCGCGAAGGGCCCCAGGCGCAGCGGCAGGCGGCGGCGGGGCAGCTGGCGGAGATCGCCGGCGAGCTGAAAACGCTGATGCAGGAGGTGAGCCTCGGCCAGCACGGCGAAGCGCCGATTTACGGCTATGTCTGGCTCTGCATGGAGCTGGCGCAGCAGCTGGAAGAGCTGGGGGATCTGCTCCAGGTCTGCACCGCCGCCGTGCGCGAATAAGGGGTCAGATCATGAAGGCGGCGCTTTGGGTTTTGGCCGCCGGGGCAAAGTGGGTAAGATAAGGCAATCACTGTTGTGCCGGACCGCCACAAACCTGTATCTTGGTGCCATGTGGCCGTAAGCAAATGAATCTGTGTATTACTAAAGCAAGGGTATAAAGATGGATAATGCAAATAAGCCGAGTTTCCAGGACGTGCTGGAGTTTGTGCGTATGTTCCGCCGCAAAAACAAACTGCAACGCGAGATCGTCGACAACGAAAAGAAAATTCGTGATAACCAGAAGCGCGTGCTGCTGCTCGACAACCTGAGTGAGTACATCAAGCCCGGCATGAGCATTGAAGACATTCAGGGCATCATCGCCAACATGCGCAGCGACTACGAAGATCGCGTTGATGACTACATCATCAAAAATGCCGATCTGTCCAAAGAGCGCCGCGAGCTGTCCAAAAAGCTGAAGGCGATGGGCGAAGTGAAGTAACCCGCTTTAGCGGGCCGGGCGTCCTGCCTGGCCCGCATCCTTATCCCGCCTGATTTTCCGTTCTTGCCGACACTGCCGTTTCCGTTGGGGCGTTCCCCGGCGGCCGAAGGCGCCTCCCCATCCTGCAGGATCTGCAGGTGACCGCCGGGGAACGCTGGTTACTGCTCCGCGCCGTACATGTCGAAGTCGAAATACCTGTCGTTGATTTTCTTGTAAGTGCCGTTGGCGCGGATCGCCTGCAGCGCGGCGTTGAAGGCGTTCAGCAGCGCGGTATCGTCTTTGCGCACCCCGATGCCGTCGCCGACGCCGAAGTATTTGCTGTCGGTCAGCTCGGCGCCGATAAAGGCGAAATCTTTGCCGCCGGGCGTTTTGAAGAACTCGCTGGCGCTGACGCTGGCCAGCAGCGACGCATCCAGGCGGCCGTTGGCCAGATCTTCGTTCACTTCCTGTTGGCTTTGGTAAGCCACCACGTTGACGCCGGCCGGGCGCCACAGCGCGTTGGCGTAGGCCTCCTGGCTGGAGCCTTGCTGCACGCCGACCGATTTGCCCTTCAGCGAGGCGACGGTAGGCTGCAGGTTGCTGCCCTTATGCGCCACCAGCCGCGCCGGGGCGTTCGAGACTTTGCTGGAGAAGGCGATCTGCTGCTGACGCTGCGGCGTGATGGTCATCGACGAGGCGATGGCGTCGAATTTCTTCGCCTGCAGGCCGGGGATCATGCCGTCCCAGCTGCTTTCCACCCACACGCATTTGGCCTGCATCTGATCGCACAGCGCTTGGGCGATATCGACGCCGAAGCCGGTCAGCTTGCCCTGCGGGTTTTTATATTCCAGCGGCGGAAAGGTGGGATCAATGCCCAGCTTGATCACTTTGCCGCTGAATTCACCGTTCAGCGCGGGAAAGCTCGCGGCCAGCGGCAGCAACAACAACAGCCCTTTGATGGTTTTCATGTCATTTCCTCAGCGTTGGCGATTAAACCGCAGGGCGAGCCAAAAAGCGCTCGACCAATTTGACCCAGTAGGTGGCGCCCAGCGACAGACTGTCGTCGTTGAAGTCATAACCGGGGTTGTGCAGAGAATTGCCCGGCGTGGCGGGGCCGTTGCCGATCGAGATGTAGCTGCCCGGGCACTTCTCCAGCATAAAGGCGAAATCTTCGCTGGCGGTGAACGGCCGCAGCGTGGGGATAACCCGGCTCTCTCCGGCCCATTCCAGCGCCACCGCGCGCGCCAGCTCGGTTTCTGCCTGATGGTTCACCAGCACCGGGTAGCCGTGCTGATAGTCGATCTCCGCGCGGGCGCCGAAGCTGGCGGCCTGCGCCGTGACTAGCTCGGTGATGCGCTGCTCCAGCCGCTCACGCACCGCCGCCGTCAGCGCGCGCACGCTGAGCGTCAGGGTGGCGGTCGCCGGGATCACGTTGGCGGCCTGGCCGGCCTGCATCGCCCCCACGGTGACGATCGCCGTTTCCTGCGGATCGATATTGCGTGCCACGATGGTTTGCAGGCTCATGACGATGGCCGCGCAGGCCACCACCGGATCGACGGTGCTCTGCGGCACCGCGCCGTGGCCGCCGTGGCCGTGCAGGGTGATGTGTACCGTATCGGCCGAGCACATGAAGGGGCCGCTGGCGAAGCCCAGGTGGCCGGTGGGGAAACCGGGCACGTTGTGCATGGCGAACACCGCGTCGCAGGGGAAGCGCTCAAACAGGCCGTCTTCAATCATCACTCTGGCGCCGCCGCCGCCTTCTTCCGCCGGCTGAAAGATCAGGTGCAGCGTGCCGCTGAAGTTCGGCTGCTGCGCCAGATAGCGCGCCGCAGCCAGCAGCATGGCGGTGTGCCCGTCGTGGCCGCAGGCGTGCATCACCCCGGCATGGGTGCTGGCGTGCGGCAAGCCGGTCGTTTCGGCAATCGGCAGGGCGTCCATGTCGGCGCGGATGCCGAGCGATTTTCCCGGCCCGCGCTGCAGTGTGGCGACAACGCCGGTTTGTCCTACGCCGCGCGTGACGCGGTAACCCCATTCCGCCAGCCGCTGCGCCACCAGATCCGAGGTGGCGAACTCCTGGAAGCCCAGCTCCGGGTGGGCGTGAATGTGGCGGCGAAGCGCGACCATCTCATCATGAACGGCGGCGATCTCAGGCAGTACGAGTGAAGGGTTCATCACGGTCTCCGGCAAAATGGCCCCGGCCAACGGGCGGGGAATGGGGCAGAGGGATAGGTATCGAGACTAGCAAACTCCGTTTTTGCCGGGTAGCCGCCGTTCGGTTATGCTGACAACCGATGATTGTCAGGAGGTGAACATGAAACTGCACCAACTGCAGGCGCTGGTGGCCAGCGCCGACAGCGGCAGCATTCGCGCGGCGGCGCGGCATCTTGGGCTGTCGCAGGCGGCGGTGACCCGCGCGCTGCGCGAACTGGAGCAGGAGCAGGCGCTGCCGCTGCTGATCCGCACCCCGACCGGGCTGGGCTTTACCCCCTACGGCAAAACCCTGCTGGCGCACGCCCGGCTGGTGCTGAATCAGCTGGAACAGGCGCAGGGGGAAATGGCGGCGCTGCGCGGGCGGGCGGCGGATCTGGTCAAGGCGGCGATCACCCCCTGGCTGATGCTGACGGTGCTGCCGCCGGCGGTGATGGCGTTTCGCAGCAAGGTGCCGGCGGTGCGGCTGGAACTGTCGGAAAGCCTGATGGCCAATGCCCAGTCGCAGCTGCGCGAGGGCACGATGGACTTTGCCATCACGCCGCTGCCGGCGTCGTCGGCGCCGCAGGAGTTCCACTGCGAGCCGCTGCTGGAGTATGAAACGGCGTACATGGTGCGGCGCGGCCACCCGCTGGCGCACAGCACTTCGCTGCATCAGCTGCTGGAGCAGGATTGGGTGATGAGCTATACCCCGGAAAGTTTCGATGCGCTGCTCGACGAGGTGTTTCACCGCCACGGCGCGCGCCTGCCGCGCCAGCGCATTATCCAGGCGCATTCGTTCGGCATGCTGCAGGCGCTGGTGGAGTCCGCCGAGATGTGCACCTGGTGCCCGCGGCCGATCGTCGCGCTGCCGCAGTTCGCCTCCCGCGTGCAGCCGCTGGCGCTGCGGGAGAGCTGCCAGCCGGCGCAGCTGAATATCGTCACCCGGCGCAACAGCATTCTGAGCGCCGCCGCCCATGCGTTTATCGACACACTGGTGCGCACCCTGCGTCAGCAGGCGCGATCGTCGCAGCCGGAAGATCGGCAGATCTACGATCGCGTGCGCCTGCTGATTTAGCGGATCCCCCTGGATCGCCGATCCCGTAAATGGGATCGCGATCCGCATTTGTAGCATTTTTAGCCGCAATGTTAACAATATGTGATTTCGCTCAAATAATTATTTTTGCAGCTTTGGTTATATGTCGCTCTATGTTCACGTTGTCATTTTGGGTTTTCCTGGGTGTTTGATGATTAATCAATTGAAATTTATCAATTTATAACGTTTGTTGTTTTTTATTGGATAAAAATGACAACGTCAACATTAAGAAAATTCAAGCGTTTAACGAGTATATTGGAGGAAGGGATGAGTCAGTTGCCGGAAAAAATGCGCGCGGTCGTTTGCCACGGCCCGCAGGACTATCGTTTCGAACAGGTGCCCACGCCGCTGCCGAAGGCGCGCGAACTGGTGATCAAGGTGGAAGGCTGCGGCATCTGCGCCGGCGACTGCAAGTGCAAGAATGGCGCACAGATGTTTTGGGGGGAGAACCCGTGGGTTAAACCGCCGGTGGTGCCGGGCCACGAGTTCTACGGCCGCATCGCCGCGCTGGGCGAGGGCGCGGAAGGCAAATACCGGCTCGGCGAGCGGGTGATCGCCGAGCAGATCGTGCCGTGCTGGGAGTGCCGCTACTGCAAATCCGGCAGCTACTGGATGTGTGAGACGCATAACATTTACGGTTTCCAAAAAGACGTGGCGGAGGGCGGCATGGCGGAGTACATGCGCTTTTCCGAGAACGCCATCGTGCACAAGATCCCGGAAAGCCTGAGCCATGAAGACGCGGTATTGATTGAACCGATGGCCTGCGCCATCCACACCGTGGCGCGCGGCGACATCCAGCTGGACGACGTGGTGGTGCTGGCCGGCGCCGGGCCGCTCGGGCTGTGCATGGTGCAGGTGGCGCGCCTGAAGACGCCGAAGAAACTGATCGTGATCGACGCTATCGACGAGCGGCTGGCGCTGGCGAAAGAATTTGGCGCCGACGTGGTGATCAACCCGCTGAAGGAAGACGCCGACCAGATCGTCAAATCGCTGACCGGCGGCTACGGCTGCGACGTTTACATCGAGGCCACCGGCGCGCCGATCGGCGTCACCCAGGGGCTGCAGATGATCCGCAAGCTGGGCCGCTTCGTGGAGTTCAGCGTGTTCGGCAAGGAAACCACCGTCGATTGGTCCATCATCGGCGATCGCAAAGAGCTGGACATTCGCGGCGCGCACCTGGCGCCCTACAGCTACGAAATCGCCATCGATCTGTTCGAGCGCGGGCTGGTGACCTCCAATGGCGTGGTTACCCACAGCTATTCATTGAACGACTGGGACGAAGCCTTCGCCCTGGCGGACTCGACCGACTCCATCAAGGTGATCCTGGTTCCCTGACCCTCCCGCTGTACCGCTGTTGCAGTCACGACCGCCGGCCCGCTCGCAATGGGGGGCCGGCCGGTCGGCCAAACGTAAAGACATGCTGTTGCTCTGATAACCACAACAAGAAGCTTCCCTACAGGAGAATTGGCTATGTTTTCATTATTCAAAAAGACCCTGCCTTTTATCGTCGCCGGTGGAATGTTGGCGGCCAGCCATGGGGCGCTGGCCAAGCAAATCACTATCGGTATGTCGTTCCAGGAAATGAACAACGACTACTTCGTCACCATGAAGCAGGCGCTGGATCAGGCGGCGGCGGATATCGGCGCCAAGGTATACGTGGCCGATGCGCGCCATGACGTTGCCAAACAAATCGGCGACGTGGAAGACATGCTGCAGAAGAAGGTGGATATCCTGCTGATCAACCCGACCGATTCGGTAGGGGTGCAGTCGGCGGTGATCTCCGCCCATAAGGCCGGCGCGGTGGTGGTGGCGATCGACGCGCAGGCGGAAGGGCCGCTGGACTCGTTCGTCGGCTCGGAAAACTACGACGCCGGCTTCCAGGCGGGCGAGTACCTGGCGAAAGCGCTGGGCGGCAAAGGCAAGGTGGCGATCCTCGACGGCATCCCGGTTGTGCCGATCTTGGAGCGCGTGCGCGGCTTTGAAGCGGCGATGAAGAAATACCCCGACATCAAGATCGTCACCAAGCAAAACGGCAAGCAGGAACGCGACACCGCGCTGACCGTGACCGAAAACATGCTGCAGTCGGCGCCGGATCTGGCGGGCATCTTCAGCGTCAACGACGTCGGCGCGCTCGGCGCCCTGGCGGCGATCGAAAGCAACGGCGCCAAGGTCAAGCTGGTGAGCGTCGACGGCCAGCCGGAAGCCATCAAAGAGATCCTCAAGCCGAACTCGCCGTTCATCGCCACCTCGGCGCAGTTCCCGCGCGACCAGCTGCGCATCGCGCTCGGCATTGCGCTAGCCCGCTACTGGGGCGCCACGGTGCCGAAAACCGTGCCGGTCAAAGTGAAGCTGATCGACCGCAGCAATGCGGCCGGCTTTAGCTGGTAACAGCGGCCAGGTTCGCCCCGCTGCGGCGGGGCGTTCGGCGCGGAGGGTAATGCGGTGACACCTTTACTGGAACTGAAGCGAATAAAAAAGAGCTTTCCCGGCGTGAAGGCGCTGGACGGCATCGATCTGGCCATTCAACGCGGCGAAGTGCACGCCCTGCTGGGCGAAAACGGCGCCGGCAAGTCGACGCTGGTGAAAATCATGTGCGGCATCCATCAGCCGGACGAGGGCGATATTTTTATCGACGGCGAGCAGCGCCGCTTTAACAACTATCGCCAGGCGATCGAGGCCGGGGTCGGCATTATTTTTCAGGAATTCTCGTTGATTCCCTACATGAGCGCCATCGACAACATCTTCCTCAACCGGGAGATCAGGAACCGCTGGGGCCTGCTGGATCGGCGCGCGATGCGGCGCAAGGCCGAGGCCATTTTCAAGCGGCTGACGGTGGCTATCGATCTCGATTGCCCGGTGGAGCAGCTGAGCGTGGCGCAGCAGCAGTTCGTTGAGATTGCCAAGGCGCTGTCGCTGGAGGCGCGGGTGCTGGTGCTGGATGAACCGACCGCCACGCTGACGCCGGGCGAGGCCGAGCACCTGTTCAGCGTGATGAACGATCTGCGGCTGCTGGGCGTCGGCATGGTGTTTATCTCGCACCACCTGGACGAGATCTTCACCATCTGCGATCGCATTACCGTGCTGCGCGACGGCGCCTACATCGAAACGCTGGCCACCGGCGACACCAACGTGGAAGAGCTGGTGCGGCTGATGGTCGGGCGCAAAATCGAGAACGCCTTCCCGGTGAAACAGCACCCGGTCGATACCGCGACGGTGCTGCTGGAGGCGGAGATCCAGCGCGAGAAGCACGGCGCGACCGACCGCTTCCACCTGCACAAGGGCGAGATCCTCGGCTTCGCCGGGCTGGTGGGCTCCGGGCGCACCGAGACCGTCTCGGCGCTGATCGGCGCCAGCCGCTGCCACCGCAAACGCGTTAGCCTCGGCGGCCAACCGGCGGCGCTGCGCTCCCCGGCGCAGGCGCTGGCGCAGGGTATCGGCCTGCTGCCGGAGAGCCGCAAAACCGAGGGCCTGGTGTTGCCGTTCTCGGTGGCGCAGAACATCACCCTCAACCGGCACCACCGGCGCGGCAAGATCTTCGTCAGCGCCCGTAAGGATCGCGACGTGGTGCAGCGGCTGATCCGCGCCGTGGGGGTGAAAACCCCGGACGCCGATACCGCCGTCAGCACCCTGAGCGGCGGCAACCAGCAGAAGGTGGTGATCGCCCGCTGGCTCAACAACGACTGCAACATCCTGATCTTCGACGAGCCGACGCGCGGCATCGACGTGGGCGCCAAGGCCGAGATCTACCAGCTGATGCAGCAACTGACCCTGCAGGGCATCTCCATCATCATGATTTCCTCCGAACTGCCGGAGATCATCGGCGTGTGCGACCGCGTGCTGGTGTTTCGCGGCGGCCACATCGTTGCCGAGCTGACCGGCGGCGACATCGAATCCAACCACATCATGCTTCACGCGACCGGGAGTGCCTTATGATCGGAATTGAACAACCCGCCGTGGCGCGCCGCGCCGCCGGCCCCAGCCTCGGCAAGCGCTGGGAAAAACTGCTGCATCATCCGGCGGTCTTGCCGTTTATCGGCTTCGTGATCCTGTTCGTATTGATGAGCCTGCTGAACGACAGCTTCCTCAGCGTCAATAACCTGACCAACGTGGCGCGCCAGGTGTCGATTAACGCCATCATCGCGGTGGGCATGACCTGTGCCATCCTGACCGGCGGCATCGATCTCTCGGTGGGGCCGGTGATGGCGCTGGCCGGCTCGGTCGCCGCCGGGCTGATGCTGGCGGCGGTGCCGATCCCGCTGGCGATGGTGGCGGCGCTGGCGGTCGGCGCGCTGTTCGGCCTGGCCAACGGCGCCTGCATCGCCTACCTGCGCATGCCGCCGATCATCGTCACCCTGGCGTCGATGGGCATCGCCCGCGGCCTGGCGCTCCTCTATACCGGCGGTTACCCGATCTCCGGCCTGCCCGACGTCTTCGCGTTCTTCGGCCGCGGCACGGTGCTGGGCATCCAGGTGCCGATCCTGATCATGCTCGGCGTGTACGTACTGGCCTGGCTGATGCTCAACCAGCTGCCGTTCGGCCGCTACGTCTACGCGATGGGCGGTAACGAAGAGGCGGCGCGCCTGAGCGGCATCCGCGTGCCGCGCTACAAGATGCTGGTGTACGTGATCAGCGGCCTGACCGCCGCGCTGGCCGGGCTGGTGCTGACCTCGCGCCTGATGAGCGGGCAGCCCAACGCCGGCGAAGGCTTCGAGTTGGACGCCATCGCCGCCGTAGTGCTGGGCGGGGCGGCGATCTCCGGCGGGCGCGGCGCCATCGTCGGCACGCTGGTGGGGGCGATGATGCTCGGGGTGCTCAACAACGGCCTCAATCTGATGAACGTGTCGCCGTATATCCAGAACGTGGTGAAAGGCGGCATCATCCTGGCCGCCATCTACCTCAGCTCCGTGCGGCGCAAATAGGAGGCGCGATGTCAGTCTTTCTTGGCATAGACGTCGGCGGCACGGTGATCAAGGCCGGGCTGTACCGGGCAAGCGGCGAAGAGCTGGCGATCGCCGAGCGCGACGGCGCGGCGATTGCCGCCCAGCCGGGCTTCAGCGAACGCAATATGGACGCGCTGTGGGATGACGTTTGCGCGGCGATCCGCCAGACGCTGCACGCGGCGGGGCTGGAGGCCGGCCAGGTGCGCGGCGTCAGCTTCTCGGCGCACGGCAAAGGGCTGTACGCCATCGATCGCCACGGCAAGCCGGTCGGCAACGGCATCCTCTCTTCGGACAACCGCGCGGCGGCCATGGAGGCTGAGCTGCGCCGCGCCGGCGTGGACGCGCAGACCTACCCGCGCAGCCTGCAGCCGCTGTGGCCCAGCCACCCGGCGCTGCTGCTGCGCTGGCTGAAGCAGCAGCAACCGGCGCAGTACGCCGCCGTCGATCGCATCCTGATGGCGCACGACTACCTGCGCTTTCGCCTCACCGGCGAGGCGGCGGCCGAGGTGACCAACATCTCCGGCAGCAATCTGTTTAACCAGCGCAGCGGCGCTTACGATCCGGCGCTGATGGCGGCCTTCGGCATCGAAGAGGTGCAGGAGAAAACCGCGCCGGTGATCGGCTCGGCGCAGCTGGCCGGGCGGGTGACGGCCGCGGCGGCGGCGCAATGCGGCCTGCGCGCTGGCACCGCAGTGTACGGCGGCCTGTTCGACGTGGTGGGCGCGGCGCTCAGCTCCGGCGTGGCCGATGATCGCACGCTCAGCGCGGTGGCGGGCACCTGGTCGATCGCCACCTGCGTGACCGAGCGCATCATTCCCGCCGATTACCCCTACGCCTGGGGGCGCTACTGCATCGACGGCCGCTATTTCGTGCACGAAGGCAGCCCGACCTCGGCAGGCAATTTGGCCTGGTTCCTGCGCCAGTTCTGCGCCGACGATCGGCAGCGCTACGCCCAGTTCAATGCCTGGGTGGCCGAGCGCCGCGAGCAGCCCAGCGGGCTGCTGTTCCTGCCTTATCTGTACGGCTCCAACCTCGGCGGCAACACGCCGGGTGGGCTGATCGGCCTGAGCGCCCACCACGAGATGGCGGACGTGGTGCAGGCGATCTACCAGGGCATCGTGTTCTCGCACCTGATCCATCAGGAGCGCATGGTGCAGCTGAACCCGCGCATCGAGCGGGTGCGCATGACCGGCGGGCCGACGCAGTCCGAGGTGTGGATGCAGATGTACGCCGACGCCGGCAACCTGCCGCTCGAAGTGGTGGAAACCCGCCAAAGCGGCTGCCGCGCCGCCGCCCTGTGCGCCGCCGTCGGCGCCGGGGAGTACGCCGGGTTCGCGGAAGCGATCGCTGCCGCGCCGCCCAAGCTGCGCTGTTATTATCCCGCGACCGCCGCCCATCGGCGCCTGCGCGCCCAGCAGGCGCGCTATCTGGCGGTCGCCCAGGCTTTGAGTGAGGTGACTGATGCAAACGACTAACGCCGCCTGTCTGGGGCTGTATGAAAAGGCGCTGCCCGCCGATCTGAGCTGGCCGCAGCGGCTGGCCACCGCCGCCGAGCTGGGCTTTGAATTTGTGGAGATGTCGATCGACGAACAGCCGGCGCGCCAGCAGCGGCTGGACTGGGATCGCCGCCAGCGGCTGGCGTTTATCCAGGCGCGGCTCGACAGCGGGGTGACGGTGCCGAGCCTGTGCCTGTCGGCGCACCGGCGCGATCCGTTCGGCAGCGCCGACGCCGCCACCCGCGAACGGGCGCGGGTGCTGATGAGCAAGGCGCTGGAACTGGCGACGGATCTCGGCATCCGCAACATCCAGCTGGCGGGCTACGACGTCTATTACGAACCGGCCGATCGCCACAGCCGCGAGCGTTTTATCGAGGGCATGCAGTGGGCGGCGGCGCAGGCCGCCAGGGCGCAGGTGATGCTGTCGGTGGAGGTGATGGACACGCCGTTCATCAACAGCATCGGCAAATGGCGCGACATCGCCCGCCACGTCAACAGCCCGTGGTTCACGGTGTATCCCGATCTCGGCAACCTCAGCGCCTGGGGCAACGACGTCGCCGCCGAGCTGGCGCTGGGCATCGGCAGCATCACCGCCGTGCACCTCAAAGACACCGTGGCTGTGGGGCCGGGCAGCGCCGGGCAGTTCCGCGACGTGCCGTTCGGCGAAGGCTGCGTGGATTTCGCCCACGCCTTTTCCGTGCTCAATGCGCTCGGCTATCGCGGCCCCTACCTGCTGGAGATGTGGGCGCGCGAAGACGGGCAGGACAAGCAACGTATCGCCCAGGCCAAGGCCTGGATCGAACAACAGATGAATGAGGGGGGCATCGTATGCTGAACGAACTCAAACAGCAGGTGCTGGCCGCCAACCTCAGCCTGCCGGCATACGGGCTGGTGACCTTTACCTGGGGCAACGTCTCGGCGATCGATCGCCAAAGCGGGCTGGTGGTGATCAAGCCTTCGGGCATCGCCTACGAGGCGATGACGCTGGAGGATTTGGTGGTGGTGGATCTGGAGGGCAAGGTGCGCGAAGGGCACCGCAAGCCCTCATCCGACACCGCCACCCATCTGGCGCTGTACCGCGCCTTCGCCGATATCGGCGGCGTGGTGCACACCCACAGCCGCAACGCCACCATCTGGGCGCAGGCCGGGCAGCCGATCCCGGCGCTGGGCACCACCCACGCCGACTACTTTTACGGCGACATTCCCTGCACCCGGCCGATGAGCGAGGCGGAGATCGCCGGCGATTACGAGGGGGAAACCGGTAAGGTGATCATCGAGACCTTCAATCAGGCGGGGCGCGATCCGCAGCAGGTGCCGGGGGTGTTGGTTTATTCCCACGGCCCGTTCGCCTGGGGCAAGGACGCGGCGGATGCGGTGCACAACGCGGTGGTGCTGGAAGAGGTGGCGATCATGGCGATGGCGACGCGCCAGCTGGCGCCGGCCATCGCCCCGATGCAGCCGGAGCTATTGGACAAACATTTCCTGCGCAAGCACGGCAAACACGCCTACTACGGGCAATAGCGCCCGTCAGCGATTCAACAGCGAGCCGGTGAAGAACTCTCTGCGCACCGGCAGCTCGCCGCGCGGGCTGTGAATGGCGCTGAACAGCAGCTCCGCGGCGATCTCCCCCAGTTTTTGCGTATCGTGATACACCCCCGGAATATGCAGGCCGTAAGCGCCGGCGCGCGGCGGTTCGTCTATCGAGAAGAACTTCACCTGCTGATAGAGCCCCATCTCGTGGCAGATGGCGATGGCGCCCAGCGTGATGATGCCGTTCAGGCCGATGATGTAATCCGGGCGGTTCTCCGGCTGCGCCAGATAGGTGCGCACCTCGCTCTCTTGCGAGGTGAAATCGTAGTCGCCGTTGATGATATGAATCTCACGGCCGCTGCCCTGCAGCGCCGCGACGATGCCGGCGGTGCGCGTTAAGGTAATTTCCGAATCCGCCGGGCCGCCGATGATCAAAAGTTTCTTCTCCGGCTGCTCCGCCAGATAACGCCCGGCCAGCACGCCAATCTCGCGGTTATCGAGGAATACGCCGCTCAGCTGCTGATCGTAAAGATCGCGGTCGATCAGGATCAGCGGCACGCCGTACACCTCGGCCAGCTCGAGATAGGCGGGGCGGTAGCGCTTGTCGTCGCGCACCGCCGAGAGCAGGATGCCGCGCGCCTTGTAGCCGAACAGCGCCTGAATGGCGCGCATTTCCGCCTCCTCGCTGCCGTCGGTGTCGAACAGCATGATCTGGTAGCCCTGCTGACGCGCAATGCGCGACACGGTCTTGATCAGGCCGGAATAGAACGGGTTGTACATGCTGCTGGTGACGATGCCGATAATCTGGCTGCTGCTGCTTTTCAGCCCCTGCGCGAAGGCGTTGGGCACATAGTTCAGCTCTTTGGCGATGGCGTGAATGCGCTCGCGGGTTTCCGGCTTGACCAGCTCGGGTTTATTGAAGGCGCGGGAAACGGTGATATTGGTCACCCTGGCGCGGCGGGCGATATCCACGATAGTGGCATTGGGATTGGCTTTCGACACCGTCTTTCCTTGCGTTATGCCTCAACAGATCCCTTATTGTAGGGAAAGGGCGGGGGCGGTGCTAGGGGGAGTTGGGGGAATGGTTGGGTGTTTTGAAGTGGGAAAGGGAAAACAACGAAATGGAAAAGAAATTAATAATTTCATTTATTTATTAATCACAAATAAAATCATTTTATGTGGCTATATTTTGTTGAAGGAACACTTGCTAAGGTGTGTTTCATGGTCGAAGCTAGGTAAGAATGACTGTTTTGTACCAGAAGAGGGTATTACAACATGATCGGAAAGATATCTAAATATGCTGGCCCGCTCGGACGGGATACTTACAATCGCTCAGAGCGGACTGTTAGCCCTAAAACAGCCAGCTAAGTTCCAGAAGTAGAAACCTCGGAATAGAGGAACATACTCGGTAAAACTCTCTGATTCACCTAGAAGATTCGTTGCAATTATCTATTCTTGTTTCTGCGATCACAAAATTATCTTCCTATTGTCGTTGGTATCTGGTATAAAAACAATGTTTTTAATATGATTGCTAATTATAAAAAACATCAATGAAAAAAATATTGAAATCATTAAATCTTGGTATCACTCATTTCTTATTATTCTATATGGCAATACTCGTCATCATGCCTCAGAGAGACCTTTTATACCCAATTGTTATTTGGCTGGGGATGATTATCCTAAGCTGGCTAGTTATACATTATTATTGGAATAAAAAATCGTCCAATCAGTTGACCACTCGACTTCGGAAAAGTCATAGGAAAACGCAAAGTGCGGCATTGTTTTCATCGTTACTGTTCTTATTAACATGTATTTCATTTAAAATTATTGATCATATCAGTTACATAATTCCGAATGTATTAATTTTCATGACCAGTGCGTTCGTTATATATACAATCCTATCCCACTTAAAATCTTTTGATAATAAAGAGAAAAACATAGTTGCAAAAGCAAAACTAGGCGTTAAATATTCATGGGTAATAGTATCATTGATTTCATATTATCTTGCTCGTTCGCTAGTCTCTAACTCATTTGATATTCCTTTTGACATCACATTTAACAAACTCGTGACAGCAGTCACGGCCTTGCTTTTTATATTTATCTTCTATTATGCTATTTATTTTATGTGCACCATTTATTTAACTCTTATTATTCCACAAGTGAAAAAGGTAAAGGCAGCACCCTATTGTGATATTAACTATTCAATGTCTGTTTTTGCTCCATTATTTGTTATTGGTTACATTTCATATATTGCATTTAATGTTCAGACATTCTCCATCATCAAATTCGGCTACGGAATTGCCATGGAGTATGACACTCGAGATACTTTCTTTTGCAAGAATAAATATATGTGGCTCAACGAACATCCTAAAGCTCGATTTATGTTTATCTCTGAAGGAAACTATCGTGCATTAATACCTCATCATGATGACTATACAATATCACGCTTAACCTGTACAAATAGTGAGCCGTACTATTCACTGGTTACCGTAAAAGATAGAAAATACTTCATGTTAGATGCTTTGAATCAGCGAGCAGAGATGCTTGCTAGCGACCTAAAGACCGCAATATCCCCGAATGCCCAATGACATTCACCAGTTACGTAGCTATGCAAATGAAATCTCACACTTTAAAGTATGCGTACTACGGGATAAATTACAGGCGTTAGGTTCTGAGATCTAAAACGTCCACTCTTCGCTCAAAGCTGCCGCTCTAAATGTCATCAGTCAAAGCACTCAACTAGCGCCAACAGCGCTGGAGTGTAGGTGATGGGGGCTCATTGGGGAAAACAGCAATCCCCCGCTCAAGAATGATCGTATAAACAACGCAGGTGATGATCCCCACGATCGACTACCGGTAACAACACCGCTAATCTAGACGCGACTTTTCACCCCCCCAACCTCCCTCCACAACCCCGGCAACAACCCCAGCGTCTCATCAATCAGCGCCCGCCGGTCATTGCCCGGCTTCCAGATGGTCACCATGGTTTGGCTGATGCCCTGGCTGCCGACTTCGGTGCGCAGCGTGTTGACGTTTTCCCACTGTTCGGCATGCATGTGCGTCGGCAGGAATCCCCAGCCGCAGCCCTGTTCGAGCAGGGCGCGCAGCATCTCCAGTTCGTTGGTGAAAATGGTATGCCCGGAAATCTGCAGGCGGCGCGCCACGGGTTCGTCAGAATCCGGGTGCATAATTACCTGCGGAGTCAGGGAGAGTTCCAGCAGCGAGAGCGGCTGTTCCGCGCCGGGGAAAAGCGCTTTTGCGGCGTAAAAGTCCATCTCTATCGCCCCTAAGGCGCGCCACTCCATGGCGTCGCCCACGCTGCGATGGCGCGCCTGGCAGATGCCCAGATCGGCCTGGCCGCTTGCCAGCAGGCTTTCCGCTTCGTCGCGTGAGGCGTTAATCAGGCTCAGGCGCGTGTTGCGTTGGGCCATGGCGGCAATCAGCGCCTGCAGTAGCGCGCGGGGTGTGAAGGGATCGTAGACCAGCGAGATTTCCTGCGCCGCGCTCTTCGGCACGTCTTTGGCAAACGCCTCAAACGCTTTCACCTGGCGCATCAGCAGGTGCGCCTGGCGCTGCAGCTGTTCGCCTTCTGGCGTCAGGTGCAGGCTGCGCCCCTCGCGCAGGAACAGCGCATAGCCCAAGCCATCCTCGAGAAAATCAATCAAATCGCGCAGCGTCGTGCGGTCTTTGCCCAGCTTGAGCGCGGCTTTCGCCAGGCTGCCGTGCTCGGCCACGGCGGTGAAGGCTTCCAGTTGGGCAAAGGAATAAATCAGGCTCGGCACGCGGTTCTCCCGTCGATTTTGTGGGGGATTTTCCCCCATCAGGCGTTTTTTATTATAGGCCGCGTTTTTTTAAGCTGAATGCCTTCCTGAGCTAAGCGAGAAAAAATATGAAAAGCAAAGTGTTTAACCGCAGCCTGCTGGCGGGCGTTATCATCAGTCTCTGCAGCGGCCTGTTGGCGCCCGCCGCGCTGGCCGCCTGTGCGGGCACCGAACTCAGCGCCTGTCCCGCGCCTTTCGATGCGCAATTGCCGGATACGCACAAGATGCTCACCTGGAGCCAGAGCGACCGGGTGATCGGTTTTCGTAACGACTACCGTAACTATGCGGGAGATGTGTTTCATCACGGCAAGGCCACGCCGCTGGTGGCTGCCGCTAAACAGCTAACGAATGCCAGCTATCGGGTGAATGGCAAAACCTACAGCCTGCAGGATTACCTGCAGCGCCAGAACGTCAGCGGCATGCTGGTATTGAAGGACGGCAAAATCGCCTGGAAATACCTGGGGGAGGGTAATACCGACGCTACCCTGTGGACGTCGCGCTCCGTGGGCAAATCCGTGGTCGCCACGCTGGTGGGCGTGGCGATTAAACAGGGCAAGATCCGCTCGCTCGACGATCTCATCACGCAATACGAACCCGATCTGAAAGGCACCGCGTGGGACGGTGTGACCCTCAGGCAGCTGATCACCCATACCTCCGGCGTGGCGTGGAATGAGGATTACACCAACCCGAAATCGGACTTCGCGCAGCTGACCGAGTGTGAAGCCAAGCCCGGCACCTACGCCTGCGTGCGCAAGCTGGTAGCCGGTTTGCAGCGTGCGCATCCGGCCGGGCAGAACTGGTCTTACTCCTCCGGCGGCGCGTGGCTGCTGGGCGACGTGCTGGAGCGTGCCACCGGCATGCCGCTGGCGGCTTATCTGGAACAAAGCATCTGGCAGCCGTACGGCATGGCGAGCGACGGCGTGTGGCATGCCTACGCCAAAGGCCAGCACGACGTGGGCGCGCACGGGTTCAACGCCACGCTGGAAGACTGGGGGCGCTTCGGCGAATTCATTCTGCATAACGGGACGCTGCCGAACGGCAAACAGATCTTGCCGGCTGATTGGGTAGCCCAGTCGTCCAACTGGACGCGGGCGGCGGGTTCGGTATCAGCGGCGCATCCTAACGGTATTTACGGCTTCCAATGGTGGAACAACGAAGTGCCGGTGAATGCGGCCAACGTTGGGCCTACTCCGCAGGCCTCCCTGAAACATTCCTTGTGGGCGCTGGGGATCTTCGGCCAGATGATTATGGTCAATCAGGCGGAGAATCTGGTGATCGTCCAGTGGTCCACCTGGCCGCAGGCGGAGCCGTCCTTCAGCGCGCAACCGCTGGAGGCATCGCTGATGTTTAGTGCGATAGCGAAGGAATTGCGTTAACCCTCGGTAGCGAGCAGGGGCGGATGGCGGTTGCCATTCTGCCTCTGAGTGGCATATTCCATGTTTTCGACGCTGACCTTAAGGGAGTCTCAATTCTTTACAGGTAGAGGAGGCCAGTCTCCACCGTTTTTAATTAATAACTCTTTTATCTTGTTAATTTTCTCTTTATCCTCGGCATCGCCTACCCCTCTATCTATAAAGCGTTGGAGCTGATTGCCCATAGTCCAACCAAACTTACCCTTGATTTTATTATCTGCACCTCTCTCCAACAGAAGTATAGTATGATCAAACGAACGAGAATCAAGAGAGCTTATTAATATGGTATTCCCCAATGAATCCATTGTATTTATATCCGCGCCATAATCCAGCATCATCTTTAACGTTTCAGGGTTTTTCGCTTCTAAAGCTTCGAATATAATGGGTTGATTGAATACCTTATCTTTTGCATTTGGCGGTAAACCTCCGTCGAGCATGGCCTTGATCCAAATTCCCTTGTCGGCTTTCATGACAAATTCCGCCGGGCTGCTTCCCCCTTCCGGTCTGGG
The DNA here is from genome assembly GCF_052168715.1 of Serratia sp. CY44782. Classification (NCBI taxonomy): domain Bacteria; kingdom Pseudomonadati; phylum Pseudomonadota; class Gammaproteobacteria; order Enterobacterales; family Yersiniaceae; genus Serratia; species Serratia sp. CY44782. The sequence goes on from NZ_JBJNME010000001.1 coordinate 331,119, forward strand.
CTGCAACGGGTCTGCGCCCGCTTTAACCAGGTCGGTTATTATTTTCAGCCTTTCCGGCGTATTTTTATCATAGATTGCGTTTAGCACCGACCAAAACAGCAGGGTCATGTCTGCTTTCACCGGTCGATTCAGTTCTTCCTTGCTTATAGAGGGAAGCTTCTCTTTCAGTTTCACTTCATCGCCATCATAAATCAGCTGTGCGATGTCCAGCTGCCGGCCTTCAAAAAAATCCTGTGGCTCATATTCCATGCTTTTGTTGCATCCTTGCATCATGAGAACAGTAAACAGTAGCACTATTGCCATTATCAATTTTCTCATATTCTCCCCCCTGAGAATGGTGGCATCCTCGTCTTTCTGGTCTTCAATCCGTTTGATTGCGTGGTCTATAGCGTGTTTATCGAAAACCAGATGTAACCTGACAGCCCCAGTATAATAACCGGCAGCTGTCAGATCTGTGTTGATGAAATTACTGTGTTTCCTTTGCTCCTTTCAAAAGCATGAGCTCGAGTATTTTCTTACACTGTACATTGTATTCTGAGCCATCTTGGCTGTCTTTTATTTGCCGATTCACTGCTGTTAACAGCGAAAGATTGTTTATATTTACCGGGTTAGGATTCGCACCCCGATTGAGCAGTAAGGTCATATGCTCAAAGGCTGAGCTAAAAAAAGCATCCATTAATAAGGTTTGTTGCAAGGAGTCTCTGATGTTTATATCCACGCCATAATCCAGCATCACCTTTAATGTTTCAGGGTTTTTGGCTTTGATTGTTTGGAATACAATGGGCTCATTGAATACCTTATCTTTTGCGTTTGGCGGTAAACCGCCGTCGAGCATGGCTTTGACCCAAATCCCCTTGTCGGCTTTCATGACGAATTCCGCCGGGCTGCTCCCGCCCTCCGGTCTGGGCTGCAACGGGTCTGCGCCAGCTTTTACCAGGTCGGTTATTATTTTCAGCCTTTCCGGCGTGTTTTTATCATAGATTGAGTTCAACACCGACCAAAACAGCAGGGTCATGTCTGCTTTCACCGGTCGATTCAGTTCTTCCTTGCTTATTGAAGGAAGCTTCTCATTCAGTTTCACTTCGTCGCCATCATAAATCAGCTGTGCGACTTCCAATTGACGGCCTTCAAAAAAATCCTGTGGTTCATATTCCATGTTTTTTTTGCATCCTTGCATCATGAGAACAGTAAACAGTAACGCCATTGCCATTATCCACTTGCTCATATTCTCCCCCTGATAGTGGCGACATCCTCGTCTTTCTGATCTTCAATCAACTTTATTGTCTGGTCTATACCGTGTTTATCGAGCAGGGTTCCTGTCCCTCCGGCAAGCGTGTGCGGTATGCCAGCGGCATCAGGCACCGCCAGTGATGACCACTCTTTCAAGGTGAAAGGCAATGCTACGCCCCAGGGTTTTTGTAAAGCATCGGGCAGGGCATTTCTTATAAGCTCATAGTCACTTTCGTTATTAACCTCCTGTAACGTGGTTAACAGCTCTCCCTCAACTCGATAGGCCTGTATGTTCTTGGCTGAACCAATCATTTCAGCTCCGTATTTCCCTACAGTTCCATGATGGAGTCCGGCTGCATTAAACGTCCAGGCGGGTTTTCCACTGGTCATTGATGCGGCGGAGGCCATTCCCCCGCCCAATGAATGACCAGAAATATCGACGCCGGAGGAATTCTTTACTTGTAATCCTATTTTAACCGCCTGCTTATAATAATCTGAGTTCGCCCCCATCCCCTGAGCACCATTATTTATCCAGTCATTCACATTTTTAACACCTGAGAAGTCGCCCCTAAGGGCCTTTTTGGCGGCGCTGCCGATTCCCTCCGGGAACTCTGGCGCTCTTGATCCTCTGAACACGACCGTTGGGTTCATCTCTTTACCAAAAACAGTGCTATCAGGTTGATATACCCTTGCCAAAAAATCCGGAGATTCATCTCTGTCGAAGAGCATATTTCTGTTTAGCCCAATTTTACTCAGGGCAGCATTATCGTTACTGATATCTTTCCAACCTTCGGGAACGCCGGGAGTCTCCTTTAGCGGATTCGTGGTCTTGTAGATATTCTCCGCCAGTTTTGCCTTCTCGACGGCGACATTGTTTGCCGCCAGGCGTTCCGAGGCGATTCGGGCGTCCGGGTAGATACTCCGTTGCCCGCGGCCAATGAGGTATTTTCGCTCCTGCCAGCGTTGCGCCTTGGTCAAGGGGCCAGACACGACCGACTGTGAGGCTCTTCCACCTTGCGTTGGGATATCCGGGCCAAGGGCCGGTTTGGCCCGCGTGACTTGTGCGGGGAAGACGGACGGGCGCGCCCGGCGGCCGCCATAAGACTTCACGGCCTCTTCGTACCGCTTCACTATCCTGTCCACCGGGTAGTTGGGCTCTTGTCTCCCCTGCGGTATCAGGTAGCCGTCGATGTCGGCGTAAAATGGCCCCATCGTCGCCAACACGCCGGGCCGGGTTTCGACCGCTACGACAACGCCACTCATCAGGTCGCTCTGCACTCTTGCGCGCAGGTTAGAGCTTATTCCGTTTTGCGTAACGCCGACTTCACGGCGGATCCGTTCGCCACCGCGAAAACCAGAAAAAAGCGACAGAATGTCATTGTCCGGCATGTATGAAAGACCGTGACAGGCGCGGGAAGGGCTGACTATACGGGGGAATTCATCAGGTGAAATAATATCATCGGCGATATACAGCAGTTTCAAACGGGAAAACATAGCGTGTCTCTTCCTTTGCTTGCTGCGTCTTGGCCTGTTCAGGCGGGCGCTCGCACTCCTTGCACTCGATGGCCCCCTGAGGGGCATGTTATCGAACGGCAGTCAGCGGTAGCTAACGGCGCATAGGACACCAAGTAAGGGATAATAACGGCTCAGGCCAATTTGTAAAGCCGGCCAAATGTTAACCGGAAAGTTCTTGTTCTCAAAAGGGGGACAGGGTGTTTTGAATCCATCTCCTAGTTCAATCGCGCCTTAGTATCGGCGGCGCATCCTAACGGCATCTACGGCTTCCAGTGGTGGAACAACGAAGTGCCGGTGAATGCGGCCAACGTTGAGCCTACTCCGCAGGCCTCCCTGAAACATTCCCTGTGGGCGCTGGGGATCTTCGGCCAGATGATTATGGTCAATCAGGCGGAGAATCTGGTGATCGTCCAGTGGTCCACCTGGCCGCAGGCGGAGCCGTCTTTCAGCGCACAACCGCTGGAGGCCTCGCTGATGTTTAGCGCGATAGCGAAGGAATTGCGTTAATTCCACGGAGCGAGCAGGGGCGGTTGTCATTTAGCCCCTGTTCGACGAGGTAGGAAAGCGTTAAGTTCTCTGATGCTGGCGCAGCGGGCGATGTTTACGAGGGGGATTAGCTTTCGCTGTTTAAGCCAGTGAAATCACGCGGTCGGCAGTGGCGATAGTGGTTTCTCTGTGGGCGATAATCACTCGGGTGATGTTCATCTGTTTGATGGCCTCGTTAACATAATACTCACTGTCTTTGTCCAGTGAGCTTGTGGCCTCGTCCATAAATAAAATCCCTGGTTTTCTATAGAGCGCACGGGCGATAAAAAGACGCTGTTTTTGTCCCCCTGAAAGTCCCTCACCCAACTCTCCGACTAACGTTTCATAACCCATTGGCATTTTTACAATGACATCATGGATATAGCTGGCGCGGGTACATTTGACCATCCACTCCTCGTCGATATCCTCTGCGAACCCACAGATGTTTTCGCGTATTGAGCCGGAAAACAGTTTGTCATCCTGCATCACACAAGCAATCATTTTGTGGAAATTATTTAATCCCAATTGTTGGATATCCATCCCATCAGCGATGACCATGCCAGCATCGGGTTCGAATAGGCCGCACAACACTTTCATTAACGTTGTTTTTCCGGCTCCAGAAGGGCCTGTGATTGCAACGCTTTCACCTGGGGCAATATGGATATTGAGATCGCAAAATAGGGGGGGAGATTGGCTGTCATAGCGATAGCTCAAACCTCGACTCTCCAGCGATATGGGTTGCATTGTTGCCTGATATGGGATGTCCGGTTTTTGAGCATCACGTTCATACAGTGCAATGTCTGCTATACGTTCATTATGCAGGCTCATCATTCTCAATTGCAGCAAAAAGCTCGTTAATGAGGCCACCCGTTCAGAAAACTGCCCGCGGAATGCGCCGAAGGCGACAAACATACCTATCGTCATTTGATTATCAATAACCAGGCTGCTGCCTAACCATAAAATGACGACCTGGTCGCAAGCGGTAATAAACGTATTTACCCCATTGAAAAAAAAGTTCATTTTGGTGACTTTAATCCCACTGTTGATCGTGTCTATTTGCAGATTCAGCCAGTTGGCACTTCGTCGAGCGCCCATTCCCTGTATCTTGACGGTGGCTATCCCATAGAGCGTTTCCATGAAATATGAGCTGGCCCTGCCTCCTTTCACCAAAGTTTCTTCCGACAGTTGCCGATAATAACCGTAAGTTAACAGGCGGATGAGAATATATAACGCAGTAAATCCTAATACGACCCAACTCAGATAGCCGCCGTACAAGACCATCATTACGAGGACGCCAACGACCATGATGCCGTCCATGATGGCACCGACAACACTGGTCGTAAACGTTGTACGCAGGGTGTCTAATGAACTGAATCGCGACTGAATGTCACCCAGTTTGCGTCGTTCAAAATAGCCTAAGGGCAAGCGCAGCAAGTGGTTGAACAACCCTGATTGCCACTGGACATTTATTAACGTGCTCATGATTAAAGATGACCAGGCACGTACCATGCTGACTGCGGTTCGTAGCAGAATAAAGAAGAACAGGCCTATACAGATAAGGGTCAGTAGCCCGCGATCGCTGGCGGGAATGGCATGATCCATGACCAGTTGAGTCCCGATCGGCATGACAAGATTGATGGTCTCGATCACTAACGACAAAAGGAATATTTTACCTAGCGCACCTTTAATGCCGTGAATACTGTTGAGCAACGTTCTCAGTTGAAGGCGATTCTTAACCGTTTCGGCTGTAAATTCACTATTGGGAGATACTTCCAGAGCCACGCCGGTAAAGTATTGCGATATTTCGTCGAGGCTAACGGTTCTGCGTCCGCGCGCCGGATCGTGCAGAACGAAGCGTTTATGCCTTATGCTGACCAGCACCACAAAATGGTTAAAATTCCAATGCAGGATACATGGCGTTTTGAGCGCCTCGATTTCTTCAAGGTTTAAGGAAACGGCCCGGGCAGCCATCCCCAGTTGCATGGCGATACTATTGAGGCCTGCGAGAGTGGCGCCGCGAGCAGACAGGTTGAATCGCTGTCTCAGCGAGATTAAATCGATATTTTTGCCATAGTAGCCGCAAACCATCGCCAGGCACGCTAACCCGCATTCGGAAGACTCTGTTTGATGTATAACCGGAACACGGTGGTTAAGCCCAATATCGAGTTTTTCCAGGATTTTTTTGATTCTACCTTTATTCATTGACGGGGCCCAATGCGCTGTTTTTCATGTCGTAGAAGGGGGAAATCATCCATTGATAAATTTTTCGTTCTTCCAAAAACAAAGTGCTTTGTGCTTTCATCCCGTTTTCAAGAGACATGGTCTTGTTGTGATAGGCTATGACCTGTTTTTCAGGTTTTACAATGACTTTGTAATACGGAATAGCAGAGGATTGCGTGTTTCTTGGCGCTCCCTGATAAGTAAGCATTTCTTGTTTGCTTGCGGGCGTTTTTGAGATAATTTCTACGGTGGCGGAGAATTGCCCGAATTTCTCTGCGGGGAAAGCTTCATAGCGGACATTGAGCCTATCGCCAATCGTGATATAAGGAATAGCTTCGTTAGGTACCCAAATGACCAAGTAGTAATGGGTGATGGATTGAGGTATCACCTGGAGTAAACTATCGCCTACATTCACCATCTGCCCGACGGTAACGCTGAGAGAGTCAATCTTCCCGTCGGACAACGAGCGAATAATGACTTCGCCGCTGAGATCGGTATTTAACAACTCTTTTTTCAGGTCATATCGTTGGAGTTCCATTTGATAAATACGGTTATCAAACTCAGCAGCCTGGGTCTGAATCTGATTGTCCAGGTTAGTGATTTGCAGTGAGTTTTGCTCATTTTGCCCGCTTAAGCTTAGAAGGTTATTCTGCTGTTGATAGTAACGTGCGACCTGATTGATAAGTTGATCGTTGCTAATCAGTCCTTTTGTTTGGTAACTACGGTAATTATCCATGTTCCTTTTCATGATTGTTATCCCTTCCTCGGCTCGTTTTAGGATTTCAGTCGAGCGCTCGAAGGCTTTACCATACTGTAATCTCTGGTTTTTTAACGTGGAGAGCGTTACTGTTTTGTTTGACTCTAACCGAGAGATAATGCGATCAATTCTAGCAATCTGGCTCTCAATATCTTTTCTCTGATTATCGCTGACCACGCCATTATGCGTGCTTTTACTGATATCTATTTGATAAATAGGGTCGCCTTTCTTCACCATTTGCCCTTCGGTGACGAATTTTTTAATAATAAACCCTTGGAACCCTGATGAAATATTGACGGCGCGAGGATAGGATGTGATCTCGCCACTCACGTTGACTCTGCGTGTGTAGGTTCCACTGAGAATAAATGTTAAAAATGAAAGGAGAAAAACAGAACAAAATGCCACGACTAACCAGAGTGGGATGCCAGGAAGAAGAACGGCTCTTCCTCTCCATTTTCTTGCACGGTTTTCTATCGCTTCCCTGCGAAACAAATTACACCTCACCTTAACGCATCGCTTTTGAATGCGGAGCTTAATTCTATTTACATAAGGAATGGTAACATGGTGATGTTAAGGAATTATGAACTTTGATTGTCATGAAAGATTAACAGAATCACTGGCTGATTTTGCTATTTTTAAGTTATGGATCTTTTAGGATATAGCATGGAAGCCGATATGTTTAACATCAAGTTAGAGCATTTTACTCCACCTAAGCTAAATGATTTACTGCCAAGTACGCGTGAAAAATTACGTGCGTCCGAGAGTTCATTCTTTTCCTATCATGCAGATGATATAGATAAATCATCTGCAGTAAAAAATGCTTTGGCAAATATCCCCTGCGGGTACTTGGTGAAGCTGAAGCATCGATTAAGCGAAAATTATATGGCGCGTCAGATTGATAGGAAAACTCCGGAAAGAACAAGCGATGAAGTGAAGTTAATATCGGGTTTCTCCATGAGTTATAAGGAAGTAATAACACGCGGAGACTTCAATGCATTTTTGGCGTTTTTAATAGATTGGTCTGGGGTGATAAACAATCGAAACATAGGTATCAGAAATGTACCCATGAAATCATCACCTGATAGCGAAGGGTGTTACGTTAAATACATTGAACATGAACACCTTGTTGATGGCATGAGAAAAGTGTGGGGGATTATGCTGAACGCTCCCTACCACTGTTTGTTTTCGGCAGTAGTGAGTTCTGTGATGCTTCTTGCCTACCACCCATTTATTGATGGAAATGGCCGGTTTAGCCGCCTGTTAATGAATGCCATGTTGAGCAGGGATAAAGAAAGCTACATTCCATTTTACGACGTTTATCACCAGTCTCAAGGTGGGTATTTTATCCGGTTAAGGCAAGCACAACTGTTTTTAGAGTGGGATGAAATCATCGTATTCCACTGTCACATTTTGGATTTCCTGACATCAGGTTATTCAAATAGCAGCCAATAATGGCATGGTGAAACCTTAACTACTTAAAGGAAGTTAAATATGAAAGATTTGACAGACAAAGAGTTGTTGCTTGTGGCTGGTGGTCAGCAGTCTGATCGTGATGATGATCGGGAACGTGCCAGCTGGGAAATTACTGTCACCAGAGATGGCGATGGTAACACGACAATCACCGGCACGGTAAAAGGTGAATTCTGATTAATGGCTTGAATAATATAGAGGTGTGAAAACACCTCTATAGTTTAATGTGGATGGTTGCAATGGCGGTTTTCTCTCGCGGCATACTATGTTCTTTGGCAGTTTGTCTCCTTCTTGTTGAAAGTGCTATGGCGGAGGTGCCTCACTCATTGTTGATAGGAAAGGTAGATAAGCTACAATCCAGATTATTGGACGGACAAGGCATCAAACCTTGGGGGGATGGGAGAGATGAGCGCGCTTTCTATGAGTTGGCCATTCAACGTCAGTCATTAAACCGCGTTGATATAAATCCTCTGACATGCCGAAAATTCGTCAAGCAAGAGTACAAGGTTGCCTGCCAGTTGATGGTACTGGGTGATAAGTTTTCTCTGTATGATTGGCCAACCTACAGTACGCTTTACCAACGAATGCAACGGCAGCATGCTGATGTTGTAGACGCATTTCTCCCGCCAATAGATAACGTTGAGATACTCACCCGGTTACCTGCGTTCAAGCATACTGCTGGAAAAAAAGAATACATACACCAATTTCACGCTGTTGATAACAATTTTCTGACTCCCTTCGAAGCACTGGATGTGCCTATTGCCATTAATGGTGTGAAAAGCCAGGCTTGGTTTGATACGGGGGCAGGAATGACCTTGATTTCTGAGGCGCTGGCAAAAAGCAGTCATGCCAGGTTCTTGCCTATCAAGGCGAACATGGTCGGTTTTTATGGGAAAGCCTCCGCGGTGAGATTTGCTTTCGTCTCAGAGTTAAAAATTGGTGATGATGTTTTTAATAATATCATTGTCGCTGTTAAGGGGGCGGAAAACCTTCTTGGCTTTGACATAATATCAAAATTTAAGGGCGTCTCTTTGAGTCATGACAGACTTGTCTTAAACCCTAAAGACGCGATGGTTCTTAAGGATTGTCTTGCGCCATTGACATTAAGATCCAATCTGGCGAGGACTGACCAAACGCTGGCTGCCCCCATTTTTCTAAATACGGGTTATCGGGAGGTCAATATAGATACGGGAAGCTCGAGCTATCTCACGCATTTCATTTCAAAAAATGACTACCAGTCATGGACGACGGTTGGGGCGAATCGAGATGTGATGGGCAATCGTGGATTGGTGAAGTTTGAAAGTCAAAGAATGAGAGCAGGTGTGTTACCGGGCCATGAGGTTCGGGTTAGCAACGTTGTGGGGGATAAAAATACGATTGAAAAAGGTCGGGAGTATATTCTGGGTGCTTATTTGCTAAAGGATTATAACCTTCACGTAGACCTTAAAAAGGGTTGGGGGTGTCTTTACCATGCGTTGTGAGATCATTTTCATTGCTGTGGCCTCGTTTTTCCTATTGGGCTGCTCGGGCGGTCAGGGAAACAGCGAAATGGCGGCTGAGGCATATCGACGGCAGGACTATGCTTCGGCCTTTAAATTGGCTGCTGAGCATTCTGGGGCAGACATAAGAAGCCAACGCCTCCTTGCCACGCTTTACTTTGAAGGCAAAGGAGTTCAGCGCAACCCACAAAAAGCCATCGATATTCTTACCCCGCTGGCAGATGGCGGTGATGCTAAAGCGCAGACATTGCTGGCTGCCATTTTTATTGCGCCTGGGCCACAGAAAAATACGAAAAGGGCGCTCTATTACAACGAAAAAGCCATCGAACAAGGTAGCGCGCAGGCGAATTATAATCTTGGGGTAATATACCTCCACGGTTTGACGGGAGAAAAAAATGTGGCATTGGCTACACGTTATCTCACCGCTTCCAGTGATCTCGGTTCTGCCGATGCCCCTCTTTTATTGGGATCGTTACTGTCTGCTCCCGTAGAACGTTGCCAACAATTTTCTCTTGCCGCATCACGGGGGAACTCGCAAGGCGCCTTGGGGTATGCTCGTTGTCTGGTTCAAGGCGATGCTAAAAACGGCAAAGATTTTGTCAGCGCAGCATATTGGTATCGTGTCGCCGCCAGTCAGGGCAATCGTCTGGCGCAGGCTAACTTGGGATATCTCGCTGAAAAAGGGTTAGGTACAGCGGTAAACCTGGCTGAGGCAAAGAAATGGTACTGTCTGGCGAAAGACGAAGTTCCATCGGCGGCTATCCGTTTAAAAGAACGCCACTTATCTTGTTAGGATCATAGAACTGGATGGTAAGCGCGTACCTTGTCATATTGGCCTCCCTAACCCCGCCGATCAAACCGATAAACCAGCGCCAATGCTAGCGCCAGGATCAAAAGCGGCGGGGCGAGGGCGGTGAAGGGCGCGTTGAGGGCGAACAGCAACCCCAGGTTGAGGACGATCTGGTAAGCGATGTAGGTCAGCAGCCCGATGATGACGCCGAGCGCTAACCGGCTGCCCATGCCGGGCGCGCGCGGGGCGGTAAAGGTAAACGGGATGGCCAGTAAAATCATCGCCAGCACCAGCAGGGGGTGGCCGAGTTTTTTCCACAGCGCCAGGCGGTATTCGGTGCTGGGCTGCCCCGATCCCTGCAGGTAATCGATATAGCGATCCAGCTGTTGCAGCGAGAAGCTGCCGGCCGGCAGGGTCAGCTCTTTCAGGCTCGGCACGGCGAACAGCGAGCGCCACGGCAGGCTGCTTTGCCGCTCAATCGTTTCCTTTCCGCCTTGCCAGCTTTTTTGCATCACGTTGTGCAGCAGCCAGCTGCCGTCGGCGGCGGTGCTGGCGCTGTCGGCGTAAAGGTAAGATTCCAGCGCGCGGTTGGCCTGATAACGGAAGATCTCAATGCCGTGGGGCTGGTCGTTCTCATCGACGGTTTTGACCGTTACAAATTCGTTGCCGCGCCGCGCCCACAGCGGGTTCACGGTGACGTCGTTATCGTTCGACTGCGCCAGGGCGTTGTTCTTCATCTGCAGCGCGCGTTGCTGCAGCGGCGAGGCTGCCCATTCATCGAGGGCGCCGAGCGAGAGGTTCATCAGCAGCCCGGCGGCGAGCATCACCAGCGCGATGCGGAATATCGACATCCCGGCGGAGCGGATCGCGGTCAGCTCCAGAGTTTTCGACAGCTGCCCCAGCCCGACGATGCCGCCGAGCAGCGCGATAAACGGCCCCAGATCGACCAGGCTGCGCGGCAGGGTCAGCACGGTCACCAGCAGCGCCTGCTGCCAGCGGTAGCCGCCCGGGGTCACGTCCTCCAGCTCGTTGATCAGCGTAAAGGTGGTGAACAGCGGAATGAGCAGCCCGGCCGCGGCGGCGAAGCCGATGAACACGTTGCGGATCAGGTATCGGCTAAAAATAGTCATCGGGAGGGTTTCCGCAGCAGGGATAAGTCGCGCGCCAGCAGCAGGGCGATGCCGACAGCCATCGCCAGCGGCACCAGCCAAACGCCAGGGATCGTCGGCAGAGAGCCGTTAGCCACCAGCGTGCGGCAAATGTTGCCGCCATAGAAAATCACGGTAAACAGCACCGTCAGGGGCAGCAGCGCAGCGTAGCGGCCCTGTCGCGGCTTGATGTGGCTAAAGGGGATCGCCAGCAGCACCATTAGCACGGTGGTCAGCCCGCGGCTTTCGCGCCATTGCAGTTCGGCGGCGTCACCCGGATCGGCGGAGCGCGCCAGCTCCGCCGGCGAGGCCGATTTGTGCCGGCTTTCGGCGCTGGGCACGAACGGCTTGAGCGCGATGTCAAAGTTGTCGTAGTTCTGCCCGTTGTCGTCGGTGCCCTGGCGATCCAGCACATAGGCGGTGCCGGTTTTCAACCGCACGGCGGGGCTGGCGGGAGAGGCGTCGAGCACCTCCACCGACTGCGCGCGGTACAGGTTGGTGTGATGGCCGCCGCGCACATAAATCAGGGCATCCGTCAGATGATTGGCCGTTTTGTCGACGTGATTGGCGAGGATCATGCGGCCGTTGCCGCTAACGTTGAATTTGTCGGCCTGCAGGTGGCTCACGTCCAGCACCAACTGCGACTCTTGCTGCAGCTGATAAATATTGGCGTACGCCCAGGGCCTGCCATACAGCGACAGCAGCGTGACCGCTATCGCCAGCGGCACGGCCAGTATCAGCACCGCCTTATACAGCCGCAGCGGGCTGGCGCCGGCGGCCAGCATGGCGGTGATCTCCGCATCGCTGTACAGCTGGCTGAGCGCCACCGCCACCGAGACATACAGCGCGACGGGCAATATCATCTCCAGTGCGATCAGCGATTTATAGAAAACCACGTCGGCCACCACCCGCAGCGCCAGCGTGCCGTTGGCGGCGTCGGTCAGGTAGCGCTGGGCGGAGTAGCTGGCGAACATGAAGATCAGAAACCCGGCGATCATGATCACCAGGCGGCGGATCTCAACCGTGATATAGCGTTCAATCAAAGACATGCGTCATCGGCTCCCGGCGGCGTGCGCGTCATGGCGTCTCCCGGTCGATCAGGGTGCGCAGCAGGGCGATCACCTGGTCAACTTCCTGCGGCGTGAGTGCGCCGTCCTTCGCCCACTGCACGCGCCCGGCCTTGTCCAGCACCACGATGGTGGAGCTCTCCTCCGGCAGCCGCCAGGCCATGCGCCCCAGCCCGTCGCTGTCGACGATGAACTGCGCCCAGGGGTAGTGCCGCTTGTTTTTCTCGATCTTGCCGCGCACGAAGAAGCCGGAGCCCGGTATCGCGTCGTCGGTGTTGACGATGGTGGTCGGCTGGAAGCGATCGCCCGGCAGGTTCGCGTCTTTGACGGCGTTGATCAGCAGCGAGTTCTTCTTTTTGGCGGAGGTGCGCCCGGCGATGTACTGGATCACCCGCACCTTGCCCGCCAGTTTTGCGCTGTTCCACGGCCGGTAGCTGAAATCGCCGTTGCGCAGCAGCAGCTCGCCGCGATCGGCGATGGCGATCGGCGCCACCGGCCGGCCATGCACGAAGTTATGCGCGGACGCCGCCAGCGGCGACAGCAGCAGGGCGAGGGTCAACAAGCGGCGTAACGTCATCATGGCTCCGCGCAACGCGCTTATCTGCCCGCCGCGATGGCCGGCTGGGAAAACGACAGCGGAAAGCGCGCCAGCAGCAGCTCCAGGCGCTGGCGGATGTCGATATCCAGGATCGCCGGCCGGTCATAGATATCGCCGCCGGCCAGCTTGTCCGCCACCATCACGTCATGCCGGTCGCCCATCAGGCCGTTAATCGCCGCCAGGAAGCGCGAGATCTGCCGGGCTTCGCGGTTGTCGGGATCGATCGATCTCAGCGTGTCGTAAAACGAGACCTGGCGGCTGACGATTTTGCGCACGTCGTGAAACTGATGCCCGGTCAGCGCCGGGCTGGCGATCAGAGTCTGCAGCTGGCGCATTTGCTCCTGGCGGTAGGTGATAAAGCCCTGTGCGCTTTCCAGCCGGGTGTGGCGCAGCGCATAGCGCACGTACGACCACACCGGCTTGCTGAGCAGCAGCCGCAGCAGGTTGCCGTACAGCGTCAGGTTCTTCTGGTTGCCGTTGCGAAACGCATCCTGAAAATGGCCGAGCACCACGGTGGTGGTGTGGAACAGGCGGTTGGCGCGGTGGGGCGCGCCGTACAGCTGCTGGGCGAAGCGCAGGTGCTTATAGCGGGCGCGGATATATTTGTAGCGCATGCGGGTAGCCGCCGCCAACTGCGGGTCTTGCAGGAAACCGTTCACCAGTTGCAGCAGCTCGCGGCGGGAAAAGCCGTCTTCCCAAAACTGCAGGCACAGCGCGTAGTTGTCCCGAATGCTCTCGGGGGAACACTGCAAATCAATCTGCTGCGGCAGGCTGATATTCGCCTCAACCAGGTCGTCCTCTTCCACCGCGACAAACAGCGCCTGGGTGGTTTCGGCGGAGAACTTCTTCCAATTATCGTTAGCGGTCATTAATTACTCTCTTTGGGCACATTCAGCCCCAACATAAAGCGATTGCGGTAGGCGCCGATCGTCGGTATCAGGGATAACAGAACGTCTAAACATTGCCCCAGTAAATAAGCGAAGGCGGCGCCCTGCACGCCGAAGGCGTATGCCATCGACACCAGCAGCGCAATGTAGGCCGCCGAGGCCGTCGCCTGCGCGATCAGGAAGGCGCGTTGCTTGCCTGCCATAAACAGTAAAGACTCCTGCGGGAAGCCCATCATGGAAACGATGATCGCGCCCAGCATGATTTGAATCAGGTCATAGGCTTCCAGGTATTGCTGCCCGAATACCGCGGAAATGAGCGGTTTGCCCACCAGCAGCATCAACACCGCGACGGCCAGGCCGATGCCGCCGGCCAACAGCGAGGAGCGCAGGCCCAGTAGCCACGGGGTCTTGGTGCGCGGATCCAGGCGCATGATCTCGGGATAGAAGCTTTTCTCCAGCAGCTTGGCCGGGGTGCCCGTCGCATCGAAGAAGGTCATGGCGATCTTGAACAGCCCGGCGGCGGCCGGCCCGAGCACTACGCCCACCAGCACGGTGGTGCAGGAGTTGCGTGCGGCCCAGATGGTATGGGCGATGTTGGTGGTCCAGACGAAGTTCCAGGCGCCCTCGATGCGGCGCGCGACGTTGAACAGCCGTGGCCTCAGCGCGCCGTGGATATCGCGGCGGCGCAGCTCGCGCGCGGTGAACCACCAAAATAGCGTGCCGCCGATCAGGTTAGAGGCGTACCAGGTGACGATAAAGCCGGGGAATCCCAGATCGAAATAATAGGAGATGACGCTGCCCACCGCCTGCAGGAACGGCTTGATCGCCTGCTGGATGGCGATGAGATCGAAACGGTTGAAGGCGCGCAGCACGCCGGTCGGCGTGGACGAGGTCATCGACGGGATCAGGGTGCAGTACAGCATGGCGAGCCAGAAACTTTCGCTGTCCAGCCCCAGGGCGTGGGACAAGAACGGCAGCATGATCATGCCGCCCAGCACGGCGATGACGCCGCTGGCGATATCCAGCCCGAAGGAGAAGGCGACGACGTCGCGGAAGCGCCCGGTGTTTTGGTGCTCCAGCGCCGGGGTGCCGAATTGCACCACAAACTGCCAGGTCTGGAATTTGATGAAATCGCTGACCGCTTTGGTATAGGCCTGGATCACCACCAGCACGCCGAACATTTCAGGCGACATGCCTTTACCGGCGCAGGAGAGCGCCAGCAGGCCGAGCAGCGCGCTGGCTACGCTGCCGGAACCTAAGTAGGCGGCATTACGTAAAATGGAGCGAAACGCGCCATCGGAAAACCACCGTTTCATAATCCAAACCAGCCGTTATCGTTGTTTTGCTGCATCTTGTGTTCCGCTGTCATGCGCTTGCCCTGTATGCGTTTAATAAACCTGAGTTTCTTCGCCGGCGTTTTCGCCGGGTTGCCCGATGTCGCTCTGTGGGCGCTTCGCGGGGGGCACCACGGCCGAAATGGCGTTGAGCGCGTTGCTCAGCACCTCGTCGTAAGGGGCTCTGGCGTCCAGCTCGATGATGCGCGCGCCGTTGTACTGCAGGCGCACCATGGCGGAAATCTTGTCTTTCAGCTCTTCATAGCTGTGATCGGGCTTGCGGGAAAACGCCGTATCGACGTCGATATCGAGGCGAATGATCAACTCCGGCCGATAGACGGCCATGTGTTGATATAAACGACGTTCGCGCGCCGCCAGGCGGCTCAATAGCCAGCCTTTTGCTCGTTCCACGCCGATACCGGGCCCATCGTAGTAAAAACCTGAAATTTCCGCCTGCGGGTAACGATCGCTGATCACCAGCACGCCGCTCTGTGCCAGCTGCCGCACCTTGCGCAGGTTGGAGGCGCGCCACAGCGAAAAGCCGTACATGATGAGCGCCGCCCACAGCGCCGGCGGCCTGTTGCTCATGCGTTGGGTTTTATCGGATTTGGCCGCCAGGCGCCGTTCCAGCCACACGCCGATGAACGGCAATTTCTTGATTTTGTCGCCGTCTTCGCCGGAGATCAGCCCTAAATAGCGCCGCTGGGTGGGGCGATGCTGCTGCAGGTTCTTGACCAGATCGGCGGTCAGCGTGGACTTGCCCGTGCCGTCGCTGCCCACCACGGCAATCAGCCCGCTGATGCAGGTGGATGAGGAGTGCTGTTCGGCAGTGAGTTTATTTTTTTTCATCTGTTTCGGTACGAAAATGTTATTTTTCGGCTAGGCATTGGCGGCCCTCAGCGATATTTTAATGGCGCGCAGAGATTCGTCGAAAATATGGCTGGCCGGTTCGCGGCCGTCTAAATCCAGTATGTTAGCGCCGTTAAACGTCAGGTGCGGGATGACGGCGATCTTTTCACGCAACGCCGCCAGCGAGTGATCGGGTTTGCGTGAATAGGCCGTTTGTTCGTCAATATCCAGCCGAATTAATAATAAGGGCTGATAAGACGCCATCCATTGGTACAGGTTATGTTCGTGCTTTCTCAGCCAGCGTACCCAGCGATTGCCGCCGGCAGTTTTTGCCAGCTGCGGGCCATCGAAACGAAACCCTGCCACTTCGGCCTGCGGATAACGATCGGTAATCAGCAATGCGCCCCGGCGACTTTTCTTCAGCATGCGGCGGAATTTATAGACGCGCCAATAAGAAAGCAAAAAGATCACCAGCGCCGTGGCATTATCCGGCGGTGCGGAAGGGCGATCGTGCACGCGCTGCGATTTCTTCAGCAAATAACGCCCGAAGGGCGCGCCAATAATCGGCAGCGAACTTATCCATTCGCCGATACGCCCGGAAGACTGGCCGAGATAAAGCAGTTCGGCAGGTTCTTGTGCCGATAAGGCGTTGACCAAACTGGCGGCCAAGGTGGATTTTCCCGAGCCGTCACAGCCGGTTATCGCTATTACGCGCACGGGCGAGCGATCAGACGAAGGTCTTATCTGCTGACTCACAATAATTGATCCAATGCGAAAAAAACTATTGTATTCCAATACGCCTTGGGTTCAAGATATTTATTGTGCTTTGCCACGATAAAATAATGATATGGGTATTTTAGTTCGTTATTTGAATTGATATTTATGGCGTTCATTCTTGTTATTTCGTGCTAATTGTCCGCGCGTGGGGCATTTTCGCTTTTTATGTTAATTTCCGGCATGGCTCGCGGCGGAAAAAGAGCAGAGGTTTTTAATTCTCGCTTAATCTTTTGTGCTTTTTGGCGCTGCATTGAGGAAATTTATTTTGCGTGGCTGCCGCGGCAACGTTAAGCGTGATTTCGCTTCAAACATGGCACGCCGTTTCTGGTGTATTGAAAGAGAGTCTTATTATGAGTGCAAAATTTCCGCCGTTGATTGCGGTTATTGGCAGCGACGGATCGGGTAAGTCCACCGTTTGTGAACATCTGATCAAATATGTGAAACATTATGGCCCGGCGGTACAGGTGCATCTGGGCAAACAGGCGGGCAATGTCGGGCGCGCGGCGGCGAAATTGCCGCTGCTCGGGCGATCGGTAGGCAAGGCCATCGAGAGCAACACCAAAAAAGTCAAAACGAAAAAATCCCGGATTGGTCTGTTGCCGTCGGCGGTAATCATCGCTTTTGTGGGGCGGCGGCTGCTGCGGTTTCGTCGCATGCTGGCATTTCGTCGGCAAGGGTTCATCGTGTTGACCGACCGTTTTCCGCAGGCGCAAATCCCCGGCGCTTACGACGGCACGGTATTTCCCGTCGACGTTGAAGGGAGCCGTTTTGTCCGTTGGCTGGCGGCGCGGGAGCGGGCGGCATTCCAATGGATGGCGGGGCAAAAACCGGATCTGGTTCTCAAGCTGAATGTCAGTCTGGACGTGGCCTGCGCGCGCAAACCCGATCACCGCAAAGCGTCGCTGGAAAAGAAGATTGCCGTCACGCCGTTATTGACGTTTGAAGGTGCCGACATCGTGGATCTTGATGCCGATCGGCCGATCGAAGAAGTGCTTTCGGCGGCGGAAAAAGCCATCGAGGAATTTATGGTGGCTCAGGGATATCGTTATTCGGTGAGTGAGGTATCAATCGCTGCGCACTAAGGTGCGCATGGGGGTGGCAGAGCGGCGATGGCGTTTTCACCGCCGCCGCCGCAGCCGAGAGGGAAGGCGCTATTTTTTCAGTGCAGCAAAGGCGCGCACGATAGTGTCGATCTCTTCATCGCTGTGCGCGGCATTGACGCTGCAGCGCAGCAGGGTAACGCCAGCCGGCGCGGCCGGTGGCAGCACCAGATTCACATACACACCATGGGCGATCAGTTCGCGCCAGAAACGCAGCCCTTCTTCCTTCGAACCGATCATGACCGGCACTACCGGACTGATGCGCGGCCCCAGGGTATATCCCAGCTCGGCGAGGCCGTGGTACAGGCGGTGCGCGTTGCTCCACAATTTTTCCCGCAGCTCGGGATGGCGCGCGATTTTTTGCAGCGCGGTGCGTACCGACGCGATGCTGGATGGCGACGGCGAAGCGGTAAAGATATACGGCCGGCTGCTGTAGCGCAGCACGTCCATCCCCTTGCCACCGACGGCGAAACCGCCGATCGAGGCCAGGCTTTTGCTGAAGGTGCCCAGGATGATATCCACGTCTTGCTCAACGCCCAGCGCTTCGGCCAGACCGCGGCCATGTTCGCCCATCACGCCGAAGGAGTGCGCTTCGTCGACCAGCAGATAACCGCCGAGCCGCCGCTTGATGTCGACGATTTCCACCAGCGGGGCGACGTCACCCAGCATGCTGTAGATACCTTCCACGATAATGATCGCCTCGCGCGCGCGCTCGCCCAGGCGCACCATGCGGCGCTCCAGATCGGCGGCATCGTTGTGGCGGAAGCGAATAATCTCCGCGCCGCCCAGGGCACAGGCGTCGTAAATGCTCGCGTGGCTGTCCGCGTCGATCAAGACCACGGAGCCCGGCCCCGCCAGGGTGCTGATGACGCCCAGGTTAGCGGTATAACCGGTGGAGAACACGATGGCGCTGGGGCGATCGAAGAATTCCGCCAGCTCCCGTTCCAGCGTCAGGTGCGAACCGTAGCTGCCGTTCGCCATGCGCGAGCCGGTGGTGCCGGTGCCGAGCGCAGCCAGGGCCGTTTGGCCGGCGGCGATCGCCTGCGCATCGAATGTCAGACCAAGGTAGTTATTGGTGCCGGCGAGGACAATCTTTTGATCGCCGATGCGGCCTTGGGTGGCGGAATACACCTCGTCAATACAGGTGCCGAACGGATTCAGACCGGACGTTTGAAATTGTTCGCGGTCATTGGCGAGCCGCGCAAACTTATCATACAGTCCCATGGCTTTTCTCCAGATAAGGGCGCAGCGCGTCAAGCAGTTGCTCAGGCGTTCTGACATCAAGCAATATATTGATAGGAATGGAGATATCTAATTCATCTTCCAGCATCATCAGCAGATCCAATACTCTGATGGATTCCAAGCCAAGATCATTGACGAGATCGCTATCAGGTTTTATTTCTACTCCGCCTTCGACGATACCTTGCAAACACGTCAGGATATAATCCATTACAGCATCGCGATTTAGCATAAGAATGTTGACACACCTCTACTTGGAATAATTAAAACAGCCCTTCACGCAGCGCGCGTTCCAAACTCACCTGTGGGAACCAATTAATCTGTTGCGACAGCGCGTGATTGTTGGCGGACCAGTCGTGATGGGTTAACTCGCGTATTTTGCTGCGCGTCAGCATCGGCTCTTGTTTTACCAGGCGGTTCCACAACACGCTGATATCCGCCATGGCTTTCAGCAGCGGCAGCGGAATGCCCACCAGGCGCACCGGCCCGCGCCGCACGGCGGCGCCGATGTCCCGCAGGCGCAGCCAGTTGTAGCCTTCGGCCACGCCGTCGCACAGTTCGTAAATATTCGGCTGCGCGGGGTGCGCCAGTAGCCATTGGCTGACCGCCTTCGCCAAATCGCTTACGTGCAGGAAAGAGAGCCTGGCGTCAGGCGCGCCCAGCCGGGGCAACACGCCACGCAGCAGGCCGTTGAACAGCGGTTTCAGCTCTTTATCGCCCGGTCCGTAAACCGCCGTCGGGCGGAAAATCCCCAGTGCGATGTCGCCCGTGGTGGCGATTAATTGTTGCTCGGCGGCCTGTTTTGAATGGGCGTACCAAGACAGCGCCGGATGGCGGGCCGCCAGCGACGACATGAACAAGAAACGATTGCAGCGGCCATTCTGCCTGGCCGCCTGCATCAGGTTCAGACTGCCGGTCACGTTGCAGCGGGTGAACACCGCTTCCGCATGCCCGCGCACCTGGCCCGCGCAGTGCACGACGCACTCCGCGCCGCGCACCAGTTCGGTGAGCGAAGACCGATCTTCCAGCGCACCGGGGATCCACTGCAGGTTGTCGATGGCGGCTTTTCCGGCTTGCCGCGTCAAGGCGCGCACGCTAAATCCTTGCGCCAGCAGTTCCTGGACGATATGCCGGCCGATAAAGCCGGTCGCGCCCGTCACTGCGACGGTGCCGCTCATTGCGCGAAACCGGCCAGCTGCGGCATTTGCGGATAGAGCGAAGCGCTCAGCCAGCGTTTTTTGGCCTCGGCGCGGGCGGGTTTGCCCGACGACGTGCGGGGTATGCTGTGCGGTGGCAGCAGCTCGATGTCCACCGCGATGCCGAACTCGCTTTGAATGCGCGCGCTCAGCGAATGCACGATTTGCTCCCGACGTTCTTCCGAGCTGACTCGGCACTGGATTTGCAAAATAATCCTGGCCGCTTCGTCGTGCTCTTCGGTCACGAAGGCAATCGCATCGCCGGAACGGATTTCCGGTTCGGATTCCGCGACGTACTCGATATCCTGCGGCCAGATATTGCGGCCGCGAATGATGATCAAATCCTTCTTGCGGCCGGTGACGTACAGATAGCCGTCCAGCAGGTAGCCGAGATCGCCGGTGTCCATCCAGCCGGTCACCTGGATCTGCTGCTGGGATTCATCGTCGCAGAAATAGCCGTTCATCAGGCTGGGGCCGGAAATCGTGATATGGCCGACCTGGCGTTCCGGCAGCGGTTGCCCGGTTTCGCTGCGGATCTCGATGCGGTGGCCGGGCAGCGCTCTGCCGCAGTTGACGAAGGTCGAGATGGCGCGGGTCTTCTTGCCGGGCGCGACCGCTTTACCTTCGTACTCCAAAATATCGCGGTCGACCGCGTTGGTTTGCGGGCCGGAGCAAGGATCGGAAAAGCTCACCGCCAGGGTGTTCTCGGCCAGGCCGTAGCAGGGCATGAAGGCTTTGCTGTCGAAGTTGATGCTGCTGAAGTGTTCGCCAAACTGGCTGAGCAACTCGGCCGGAATAGGCTCGGCGCCCACGCCCGCGACTCGCCAGCTGGAGAGATCCAGATCGGCCAGCTCTCTGGCGTTGCTGCGGCGCAGACACAGGTCGTAGCCGAACGGCGGGGCGACGGAGACCGTGCCGCGGTTCTTGGCGATCAGTTTCAGCCACTGCATCGGGCGCATGGCGAAATCTTGCGTGCGCAGATAGTCGACGGACAGTTGGGTCGCCACCGGGGTCAGCAGGAAACCGACCAGGCCCATATCGTGATAGAAGGGCAGCCAGGAGACGCAGCGGTCACCCGCGCGCAGCTTGATTCCGTCGCGGCTGATCGCGTTCAGGTTCGCCATGGCCGCCCGCTGGGTGATGATCACGCCGCGCGGAAAGCGGGTACTGCCCGAGGTGTATTGGAGATAAGCGATATCGTCGGGCGAAGGCGCCGGCAGCGTGATCTCCGGCTCTGGCAACGCGTTAAAGTCCGCATCGCTGAGGATGTGCAACGACGGCGCCTTTTCCGTGGCCGAGGCAATCAGCGGCGTCCACTCTTCGCTACTGATGATCGCCGCGGGGTTACAGCTGGCGATCAGCCCTTTCAGCTTGGTGGTGTAAGAGTCGCGTTGGCCCACGCCCATCGGGATCGCCAATGGCACCGCCACCAGGCCGGCATATTGGCAGGCGAAAAAGGCTTCGACGAATCCCGCGCTGGTTTCGGCGATAAGCGCCACGCGATCGCCTTTCTTGAGTTTCAGGGACAATAAACGCCGCGCGCCCGCGATCGCTTTTTGCTGCAGCGTGCGGTATTCGAGCACGGTCACAAGTTGATTGCGACGGTCATAAAAATTCATTCCCGTATTGCCCAGCGCCGCATAATCCAAAGCGTCCACTAAAGTGGGGAAGTCTGCATAACGCATGGGAAGAGAATGAACGGAACTTGTTTCAGACATAGACAAACTAGCCATAGATTAAAAATCACCAAAAGAGATAAAAGACTCTTGGCGAGGTAATTGATATTTTACTATGAATAGGTTTTGAATAAGTTTTTTATTCAACCATCTTCATTCCACGAACAGCGTATATTACCGTGCTTGAACGGTACGCCGGTTATTACCCGGGCAGAGTGTGAGCTGCCCGTTTTATCAGCCTTGTACGGCACCCTGGCGATATACAGGGGGCTATTGTAAGCTCCGGGTTTCGCCGTTCTTTAGCCTGAATGTGTCGGGCAGGAAATAACTGTCGACTCATGGGTTATGACCTCGTGCATGGCTATCTTAGAACTTAAACACTTCCTAAACAGTATGCCGCAAGAAATCAAAAAGTGAATGGCTCATTTAAGCTGAATCTTAAAAAGAGCATTAAGTGGTAAAAATGGCGAACCCCCTCCTGATTAAAGTCGGTACACTAAAGGCGGCAGGTTTCTTTTGCCAAAACAGCACGAAATAATAAAAGAGCACCATTAGCGTAGCATGTCAGCGCCGCTTTTTGTTTCCCTTTTTTCGCACAATCATGGAAACCTCAGGGTGAATATCGGGCAATGAGCACGCTGATTCACCGGGGGTAATATTCGGTTTTTCTTATCGTTGAACCGGAGGCAATACACAATCCAATTAAAGAGAACAGCATAAAAAATGCTAAAGGCGTTGTCGCGCGCTTATTTAATTATTTTATTAAAACGTAAGGCTATTTATGATCCGCATTGAGAAAGTTCTGGATAAACGCGAACTTAAAGAATTTATTGCTTTCCCTTCGTCACTGTTTCGCGATGATCCGAACTGGATTGAGCCGCTGTATTTAGAGCGCGAAGAGCACCTGTCAAAGAAGAATCCGGGCACCGACCATATCGAATGGCAGGCGTGGGTGGCCAAAAAGCAGGGAAAGGTCGTTGGGCGCATCACCGCGCAAATTGATTCTCTGCACCGTGAGCTGCATGGCGAGGATACCGGCCACTTCGGCATGATTGACGCCGTTGACGATCCCGCCGTATTCAGCGCGTTGTTCACGGCTGCAGAGAAGTGGCTGAGGTCGAAAGGCGCGCGCAAAATCACCGGGCCGTTCAGCCTCAATATCAATCAGGAAAGCGGCCTGTTGGTCGAGGGATTCGACACCCCGCCGTCGGCCCTGATGACGCACGCCAAGCCTTACTACGCGCCCCAGATAGTGCAGCAGGGTTACACAGAAGGCATTGATTTACTTGCCTATTGGATGAAAAGAACCGATCTGCACTTTTCACCGTCGTTAACCCGGATGATGGACCAGGTACGCAAAAAGGTGACCGTTCGCCGCCTCAACCGCAAGCGCTTTCGCGAGGAGATGCAGGTGCTGCGCGAGGTGTTCAACTCCGGGTGGCAGCATAACTGGGGGTTTGTCCCGTTCACCGAGCACGAGTTCGCCACCATGGGGGATCAGCTGAAGTTCCTGGTGCCCGACGATATGATCCATATCGCCGAGGTAGATGGTGCCCCCTGCGCCTTTATCGTCGGCTTGCCGAACATTAACGAAGCGATTGCCGATTTGCAGGGGCGATTATTGCCGTTCGGCTGGGCGAAGTTATTGTGGCGGCTGAAGGTCAGCGGCGTGCGCACCGCGCGCGTGCCGTTGATGGGCGTGCGCCAGGAATATCAATTCAGCCGCATCGGGCCGATTATTGCGCTGCTGCTGATTGAGGCGCTGCGCGAGCCTTTCGCCAAGCGCAATATCGACGCGCTGGAAATGTCGTGGATCTTGGAAACCAATACCGGCATGCGGACGATTTTAGAACGCATCGGTGCGGTTCCCTATAAGCGCTACCGGTTGTACGAGAAAACGCTTTAACCGGCTGATAACGTTTCGTCTTTTAACGTCCTCAGGATAATAACCGCGTCAGGGCATTTTCGTGCTGATCGTTTCAATGCTGCGCGGGCAGCGCGTGAGTGAATGGCTCGTCTCCTGAGGGGAAACGGTTAAGGTCTTTAATTAATAAACTCGAGATAAATTCACGGCGCGTGATTTATTTGCGGGAGTTGTCGTCGTGTTGATGAGAGCAAATGCTATGCCTGGAAAAAAGAAAAGGGGAATAAGCCGATTAACCTACAGCATAAGGAACTCATGGGCCGGAGTTATTGACGCCGTACTTACCGAAGATGCGTTCCGCCAATTATTGGTTATTAACGCCATTTTACTGGTTGTTACATTTGGTTTAGATATTACAAAAATGGAGCGGCTGTTATTAATCATCTGCAGTTTCCTGCTATTGGTGGTGGAGCTGCTTAATACGGCGATTGAAACCGTGGTCGATCGCATTTCGCTGGAATTACATCCGTTATCCAAACGCGCCAAAGATCTGGGCGGCGCAGCACAGCTGGTGGCGGTGGTGCTGACCATCGTGGTTTGGGCAACGGTGCTGCTGGGGCGATAGGGGAGGGGCTCGCCCTGGCGTTAACCCGGTGTCACGCGGCGTGCAGCCGCATGCCGTGCGCCACCGTTGTAACGGGTGCCGAGAATGGCATGCGCATTTTGTGACAGGGTTTATAAAGGGGCCGGGGAAACGCCCCGTGCCTCTGCTCGATTGTTCGGCACAGCTCGTAAAAAGATGAATACCGCGCACTGCATTTGCAAAATGCTCGGATGTACGTTCAGCCTTGCAGTAACAATGCATGCCTTTGCATGTCATCCCTGCACCTCTCTGTTATAGCTTTAAATCTATATAGCTGTTGATCTATATTGCAGGGAGGTCCCGTGTGGGAAATTAAAACAACGGATGCGTTTGATGACGGGTTTAGCTCACTCAACGATGCCGATCGGGCCGGCGTGCTTGCCGCATTGATGGTCCTACGGGAAAAGGGGCCGGGGCTGCCCAGACCCTATGCCGATACGGTGAAAGGCTCACGTTACAGCAATATGAAAGAGTTGCGCATTCAGAGCCGTGGCGAACCGTTGCGGGCATTCTTCGCTTTCGATCCGTACCGTATTGGCATTGTGCTTTGCGCGGGCAATAAAGCCGGCAATGAAAAACGCTTTTACGATCGAATGCTTCAGATTGCCGATCGGGCATTCACCTGTTGGCTGAACACATTAAACGAGAAGGAGTGACGCGATGGGCAGAACGCTGGAACAGCTTATTGCGGATGAAAAGCCCGAGGTCGTGGCCAACGCGCAGGCGCTGGCGGCGGACATCATGCTGAACATTCACCTTGCCGAGCTGCGCGAAAAAGTACAGAAAACGCAGGTTGAAATGGCGCAGGCGCTGGGGATCCGGCAGCCGACCGTGGCCGTGATGGAAAAACCGGGCCGCGATCTGAAACTGTCTTCGCTAAAACGCTACGTTGAGGCGGCGGGCGGCAAACTGCGGCTGGATGTTGAACTGCCGGACGGCTCTCACTACGAAGTGGTGCTGTAGACGCCGCTGCTCGGTTAACGGCAGAAAGCAAAAAGCCCGCTCGGGTTTCCCTGAGCGGGCTTCTCTAAATATGGCTCCTCTGACTGGACTCGAACCAGTGACATACGGATTAACAGTCCGCCGTTCTACCGACTGAACTACAGAGGAATCGTGTGAACGGGGCGAATAATAGCGGGGCGCCTGGGGTTTGTCAAAGCGCTAAACTGCAAAAAAAGTGCGTTTGCTGAGGGAATGAGCACCTTGCGCTGTTTTTCGGCATCTTTCGCCGGCAGGCGCTGATTTTTCCCGCCTGTCTCGTTGTCACATCGCTTGCACAAGCCCTTGCACGGCGATGGTGCAGGGCCACTCTCCCTCTCATGCCCCCTCTCACGTTAGCCGTACAGCCCTGACACCGTTATCCCCGCCACACGCCGTGCCGCAACTGATATGTAGGATGAATAAGCAAACAATATGTATTCGTCGTCACAATGGCTGGATTTTTGCTTACCCATTTTTGGGGAATGCGACTGCGCTCTCAAGAAAATTATTTTCCCCGTCTACACATAAAGTGACTGATCCGCGCCCCCGGGCGTTTCGCTACAACAGTGCTGAGGAAGATAACAATGTCATCGAAATTGATAAAAAGTCCGCTCGCTGCTTTGCTCATCGGTTGTTTAGGTACGGCGTTTTCCGCGCAGGCCGATATCGTCATCGGCGTCGCCGGGCCGTTCTCCGGGCCGAACGCCACCTATGGCGATCAGTATTGGCGCGGGGCTTCGCAGGCGGCGGCGGACATCAACGCCGCCGGCGGCATCAAAGGGGAAAAAATCAAGCTGGTGCAGGGGGATGACGCCTGCGAACCGAAACAGGCGGTCGCGGTGGCCAACCGGCTGGTGGATCAGGACAAGGTCTCGGCGGTGGTCGGCCACTTCTGTTCCTCTTCCACCATGCCCGCCTCCGAGGTGTATGACGAGGCCGGCATCATCGCCATCACCCCCGGCTCCACCAACCCGCAAATCACCGAGCGCGGCATGAAGACCATGTTCCGCATGTGCGGGCGCGACGATCAGCAGGGCGCGATCGCCACCAACTACATGCTGGATACCCTGAAGGCCAAACGCATCGCGGTGATCCACGATAAAGACACCTACGGCCAGGGGCTGGCGGACGCCGCCAAGGCGGCGATGAACAAGCGCGGAGTCAAAGAAGTGCTGTATGAGGGGCTGTCGCGCGGCGAGAAAGACTTTAACGCGCTGGTGACCAAGATCGCCTCGGTCAAGCCGGACGTGGTCTACTTCGGCGGCTGCCATCCGGAAGCCGGGCCGCTGGTGCGCCAGATGCGCGAGCAGGGCGTGACCGCCAAGTTCTTCTCTGGCGACTGCGTGGTGACCGAAGAGCTGGTGACCGCCGCCGGCGGGCCGCAGTACACCAACGGCGTGCTGATGACCTTCGGCAACGATCCGCGTCTGATCCCGGAAGGCAAGGCGGTGATCGCCAAGTTCCGCGCCAGCGGCTTTGAACCGGAAGGGTACACCCTCTACTCCTACGCCTCGATCCAGGCGATCGCCGCCGCCTTCAACGCCACCGGCGGCAAAGACAGCGCCAAGGCCGCCGAATGGCTGAAGTCGCACGACGTCGATACCGTGATGGGCAAAAAGGCCTGGGACCAGAAGGGCGACCTGAAGGTCTCGGACTACGTGGTCTACCAGTGGGATGACAAGGGCAAATATCACCAGCTGTAAACGGCCGAACCTTGAAGTCGTAACCCTATGACCGACGGGCTCGCCGCCCTGGCGCGCCCGTTCCGCGATGACCTTTGGGCCGCGTCGGACTACGTTGGCGGCCTTACCAGGCGAGACTGCTCATTATGGATGTATTCTTTCTGCAACAGCTGATCAACGGCCTGACCCTTGGCGCAGTGTATGGCCTGATCGCCATCGGCTACACCATGGTTTACGGCATCATCGGCATGATCAACTTCGCCCACGGCGAGGTGTACATGATCTCCGCCTACCTGTGCGCCATCGGCTTGGCGCTGCTGTCGTTCTTCGGGCTGCACTCGTTCCCGCTGCTGATCCTCGGCACGCTGGTGTTCACCATCGTCATCACCGGGGTGTACGGCTGGGTGATCGAGCGCATCGCCTACAAGCCGCTGCGCAACTCCACCCGCCTGGCGCCCTTGATCTCCGCCATCGGCATGTCGTTAATCCTGCAAAACTACGCGCAGATAAGCCAGGGACCGCGCCAGCAGGGCATCCCGACGCTGCTGAGCGGCGTGTTCCGCCTGGAGTTCGACGGCGGCGTGGTGCAGATCACTTACACCAAGGTGTTTATTCTGGTGGCGTCGCTGCTCGGCATGGCGATCCTCACCTACATCATTCAGCGCACCCGGCTGGGGCGCATCTGCCGCGCCACCCAGCAGGATCGCAAAATGGCTTCGATTCTCGGCATCAATACCGATCGGGTGATCTCGCTGGTGTTCGTGATCGGCGCCGCCATGGCCGGGCTGGCCGGGGTGCTGATCACCATGAACTACGGCACCTTCGATTTTTACGTCGGCTTTATCATCGGCATCAAGGCCTTCACCGCCGCGGTGCTGGGCGGCATCGGCTCGCTGCCGGGGGCCATGCTGGGCGGGCTGCTGCTCGGGGTGGCGGAGGCGCAGTTCGCCGGCATGGTGAACTCGGATTACAAGGACGTGTTCTCCTTCGGGTTGCTGGTGGCGATCCTGATCTTCCGTCCGCAGGGCCTGCTCGGCCGGCCGCTGATCGCCAAGGTTTAAGGAGAACGCCATGTCGCAATCCGTGATCAACGGCGGGCTGGACGTTAAACGCAGCCTGCTGGACGCCCTCTTGGCCGGGCTGATCGCCCTGATCGTGTTCGGGCCGATCGTCGGCATCGTGCTGAACGGCTACAGCTTCAACTTCGAGCCGCACCGGCTGGTGTGGATTATCGTCGCGGTGATGGCCGGGCGGCTGTTGCTGAGCCTGTTCTTGCAAACCGCGCCGGGGCGCAGGGTGCTGGCGCGCTTCGACGGCGGCAACGACGGCGTTTACGTGCGGCCGCTGGGCTATAAATCCAACCTGCGCTGGATCCTGCCGCTGATGGCGGCGATCGCGCTGCTGTTCCCGTTCGTCGCCACCAAATACCTGCTGACGGTGGCGATCCTCGGCCTGATCTACGTGCTGCTCGGCCTGGGGCTGAATATCGTGGTCGGCCTGGCGGGGCTGCTCGATCTTGGGTATGTGGCGTTTTACGCCATCGGCGCCTACGGGCTGGCGCTGGGCTATCAGTACCTCGGGCTGGGATTTTGGGCGATGCTGCCGCTGGGGGCGCTGATGGCGGCGCTGGCCGGCGCGCTGCTGGGCTTTCCGGTGCTGCGCATGCACGGCGACTACCTGGCGATCGTCACGCTGGGGTTCGGGGAGATCATCCGGCTGGTGCTGAACAACTGGATGTCGCTCACCGGCGGGCCGAACGGCATCTCGGTGCCGGCGCCGACGGTGTTCGGCCTGGAGTTCGGCCGCCGCGCCAAAGACGGCGGGGTGCCGATCCACGAGTTTCTCGGCATCGATTACAACCCCAACCTCAAGTTCATTTTCATCTATGCGGTGCTGTTTTTGGTGGTGCTGCTGGTGCTGTACATCAAGCACCGGCTGACGCGCATGCCGATCGGCCGCGCCTGGGAAGCGCTGCGCGAGGATGAGATCGCCTGCCGCTCTCTCGGGCTCAATCACGTGCTGGTGAAGCTGTCGGCGTTTATGCTGGGTGCCTCCACCGCCGGGCTGGCGGGGGTGTTTTTCGCCACCTATCAGGGCTTCGTCAATCCGACCTCGTTCACCTTCTTCGAATCTGCGCTGATCCTGGCGATCGTGGTGCTGGGCGGCATGGGCTCCACCCTCGGCGTGGTGCTGGCGGCCTTCGTGCTGACGGTGGCGCCGGAGCTGCTGCGCAGCTTCGCGGAATACCGGGTGCTGCTGTTCGGCGTGCTGATGGTGGCGATGATGATCTGGCGGCCGCGCGGGCTGGTGCGCATCAGCCGCGCCAGCTTCGCCGAACGCAAGGGGGTGGCGCCATGAGCGACGCCATTTTGCGGGTGGAGCACCTGATGATGCGCTTTGGCGGCATCAAGGCGCTGAACGACGTCAATCTGGAGGTGGAGCGCGGCTCCATCACCGCCCTGATTGGCCCCAACGGCGCCGGCAAGACCACGGTGTTCAACTGCCTGACCGGCTTTTACCGCGCCAGCGGCGGCGCGATCCTGCTCAATACCCACAAGCGGCCGACCGACGTGATCCAGGTGCTGGGGCAGAAGTTTCGCGCCGGCGACTGGATACGCCCGAAGCGGCTCGGCTCTCGCCTCTATTACAAGATGTTCGGCGGCACCCACCTGGTCAACCGCGCCGGGCTGGCGCGTACCTTCCAGAATATCCGCCTGTTCCGCGAAATGTCGGTGGTGGAGAACCTGCTGGTGGCGCAGCACATGCAGAGCAACCGCAACCTGATCGCCGGGGTGCTGAATACGCCGGGCTACCGCCGGGCGGAGAGCGCCGCGCTGGATCACGCCTTCTACTGGCTGGAGGTGGTGGATCTGGTGGACTGCGCCAACCGGCTGGCGGGGGAGATGTCCTACGGCCAGCAGCGGCGGCTGGAGATCGCGCGCGCCATGTGCACCGCGCCGGAGATGATCTGCCTCGACGAGCCGGCCGCTGGGCTGAACCCGGTGGAAACGGCCACGCTGAGCCGCATCATCCGTTTTCTGCGCCAGCATCACGGCATCACGGTGCTGCTGATCGAGCATGACATGGACATGGTGATGGAGATCTCCGATCGGGTGATCGTGCTCGATCACGGCGACGTGATCGCCCGCGGCACGCCGCAGGAGATCCAGCACAACGAGGCGGTGATCGCCGCCTACCTGGGCGCGGACGAAGAGGAGCTGGCGGGATGAGCGAAGCGATGCTGGAATTTCGCGAAGTGGACGTGTTTTACGGGCCGATCCAGGCGCTGCGCCAGGTGTCGCTGCAGGTCAACGCCGGGGAGACGGTGGCGCTGATCGGCGCCAACGGCGCGGGCAAATCCACGCTGTTGATGTCGATCTTCGGCCAGCCGCGCATCGCCGGCGGGCAGATCCTGTTTGGCGGCGAGGACATCAGCCGCCGCTCCACGCACTACGTGGCGGCTGGCGGCATCGCGCAGGCGCCGGAGGGGCGGCGCATCTTCCCGGACATGAGCGTGGAGGAGAACCTGCTGATGGGCACCATCACCGTCGGCAACCGCTATCTGGAAGAGGATTTGCCGCGCATGTTCGAGCTGTTTCCACGCCTCAAGGAGCGGCGCAACCAGCGGGCGATGACCCTGTCCGGCGGTGAGCAGCAGATGCTGGCGATTGCCCGCGCGCTGATGAGCCGGCCGAAGCTGCTGCTGTTGGACGAGCCGAGCCTGGGGCTGGCGCCGATCGTGGTGCGGCAGATCTTCGGCGTGCTGCGCGAGCTGACTCGCAGCGGCATGACGCTGTTTCTGGTGGAGCAGAACGCCAACCATGCGCTGAAGCTGTCCGATCGCGGCTATGTGATGGTCAACGGCCAGATCCGCCTCACCGGCAGCGGGCAAGAGCTGTTGAACGATCCGGAGGTAAGAAAGGCCTATCTGGGCGGCGGTTGAGCGCCGCCCTTTGGGCAGGGAGGCCCGCGTTCATCCCTCGGCGGCGCTTCGTTCTTGATCATCGTAGCGTGAGCGGGCCGCCCTGAAGGCGTCGGCGGAGGCGATAATCCACGACCAGAGCGGCAGCATGTTGAGCAGCATCTCTTTCCCCGCGTCGGTGATGGTGTAAACCACGCGGGGCAGCTTTTCCTGATAATCACAGCGCGATATCAGCCCGTCCCGTTCGAGGTGGCGCAGCGTCCGCGTCAGCATTCTCTGCGTCACGCCCGCTAATTGGCGGCCTATCTCGCCGTGGCGCAGCGGCCCGTGGGTGCCCAAGATATGCAATACCCCCAGCGACCAACGGTTGCCCGCATGCGCGAGGATCTCACGCTTCAACCCTTCATCGTCGTTGCTCAATTCTTCACAGAACGCCTGCGAAAATTGCAGCAGCGCTTCCCGATCGTTCGCCATATTCCTCTCCGGTATCACGCGTGTACCTAATTGAACCCGTTTTTGTCAGCTGTCAGGATGGCGCAGTGTCAAGACAGGAGGCAAGAATGAAATCCACAAATCCATCCATCAATACCGTGCTCATACTCGGCGCCGGTGAACTGGGGCTGCCGGTATTGCGCGCGATGAGCCGGCAGGCCCGGTTACACCACGCTTTAAATATCAGCGTGCTGCTGCGGCCGGAGGCCGCCCGCGCCGTCACCGGCCCGCATCGCGCGCGGCGGGATGCGCTGGCGCGGCTCGGTATCGCCGTGGTGGAAGGCGATCTGCAGCAAAACAGCGTGGATGAGCTGAGTGCGCTGCTGCGCGGCTTTGACGCGGTGATCAACTGCAGCGGCTTTGTCGGCGGGGCGGGCACGCAGATAAAGATCACCCAGGCCGTTTTGCAGGCGGGCGTGGCGCGTTATTTCCCGTGGCAGTTCGGCGTGGACTACGATGTTGTCGGCACAGGCAGCGGGCAACAGGTGTGGGATGAACAGCTCGAAGTGCGCCACCTGCTGCGTGCGCAGAAGGCGACGGAGTGGGTGATTGTTTCCACGGGCATTTTCACCAGCTACCTGTTTGACCCGGGTTTTGGCGTGGTGGACGCGGCCACCAAAACGGTGCGCGCGTTGGGCGACTGGCGTTACGCGGTGACGCTGACCACCCCCGAGGACATTGGCCGGCTGACGGCCGCGATTTTTTTCCATCGGCCCGCGTTTCGCAACCAGGTGGTCTATATCGCCGGGGACACGTTGACCTACCGCGAGCTTGCCGATGTCATGCAGGCGCACTGGGGCGTTGAGGTCAACAGAGTCCTGTTGGACAAAGAGAGGCTGCAGGAGGAGGTGCTGAGCCATCCGCGTGACGTCGGCGCCAAATACCGGCTGGCTTTCGCCCGGCCCGACGGCGTGGCCTGGGATAAGGCGAAGACCTTCAATGCGCGCCAGGGCATAGTCACCACTACCGCCGAGCAGTGGCTGGCGCAGCAATGTCCGACCTCCCAGGACGGTTAGTCGCCAGAGCGCCGGACTCAGAACTGGCGCTGCATCCAGCGCACGTTCAGCCGCACCAGGGCGATGATGGCGCTGGAGAGCAGCCGCAGCCCGCCGGGCATGTCGCGGCGGCGGATGTCCAGCAGCAGCACGGTGCGCACCTGCGCGCTGTCGTTCCACACCTCGTGTTCGAAGGTATCGTCCCACAGCATGAACTCCCCCTCGTGCAGCCGGTATTCGCGGCCGTCCACTTTCAGCACCGCCGCCGGCAACCCGTCGGCGCGTTTGGGCATGTCCAGCACCAGATAACCGCGCAGAATGCCGCGGAACGGCCCGCGGTGGGGCGGCACCTGTTTACCGGGCGCCAGGAAAGAGAGCGAGGCGGACAGCACGTCCGGCGACGAGGCGATCAGCGCCGCCAGCGTCGGGCAGCGCGCCAGGTTGCGGGCGATCGGCTGGCCGTAGGCCTTCATGATGAACATGCGCCAGTCGCGCGCGTCGTTGGCGGAGATCGATTCCTGCTGGATCATGATCTCGTGAAAACGGGGAATATTGTGCAGATCGTGGGCGACGGTCAGCGCCTCCTCGCGGATCTGCCGCCATTGGGCGGTGAAACGTTCGGCGTCGGGGAACAGCGCGGCGCTGTCGAGCACCGGCTTGCCCTGAATGCGGCGATCGTAAACATTGCGCAATGCGAGCACGGACCAATCATAAATCGCGGGCATAATGACCTCGCCTCAGAAAACGCCAAATGGACACTGCGCGCGGTTCTTCGGCGCGGCGCGTCGTCTGCGGCGGCCGGAGGGGAAGAGCGGCAGGAAAAATTGGTACGCTTCAAGAGATTAGCACAGCATTTGTGCAACCGTGTGTCTGCGAATGTGTCGAAATGCGGCGAAAAAAACCACACAATTAAAGTGTGACGCGTATCGCATTTAGCGGGCCGGTTGGTTAAAATATCGCTACTTGCCCGCACCTGTCCGGATTTTGTTTACCATGGAACACGCTGCCGTTTCGCGCTCAACCGCCTGGTTGCGCGTGGTTATCCTCGCCGTCTCGGCCTTTATCTTCAACACCACCGAATTTATTCCGGTCGGTCTGCTGAGCGACATCGCCGCCAGCTTCTCGATGCAAACCGAACAGGTCGGTCTGATCATTACCATTTACGCCTGGATCGTCGCCGCCGCCTCATTGGCGTGCATGCTGCTGACCAGCAAAATCGAGCGCCGCAAGCTGCTGATCGGCGTGTTCATGCTGTTTATCGCCAGCCACGTGCTGACCGCCGTGGCCTGGAACTTCACCACGCTGGTCATCTCGCGCGCCGGCGTGGCGCTGGCGCACTCGGTGTTCTGGTCGATCACCGCCTCGCTGGCGATCCGCGTGGCGCCGCCGGGCAAGAAAGCCCAGGCGCTGAGCCTGCTGGCGGGCGGCACCGCGCTGGCGATGGTGCTCGGGCTGCCGCTCGGGAGGGTGGTGGGGCAACTGCTCGGCTGGCGCATGACCTTTATCGGCATCGCGGTGTGCGCCACCCTGGCGCTAGTGCTGCTGTGGCGTCTGCTGCCGGTGCTGAAAAGCGAACACTCCGGTTCGCTGGCCAGCGTGCCGCTGTTGTTCAAACGCCCGGCGCTGCTGGCGCTGTACATGCTGACCGTCATCGTGGTGACGGCGCACTTCACCGCCTACAGCTATATCGAGCCGTTTATCCAGACCGTGGCCGGGCTGTCGGAGAACTTCACCACGCTGATGCTGCTGCTGTTCGGCGCTGCCGGCATTGTCGGCAGCCTGTTGTTCAGCCGCTACAGCGAGCGTTTTCCTTCCGGTTTCTTTATCGGCGCCATCGCGCTGCTGGCCTTGAGCCTGCTGCTGCTGTTGCCGGCCGCCGGCAGCGAAAGCCACCTGACGGTGCTGTGCATCTTCTGGGGCATGGCGATCATGGCCATCGGCCTGTCGATGCAGGCCAAAGTGCTGAGCCTGGCGCCGGACGCCACCGACGTGGCGATGGCGATTTTCTCCGGCCTGTACAACTTCGGCATCGGCAGCGGGGCGCTGCTGGGCAACCAGGTGAGCCTGCATCTGGGCATGGGCAACATCGGCTTCGTCGCCGCGCCGCTGGCGCTGATCGCTCTCGGTTGGTGCCTGCTGAACTTCTACCGCAGCGAACGGCTGCAGCAGCACCCCAGCCGTTAAACCACCGATTCGGGGGGCCGTTGCGGCACCCCGCGCTGTATTTTCCTGCGATAAAACAGGCTGCTGCAGCGTTTTATGCTTAACTTTTTTTCATAGTCTGCTAATTAAAAATTTAACTCCGACGCCGCTTCGCTAGCATAGAAAGTCATCAAAAATGTTAATGCGAGGTTAACGGTGAGTGACTCTGTAGCGGCGTCGCCGATCCATGCGCGGGATTTGGCGGCCAGAATCGACGCCTTGCCCGCGTCGGCCGGCCTGTGGCGCTTTATCATTCTGCTGTCGCTGGGCGGCTTTTTCGAACTCTACGATCTGTTTCAGACCGGCTATATCAGCACCGGTCTTATCGCCGACGGTATTTTCCACACCGGCGCGCAGGGCGTCTTCGGCGTCTCGGACCAGGCGGCCTTCGCCTCCGCCACCTTTCTCGGCCTGTTCGTCGGCGCCAGCCTGCTGAGCCCGTACGCCGATCGCTTCGGCCGCCGCGCCACCTTTATGTTCGCCCTGATCTGGTATGGCGCCTTCTCTCTGCTGCTGGCGTTTCAACAGCAGGCGGAGTGGGTGATCTTTCTGCGCTTTCTGGTGGGCGTTGGGCTCGGCATTGAGCTGGTGACCATCGATACCTACCTGACGGAGTGGGTGCCCGCGCATCTGCGCACCCGGGCTTTCGCCTTCGCGTTCTTCGTGCAGTTCCTGTCGGTGCCGGCGGTGGCGCTGATGTCCTGGTGGCTGGTGCCGCAGACGATTTGGGGCCTGAGCGGCTGGCGCTACGTGGTGATCGCCGGCGCGCTGGCTTCGCTTGTGATCTGGCTGGTGCGCAAGGGGCTGCCGGAGTCGCCGCGCTGGCTGGTGCAGCAGCGGCGCTATGCGCAGGCCCGGCAGGTGATGCGGGATATGGAGCGGCGCTGCGGCGTGGCGGCCACGGACTTCCCGTCGCGCCCGGCTGACGATGCCGAGGGCGCGCCGCTGCGCGGCCGCTTTCGCGACATCTGGGCGCCGCAGTATCGCGATCGCACGCTGATGCTGGTGGTGATGAACTTCTTTCAGGCCATCGGCTTCTTCGGCTTCGGCAACTGGCTGCCGGCGCTGCTGTCGGGCAAGGGCGCTTCGGTCACCCACAGCCTGCTGTACGCTTTCTTCATCACGCTGGCCTACCCGCTGGGCTCGCTGCTGTGCAGCTTCTACGCCGATAAGATGGAGAATAAGTGGCAGATCGTGTTGTCTTGCCTGGTGACGGTGATCTTCGGCTCGCTGTTCGCGCTGCAGAACAACCCGCTGTGGCTGATCCTGTGCGGCTTCTTCATCACCTGGTCCAACGCCTGGCTGACCTACAGCTACCACTCCTATCAATCCGAGATCTTCCCGACCCACATCCGCGCCCGCGCCGTCGGTTTCTGCTACTCCTTCAGCCGGCTGTCGACGGTGTTCAGCAGCATCATCATCGGCATTATCTTGCAGTACGGCGGCTCGCTGGGGGTAATCGCGTTTATCGTCGCCAGCATGCTGATCGTGATGCTGGTGATCGGGCTGTTCGGCCCGAAAACGCGCGGTATCGATCTGGAAAACATCTGACGTTTTACGCCGGCGGTGACGCCGGCCTCTTCAGCAAAAAAACTCGCGATCATGCGAAAATTATTCCGTTATCACTGCCTTTGCGCCTGCCGTACTGTTACCCGGTACAAAATCCAATTCAATACCGAGCGGGGAACACGTCATGAGCATCCTCACCGCGCCCGATGGCGCGCGCATTTTCTACAAGGATTGGGGCCGCGGCCAGCCGATCCTGTTCTCCCACGGTTGGCCGCTGTCCGCCGACGCCTGGGACAACCAGCTGCTGTTTTTTGGCCAGAGCGGGTTCCGGGTGATCGCCCACGATCGCCGCGGCCACGGCCGTTCGGATCAGACCTGGCACGGCAACGACATTAACCAATACGCTGACGATCTGGCTCTGCTGATTGAAACGCTGGATCTGCGCGATCTGATCCTGGTCGGCCACGCCATCGGCGGCGGCGAAGTGGCGCGCTACATCGGCCGCCACGGCAGCGATCGGGTGGCGAAGGTGGTGCTGGTGGGTGCCGTGCCGCCGCTGATGCTGCAAACGCCGGCCAATCCGGAAGGCGCGCCCATGGCGGCCTTCGACGGCATTCGCAGCGGCGTGGCGGGCAACCGCTCGCAGTTCTTCAAAGATCTGGCGGTGCCGTTCTACGGCTTCCACTGCGACGAGGTGGAGAGCAATGCGGGGCTGATCGACCACTTCTGGCTGATGGCCATGCAGGGCGGCGTGAAAGGGCAGTACGACGGCGTGAGCGCGTTCTCCGAAGTGGATTACACCGCCGATCTGTTGGCGATCGACAGACCGACGCTGCTGGTGCACGGCGACGCCGATCAGATCGTGCCGATCGGCGCCTCGGCGCTGAAAGCCGCTAAGCTTATGCAACAGGCGGAGCTGAACGTTTACGCCGGCGGCGCTCACGGCTTGGCGCAGGTCGATCCCGATCGCTTCAACGCCGATCTGCTGGCCTTTATCCAGAATTCGCCGTTCTAAGGGGGCGCGATGAACCTGACTGCTATCGCCGCCCGCTGCGCGCAGCGGCTGCATGCGCCCGCGGTGCGCTGGCTGCTGCTGCTCGCCATTTGCGCCGCCTACATACAGGGCGGGTTGGTCAAGGCGCTGAACGTCGAAGGCGCGGTTGCCGAGATGACCCACTTCGGCCTGCAGCCGGCGGCGCTGTTCGCCGTGTTGGTGACGCTGTTGGAACTGGCGGCGTCGGCGCTGATCCTGAGCGGCTTTTATCGCTGGCTCGGCGCGTTGGCGCTGGCCGGTTTTACCCTGATGGCGACGCTGATGGCCAATCCGTTCTGGCAGTTCGACGGGGCGGAGCGCGGCCAGATGATGAACGGATTTTTTGAACACCTCGGGCTGGCCGGCGCGCTGTTGCTGGTGGCATTTAACGATTTGAAGGAGCGAACGGATGGCTGAACAGACGGAAAACAAGGCGGCGGCGGGCGGCTTCGCGCCGCTGAAAATCCCATTATTTGCGGTGCTGTGGGGCGCCACGGTGCTCGGCAACGTCGGCAGCTTTATGCGCGACGTCGCCAGCTCGTGGCTGATCACCGATCTGTCGAGCAACCCCTCGGCGGTGGCGCTGATGCAGACCGCCGCCACGCTGCCGGTGTTCCTGCTGGCGATCCCGGCCGGGGTACTGTCGGACATCCTCGATCGGCGGCGCTTTCTGATCTTCGTGCAAATTCTGCTGGCCTGCGTCAGCGGCAGCCTGCTGGTGCTGTCGCAGACCGGTGCGCTGACGGTGGAATACCTGCTGGCGCTGACCTTCGTCGGCGGCATCGGTGCGGCGCTGATGGGGCCGACCTGGCAGGCGATCGTGCCGGAGCTGGTGCCGCGCACCGAGCTGAAAAACGCCGTGGCGCTGAACTCGCTCGGCATTAACATCGCCCGCTCCATCGGCCCGGCGGCCGGTGGCCTGCTGCTGGCCAGCTTCGGCGCCGGCGCGGCCTACGGCGCGGACGTGATGAGCTATGTGCTGGTGATCGCGGCGCTGCTGTGGTGGAAGCGGCCGAAGGCCGAGGACAGCGGCCTGTCGGAACACTTCTTCGGCGCCTTCCGCGCCGGCCTGCGCTATGCCCGTTCCAGCCGCGAGCTGCACGTGGTGCTGCTGCGGGCGGCGGTGTTCTTCGCCTTTTCCAGCTCGGTCTGGGCGCTGCTACCGCTGGTGGCGCGCCGCATGCTGGGCGGCAGCGCCGGTTTTTACGGCGTGCTGCTGGGGGCGGTAGGCGCCGGGGCGATCCTCGGGGCGATCGCGCTGCCGCGCCTGCGCCAGCGGCTGAATGTCGACGGGCTGGTGCTGCTGGCGGCGGTGCTCACCGCCGTGGTGATGGCGGCTCTGTCGCTGGCGCCGCCGCAGTGGCTGGCGGTGGTGCTGCTGTTGGTGCTGGGAGCCGGCTGGATCATTGCGCTGACCACGCTCAACGGCGCGGCGCAGGGCGTGCTGCCCAACTGGGTGCGCGGCCGCGGCCTGGCCATCTACCTGATGGTGTTCAACGGCGCGATGGCGGCGGGCAGCCTGCTGTGGGGGCTGGTGGCGCAGGAGCTGGGCGTGGCCGCCACGCTGCTGGTCGGCGGCGTCGGCCTGTTGGCGGCGGGGCTGCTGTTCCACCGCCTGCGCTTGCCGACCGGCGAGGCCGATCTGCAGCCGTCGAACCATTGGCCGGAGCCGCTGGTCAACACGCCGGTTGAGAACGATCGCGGCCCGGTGATGATTCAGGTGGAATACCGCATCCGCGAACAGGATCGGCCGCAGTTCTTGCGCACCTTGCTGATGCTGGAGCGGGCACGCCGCCGCGACGGCGCTTACGCCTGGGGCATCACCGAGCACACCGGCGATCCGGAATGCATCATGGAGTGGTTCCTGGTGGAGTCCTGGGCGGAGCACCTGCGGCAGCACCAGCGGGTGTCGCACGCCGACGCCGATCTGCAGCAGGAGGCGCTGCGCTTCCATATCGGGCCGGAGAAACCGGTGGTGCATCACTTCCTGTCGCTCGACCGGCATCAGGTGAAGCATTAACTGCACGGCCCGGCGGTGAGAAGGTGCTATGCTTTTGGTCGGTTCGGCGGCGCGGCCGCCGTAAGACGAATGTAGTCAGCACAGGGAGACACATTGATGACGGCACCTTCTGCTTTTGCCCGCGAGCTTGGGCTGCGCTATCCGATCGTTCAGGGGCCGATGAACGGCGCGTCGCCGCCGGCGTTGGCGGTGGCGGTGAGTAACGCCGGTGCGCTGGGCTCGTGCGCGGCGGCGCTGTTTTCACCGGCGGTGATCCTCGAACGCGTGCAGCAGATCCGCGCGCAGACCGCCGCGCCGTTCAACATCAATCTGTTTCTGCTCGATGAGCAGCACCCGGATCTCGCCGAGCTCAAGCGCGCCCAGCACCTGCTGCGGCCGTTCCGCGAAGCGCTGGGGCTGAGTGAGCCGCCGATTCCCACCCAATTCGCCGAAAACAACCGTGACCAGATCGCGGCCTTGCTGGAGGCGGCGCCGCCGGTGGCCAGCTTCACCTTCGGCGTGCTGCCGCGCGCCACGGTCACGCAGTTCAAGAAGGCCGGCTCGCGGGTGATCGGCACCGCCACCACGGTGGCGGAAGCCCGCGCCTGGGAAGAGGCGGGTGCCGACTTCGTTTGCGTCTCGGGCTCGGAGGCGGGCGGGCACCGCCCGACCTTCCTCGGCGACATCGAGCAATCCTGCGTCGGCCTGATGGCCCTGCTGCCGCAGGTGGTGGCGGCGGTGAAGATCCCGGTGATCGCCGCGGGCGGCATCATGAACGGGCGCGGCATCGCGGCGGCGCGCTTGCTGGGCGCGCAGGCGGCGCAGCTGGGCACCGCGTTCCTGTGCAGCCCGGAGTCGGGCATCGCCGAAGTCTGGCGGGCGGCGCTGAGCAACGCCGGCGATGACAGTACGCGCCTGACGCGCGCCTTCAGCGGCCGCCCGGCGCGCGGCATCGTCAATGATTTCATGCGGCAGATGCGCGCGGAAGAGGCGCAGATCCTGCCCTATCCGGTGCAGAACGCGCTCACCGGCGATATCCGCCAGGCGGCGGCCAAGGCCGGTCGCGGAGAGTTTATGTCGCTGTGGGCCGGGCAGGGCGTGGGCCTGGCGCGGCCGATGCCGGCGGCGGAGCTGGTCGCCACCCTGGCGAGGGAGCTGGAAGCGGTGTGAGACAGACGGGGCGCCAGGTTCGGCGCCCTTTTTCTTGGCCTGGCGTTAAAAACTGTAGGTGCCCTGCGCCAGCACGAAGTTCATGTCTTTCAGCCCGGCATGTTGCTGCAGGCTGTTGCTGACGTCGAAGTAGACATAGGCTACTTTGAACTGGAGATCGCTGCGCGGCGTCCAGGTGGTTTCGACCTGATACTGGTTGCCGATAAAGCGCGAGCCCTGCTCGCTGCCTTTCACCGGGCGCATAGGCCCGAGATAGAATGCGTCCTCACGGCGTTGCCGCCATAGCGCGTCCCAGCTGAAATCGATGGACAGGGTTTGCCACGGCGTAATCGTGACCGAAGGGTGGATGGCGATCAGGTTAGCCGGCGCCACCAGCCCGTTCTCGGTCAGGTAGGGCAGCTTGGGGTACATGGCGTTAAAGGTATTGAGCTGCCCATCGTGACCGTTTTTATCGCCGCTGGCGATGCCAATCTTGCCGCCGAAGCGCGGTTGCCAGCGCCAGTCGCTCACCGTATACCCGGCGTGCGCCGACGCCGACCAGGCGCGGATGTCGCGCTGTTCTGCGCTGCCGAACTGCCAGGCGGCCTCGTTGTCCCAGTCGAATCCCTGCGCCGCGCCGAAAATGCGCGCGCCGACGGTATAACGCCGCTCTTGCCCGCTGAGCTGCGCGTAGTGGGCATCGCTATCCTCAAAGCCGAAGGTGTAGAGATCGAGCGAGGACGCCAGCGCGGCCAGCGGCGTGGTGCCGTACAGCCCCCACACCTTTTGGCTGTTGTCGGTATCGTCGTCGAAACTGCCGGTTTTAAGGGTGACGGGATGGCCGATAAAGGCGTCGAGGCGGTTTTTATCCTTGGCCCAGCTGGCGCGGACGGCGTCGAAAGAACGGCGCACGTTGGGGCCGTCGCGGGTGCCCATCAGGTGCAGCGAACCCAGCGCAATCTCCTGGCGGCCGACCCGCAGGGTGCCGAGGCCGTAGGCGGTGGGCAGTTTTAAGTCCACATAGCCCTGACCGAGATAGGCATGATCTTCGTCGGTCGGTTTACGCCCGCGATCGCGCGGCGTGGCCAGTGACGATCCCAACTGAACATAGGCACCAAAGTTGTCGCCATAGTCGAGGCGCGCGCCAATCAGCAGGCGCTGCATGAAGGTATCGTCGCGTCCGCCGCTCAGATCCCGTTGATCCGTCCATTCATAGCGCTCGCGCAGTGAACCGTCGAAAGACAGGGTGGCCGCATCGCCCAACGGGATGTTTTTCCAGGGGGACGCGGCGGGCTCCGCCGCCAGGGCGGGGAGCGTGGAGAACAGCAACAGTGCGGGAAGCGTGCGTTTCATCATGGATATCCGAAGAAAAAAGCGCGCCGTAGCGCGCCTTGGGTTTATTTAGCCGTCTGGTGAATTTCGGCGATGTAGCCGCCGGGGAAACGCACCAGCGCCGAGGCGCGGCGCTCCGCCGCCGTCGAACGCCACAGCACTTGCGCGCCGCTGGCCGTCGCTTTGGCCAGCGTGGCCGGCAGATCGTCGACGCCATAGCCGGTGCGCTCATGGCCGAACGGATAAGGCAGATGCCCGTCGGTGACGAAAATGCGCGTTTTGCCGAAGCGGGAGTCCAGTTCGATCTGGCGGATCTTGCCGTTGTCGCTGCGGCCGATCGCCGTATCGCTGACCTGTTCGTCGCTCACGACCTTGCCGTGCGAGAACGCCTGGTAGCTTTTCAGGAAATCGTCGACGCGGTAGGCGGAGAGATACAGGCGGTTTTCCGGCACGCTCAACAGCGGCTTGTAGTTAGGCGCCTTGGTATGCCAATAGAGCTGCATGTTGACGCCGCCGGGCCACTGGATCACCGCGTCGCGGCCGATCGGATCGTCGAAAGGCGCAACCTGCACATCGGCGCCGGCGGCCCTGGCCTGGTGGATGGCGGCGTCCATATCCCTGACCAGAAAACCGTTGCGCTCGGTGCCGAACGGGTGAGGGATCGGCGTTTTGAAATCGAACACCGAGAAGCTGCCGGCCGGCGTCAGTATCAGCTGGGAGTAAGTTTCGCTCGGCGTGGGCGTGACGTTGACCAGCACGCGTTCGGTGCTGGTACCGCCAAAGGTTTTCAGAATGCTGTCGACAAAAGCATCCATCTTGCCGCGTTCGACGTAAACATGGGTGGTGTCATATTGCGGCCCTACGGCGAGAGACGCCGTATCGGCCGCCCAGGACATTGCCGGGAGCAGCAGCGCAAGGGCCGATATCCTCAGCCGACGAGAAGAAATACCGATAATATGTTGCATGATGACCTCCAGGTAGCGGTTATTTTCC
The DNA here is from genome assembly GCF_052168715.1 of Serratia sp. CY44782. Lineage (NCBI taxonomy): Bacteria > Pseudomonadati > Pseudomonadota > Gammaproteobacteria > Enterobacterales > Yersiniaceae > Serratia > Serratia sp. CY44782. The sequence goes on from NZ_JBJNME010000001.1 coordinate 373,792, forward strand.
TGAGTAAAGTGTGATTCCCTATGACCTTTCCCGTCGGTTGAAAAATAAAAAAGAAAAGCGCAGTGCGCGGGGTGAAGCATTAAATAAGGGCGAGCGTCTGGCGCCTAGGAAAATATCACCCAGGTGCAGAACCTCTTTTTTATTGGCATAAAAACGGTGGGCGCCTTTGGCAGCCGGGCCCGCAGCCGCTAAGGGGCGGCGATGAGAATAAAACCCGCCTTGGCGCATATTGAGGTGAATCGAGGATAATCCATAACGGTGTTCTCCTGGATGGGATATATCGCATTAGCCAGCTGAGTTTACGGTCTTCATTGCCGTCTAAATATAAATACAGCATTAAAAGAATTGCCGCCCATCAAATTTTTATATGACTTGTTGAGTAAATACGAATAAGCGGAAAAATGAAATATAACGACGGGCGCTGCGGCTGGCGTTGAGCGGAGGCGGTGTTGATCTCGGGAGAAAAAACGGCCTGCCGAAGCAGGCCGTTGCGGGGAGTTTACGCCAGGTCGAAACGATCGAGGTTCATCACTTTGTTCCAGGCGGCGACGAAGTCGTGGGCGAACTTCTCCTGCGCGTCGGCGCTGCCGTAGACTTCGGCCAGCGCGCGCAGCTGCGCGTGCGAACCGAACACCAGATCGACGCGGCTGCCGGTCCACTTGACCGCGCCGCTGCGGCGATCGCGCCCTTCGAACAGGCCGTCTTCACCGACCGGGTGCCAGGTGGTGCCCATGTCGAGCAGGTTGACGAAGAAGTCGTTGGTCAGCGCCTGCGGCCGCTGGGTGAACACGCCGTGCTGCGTGCCGCCGACGTTGGCGCCGAGCACCCGCAGCCCGCCGACCAGCACCGTCATTTCCGGCGCGGTCAGGGTCAGCAGCTGCGCCTTGTCGACCAGCAGCGTTTCGGCCGGCACGCGGTATTTGCCCTTCAGGAAGTTGCGGAATCCGTCGGCGAGCGGCTCCATCGCTTCGAAGGAGTCCACGTCGGTCTGCTCCTGCGAAGCGTCCATGCGGCCCGGCGCGAACGGCACCGTCAGGGCCAAACCGGCATTCTTCGCCGCCTGTTCCACGCCCGCGGTGCCGGCCAGCACGATTAAATCCGCTAGCGAGATGCGCTTGCCGCCGGTCTGGGCATCGTTGAAGGCGCGTTGGATGCTCTCCAGCTTGGCCAGCGTCGCGGCGAGCTGCGCAGGCTGGTTGACCGCCCAGTCTTTTTGCGGCGCCAGACGAATGCGCGCACCGTTGGCGCCGCCGCGTTTGTCGGAACCGCGGAAGCTCGAGGCCGACGCCCAGGCGGTGGAGACCAGCGCCGACACCGGCAGGCCGGAAGCCAGCACGGCGTTTTTCAGCGCGGCGATATCCTGCTCGTCGATCAGCGGATGATCGACCGCCGGGATCGGATCCTGCCAAATCAGCTCTTCCTGCGGCACTTCCGGGCCGAGGTAGCGCGCGCGCGGCCCCATATCGCGGTGGGTCAGCTTGAACCAAGCGCGGGCGAAGGCGTCGGCCAGCTCTTCCGGGTGCTCATAGAAGCGGCGCGAAATCTTCTCGTAGGCCGGATCGAAGCGCAGCGACAGGTCGGTGGTCAGCATGGTCGGGCGGCGTTTTTTGTTCGGATCGAAGGCGTCGGGAATGGTTTCACCGATGTCTTTCGCCACCCACTGATGCGCGCCGGCCGGGCTTTGGCTCAGCTCCCATTCGTATTCGAACAGGTGGCGGAAGAAGTCGTGGTTCCACTGGGTTGGGGTGGTGGTCCAGGTGACTTCCAGGCCGCTGGTGATGGCGTCTTTGCCGACGCCGGTGCCGAAGGTGCTGTGCCAGCCGAGGCCCTGCGACTCCAGCCCGGCCGCTTCAGGATCGGCGCCGACGTTAGACGCCGGGCCGGCGCCGTGGGTCTTGCCGAAGGTGTGGCCGCCGGCGATCAACGCCACGGTTTCTTCGTCGTTCATCGCCATGCGGGCGAAGGTTTCACGGATGTCGCGCGCGGCGGCCACCGGATCGGGGTTGCCGTCCGGGCCTTCCGGGTTGACGTAGATCAGGCCCATCTGCACCGCCGCCAGCGGGTCTTCCAGGTCACGGTCGCCCGAGTAGCGGCTGTTTGGCCCGCCGCTCAGCTCCAGCCAGATCTTCTCCGAACCCCAGTAGACGTCGTCCGGCTCCCAGGTGTCGGCGCGGCCGCCGGCATAGCCGAAGGTTTTGAAGCCCATCGATTCTAGCGCCACGTTGCCGGTCAGGATAATCAGGTCGGCCCAGGAGATATTGCGGCCGTATTTCTGTTTGATTGGCCACAGCAGGCGGCGCGCCTTGTCGAGGCTGACGTTGTCCGGCCAGCTGTTGAGCGGGGCGAAGCGCTGCTGGCCTTCGCCCGCGCCGCCGCGGCCGTCGCCGATGCGGTAGGTGCCGGCGCTGTGCCAGGCCATGCGGATGAACAGGCCGCCGTAGTGGCCGAAATCCGCCGGCCACCATGTCTGCGAATCGGTCATCAGGGCGTGCAGATCCTGTTTGACCGCCGCCAGATCGAGACTGTTGAAGGCATCGGTGTAGTTGAAGTCTTTGTCCATTGGATCGGACAGGGGGGAGTGCTGATGCAGCGGTTTCAGGCTGAGCTGATTAGGCCACCAATCCTGATTGGTGGGGCCGTCTTGCGGTGCGGGCTGCTTGCCGCCCGAAAACGGGCATTTGCTTTCAGTTGTCATAATGCGCTCTCTGCTTCCGTAAAGGTGCTCCAGCCGCCGGGCGTGGAGCGGTTAACAAGGCATGCGGGTCAGGCTTGCGTCGGGTGTTGCGCTAAATAACTGAACTCAATGGAATCACATCGCCCCGGCCGCTAACGGGCAAAGGGTGACTCATGGCTAAGCTTAGTCAGCGGCGGCGGAGAGATAAAATAGGAATGAGTGAATATTGCGATAGCTTGCGGCGATTCATGGCTGTGTTATTGATAGCCAGCACGCCGCCTTATCGGCGCCGCAGCATCACCTTGAGCACCGCGTCTGCCAGCTTGCCGAACGGTGCGCGCAGCAGATCGGTGAAGTGCCAGCGGCTTTGGATGAAGACGCCCTTGGCGTGGCTCAACGCCCGGAATCCTTCAATGCCGTGATAGGCCCCCATGCCGCTGGGGCCGATGCCGCCGAACGGCAGATCGTCCTGGGCAAAATGCAGCAGGGTGGCGTTGACGCTGACGTTGCCGGAGGTGGTGCGCGCCAGCAGCCTGTCCTGCAGCGTGCCGCCTGGGCCAAAGTAGTACAGCGCCAGCGGGCGCGGCCCGGCGTTGATAACGTCGATCGCTTCATCAAAGGCGGTGTAGGTGCGTATCGGCAGCAGCGGCCCGAAGATCTCCTCTTGCATGATCCGGCTGTCGTCGGGGGCGCCGACGATCAGCGTGGGGGCGAGGGTTTTCGGCCGTTCCGCCGCCGAGTCCGGGCGGTGGCCCACCGGAACGATCCGCGCGCCGCGCGCCTGGGCGTCGGCGAGCAGATCCTGCAAACGGTGGTAGTGCCTGTCGTTGATGATGGTGCCGTAGTCATGGCTCGTCGGCCCGTTGGGGTAAAACGCTTTGACCGCCGCGTCGTAGAGCGCGATGAAGTTTTCCACATCGTCCTGATGGATCAACAGGTAATCGGGTGCGATGCAGGTTTGGCCCGCGTTCGACAGCTTACCGAACGCCAGGCTGTTAACGGTTCTGGCGGTGAGTGCGCCGGGCGCCACGACGGCGGGGCTTTTGCCGCCCAGCTCGAGCGTCAAGGGCACCAGATTTTTACCGGCCGCCTGCATGATCTGGCGGCCGATCGCCGTGCTGCCGGTGAACACCAGGTGATCGAACGCCAGTGTGCTGAACCCGGCCCCGACGTCCGGCCCGCCGGTCACCACCGCGACCTCATCGGCGGGAAACAGCGCCGCCACCATCGTTTCGATGAGTTGGCTGGTGCGCGGCGTGAGCTCCGAAGGTTTCAGCATCACGCGGTTGCCGGCGGCCAGGGCGGTAGCCAGCGGGATGAAGGTCAACGAGAAGGGATAGTTCCACGGCGCCATGACGCCAATCACGCCTTTAGGTTGGTATTGCACGTAGGCGCGCCCGGCCTGGTACGGCAGGGCGACGTGGCGGCGTTCCGGCTGCATAAAGCGCTTCAGGTGGCGCAGCAGATAATCGATCGCCTGCACGGTGACCAGGATCTCCAGAATTTCGGTTTCGTAAGGCGAGCGGTGGCCGAAGTCCGCGCTGACGGCCGCCGTCAGCGCACCGCGCTGGGCCAAAATGGCGCTCCGCAGGCGGCGCAGGGCGGTTTTGCGCTGAGCGATCGTCGGTGCGCCGTCGCGCAGGAAGGCGTGACGCTGGGCGGCAAGCCGTTGCTCCATCGTCATGAGGATGTCATCTCCCTGCACTTGAATTCTCCTGATGCCGAGTGAAAGCGGGAATGCGGTTTGCCGAATCGTGTTTGACCTTAAAGTGAGCTTTAAACCTATACTCGTTAAACGATCAACGCAAGATCGTCGGCCAACCGGGATGAGGGAGCCAGAGATCCCGGCGCCGCGCGCAGTATAAACCTTCTTTTTTAACCATAGTGTAAATGGGAGAAACGACATGGGTTACGTAACAACCAGCGATGGCGTCGAGATTTTCTACAAGGATTGGGGCCCCAAAAACGGCAAGGTTATCTACTTCCACCACGGCTGGCCGCTGTCCAGCGACGACTGGGATGCCCAGATGCTGTTCTTCGTGAACAAAGGGTTCCGCGTGGTGGCGCACGATCGCCGCGGCCACGGCCGCTCCAGCCAGGTGTCGGAAGGGCACGACATGGACCACTACGCCGATGACGTCGCCGCGGTGGTAAAACACCTGGGCGTGCAGGGCGCGATGCATGTGGGCCACTCGACGGGCGGCGGCGAAGTGGTGCGCTATATTGTGCGCCACGGCGAGGACAAGGTGTCCAAAGCGGTGCTGATCAGCGCGGTGCCGCCGCTGATGGTAAAAACCGACGCCAATCCGCAGGGCACCCCCAAAGCGGTGTTCGATGATTTCCAGGCGCAGCTGGCCGCCAACCGGGCACAGTTCTATTACGACGTGCCCGCCGGCCCGTTCTACGGCTATAACCGCCCGGGCGCCAAACCCTCTGAGGCGATTATCTGGAACTGGTGGCGCCAGGGCATGATGGGCGGCGCCAAGGCGCACTACGACGGCATTGTCGCCTTCTCGCAGACCGATTTCACCGAGGATCTCAAGAAGATTGCCATTCCGGTGCTGGTGATCCACGGCGACGACGATCAGGTGGTGCCTTATCAGGACTCCGGCGTGCTGTCGGCCAAGCTGGTGCAGAACGGCACGCTCCATACCTATAAGGGCGCGCCGCACGGCATCCCGACCACCCATGCCGATCAGGTCAACGCCGATCTGCTGGCGTTCGTGAACAGCTAACCCTATCCGCCCGGGCGGAGTCTCCACCGCCTGGGCGATGCTTGAGGGATATCCCTCATTGCGGCCCCGCCGGCGGTTATTTAAGCTGAAAGGGCAACGTAACGGTGAATATGGAGATAATCATGACTGATTCAGTGTCCAACGATCGTAATCCCACCCCGGATGTGGCGGAAGACAACGCGTTCTTCCCATCGCCTTACTCCCTCAGCCAGTACACCTCGTCCAAAACCGACTTCACGGGCGCCAGCTACCCGAACGCCTATCGCGGCGGTAAGTGGAAGGTGCTGATGATCGCCTCGCAAGAGCGCTACCTGCTGATGCAAAACGGCAAGTTCTTCTCTACCGGCAACCACCCGGTCGAGATGCTGTTGCCGATGTACCACCTGGATCTGGCCGGTTTCGAGATCGACATCGCCACGCCGTCCGGCGATCCGGTGAAGCTGGAGATGTGGGCGTTCCCGCAGGAAGATGAAGCGGTCAAGGCCACCTACGAGAAGTACCGCAGCCAACTCAAGCAGCCGAAAAAGCTGACGGAGGTGGTGAAGGATCTGGATGGCGGCAACTACCTCGGCGTTTTCATCCCCGGCGGCCACGGCGTGCTGAATGATATTCCGTTCAGCGAAGAGGTGAAAAAGACCCTGCACTGGGCGCACGACAACGATCGCTACGTGATTTCGCTGTGCCACGGGCCGGCGGGCCTGCTGGCGGCGGGCATCGGCGAGCGCAAAGAGGATTTCCTCTATCGCGGCTATGAGATGTGCGTGTTCCCGGACTCGCTCGATACCGGCGCCAACATCGACATCGGCTACATCCCCGGCCCGATGCCCTGGCTGGTGGGCGAACGCCTGCGCGAGCGGGGCGTCAAGATCGTCAACGGCGACATCACCGGCAAGGTGCATAAAGATCGGCGCCTGCTGACCGGCGACAGCCCGCTGGCCTCCAACAACCTCGGCAAGCTGGCAGCGGAGACGCTGTTGGCCGACGTCGCCGCGCGATGAGCGACGAGATCGCGCAGCGCGCTTTCCAGACGGCGCTGGCGATGGACCACGAGCGAACCCTGTCCGCCATTCAGGGGCGAGTTCGCGCCTTTGCCGCGCCGTTCGGCTTCGATCGCTTTGTGCTGTTTTCCGCTTCCGCCGCGGCGGAGGCGGGGATCGAGCATATCTATTGGGTCGAGGGCGACTGGTTCGGCGACGGCGAGGCCGTCGATGCCCTGACCTACGTGCGGCACTGCCCGGTGACCCGGCACATGCTGCGGGTCAGCGAGCCGTTTTTCTGGACCAAGACCCGGGCGCAGCAGGGTGAACGCTACCGGATTGTGCGCACGCCGCGCGGCGCGGGCCTGCACGGCGTGCAGATCCCGGTGTTCGGCCCGGCCGGTTTGGAGGGCGCCGTCAGCCTGGGGGGCGAGCGCATCGACGCTTCGCCGCCGGTGCGGCTGGCGCTGTCGCTGGTGGGCACGGCGGCCTTTCAGGCGGCGCGGCGGCTGTTCGCACCGGCGGCCGGCGAGGGAGAGGGCCGGCTGTCGGCGCGCGAGCGCGAGGTGCTGAGCTGGACCGCCATCGGCCGGCGGCAGGCGGATATCGCCGCGATGCTCGGCCTGTCTGAACGCACGGTGGAAAACCACCTGCGCCGCATTCGCCAACGCCTTGGCGCCGCCACCACCGCGCAGGCGATCGGCGTGGCGATCCGCCTGGGGGAGATCGCCCCCGAGCGCCGTTAGCCTGCTGTCATTTGCCGCAGCAACCATTCGCGCAGCGCAATGATATCGGGGCGCTGCGCGGTTTCTTCGGTGGTCACCAGGTAATAGTTGGCGCCGGGTAACGACATCTCGAACGGCGCGGCCAGCACGCCGCGCTGCAACAAATCGCGCGCCAGCAGCCGGCTGGCGATCACCACCCCTTGGCCCGCCACCGCCGCCTGCAGCGCATGCGTCTCGTCGCTGAAGGTCAGCCCGGCTTCCACGTTCAACCCTTCCGGCCCGTAGCGCCGCCGCCAGTTTTCCCAGGTCGGCGCGTCGGCGGGCACCTGCCGATGCTCCACGTGAAACAGCGTCACCCGCTGCAAATCTTCGATGCGCTCCAGCGCCAGCGCCGGGCTGGCCACCACGATAAAGCGATCCTCATGCAGCAGGGTGCAGTGCAGATCGCTTTCCGGCGTTTCGCGGTAGCGAATGGCGACGTCCACGGTGCGCTGGTTGAGATCGACCCGCTCGACGCTGGTGTGCAGGCGCAGATCGATGGCGGGAAACTCCGCCTTGAAATCCGCCAGGCGCGGCACCAGCCAGTGGGTGAGAAAATTGGAGGTGGTGGTGACGGTCAGCGCCGGCGGCTGCTGGGCGCGCGTGATTTGGGCGACGGACTGCTCCAGCGCCGCAAAGGCGCGCTGGGTGCCGGCATACAGGATCTCGCCGGTCTCGGTCAGGCTGACGCCCTGCGCGCTGCGCTCGCACACCCGGCATTCCAGCACCGATTCCAGCAGCCTGATCTGGTGGCTGACCGCCGTCGCGCTGACGCCCAGCTCCTCGGCGGCCAGCTTGAAGCTGCGGCAGCCGGCCACGGCGTGGAAGGCGCGCAGCGCGCCCAGCGGCGGCAAACGGGGTTTTTTCATGGCTGAGTTATTCTCATCTAAGGCTGAAAACTATGAGTTTGTCTGAACGATTATACAAGAGATAGGCTAGCGATATGTGAACAGGGGAATGAATTAATTTCATCATTTCCACATGTCGGGAGTGAACGATGAGCCTCTATATCAACATCAACAACGGCGCCCTGGGCGCCATGGAACACACGGGAACGGCGGCGAGCGCCCTGGCGCTCAGCGTGCCGGTCGCGGCGGGCGCCTTGCTGCTGAAGACCGAAAGCTTGCTGAACATCGGCGCAACGCTGATGCTGCTAACGGCATTGGCGCTGGCGTTTCTCGGCGGCGCCGCGCTGGCCCGCTGGCAGCCGCTGCGGAAGCGGCCTGCGCTGGCTGTGCTCCGCTACGGTTTTTTGCTGGCGGCGGCGGGGTGGCTATTGACGCTGCTGATGCTGTTCGGCGGCCATGATTGGCCGGCCCTGCTGGCGGGCATCGCCCTCGGCGGCCTGGGGCAGGGCGTGGCCTACCGCACGGCGGTGGGGGAGAAAGCGGCGTTCGCCGTGGCGTGCCGGCTGGCGATGGTGGTGAGCATCGTGGCCGTGGTGGTTGCCGCGTTGCTGATTCAAACCTACGCCGCACCGGGCGCGAGAGGAAGCTGTTTCGCGCTGGCGTTGCTGGTCGATCTGGCGCTGTTGGGGGCGTTGATGGCGCGGGTTGCGGAGCGGGATGGGGCCTGAGCCGTCGTGCTGAAGGTAAACAGCCCGCCGGTAAACCCGACGGGCTTCGCTTAGGCGGCCGCGAGCTCTTGCGGTGTAACGGTTTGCAAGCCGACGAGCTGAATGGCCGGCTGCTCCAGCGTGATGCCGAAGTCGCCTTGCGCCCAATTGTAGATATTGACGACGTGCTGATTGAGCGCGCTTTCACCCTGCATGAATATCGACAGATCCTGCGTATGGGTTTGCGCGTTGTAGTTCAGTGAGAAGCTGCTGTTTGAGCCTTCGGCGCCGAAGGCCAGCAGGTGGTTATCGATAGACAGGGAAGAGGCCTGTAAAAAGCCCAGCTCGAAGCTGTCGTCGATGTAGATATTGTGAGTCTGCTTTACGGGAATATTCAGCAGGCTGTTGGGGAAGGGCACATCGTTGGACAGCATGCTCAGGTTCACGCCGAGATAATCCTGCGGCGCGCTTTCACCCGGCGCAGTGGTATAGCCGTGCTCGAAGCGAATCTCGCTGGAGCCTTTGCCCAGGTTGACCTCCAGGCCGTTGGCCGGCGTCAGCACCCGATCGTTAAAGGTGACGTTATCCTTAAAGTCCGTCAGCTTTACCGCCTCGATGTTGTACAGCCCGTCCTTAAAGCCATACAGCCCGATGCCGTTTTTCTCGATCACCCCGCGCCCGCCATAGCTGCCCTGGGCGTCAAACTTCAGGTTTACCCCGTGCGACAGGCTGGAATAATCGACCGTATCATGGCCGCTGCCGCCGTCGATGACCGTCCAGCCGTAGTTGCCGGCGTTGTTTTGCCAGCCGCGCGGCACGCTGATGGTGTCGTCGCCGCTGCCGGTGTTAACGGCGATATTGCCGAACGCCAGCGTGAAATCGTCGTCATACAGCGTACCGACGCGGTACAGATTCGGCGTGGACAGCACGTCGGCAATGTCGTTGAAAATCGCCGAGCCGATATCCAGCTTGCCGGGAATGAGGCTGCCGCCGCCGGTCACGCTGCTGCCGTAGGATTCGGTGTAGAAATCACGCGCCGCTTCGGCGGCGAGGCGGATGGTCTCGTGGCCAATGCCGAGGGTGGTTAAATAGGTGGGCACTTCGCCCGCCAGCAGCGTTTCAACCACGTAGCTGAGGTTTTTCATCTGCATGGAGACCTGCGCCGCCGCAATCAAATCATAGGTGCCGCTTTCGACCTTAAAAGGCGAGGTGTCGTTGGTGGCCACCCATTCGGTAAAGAACGAGGTGTCGCCTAAATAAGAGAACAGCGTGGTGCCGGCCCAGGGTGAATAGTTGGAGGCGCCGGTCGAGGAGGCATCGGTGAACACCTCGGACGCCGCCGCTCCCGCGTCGATCAGGCCGACCTCGTGAATGTCCGGCACTTTGGCGCTGGTTGGCGGGGCATCCGGCAGCGGCGCGTTGGGATCGCTGCTCAGATCGACGCCAAACAGCGTCTTGGCGAAGTTCTTGGCGATGTTGTCGGAGGCATTCTGGATGCGCGTTTCCCAGTCATCGGGCACATGCCCGGTGCGCAGCTCATACTGCAGCTTGGTTTGGTCGCGAATGTAATGGGCAAACGCCCCCTGATTCGAGTTCACGCCATAGGCGCCTTTGATCCAGGTATACACCGCGATATCCACGCCCTGAATAGGTTGGTTGGCATGGTTGGGATCGGTGAGCGCATCGACGGAGGCGGCATACACGGCCGGCCAATCGCCGGCTTTGGCGGCCTCCCAAATCGCTTGCAGTTTTTCTCGGTCGGTAATGACGTAAGCCATATAAACACTCCTTGTTGCTGAGAGATTGCTGTGAAATTCAACATGATGAATGGAGGCGCGCGATGGAATAAACCGAAACCCGTACAGCCAGAAACGCGCATGCCGCGAGCCGCAGCGAACGATGGGCGGCAGGCGCCCATAGCGAAAGGATAGACGCTACTTGCCGAGTGCGAACAATTCGCTTATCGATTGTTTTTACAGGATTATTGCTGTAAATCGGCGGGTTAACCCGCGTATTGGCGTCAGGAAGGGATATCTGTCAGCTGGGTTAGGAATCTTCTTAGATAAAAGAGTGGGTTTCGCTGGTGGGGGTTGGCCAAGCGTTGGCGTTATGGTGGTGGTTGTGGCTGCCGCTTTGCGGATTCACACCGAAGGCAACGCAGGGGGGCGCTCCAACGCTGCTGGGGTGTGGAATGGGGTGAGGAAATGCCGGAGTGGGGACTCTGGCGGTCGGTTTTGTGCCAGGAGCGGACGTATAAACTGCTTGTACTAATTATTAGGTAATAAATTGCAGTCTCTTCCCCGCTTCTACATATTCAGAAAGATCATTCGAAACATCTAGTTGATGTAGATAATTAGTGGTTGAAAGGTGCCAGGAATGACGGAAGAATAGGCCTATATTGCTGAGTTTAAATGGGTTGAGGGGCAAAAAGTGGGCTCGCCTGAAACAGTAAAGAAAATCGTTATGCTGGCCATTTTGGCTAGTCTTACTGCGGGTTGCGCACCGTTACATCCTTCCGGCTGTCATAAGACCACGGCAACGGGTAGTTGCAGTTCAGGACGTTGGGATGATCAGGATGAATGGGGCGTGCAAGCGAGGGCAATCAGGGCGGCAATAAATGCTGAACTTGATGAGCCGCAAAACTGGAAGGGGAAAAAATGCAGGTTGCATATTGAATTTGCTCAGGATGGCACGGCTTTAAACGTATCAACCAGCAATGGCAATACAGCCTATTGCGAAGCGATAAAGTCAGCAGCCCATAAAGCCAAATTTCCAGCCTTCAACAATCCAGAAGTCTATAGAGATTTTCAAAAATCGGGCTTCGATATGCGCGGTTAGCCCGATAATAGCCCTTTCAGTACCCGCTACTCGCTCAAAGCAGGCCCAATGACCACGTAGCCTGTCCGTTGCGTGCCAGAAGCGGACATTGATGATGTGAAGATATATAGTGGTAGATTGCCTATCGATAGTTGATATTACCCGAGATTGTCTCCGAAAATTATGATTAACGGATTGCTGATCAGTTGGATCCTAGCAAAAGACTCATATCAAAACCAGTTATCCGAAAACCAAACTCTTTATATAATTTCAAAGCCCTTTGATTGTCCGGTGACACTCTGAGTTCCACCTCATATGCGCCCTGTTGAGTCAGTTCATTCAGGAATGCACGGATAAAATCCCGACCCATTCCCTTACCCTGAAATTCTGGGAGAAGCATTATATCTGACAAAAAGGCTGAGTTATCTTCCAGGCTGAACCACAGATATCCCGCAGCCTGACTGTCATGTTCATAAGTTCTAAAATGGTTATTTTGAGTATTGATACCCGCTGGCAAGGCTGCTTTAAATGATTTAGACGCCTCTATCTGGGCTTTTTTACGACTGTACCGATGATTTGCCATCAGGTCTTCAACATAGTCATTTAAAGAGAGGCTCCCCCAGAGGTCAAACTCGTCGTCATGCATGGGTCTATAAATTGATTTGGGGATTTTTGACTGTTTTGTTTTCAATTTACTGTCTCATTCTTAATAGCAACGTAACGCATACTTAGTACTACTCTACCGAATTATCCGCCGATTCAGCATGATAAAATTATATCATATAGCGTTGTCCACGGAACGTAATTTTGCTGACGCCGAAGTCTGCATTTCGCTCATAGCGGACTATCGTTCGCCTGACCAAATAAGCCTCAGTGCGATGAAACAAATACCGAGGCAGGCTGCGCGGGCGGAATGGCGAAGTGATGCTGCATACGCTTTATCTCCTCTGCCGGTGGCAGGCCAAACAGACGCTTGAATTCGCGGTTAAATTGCGATGGGCTTTCATAGCCAACGGCGTAACTCGCGGCGGCGGCGGTGATTTGTCGGCGTACCATCAGCATCCGTGCCTGGTGCAGGCGTACCGATTTCACATACTGCATCGGCGGCATCTGCGTTATCGCCTTGAAATGGCTATGAAAGGTCGGCACGCTCATGCCGGCCCTCATCGCCAGCTGCGTCAGCGTTAACGGCTCCGCGTAAGCGGCATGGATGTGCTGCAGCGCTTTACCGATTTTGCCAAACTGGCCCTGCAAGGCCAGCGCGGCACGCATTGCGTTGCCCTGTGCGCCTGTCAGCACGCGGAAGTAGAGCTCACGCACCCGCGCCGGGCCGAGGATCGCCGCCTCAAGCGGGTTGGTCAGGACGTCAAGTAAGCGAAGTACGGCCATTTCTACCGCGCCGTCCATGGGGCTCGACATCATGCTTTGCGGCGCGACGGGAGGATGCGGGAAGCCATGCTGTTCAATCTGCAGCATCAGTTCCGCGGCAAGCTGAAAATCCAGATGCATATAAATCGCCAGCAGCGGATGTGCTGCCGACGCGTCGGTTTCCATCACAAACGGCACCGGCACCGAAACCGCCAGGTAGTGCTGCTCATCATATAAATAGGTCTGTTGACCGAAATAGCCGCGTTTGCTGCCCTGGCAGACGATCACGATCCCCGGATCGTAAAGCACCGGCGTTCTGGCAAGCGGGCGATCGGAACGCAAAATTCGCACATCAGGTAGGGCAGTGAGGTTGTATCCCTCTTGCACCGCAAGTCTATTCATCAGGGCAATCATGTCGGACATCCCACCACCTCATAAAATCAGGCAAGAAAAAGAGAAGATACGGCCTAAAAATGCGGCAGAGTAGAGAATACCATGCAACCTTCATGGTTCATGGGAGTTCTTTTTATGGCATCTGCAAAAACGATTTTAATCACCGGCGTCAGCAGTGGCTTTGGCCAGGCGCTGGCGCGGGAAGCCCTCGCCGTAGGGCATCGGGTTGTAGGGACGGTGCGCAACAGCGGAGCACTGCAGGCTTTCGGCGAGCTCGATACGCAGCGGGCTTTTGGCTATCTGCTTGATGTCACGGACGTTGAGCGTATTGATGAGGTGGTTGGAGAGATAGAGTCCGCCGTCGGCCCGATAGATGTGCTGGTGAACAATGCCGGTTACGGCCACGAAGGCATTCTGGAAGAATCACCGCTTGCAGAGCTGCGCCGCCAGTTTGAGGTCAATGTGTTTGGCGCGGTGGCGATGCTCAAAGCCGTACTACCGGGCATGCGCCAGCGCCGTCGCGGTCACATTATCAATATCACCTCAATGGGCAGTTTCATTACCTTGCCCGGTATCAGCTATTACTGCGGCAGCAAATTTGCACTGGAAGGGATATCAGAAACCTTAAGTAAAGAGCTTGCCCCGTTCAACCTACATGTGACCGCCGTGGCGCCGGGCTCGTTTCGAACGGACTGGGCCGGGCGTTCAATGGTACGCAGCCCTCGCTGTCTCCCGGACTATGACGCGTTATTTGAACCTGTTCGTCAGGCGCGTCAGGAAAAAAGCGGCAAGCAACTGGGCGATCCCGTGAAGGCGGCTCACGCCATGCTGGCATTGATCGAGAGCCGGAATCCACCCACGCATCTGTTGTTAGGCAGTGACGCATTAAGTTTGGTGCGGCAAAAGCTCGAGGCGTTAGGCAAGGAAATTGAACAATGGGAGAAACTTACCCGTTCAACGGATGGCTGAACGGTTTCGGGTAGGGAGAGTGCAGGGGATCATCGATGATGACCGCCCAACAGCAAAAAGCCCGCTCAGGTTTCCCTGAGCGGGCTTCTCTAAATATGGCTCCTCTGACTGGACTCGAACCAGTGACATACGGATTAACAGTCCGCCGTTCTACCGACTGAACTACAGAGGAATCGTTTGAACGGGGCGAATAATAGCGAGGCGCCGTCGGCATGTCAAAGGCGGATTACACATTCTGTGACTGTTTGCTTACAGAATGCGCAACCCGTTGAGTTTTTTGGCAGATTTAGCTCTCTGGCGCCCGCTGCAGGCGCAGCTGATAGCGGTAAACGCCGGCGGTGAGCTGGTAATCCCGGTGCACGCTCGGGCTCCAGGAATCGTCGCCGCCCACCCCCATGTGGAAGCCGTCCAGATGCAGCCAGGTGCCTGCTTCCGGCTGCAGCAGATGCTGGTGGCTGCAGGCCATCAGCTGTGGCAGGCCGTAGCGGCTGAGCGAGAAGTGGAAGCGGCCGTCGATGCGCCAGCCGCCGTAGCGCAGGCTGCGGGTGTCGCAGCGCAGGCCGTTCTCGCCGGGGAAAATATACGGCGTGTGCAGATCTGCCAGCGGCAGGCGCCAGCGCCCGTGCTGCGCGGCCAGGCGGCGATCCGGGTAGTTCTCGTGCGGGCCCAGGCCCAGCCATTCCGCCTGCGGTTGCACCGTCGCCAGTTGGCAGTGCAGGCCGATGCGCGCCGGCGGCGGCAGAGTATCGGCCACCTCGACCTCCACGCTCACGCTCACCGCGCCCAGCGCGTCGAACAGCCACTGTTTGCGGCTAAGCAGCAAAATCTGCCCGTCCACGCCGAACTGGTGTTCGCTCACCACCCGCACGCCGTTTTGCAGCGCATCGGCCTGCAGCCGCGTGCAGCGCTCCTCCAGCCGGTACAGACCCGCCAGCTTCCAGCGTTCGACCCAGGCGTTGGGATCGATATGGTCCGCCTCGCTGACGCCGATGTCGTTATCGATCGGCGCGCGCGCAAAGCCGTCGCGCAGCGGCGTCAGCAGCTGCGGCTGCTCATTCTGCCACCACTGCGTCAGGTGGCCGCTGCTGCGCTCGAAGCGCCAGCGCTGGTCGCCGTGGGTGAGGGTCAGCCCCTGATCGTCTTCAATCAGCGTGGGCGGCACGCCCTGCGGCGGCGGCGGCGCGGGATGCAGCGCGCGCGGCACCCGCCACTGATCCCAGGCGCAGCGGTGGTGCGCTTCGGACCAGTCGGTGGCCTGCGGCTGCACCACCTCCACGTTCAGCCACAGCTCGCCGGGCTGGTGCAGCATCGGCAGGCGATCGAGCAGGGTGAAGCTAGCGCTGCCCTGCGGCGGCAGCGCCAGATCGAAGCTGCCGCTGGCGCGCTCCACGCCGTCCAGCTCCAGCCGCCAGTTGAGCTGCTCGTTGTCGGTGTGGCGGAACAGGTAATCGCTGGTGACGGTCAGCGTCAGCGAGGCGGCGTCGAAGGCGAAGCGGAACAGCTGCTGCGCCCGCTGCGCTTCGAACAGCGCCGGGTGCGGGGTGCGATCCGCGAACACCAGCCCGTTCAGGCAGAACTGGCGATCGTTGGGGGTATCGCCGAAGTCGCCGCCGTAGGCCCAGTACTCTTCGCCCTGGGCGTCGCGCCTGATCAGCGCCTGATCGACCCAGTCCCAGACAAAGCCGCCCTGCAGGCGCGGATAGTGGTGGAACGCGCGCCAGTAACGCTCAAAGCCGCCGAAGCTGTTGCCCATCGCATGGGCGTATTCGCACAGGATCAGCGGCCGCTGTTCCTCCGGCAGGCCGATCCACTTGCCGAGCGCCCATTTGGGCACCGCCGGGAAGGGCTGATCCTGATCCACCCGCGCATACATCGGGCAGATGATGTCGGTGGCGGCGGTGTCGGCGCCGCCGCCTTCATATTGCACCGGGCGGGTCGGATCCTGGCTTTTTACCCAGCGGTACAGCGCATCGTGGTTCACGCCGTGGCCGGACTCGTTGCCCAGCGACCAGATAATGATGCAGGGGTGGTTGCGATCGCGCTGCACCATGCGGGTAGCGCGCTCGCTCATCGCCGGCAGCCACAGCGGATCGTCAGCCAGGCGGTTCATCGGCTGCATGCCGTGGGTCTCGATATTGGCTTCGTCCACCACGTACAGCCCATAGCGGTCGCACAGCCGATACCACAGCGGGTGGTTGGGATAGTGCGAGCAGCGCACCGCGTTGAAGTTGTGCTGCTTCATCAGCAGGATGTCGTGGCGCATCGTCGCCTCGTCCATCACCTGGCCGTGGCGCGGATGATGCTCGTGGCGGTTAACGCCGCGGATCAGCAGCGGCTGCCCGTTGAGCTTCAGCAACCCGCCGCTGATTTCTACCTGGCGGAATCCGACGTCATAGGCCTCCACCTCGATAATCTCCCCCTCAGGTGAGAGCAGGGCGACGGTAGCGCGATACAGCGCGGGCGTTTCGGCGCTCCACAGCGCCGGGCGTTCCACCGGCAGGCGCAGCGTGACGCGATCGTCATAGGCGCCGCGCTCGTCCACGATCTCGCTGCCGAGCGGTTGGGTGCGTTCGGCCACCCGCGCGCCATCGCGCCACAGCTGAACCTGCACCTGCAGCGGGCCGGGCCGGCTGGCGCGCGCCGTCACCACCAGTTCGCCGCGGGTAAAGCGGTCATGCAGCGGCGTGGTGATGCGCACATCGCTCAGGTGCGCGGCGGGTTTGTGCAGCAGGCTGACGTCGCGGAAGATGCCGCTCATGCGCCACATGTCCTGATCTTCGAGATAGCTGCCGTCGCACCAGCGCAGCACCATCACCGCCAGCCGGTTTTCTCCCGGCTGCAGCCACGGGCTGAGATCGAACTCCGCCGGCAGGCGACTGTCCTGCGAATAGCCGACCCAGTGGCCGTTGCACCACAAATAGAACGCCGAGTTGACGCCGTCGAAGATGACGCGCGTCTGGCCGGCGGCCAGCCAAGCCGGATCGACGCTGAAGGTGCGCGAGTAGCAGCCGGTTGGGTTGTCTTCCGGCACGCGCGGCGGATCGACCGGGAACGGGTAGCGCACGTTGGTATAGATCGGCGCATCGTAGCCGGCGAGCTGCCAGTTGCCCGGCACCGCCAGCGGGGCGGCGTCCGGCAGATCCTGCTGCAGCCAGCCTTCCGGCGCCCCCTCTGGGCGCGGGAAATAGCTGAAGCGCCACTCGCCGTTCAGCGACCTGTGGCTGGCGCTGGGGGCATCGTCGCGCGCGTCTTCCACCGTGCGCCAGCTGGCGAACGGCGGGTGGGCGTCCAGCCGGCGGTAGTGGGTGCAGGCCGGGTTTTGCCAGTCACGGCGGGCGAGGATCTCGGTCAGGGAAGCAAGGGGCGCAGCGGGCATCGGCGATCGTCCAGTCGGCTAGGTGATGTTCACCAAGATGCTGACCGGCGCATAAAAAGTAAAGCGGTTACACGCAACCTTGCAAGGGCGATCAAATAACCGTTAATGCGGTTCGCCGGCGCGGTAGATCCGCTGTGGGCGGCCGACCTTGCCGTAAATGATCTCGGCGCGCAGCTGCTGCGCGGCGGTGCAAAACTCCAGATAACGGCGCGCGGTGGTGCGGCTGAGCCCCATTTTTTGCGCAACGCTTTCAGCGGTGTGGCGCGCGGCGGGTTCGGCAAACAGCGCGCGGACCTTGCCCAGCGTCAGCTCGTCGATGCCTGCGGGCAGCGCCGCCTGCTGTTCGCCGCGGGCGTAGGTGTTGAACATCTCGTCGATGCGGCGCTGGTTGAGGCGCGCTTTGTCCTTCAGCGCTTCGCGGCGCTGGCTGAAGCGCTGCAGGGTCTGGCTCAGCCGGTCATAGGCCAGCGGTTTGATCAGGTAGTCGAACACGCCGTAACGCAACGCCTCGGCCACGGTGGCCATGTCGCTGGCGGCGGTGATGAACACGATGCCGCCGCGATACCCGCTCAGCGTCAGTTCGCGCAGCAGGGTGATTCCCTGGCCGTCGGGCAGAAAGTTGTCCAGCAGGATCAGGTCCGGCTTGAAGCGCTCGGTCATGGCGCGCGCCTGCGCCAGGGTGCCGGCCAGCCAAATCTGGCGGCAGCCGCCGTTCTGGCGGATAAACTCCGCGTGCATTTCCGCCAGCGGCGTTTCGTCTTCAACGATCAGGATGTTCAGCCATTCCATAATGAAACCTACTATTGCAATCAAGATGCTAAATGAATGTAAGTAAATTGCGGCGCTAAATAAAGATTATCTCAATAATAAACACCATAAGATTAATTAAGCAAATAAAGAACATTAAATAACTTATTAACCGGAATCGGTTTGTGAAATAGGTCAATAATCGGCGTTTTTTTTCTGTTTACCATTGATTTATCGAACGCGAAACGGCGTTTATCTCCATGGTTTTTAAGGTTTTAATTACCCTTGTTGATGTTAATTAAAATGCCTTTTTGTATTTAATTTGTTGTTTGCCAGTTAACCCAGAGAGCGTGTTATGTTAGGCGATGCCGTATTTAATCGGGTAAAGCGATCGGATCATAAAGCGATTTCGGAAATAAGCGCCTTCTTGCGCAGTAACGATCTGAATATCGACACCACGGTTGAAATATTTATTACCGTTACCCAGCACGACAAATTGGTCGCCTGCGGCGGCATCGCCGACAATATTATCAAATGCGTCGCCATCAGCCCGCTGATGCGCGGCGAAGGGTTGGCGCTGGCGCTGGCGACCGAGCTGGTGAACCTGGCCTACGAGCGCCACCACACTCAGCTGTTTATCTACACCAAGGTGCAGAACGAGCCGCTGTTCCGCCAATGCGGTTTCTACCCGATCGCCACCGTGCCGGGCATCGTGGTGCTGATGGAAAACAGCCCGTGCCGCCTGAAGCGCTACGCCGCTCAGCTGGCGAGCCAGCGCCGGCCGGGCGACACCATCGGCAGCATCGTGATGAACGCCAACCCCTTCACCCGCGGGCATCAGTATCTGGTGCGTCAGGCGGCCAAACGCTGCGACTGGCTGCACCTGTTTTTAGTGAAGGAAAACACCTCGCGCTTCAGCTATGAAGACCGCCGCCGGCTGGTGCTGGCCGGCACCGCCGATATCCCCAACCTCACGGTACACGAAGGCTCGCAGTACGTGATCTCGCGCGCCACCTTCCCCTGTTACTTCATCAAGGATCAGGGCGTGGCCGACGACTGTTACACCGAAATCGATCTGAAGATCTTCCGCCAGTATCTGGCGCCCGCGCTGGGCATTACCCACCGCTTCGTCGGCAACGAGCCGTTCTGCGCGGTGACCGCGAAATACAACCGCGACATGCGCTACTGGCTGGAAACGCCGGCGCTGCCCAGTCCGCCGATCGCGCTGGTGGAAATCGAGCGTTTGCAATATCAGGGCACGGCGATCTCCGCCTCCTGGGTGCGCAAGCTGCTGGCGGCGGGGGACTTCCACGCCGCCGCGCCGCTGGTGCCGCCGGACACCCTGTACTACCTGCAGGATCTGCAAACGCAGCGCCGGGCCAAGGCGGCCCCGCATCCTTTTGAGTCCGCACAATCAGGTGAATGATGAAAATTATCCGAGAAGCAATGGCCGGCACGCTGGAATCCAGCGATGTCATGGTGCGCATCGCGCCCGCCGAGGGGCCGCAGCACGATCTGTTGATCGCCAGCAGCGTGGAAAAACAGTTCGGCGCGGCGATCCGCCACACCCTGCTGGAGGTGCTGCAGCGCTATGAGGTGGAGCCGGTGCAGGTGATCGTCGACGACAAGGGGGCGCTGGACTGCGTGCTGCGCGCCCGGCTGGAAACCGCGCTGATGCGCGCCTGCGAGGGCGGCCAGCTGCCGTGGGAGGCGAAAGATGAAAACGCTGAATAAAACCCGGCTGCGCCGCAGCATGCTATTCGTCCCCGGCGCCAACGCGGCGATGGTCAGCAACGCCTTTATCTACCAGGCCGATGCGCTGATGTTCGATCTGGAAGACTCGGTGATCCTGCGTGAAAAAGACGCGGCGCGCCGGCTGGTGTACCACGCGCTGCAGCACCCGCTGTACCAGGAGGTGGAAACCATCGTGCGCGTCAATGCGCTCGACTCCGCCTACGGCCTGGCGGACCTGCAGGCGGTGGTGCGCGGCGGCGCGGACATCGTGCGCCTGCCGAAGACCGACAGCGCGCAGGACGTTGTCGACATGGAACGCGAGATTGCCGCCATCGAAGCGGCCTGCGGGCGGCCGGTCGGCAGCACCGGGCTGCTGGCGGCGATCGAATCGGCGCAGGGCATCACCAACGCGGTGGCGATCGCGCATGCTTCGCCGCGGCTTATCGGCATCGCGCTGGGGGCGGAAGACTACGTGCGCAACCTGCGCACCGAGCGCTCGCCGGAAGGCATCGAGCTGCTGTTCGCTCGTTGTTCGCTGCTGCAGGCGGCGCGCGCCGCCGGCATTCAGGCGTTCGACACCGTCTATTCCGACGCCAATAACGAAGCCGGCTTCCTGCAGGAAGCGGCGCTGATCAAACAGCTCGGCTTCGACGGCAAATCGCTGATCAACCCGCGCCAGATTGAGCTGCTGCACAACCTGTACGCGCCGACCGCCAAAGAGGTGGCGCACGCGCAGCGGGTGGTGGACGCCGCCGAAGCGGCGGAGCGGGAAGGGCGCGGTGTGGTGTCGCTCAACGGAAAAATGGTCGACAGCCCGGTGATTGAACGCGCCCGGCTGGTGCTGGAGCGCGCCGCGCTGTCCGGCTTACGGGAAGAACCGGCGCAGCACGGGGAGGAAGCATGATGAACCGCCAACAACGATTGATGACCTTCGCCAACCCGGCGGATCTGCCGGGCTATCAGGACGTGTCCAAAGCCAATCTGCAGGCGCGCAAACCGCGCGATCTCAAGCTGTGCGACTCCTTGCAGGAAGCGGTGCGCCGCAGCGGACTGCAGGACGGCATGACCATTTCCTTCCACCATGCGTTTCGCGGTGGCGATTTGACACTCAATCAGGTGATGGAGACGCTGGCGGCGATGGGGTTCCGCAACCTGACGCTGGCGTCCAGCTCGCTGACCGACTGCCATGCGCCGCTGGTTGAGCATATCCGCCACGGTGTGGTGAGCCGCATTTACACCTCCGGGCTGCGCGGCCCGCTGGCGGACGCGGTTTCGCGCGGCCTGCTGGCGGAGCCGGTGCAAATTCACTCGCACGGCGGCCGGGTCAACCTGATCGAATCCGGCGAACTGAAGATAGACGTGGCCTTCCTCGGCGTGCCGGCCTGCGATGAGTTCGGCAACGCCAACGGCTACAGCGGTGAAGCCTGCTGCGGCTCGCTCGGCTATGCGCGGGTGGACGCCGAGGCGGCGGGCACCGTGGTGCTGCTGACCGAGCAGCTGGTGCCGTATCCGCATCATCCCGCCAGCCTGGCGCAGGATCGGGTGGATCTGATCGTGCAGCTGGAACGGGTGGGCGACGCCGACAAGATCGGCGCTGACGCCACGCGCATGACCTCGAACCCGCGCGAGCTGCTGATCGCCCGCCGCGCCGCCGAGGTGATCGCCGGTTCCGGCTACTTCACCGAAGGCTTCTCGCTGCAAACCGGCACCGGCGGCGCCTCGCTGGCGGTGACCCGGTTCCTGGAGGACAAGATGCGCGCCCGCGGCATTCGCGCCGCGTTCGCCCTCGGCGGCATCACCTCGACCATGGTGGATCTGCACGAGAAAGGGCTGATCGGCAAGCTGCTGGACGTGCAGAGCTTCGATCGGGCGGCGGCGACTTCGCTGGCGCGCAACCCGCGGCATATCGAAATTAGCGCCAACCAGTACGCCAACTTCAGCTCCAAGGGCGCCTCTGTTGATCGGCTCGACGTGGTGGTGCTGAGCGCGCTGGAAATCGACACCGGCTTCAACGTTAACGTGCTGACCGGCTCCGACGGCGTGCTGCGCGGCGCGTCCGGCGGCCACTGCGACACCGCCGCCGCCGCGCGGCTGGCGATCATCGTTGCGCCGTTGGTGCGCGGGCGCATCCCGACGCTGGTGGAGCAGGTGACTACCTGCGTCACGCCGGGCTCCAGCATCGACATTCTGGTGACCGACCACGGCATCGCCGTCAACCCGGCGCGGCCGGAGCTGGCGCAGCGTCTGCGGGAGGCCGGCCTCGAGGTGGTGAGCATCGACTGGCTGCGCGCCCGTGCGCTGCAGCTGACCGGCGAACCGCAGCCGATCGCCTTTACCGACAAGGTGGTGGCGGTGGTGCGCTACCGCGACGGCTCGGTGATCGACGTGGTGCATCAGGTGGCGGAGTAAGCGATGGCCGCCGTCGATCCCCAACTGGCTGCTGAACGCGCGGTCAGCCTGCCGGAGCTGCTCACCAGCCGCGAATGCCGTCAGGCGCGCCAGCAGGCGTGGCTGGCGCAGCACGAGTGCACGCTGCTGGTGTTGACGCTGGTGGTGCCCGGCCCGGTGAAGGACAGCGCGCTGACGCGCGGCATCTTCAACCTGGGGTGGGCGGCGCTGCTGCGGCTGTGCGCCGAACAGGGTTGGCCCAGCCCGCAGGCCGAGGCGCTGGCGCTCGCCACCGGTTGCGAAGGGTTTGTCGCGCTGCGCGCCGATGCCCAGCGGGTGAAGGACTGCGCCATGCAGCTGGAGGTGAGTCGCCCGATCGGCCGGCTGTGGGATATCGACGTGCTGGATACGCAGGGGCGCATTTTGTCGCGCCGCGACATCGGCCTGCCGGAACGGCGCTGCCTGCTGTGCGGCCAACCGGCCAAGATCTGCGCCCGCCAGCGGCGGCACAGCAGCGAGCAGCTGCTGCATGAAATGGAAAGGATGTTCAACGATGCGATCTCTGCCGATTAACCTGCCCGCCCACCGTGCCGAACCGGCCTGCGACTTCGCCCGCGCCGCTTTCCGCGCGCTGCTGGTAGAAGTCAACCTCACGCCCAAGCCGGGGCTGGTGGATCGCCATAACACCGGCGCCCACCGCGACATGGATCTCGGGCACTTCTATCGCAGCGCCCGCGCCATCGGCGTGTGGCTGCCGCGCTTTATCCAACGCGGGCGCGAGGACGTCGCTTTGCCGGCAGAGCAGCAGCTGGCGCGGCTGCGGCCGCTCGGCCTGGCCTGCGAAAACCAGATGTTTCGCGCCACCGGCGGCATTAACACTCACAAGGGCAGCGTGTTCTCGCTCGGATTGCTGTGCACCGCCTTCGGCCGCCTGCAGCAGCAGGGCAGCGCCATCGGCGCCGAAGCGCTGTGCGCCGAGGTGGCGGCGATGTGCCGGGGGCTGGTGGAT
The DNA here is from genome assembly GCF_052168715.1 of Serratia sp. CY44782. Classification (NCBI taxonomy): domain Bacteria; kingdom Pseudomonadati; phylum Pseudomonadota; class Gammaproteobacteria; order Enterobacterales; family Yersiniaceae; genus Serratia; species Serratia sp. CY44782. Next base: position 397,298 of record NZ_JBJNME010000001.1, read on the forward strand.
CGCGAGCTGCGGCGCAACAACGCAGGGCAGACCGCCGGCCAGCGGCTGTTCGCCGCGCACGGGTTGAGCGGCGCACGCGGCGAGGCGGAGGCCGGTTTCCGGCTGGTCATTGACGGCGCGCTGCCGCTGTATCGGCAACGGCTGGCCGCCGATGGCGACGAACAGCGGGCGCTGCTGGACAGCCTGCTGTGGCTGATGGCCCACAACGACGACACCAACGTCGCCTCGCGCGGCGGCCTGCACGGGCTGCGCTGGCTGCGGCGCCGGGCGGCATTGCTGTTGGCGCAGGGCGGCTCGGCGGGGGAGGCGGGCCTGGCGCGCCTGCGGCGCTTCGATGCCGACTGCATCGCCCGCAACCTCAGCCCCGGCGGCAGCGCCGACCTGTTGATAGTGACCTGGCTGCTGGCGCAGCTGGGTGCTCAAGAATAATAACCAAGCCTTCAGGAGAGTCCCTATGTCCCAAACCCAGGAAAAGATCTGGAAAGCGATAGCGCCGCTGGCGGTGCTCGCGATCCTGTTATTGATACCGGTGCCCGACGGCATGCCGCCGCAGGCCTGGCACTACTTCGCCATCTTCGTGGCGATGATCGTCGGCATGATTCTGGAGCCGATCCCGGCCACCGCCATCAGCTTTATCGCGGTGACCGTCAGCGTGCTGAGCGCCAACTGGGTGCTGTTCGGCGCGCAGGAACTGGCGGAGCCGGGCTTCAAGGCCGGTAAAGAGGCGCTGAAATGGGGGCTGGCGGGCTTCTCCAGCACCACCGTCTGGCTGGTGTTCGGCGCCTTTATCTTCGCGCTGGGCTACGAGGCCACCGGGCTGGGGCGGCGCATCGCGCTGTTCCTGGTGAAGTTCATGGGCAAGCGCACGCTGACGCTGGGCTATGCGGTGGTGATCATCGATATCCTGCTGGCGCCGTTCACACCGTCCAACACCGCGCGCACCGGCGGCACGGTATTCCCGGTGGTGAAAAACCTGCCGCCGCTGTTCGACTCCTTCCCCAACGATCCCTCTTCACGCCGTATCGGCGGTTACCTGATGTGGATGATGGTGGTCGGCACCAGCATCAGCTCCTCGATGTTCGTCACCGGCGCCGCGCCGAATGTGCTGGGCATCGAGTTCGTCGGCAAGATCGCCGGGGTGCACATCAGCTGGATGCAGTGGTTCCTGGCGTTCCTGCCGGTCGGCCTGCTGCTGCTGATCATCGCGCCGCTGATCTCCTACTACCTGTACAAACCGGGCGTGACCCACAGCAGCGAAGTGGCCGCCTGGGCGGATACCGCGCTGGGGGAAATGGGCAAGCTGACGCGCAAGGAATACACCCTGATCGGCCTGGTGCTGCTCAGCCTGTGCCTGTGGGTGTTCGGCGGCAAAATGCTGGATGCCACCGCGGTGTGCCTGCTGGCGGTGTCGCTGATGCTGGCGCTGCACGTGGTGTCGTGGAAAGAGATCACCAAATATTCCAGCGCCTGGAACACGCTGGTTAACCTGGCGACGCTGGTGGTGATGGCCAACGGCCTGACGCGTTCCGGCTTTATCGACTGGTTCGCCCAGACCATGAGCACCCACCTGGACGGCTTCTCGCCGAACATGACGGTGGTGGCGCTGGTGCTGGTGTTCTACTTCGCTCACTACCTGTTCGCCAGTCTGTCGGCGCACACCGCCACCATGCTGCCGGTGATCCTGGCGGTCGGCAAAGGGTTGCCGGGCGTGCCGATGGAGCAGCTGTCGATGCTGCTGGTGCTGTCGATCGGTATCATGGGCGTGCTGACGCCGTACGCCACCGGGCCGGGGGTGATCATCTATGGCTGTGGCTACGTGAAGTCGAAAGACTACTGGCGCCTGGGCGGTATTCTCGGCGTGGTGTACATCGCCGCGCTGCTGCTGATCGGCTGGCCGATCATGAGCCTGTGGTACTGAGTTGAAGCCACGCGGCCACCGCCCGGTGGCCGCGGTTACGATCCTTTCCCGTGAACCCTGTCACACACTTGTCACACTAACCCCGCCATCATACTCGGGCAAACGCTAACACCTTAAAAATAAGCATTTTCCGGGAGCCTCTGCGGATGAGAAAAAAAACCTTATTGCTGTGCCTGCCTTTGTTATTCACCGGGAACGCGCTGGCGGACGCCGGCGGTTATCAGCTGGAACAGGTGCTGGTCATGAGCCGCCATAACCTTCGCGCGCCGCTAGCCAACAACGGCAGCGTGCTGGCGCAGTCTACGCCGAAGGCCTGGCCGGCCTGGGAAACGCCGGGCGGCCAGCTGACCACCAAGGGCGGGGTGCTGGAAGTGTATATGGGGCACTACTTCAACGCCTGGCTGAAGCAGACCGGCCTGTTGCCGCAAGAGGGCTGCCCGACCGCCGGCAGCGTGTACGTCTACGCCAACAGCCTGCAGCGTACGGTCGCCACCGCGCAGTTCTTCAGCAACGGCGCGTTCCCCGGCTGCGACGTCAGCGTGCACCATCAGGACAAGATGGGTGAGATGGATCCGACCTTCAACCCGATCATTACCGACACCAGCGAAGCCTTCAACCAGCAGGCGCTGGCGGCGATGAACGCTGCGCTGGGCTCGCTGAAGCTAGACGCCTCTTACCAACAGCTGGCGAAGATCATCGACTACAAGGATTCCGCCGCCTGCAAGACCGACAAACACTGTGACCTGACCAAAGAAGCCAGCGTGATGAGCGCAGTGCCGGGTAAAGAGCCGGGCGTCTCCGGCCCGCTGCGGGTGGGCAACTCGCTGGTAGATGCCTTTATGCTGCAGTATTACGAAGGTTTCCCGATGAAAGAGGTGGCCTGGGGCAAAATCGCCACCCCGCACCAGTGGCAGCAGCTGGCGCAGCTGAAAGACGGCTATCAGGACTCGCTGTTCACCTCGCCGGTGGTGGCGCAGAACGTTGCCAAGCCGCTGCTGACTTACATCAACAACGCGCTGCTGGGCGAGCGCAAATCGGACGCGCCGAAGCTGACGGTGCTGGTCGGCCACGATTCCAATATTGCCTCGCTGCTGTCGGCCATGCAGTTCCAGCCGTATCAGCTGCCGCAGCAATACGAGAAAACGCCGATCGGCGGCAAACTGGTGTTCCAGCGCTGGCGCGACGCGCAGAACGACCGTGAATTGCTGAAGATCGAGTACGTCTATCAGTCCACCGAACAGCTGCGCAAGGCGACGCCGCTGACGCTGCAAACCCCGCCGCAGCGGGTAACGCTGGCGCTGAAAGGCTGCCCGATCGACAAAGACGGCTTCTGCGCCTGGAGCGATTTCGAAAAGACCATGAAAGGCATCTTGTAATGCCCAGCCTCTCTCCCGATCGCGGGGGAGAGGCCTCTCCCCATCCCGGCTAACGCGCCGCCACGCAGGCCTTAACGCCATTTATTTTGCCCAGGGTCATTGTTGCAGGCCGTTTCGGGGGCTAACATCATCAGCCTGCCTGTTTATCATGGATACCGCCGTTGCCCACTTTTATCCACAATGTCGAATTTTTCACGCCGGACGGCTATCCGGGCCAGGTGGCGCGCTGCCATTTTGCGCTGGCGGAGTATCGCGACGAGAGTTTTCCCGAGGCGGGCTTTGCGCTGCCGGATCATCTGGCGCGCGCGGTGCCGAAGCGTCGCGCGGAGTATCTGGCCGGGCGTGTTCTGGCGCGGCAACTGTTGGCGCCGCTCGGTTTTGCAGACTTCACCCTGGCGCGCGGTGAAGATCGCGCGCCGCAGTGGCCGCCGGGCATCGCCGGGGCGCTGAGCCATAATTCGGATACCGCGCTGTGCGCTGTGCACCGCGAGAGCGGGCTGGGCGGCGTGGGGCTGGATGTGGAGACGCTGCTCTCCGACGTGCGGGCGGAGGAGCTGTGGGGGGCGATCGTTTCCCCGGCGGAGCGTGAGGCGTTGCTGCGCGAGGCGCTGCCGTTCAATGAACTGCTGACGCTGACCTTTTCCGCCAAAGAGAGCCTGTTCAAGGCGCTTTATCCGCAGGTGCGTTGTTACTTCGATTTTCTCGATGCGCGCATGGTCGCCGTGGATACGCAGCGGCAGACGTTTGTATTAGCGCTGCTTAAGACGCTGACGCCAAATTGCCCCGCCGGCCGCCGGTTTAACGGGCGTTTTTGGCGTAAAGGTGACGGCGTCACGACTTTTATTTTCTGCTAAAACACAATAATAACAGTGTGTTATTTCTTACTTTGCCGTAACGCGGATTTGCCGCAGCGGGCGGAAAGATTCATTCATCGGAGATTGACCCACGGTGGGGATCCGGTGTAATTTATCCTCCTTTTATGGCTAATGATAATTATTCGCATAAACATTATCATTGGTAGGGCGCAACAAAGGAGTGGTCTTGTGGCGACACTGACGACAGAAAACCAAACCTTCCCCGGGTTTGCGTACGCCGAACAATCGACCTTTTTGTACCGGTCCGAATTCCGTTCCCTCTCCGCCGACGGCGTGTTCGAGCGTATCGAGACGCCGGCGTTCGGCGGTGAGCAGGAAGGCAGCGCGCTGGCGCAACATATCCGCCAGGCGCTGGCGCGCGCCAAAGCCGCCGGCCAGGAGACGCCGGTGGTGGTGGGCGCCATTCCGTTCGATACGCGCCGGCCTTCCTGCCTGTATGTACCTGAAAACTGCCAGTTTATCGCCAACGACAGCTTTACCCGTGCCGCGCGCCCGATGCTGCAACAGCCGCATCGCCTGGCCACCTGCACCAGCATTCCGGACGAGCCGCGTTTCAAGCACGCGGTGGCGGAAGCGGTCACCCGCTTTAAACAAGGCGAGCTGGACAAAGCGGTGCTGTCGCGCATCCTCGACATCGAGCTGGAGCAGCCGGTGGCGGGCCACCAGATCCTCAATAACCTGATGGTGCAGAACCCGACCGGTTACCACTTTTCCCTGCCGCTGGCCGACGGCGGCGTGTTGATCGGCGCCAGCCCGGAGTTGCTGATCCGCAAACAGGGCGGCGAGATCCACACCAATCCGCTGGCGGGTTCGGCGCGTCGGCAGGACGATCCGCAGCAGGATCGCCTCGGCAGCGAGCGCCTGATGCGATCGACCAAGGACAAATACGAACACAAGCTGGTGATCGACGACATTCGTCGGCACCTGGCGCCGCTGTGCGCCAGCCTGAGCGTGCCCAGCGGCCCGTCGCTGCTCAGCACCGGCACCATGTGGCACCTCTCCACCCGCATTCGCGGCGAGCTGCTGAACCCGAATCTCAACGTGATGCAGCTGGCCTGCCTGCTGCATCCGACGCCGGCGCTGTGCGGCTTCCCGACCGAGAGCGCCCGCCAACTGATCGCCGATCTGGAACCGCACGATCGCGGCCTGTTCAGCGGCATTGTCGGCTGGTGCGACGCCAACGGCGACGGCGAGTGGGCGATCGTCATCCGCAGCGGCCTGCTGCGCGGCAACCGGGTGCGGCTGTTCGCCGGCGCAGGCATCGTCGCTGCCTCGACGCCGCAGTCCGAGTGGATGGAAACCGCTGCCAAACTGGGCACCATGCTCAACGCTTTCGGCCTGAACAGCGGCGCGCTGTAGGCCTCTTTGCGGCGCAGTGCGCGCCGCGTCATACGCTTTCGCAGGAGACAACGATGAACAACAACATGACCCGGCAGCGTGCCCGGATGGCGGTGTGCGCATGAGCATTCAGATGGATTTCACCGGCAAACGCGTGTGGGTGACCGGCGCGGCGCGCGGCATCGGCGAGCAGATCGCCCGGCATTTTTTGACGCAGGGCGCCGAGGTGGTGGGATTTGACCGCGAGTTCGCCAACCCGGATCTGCCTTACCCTTGCGTGACGCTGGACATCAGCCGGCCGGAACAGGTGGAGGCGGTGTGCCGCCAACAGCTGGCGGAGAACCCGCGACTGGACGTGTTGGTCAACGCCGCCGGCATTCTGCGCATGGGCAATACCGAAGATCTGAGCGTGGATGACTGGCATCAGTGCATCAACGTCAACGCTTCGGGGGCGTTTTACCTGTTCCGCGCCGTGCTGCCGCACTTCAAGGCGCAGCGCAGCGGGGCGATCGTCAGCATCGGCTCCAACGCCGCGCACGTACCGCGCGCGCAGATGGCGGCCTACTGCGCCTCCAAGGCGGCGCTGACCAGCCTGAACCACTGCGTGGGGCTGGAGATGGCGCCGTTCGGCGTGCGCTGCAATCTGGTGTCGCCGGGCTCGACCGACACGCCGATGCAGCGCGGCATGTGGCAGACCGACGACGCGCAGCAACGCACCATCGCCGGCTTCCCCGAGATGTTCAAGCTGGGGATCCCGCTGGGCAAAATCGCCCGCCCGGATGAGATCGCCAACGCGGTGTTGTTCCTGGCCTCCGATTTGGCCAGCCACATCACCATGCAGGACATCGTGATCGACGGCGGCGCCACGCTGGCCGCCTGAGTCAGACCCGCTGGCGGCGCAGCAGGTGCTGCGCGCCTTCCGCCGCCAGCAGCAGCACCGCCAGCCAGATCGCCAGATAGGTCGGCCATTCGCTTTGGCCGATGCTTTCGCCGAGCAGCAGCGCGACGATCACCAGCAGCACCGGTTCCACATAGCTCAGCAGGCCGAACAGGCTGAACGGCAGCAGGCGGCTGGCGAGGATGTAACACACCAGCGCCACGGCGCTGATGACGCCGAGCAGCGGAATGCGCCAATACAGCTCGGCATTGATCTGCAGCGCCGCTGCGCCGCCGTCGCCGAAGGCGAACCAGGCCGCCGCCGGCAGCATCAGCGCCAGCTCGCACCACAGCCCGCCGAGATTGTCGGTGCCGAAACGCCGCCGCAAAATAAAGTAGAGCGGATAGCCCAGCGCCACCACCAGCGTCGGCCACGAGACGCCGCCCGCCTGATACAGCTCATTGCCCACCCCCACCATGGCGCACGCCACCGCCAGCTTTTGCAGCAGCGACAGCCGATCGCGGTAGATCAAACGGCCCGCCAGCACCATGGTCAGCGGCAGCAAAAAATAGCCGAGCGACACGTCGAGCGCCTTGCCGTGCAGCGGCGCCCACAGGAACAGCCACAGCTGCACCCCCAGCAGCGCCGAGGTGAGCAGCAGGCCCAGCAGGCGCTGCGGCCGTTGGCCGATCCAGGCCAGCGTGTCGCCCACTTTGCGCCAATCGCCGGACAACGCCATAAACAGCGTCAGGAACGGCAGCGTCAGCAGCGTGCGCCAGCCGTAGACCTGCTCGCCGTTCAGCGGGGTGAGGGTAGAGGTGAAGTAATACATCGCGCCGAACAAGATGGAGGCGACGACCGAAAGAGTGATGCCCTTAATCACACGCATTCCTGGTGAGTGATTGATTTTATGGCGGCTACTGTAGAGAAATTTGCCGCCAACGACAATGGCATTGCCGGGCGCTGGACAATCGGCGGCGGCGGGTTACAATGATTACTGTGTATTCATACAGGTTTTGGCGATGACAATCGATCTTTTTGAAGACGTGCTGCCGCCGCCGTGGCGCGAAGAGATCGCCCCCGGCGCGGTGGTGATGCACGGCTTCGTACGCGATCACGGGCCGGAACTGCTGGCGGCGGTGCAGGGCGTCGTCGCCCAGGTGCCGTGGCGGCATTTGACCACCCCCGGCGGGCACGTGATGTCGGTGGCGATGAGCTGGTGCGGCAACGGTTGGACCAGCGACAGCCGTGGTTACCGTTATTCGGAACGCGACGCGCGCAGCGGCAAACGCTGGCCGGCCATTCCCCCCATCCTGATGGCGCTGGCGGACGAAGCCGCGCAGCAGGCGGGCTTCGGCCCCTTCGTGCCGGATTCTTGCCTGATGAACCGTTACGATCCGGGCAGTAAGCTGTCGCTGCATCAGGATAAAGACGAGCACGACTTCGGTGCGCCGATCGTCTCGGTGTCGCTCGGGCTGCCGGCGGTGTTTCAGTTCGGCGGGCTGCAACGCAGCGACCGGGCGCGGCGCATCCCCTTGGCGCACGGCGACGTGGTGGTATGGGGCGGCCCGGCGCGGCTCTGTTTTCACGGCATCCTGCCGGTCAAGGAAGGCTACCACTCGCTGGTGGGGCCGCACCGCATCAACATCACGCTACGCAAGGCGCTTTAGCTGCGGCTCCTGCGCCAGGCAGGCGACGAGATAGTCGATAAACACCCGCAGTTTGGGCGGCAGATACTGGTTAGGCGCGTAAAGCAACCACAGGCCGCCGTGATAGCTGCTGAGGAAATCCCACTCCGGCAATACCTGCACGATCTCGCCGTCGTCGAGCGCCTGGCGGGCGGTAAAATACGGCAGGCTGCCGATGCCGATATGCTGTTTCACCGCGTCCAGCCGCACGCCGGTGTGGTTGGCGGCGTAGCGGCCGCGCACGTTGACCGTCACCGTTTTGCCGCCGCGGCGGAATTTCCATTGCGCGTCGCTCGGCGTTTCGCCCAGATAGATGCAGCTATGCGTCGCCAGATCGTGCGGGTGCTGCGGCGTGCCGTGCTGCGTCAGGTAGTGCGGCGTGGCGCACAGCAGATGGTCTATTCTCATCAACTGGCGGCCGATCAACCCGGGCGACGGGCGATCGGTGATACGCAGCGCCAGATCGACCCGATCGTCGATCAAATCCATGTAGCGATCTTCCAGCCGCAGCCTCACGTCCACCTTCGGATAGCGGCGCAGGAACTCCGGCATGTGCGGATGCAACACGAAGCGGCCCACCGCTTTGGGCACGCTGACGCTGACCAGCCCTTCGGGCTCCGCGGCGCCGCGCCCGCCGATCGCCATGACCGCGTCGGCCGCCGCCAGCAGGGTGCGGCAGTGCGCAAACGCCTCTTCGCCGCTTTCGCTCAGCCGCAGTTTGCGGGTGGTGCGGTGCAGCAGCTGCAGCGCCAGCGCCTGCTCGAGCTTCGCCACGCTGCGGCTGACGGCGGAAGGCGAAGTGCCCAGTTTACGGGCGGCGGCGGAAAAGCTGCCGCGGAAAAGCTGCCGCTCTCTACCACCTGAACGAAAACGGCCATTTCGGGCAACAGGGCGTAAGAAAGATTTGTGCTCATGGCGCAAAAGTCCATTGTGGTAGTGGCGGATTATCCTCCGATTATGACATGAATATAATGGCTCTTCGAACCGAGGAGAAAAATGATGACCGAACGACGTTATTACTACAGCGACGATGTACAGGGCCAGGCGCAGGTGTTGAGCTGCGCACCGGCCGAGGCGGGCGCTTACGCCGTGGCGCTCGACGCCACGCTGTTCCACCCGCAGGGCGGCGGCCAGCCGTCCGACGTGGGGACGTTAGGCGGCGTCGCCGTGCTGCGGGTGCAGCAGCAAGGGGATACCGTGGTGCACTTTACCGCCGCGCCGCTGCCGATCGGGCCGGTTACGATGCAAATTGATGAAGTGCAGCGCCGCCTGCATGCCCGCTGGCACTCCGGTGGGCATCTGATCGGCTGGCTGGGGGAAACCCGCGGTTGGCGGCCGGTGAAAGCGCATCATTGGCCGGGGGAAGGGCGCATCACGTTTACGCCAGGGCCGGATGCGCAGACGATAGAAGCGGACTTTTTGCAGGCGGAGCTGGCGCGCCTGATCGCCGCCGATTTACCGCGCCGCCAACAGGAGGTGGACGGGATGCGCCAGATCGGTTTCGGCGATCTGCCCGCCTACGGCTGCGGCGGCACCCATGTCGCCACGCTGGCGGAGGTGGGGGCAATTGCGATCACCGGCGTAAAGATGAAGAAAGGGCAGCTGATTGTGCAGTATGAGCTGGGGTGAACACCCTTGATTATCGTACCCTGTACGAGTGGGCTGGAGGGGACGATCGCAGGAGGCGATGATAATGGACTATCTGGAGTTTATCGAAACGACCGTTTTCAGCCGAAAGCGGGCTGAATTGATGAAGGATGATGACTTTCAGGCTTTCCAAAGCTATTTGCTGTTGAACCATCATGAAGGGGATACGATCAGCCACACGGGCGGATGCAAAAAGATACGCTGGGGGCTGGACGGAAAGGGAAAACGCGCGGCGTACGAGTGATTTACTATCTGACGGCGCCCAGCGGCCGAGTCTATTTATTGTTGATATACAGTAAAAATGAAAAGGATGATTTATCCGGACAGGAAAAGGCGATATTGAGATCCATCGTTCAACAACTTGATTAACGATGGCGAAATTGCGTGATGAAGGAATTAAAGCATTATGAAAAAAGAACTTTTCGACGATTTGGTCAGCAGTATGAACGAAATGGTGGCGATCGAAAAGGGTAAGATGACGCCAAAATCCGAGCATGCTCACCGTCATGCTATTCCAGACGTCAAGTTGCTGCGCAAATCCCGTGGGATGAAGCAGGCGGAGTTTGCCAAGGCTGTGGGGGCCAGCGTGGGACTGGTGCAAAGCTGGGAGCAGGAACGCCGCATACCCTCGGGGTCGGCACTGAAACTTCTGCTGCTGATTGAGCGTAACCCGGCGTTGCTCGATGAGTTGCTGCTGATTTAAATCATACTCAGCGCCCGGCCTGCCGCAGTTGGGTGCAGAACGCGCATTGGCATCCCGCTACCGGCACCGCCGCGCAGCTGCCGATGTTCACCGGCTGGGCGTCCATGGCGTGAAAGCCGTAAAACAGATTTTCGAGGTTTTGTTCCGCCGCGCGCACCTGCTCCGGGCGCGGTTCGGGCACTTTCGACTGAAACGCCGCGGCCTTGCCGGCCAACAGACTGAGAAACAACAGCGACAGCTGAATTTTCATCGTCGTCTTCCTTTGGCTGAGTTTGTGATACGTTATAACAAAACCCCATTAATGCCAAGCGGCGGCGCCACTCACGTTATTTTTACGAGCTGCAACAATTTCTCATTCGATTAACACTTAGACATATCTCTTGTCGATACGCTAACTAATAATTCAAATTAGATAAATTGCCTCATTAAACGAATATTTAGATACTCGCTACACGGCCTGGCCAGTGCTGACACGTTTTTAAATTCTGAGCATACAGAAAGATGCCTCTGTAGGCATTGTCATGCACTCTGGACAGGATATCGCCACCATGGGGTCTTTTTTTAAGCAGGTCTATCGCTATTCCCATCCGCGCCCTTATCGGCATAACGAAAACCTCTGGCCTTACGTGAAGATCGCACGCGGCGAAGGCGGTGAAATCGCCGCCTTATGGTACAAGCACCGGCCGGTGCCGATTGTTCCGTTGAGTGAACTGCGCAACAGCTGCCGGGGTGAGGTGCTGCTGACGGCCACCGGCCCATCGGTGAAGACGCTGCGCTTCGAAAATATTCCCGCCATGCCCGCTATCGGGGTCAACGGCGCCTATTTTCTGCATCGGCAGGTGGATTTTCGCTTCTACGTCATTGTGGACATGGGCTTTATCGACAGCCGCCCGGAGATCGTGCGCGACGTCATTCAACAGCCTGGGCTGACGCTGTTCACCACCGTGCACGGCGTGGCGCGCATTCTCGATCGCTTTGGTCAGGCGGCGATCGGCTGCCGATTGGCGATAGTCGAAGACGCGGCCTGTAAGATTTATCACCCCCGGATTGACAGCAGCGCGCTGTGGGATCACTACTGCCGGGAAAACGGCGTGGTCTTCGCCGCCGCGAGCCGCACGCTCGGTTTCAGCCAGGATATCCGCTGCGGTATTTTTGACGCCGGCACCGTGGCCTACTGGGCGCTGCAAATCATCGCCTATCTCGGCTTTGGGCAGCTGTTTATCGCCGGGCTGGACATGAACAACTTCCACCAGCCGCGTTTTTACGAAACGGAGCAGGACCGGTTGCCGACGTTCCTGGCGGACAAGGTAGAGTCGCTGGTGATCCCCGCTTTCCGGCATGCCGGCGCGATCATGAGAAAGCAGCAGATCGCGATAAAAAACCTTTCTCTGCACAGCGCTATCGACAGCGACATCTTCGAGAAGGTGGATGGCAATGTTTACTTTCAGCAAGCCTGAGCGGTGTTATCGCTTCGGTAGCGCGCTGTTCTTAGCCTTCGCGTTTTTCAGCGCGATATTTTGCGGACAAACCCGCGTTAACAACCTGTTTCATCTGGCAGCACTGCTGTGGCTGGCCGCCGTGTTCACCTGGCCGCCGCTGCGGCGGCAGCTGTTGGCCAATCGCCAGGCGATGTGGGGCGGCGGGCTGGCGCTGATGTTTCTGCTTTATTACTCCCTCAGTGCGCTGTGGGGCGAGACGCCGGGCGACATGCCGTCGGCCTTGACCCACAGCGCCTATATTCTGCTGTATCTCGTCTGGCTGGTGACGTTGCTCGACGGGGAACGGCGTCATCACCTGCAGTGGGCGATGCTGGCCGGCATTACGACGCTGTGTCTGTATCTGACGCTGGTTGACGCCCCGTCGATTTATCACCTGCGCGAAACCACCGCCCGCAATCCGGGGCCAAGCAACGTGATCGATCTGGCCGGCTACGCCGCCCTCGCCATTTTATTGAGCCTGATGATTTTCCGCGATACCCGGCAGAAGGCGGCGCTGTGTTTTATCCCGCCGCTGCTGGCATTCATGGTGCTGACGCAAAGCCGTGGTCCGCTGATCGCACTGGCGCTTGCGGTGGCGGTGGCGATACCTTATCGACAGCGGCCGGGGAGATGGCTGTGGATCCTGCTGCCTGTCGCGCTGGCCGCGGGAGTGGTCATCGTATACAGCGCGATCGGCGAGATGCTGCTTACCCGCTTTGGTGAACTGTATCAACAAAGCTTTGTCCGTATCAGCATCTGGCGCCACAGCATGACGCTGATCGAACAGGCACCGTTCTTCGGCTATGGCTTTGATAAGCGGCTTAACTTTCTCAATTATACCGGAGAGCTGAACCATACCACGCACAGCCTGTACCTTGGTGCGTTGCTGAAGGGGGGTTGTGTGGGTTTCCTGCTGTTGCTCGCGCTGTTGGGATACGGCGCGCGGCTTGCCATCGCGCACTGGCGCGCAGGGCGGCGTTGGGAAGCCGCCCTGTTTCTGTTCATGCTGGTGTTCTACAGTTCGCAGGGCATGTTTGTGATCGCCAATCCGGCGGAATTTTGGTACCTGTTCTGGCTGCCGCTGGCGCTGCTGTTGTCGCAGCCCAAACGGCGGGCCAATGGCCCGCAACAGATTGCGACAGAGGCTAACGTTATGTTTGCAATTGCCGCCGAGCGCCGCACTTACCCCTCCCAGACCTGCGTGCTGCGCGGGCTGTCCATCTGATAATCCGAGTAGGGGCGAGTGAAGAACTCGCGCCCCAGTTCGCGGGCGGCCTGCAGCGGATTGCGCGGATCGCGGGCGATCTCGCCGCGCTGGTTGCCAGCGCCGTGCACCACGCCGACGAATGCGGAATGGGTGTAGCGGCTGAACTCCTGGATCTGATGTACGATGCCCAACGCCGCGCCGGGGTAGGTTTCTTCCGACGCTACCGCCAGCCCGATGCGTTTGCCGCTCATGCGCTGGTGCACCTGTTCCGCCTGAGGGTAGGCGTTGGAATAGAAGCTGAACGAGCGATCGAAAAAGGCTTTGGTTTGCGCCGACATGCCGTACCAGTAAATCGGCGTGCAAAATACCGCGCCGTCGGCCGGCAGGAAGTGCTCCAGAAACAGCTCGGCATAGCGATCGGCCGGCGGCGGCGTGTGGCGTTCATCGCTCAGAAAACCGCTCAGGTAATCATCGAGAAAATGCAGGCTGGCGGAAGTACCGGCTTCGGCGGCGCCCGCCAGGATCGCCTGCGCCAGCGTGGCGCTGTTGCCGTCGCGGCGCGGGCTGCCGACCAGCACCACCAGGCGTTTGGACTGATGAGTTGTATTCATGTCATTTTCCTCGGTATGAAATAGATTCAGCCCTACTCTAGAAACAAGTGCCGGCAGGCGACAAATGACGGCTTTTCTGCCAGGATGATTTCAACTCATCTCAAGAGGTTTCGCCATGTTCGCCACGCTGCCCGTCAACGCATTACGCACCTTTGAATCCGCCGCTCGCCTGCGCAGCTTCAAGCTGGCGGCGGCCGAGCTGGCGGTGACGCCGACGGCGATTTCGCACCAGATCAAAGCGTTGGAGCAACAGTTAGGGTTTGCGCTGTTCGAGCGGGTACCGCGCGGCGTGCGGCTGACGCCGAAGGGAGAAACGCTGTTTGCCGGGGTGCACGGCGCGCTGCTGGACGTCGCCGCCACGCTCGAGGGCCTGCGGCCGCAGCCCAGCACCGGATCGTTGTGCGTCTCGGTCACGCACTCTTTCGCGGCGCTGTGGCTGGTGCCGCGCCTGGGGCGTTTCTACCAGGCGTACCCGCACTATCTGGTGCGCCTGGAGGCCTGCGCCGAGGTGATCGATCTGCAGCAGGACGCCAGCGTGGACGTGGCGGTGCGTTACAGCCGCGCGCACTATCCCGCGCTGCATCAGACGGCGCGGCTGGAGGAAAGCTTTGGCGTTTATGCCGCGCCGGGGCTGGCCGCCGCCGAGCCGGAAAATCCGGTGTTGATCACCGTCAAGTGGGGGGATTCGGCGCTGTACGACAGCGGCTGGCGCGACTGGTGCCGGGCCGCCGGCGTAGACTGGTGGCAGCGCCATGCGGCGATGCGCAGCTACCATGAGGAGCATTACGCCCTGCAGGCGGCGGTGGCTGGGCAGGGGCTGGTACTCGCCAGTTCGGTGATGGTGTCCGATATGGTGGACAACGGCCTGCTGGTGGCGTACCGGCCGGAGGTGCGCGTACCGGGCGCCGCGTACAGCGTACTGTGCGCGCCGGGGCGCGAGCGGCATCCGCCGGTCAAGGCGTTTCTCGCCTGGCTGCAGCAGGAGCTGCCGCAGGGCAATGGCACGAAATAAAAGTTTTATCGTCCTAAGCTGTGGGAAGATCAGCGAACTTTTGTTTTTACTTCACTGCGAGAACCTATCATGAGCCAGCCAAGAACCTCCGATTACCCGATTGATGCGCAATTTATCGAGCGCTGGTCACCGCGCGCGATGGCCAACGACGCCATCGACGATCAAACGTTGCTGAGTTTTTTTGAAGCGGCGCGCTGGTCGCCATCGGCCTACAACATTCAGCCGTGGCGCTTTGCCTACAGCAAGCACGGTTCCGACAGCTGGGAGAACTACCTGGAATTCCTGATCGACTTCAACCGCGGCTGGGCGCAGCACGCTTCGGCGCTGGTGGTGATCGTCTCCAAAACCACCAGCCTGAACGGCGAACGGCTGGTGGACAACCCGACCCACGCGTTCGATACCGGCGCCGCCTGGGCCAGCCTGGCGCATCAGGCGCACCTGAAAGGCTGGTTGACCCACTGCATGAGCGGCATTCACCACGACAAGATTAAGGCGGCGCTGCAGCTGCCGGACGACTATGCGGTGCACGCCATGGTGGCGATCGGTAAACCGGGCGACAAGGCCCGCCTGCCGGATTTCCTGCAGGAAAAAGAGGCGCCGTCGGGCCGCCTGCCGCTGGGCAAGACCGTCAGCGAAGGGCTGAATTTCACGCTGTGATTGCCCGCTTTCCCTCAGGCCCGCTTGGCGGGCCTTTTTTAAGCGGCGAGTAAAACTTAGGGAGTATGTTCTCGTTCGCTTATTCGCTGTATATTTTGTTATATAGCGATGGCGTAATGAGGAGGAAACCGTGGGTGACCATTTTGGCAAAGGGCTGTTGGCGGGGCTAAAGGCGGAGAACCTGAAGCCGGAGACGGAGCTGTCGCGCTTTTGCTCCGACTACAAGCGCGGCTTTGTGCTCGGCTATGCGCATCATTTGGCGCAGCGCTGCGGCGACGAAAACCGGGCGGCGTTCGAAGCCGGACAGCTGAGCCGCGCCTATGGCCTCGGCAGTGAGCCGATGAGCGAGTTCTTCTCCGGCGGCGACAGCCGGCTGGCGGAGAAGTTTTTCCGCGCCGGCTATAACCGGCCGACGCAGGGCTAGCGCGGGCGGGGCGTCAGGCGGCGCTCAGCACTGCCACCATATACACGCACGGTTGGTCGCTCTGGTTTTCAAAGCGGCAGTCCGCCGGCGGGCCGAGCTCCAGGCAGTCTCCCTCGGCCATGTCATGGCGCGCATCACCTTCCACAAAGACCAACTCACCGGATAAGACCCAGATCAGCTGGCGCTTGAAGGCATACACCGAAGCCGGCATCGGGATCGTCGCGCCGGCCGGCAGTTCGATACGCACCAGATCGAGCGGCAGATCGGTGCGCGGCGAAACGTGGCGCCGCACGTAGCCACTCTCCGGATCGACCCAGACCGGCTGATCTTCCCGGCGCAGCAGCCGGCCTTCCTGCGTTTCCGCCCGGGCGATGAGCTTGGACATGCTGAGGCCGAACGCCCCCGCCAGCCTGCCCAGCAGCATCGCCGTCGGGCTGCTCTCGCCGCGCTCGATTTTGTGCACCATCGCCCGTGAGACGCCCGCCTGCTCGGCCAGATCGGACAGCGACCAGTGGCGCGCCTCGCGTTCAATGCGAATGCGTGCGCCGATCAGCTGATTTAGATTGTCTAATTTAATATTCATATCGTAGTATTATAGTGGACAATTGGCCGGGGTAAACCATGATTATACGAAATGCGACGCTCAACGATAGCGCGGCGATTGCCGCTATCTATAACGACGCGGTGTTGAACAGCACCGCCATCTGGAATGAACAAACCGTGGATGCGGCCAATCGCGCGGCGTGGATCGGCGAACGGCAGGCGGCGGGCTACCCGGTGCTGGTGGCGGTGAACGGCGCGGACGAGGCGATCGGCTACGCGTCGTTCGGCGACTGGCGCGCCTGGGACGGCTATCGCCATACCGTAGAACACTCGGTGTATGTCCATCAGGCGCATCGCGGTGAAGGGATTGGCAAAGCGCTGTTGATCGCCCTGATCGCACGGGCGCGGGAGATCGGCAAGCACGTGATGGTGGCCGGCATCGAATCCGGCAATCAGGCCTCCATTCAGCTGCATCTGGCGCTCGGGTTCCGCGAGGTGGGGCGCATGGAGCAGGTGGGCGCCAAATTTGGCCAATGGCTGGATCTGACCTTCCTGCAGCTGACGCTCGACGAGCGGGCGGCGCCGCCGGCGAGCTGAGCCCGGGAGACAGGGCGATGAATATGCTATTGCTGCTGATCGCGGCGGGAATGGGGCTGGTGGTGCAGAATCTGCTGATGGTGCGCATTACCGAAAGCGTCTCGACCATCCTTATCACGCTGGTGATCAACTCCAGCGTCGGTTTGCTGCTGCTGGTGGGGTTGCTGCTGGCCAAAAACGGCCTCGGCGCGGTGGCGGAAGTGACCGGCGCCGCCAGGTGGTGGATGCTGCTGCCGGGGCTGCTAGGATCGCTGTTCGTGTTTGCCGGTATCCTTGGCTACCAAAAACTGGGGGCGGCGGCCACCATCTCGATCCTGGTCGCCAGCCAGCTGTGCATGGGGCTGCTGGTGGACGTCTACCGCGCCGGCCCGGCGGCGCTGCGCGAGAATCTGCCGGCGCTGGTCGGCGCCCTGCTGTTGGTGGCGGGCGCCTATCTGGTGGCGAAACGCAGCTTTTGACGGCGGCTGAAATGCAAAAAGCCCGCTCGGGTTTCCCTGAGCGGGCTTCTCTAAATATGGCTCCTCTGACTGGACTCGAACCAGTGACATACGGATTAACAGTCCGCCGTTCTACCGACTGAACTACAGAGGAATCGTTGGAACGGGGCGAATAATAGCGGGGCGGTTGCGGCTTGTAAAGCGTGAAAACGCCCAATGCGTTCGTTTGCTGCAAGATTGCCCAACCTGCTGCTTTTTCTCGCTTTTGTCACTTGTCCCGCGCACAGCGTCCCCGGATGGCCCGTTGTTCGGGCCGTTGCTTGCCTGTGGTGCAACGTCTGCCCTGCGTTGTGGCGCGCGCCGCCCGACGAACGGTCGTCGGCCGCCGTGTATCTCGCTTCCATGGCCGTTTACCGACTCTGGCCCGGATCTTGCTGCAGTGCCTGACCGGATTTCGGCATTCTCAATTTAGCGGCTCGCTGGAGGCACTATGAATTTCAGACGTCTGAAGTACTTCGTGAAAATCGTTGATATCGGCAGCCTGACCCAGGCGGCGGAGGTGTTGCACATCGCACAGCCGGCGCTCAGCCAGCAGCTGGCGACGCTGGAGGGGGAGCTGAAACAACAACTGCTGATCCGCACCAAGCGCGGCGTACAGCCGACCGAGGCCGGCAATATTCTCTATGCCCACGCGCAGACCATTCTGCGCCAGTGCGAGCAGGCGCAGAGCGCGGTCAACAGTGCCGGGCAGGCGATGAGCGGCCAGGTGTCTCTCGGGCTGGCGTCGGGCAGCACCGCGGCGCAGCTGGCACTGCCGCTGCTGCAGAGCCTGCGCGATCAGCAGCCGGGCATCCTGCTCAGCCTGCATGAAAACAGCGGCGCGGCGCTGGCCGGGCAGGTGGCCAATCAGATGCTGGACATGGCGATGGTCTACGGCGCCAAGATGCCCGCCGGGCTGCACGCCATTGCACTGATGCGGGAAGATCTTTATCTGGTGGCGACGCGCGCGGTGCCGCATCCCGGCAACAGCGTCGAGCTGCTGGACGTGGCGCGGCTGAACCTGTTCCTGCCGCGCGAGGGCGATGCGGTGCGCAATCAGCTGGAAGAGGCGATGGCGCTGCGCAAGCTGGCTGTCAACGTGGTGGGGGAGATCGAATCCTCGGGCGCGCTGAGCGCCGCGATCGCCGGCGGGCTGGGAGCGACCGTGCTGCCGGAATCGGTGGCGCGCGCGATGATCGGCCCGGCCAAGGCCTGGATGGCGCGCATCAATGCGCCGACGATGTCGGTGCCGCTGGCGCTGTGCATGTCGGGCCAACAGGCGCTGTCCGCCCCGGCGCTGCTGGTCAAAGACATGCTGCTGTCGATCGCCGGCGGCCGCAGCCAGGAGAAACGCGCGCTGGCGCTGGTACGTTGAGGAAAAAACGGCCCGCCACAGCGGGCCTGATAACCGTTATCGGAACGGCGGTTCGTTGAAGGTGCGCAGCTTGCGCGAGTGCAGGCGGTCGCCCTCGGCGCGCAGCAGATCGATGGCGCAGATGCCGATCTGCAGGTGCTCGGAGATCGCCCCCTCATAGAAGCGGTTGGCCTGGCCCGGCAGTTTTATTTCGCCGTGCAGCGGTTTGTCGGAGACGCACAGCAGCGTGCCGTACGGCACCCGGAAGCGGTAACCCTGAGCGGCGATGGTGGCGCTCTCCATGTCGACCGCCACCGCGCGGCTGAGGTTGAAGCGCCGCGCCGAAGCGGAATAGCGCAGCTCCCAGTTGCGGTCGTCGGTGGTGACCACGGTGCCGGTGCGCAGGCGCTGTTTGACCTCTTCACCGGGCATGCCGCTGACCATCTTGGTGGCGTCGTATAGGGCGCGCTGCACCTCGGCGATGCTCGGGATCGGGATATCCGGCGGCAGCACCGCATCCAGCACGTGATCGTCGCGCAGATAGGCGTGGGCCAGCACATAGTCGCCGATCGACTGGCTTTCGCGCAGGCCGCCGCAGTGGCCGATCATCAGCCAGGCGCTCGGGCGCAGCACCGCCAGGTGATCGCAGATAGTTTTGGCGTTGGACGGGCCTACGCCGATGTTGATCAGCGTGATGCCCTGGCCGGTGCGCGAAATCAGGTGATAGGCCGGCATCTGGTGATTTTTCCACGCCAGATCGGACACCGCCTGCTCCGGGGCGCTGGTTTCCGGCGTGATGTAGGTGCCGCCGGCGCTGGAGAGCGCGATGTACGGGCTGGCCGGATCGGCGATCTGCGCGCAGGCCCAGCGCACGAACTCATCCACATAGCGGGTGTAGTTGGTGAACAGCACGAACGGCTGGAAGTGTTCCACCGGCGTGCCGGTGTAGTGCCGCAGCCGCGCCAGCGAGAAATCCGCGCGCAGCGCATCGAAATGCGACAGCGGGAAATGGTTGTCGGTGGTGTGGTACAGGCCGTCGGCGGTTTCGTCACCGATCTGCGCCAGCTCGGTGGTGGGGAAATGTTGCGCGATGCCGGCGCTCATCGAGCGATCGAGCGCCAGGCTGGAGCCGTCGATCACGTAAGGGAACGGGATCTCCTGCTGCGACGGCGCCACTTCGATATGGGCGGCGTAGTCGTGCTCCAGCATCGCCAGCTGTTCGGCCAGATAGTGGCGGAACAGCTGCGGCCGGGTCACGGTGGTGCTGTAGCTGCCGGGATGGGTGAAGCGGCCGAAGGCGCGGGTTTTGCTCGGGCCGGATTGCTGCCCGTCCCAGCTGACGCGCAGTTCGGGATACACGAACAGCCCGGCGGCGCGCGCCTGCGCATTCGGCAGCGTGCCGTGGCTGATAAAGTCGCCGACCGCCTGACGCAGCGCGTCTACCGCGGCGTCATACAGGGCTTCCAGTTGATCGAGTGCCTGATCGGCGCTGAGGCCGCTGCGAGGTGGGGCATAGCTCATACTTTCTCCTTGGATGTCCCGGCTCTGTGGCGGGGGTGCGGCGTTTTACCGTCACAGGTTAGCCGAAGAAGGACGTAAAAGCTTGGTCGAAATGACGGGTGCGGCAAAGAAAATACCGCACCCGTGAAGGCGCGAGGATCAGGAGGCGGGGTCGGCCGCCTCGACCTTCAGCGACACCAGGCCTATGCCCAGCTTCTTCGGCGTAAAGCCGCCGCTGGCACTCTCTTTCGGCTCGGTGGGGGCCGGCGGGGTAATGCTGATCTTCTGCGCGCCGCGCGGGTTGTCGAAGCGCAGGGTGACGGTGCTGTCCTGTTCGCCGAGCGACACGAAGCGCTCTTCGTCGCCGACGCGCACCGAAATCGGTTCGCCGACGTTATTGCCGTAGGCGCGGGCGCGCAGCACCAGATCGAAGCGCTTCGGCAGCGGCTCGACGTAATCGATGTCGACCGCCGGCGCCAGGTTGGCGTCGGACCAGCGGCCCCACTCCTCGACGCCGGAAACGCCGGTGACGGCCTTCACCTGCTCCGGCAGGCCGGGCAGCATGAACTCGATGCTGTCCGCCCGGTACTTCATCGCCGCGTCGTCCACCTGCAGGCGAGCGACGGCGTTTTGATAATCGGCGACGCTGTCCGCCGCCGGGGCGGTAAAGCTCACCTTGCCGCGGAAGCGTTCGCCGCTGGCCTGCACGATCTGCGGCGGTGAGGCCAGGGTGCCGGAGGCCACGCAGATGTCGGTGCTTAGCGCCAGCTGCGGCGCCCAGACCCGGCCGATCTCATAGCATTTATCGACCCAGACGAATTTTTCCCCCGCGCCCAGCCCGGCCAGCTGTTTGCGCAGCGGGGTGGAAAGGTAGACGTTGAACATCGGTTCGATGCGGTTATCGCCCACCCGCAGAATGAACGGCACCTTGTAGGTGACGCCGGAGAAGCTGAAGCTGCGCTGGCGCGTATCGACGCTATAGTCGCTGATGCGGTTCGGCAGGCCCCACTGGTTGATCACCGCCGGTTTCCAGCCGTTGATCTTCTCTTCGATGTTCAGGAACACCGTAGACAGCGACGGCGCCGACAGGCTGCTGCGGCCGAGGCCGATGTAGTTGTCGCCGCCCATCACGTCCAGCACCGTGGCGCCGTTGTCCAGCGTGCTGCGCTTCTCGTTGCGCTGTTCCGCCAGCGGCCGGGTGCCGTCGATGATGAAGAACAGGTTGCGGCGCTTCTGTTTGGCCAGGATATCGTAGGCGGTGTTGTTCATCGCCAGATGATCGGAGGACACCACGATCACGGTGTTGCTGAAATAGGGCGAGCGTTTGATCTTGTCGATCAGCGCGGCGATGTGTTGCTGGCTGCAGGCCACCGCGCTCAGCGAACGGTTTTCTTTATTCTGCCAGGCATAACTTTTCTTGCTGCAGCCGGCGGAGATAAAGCCGTCCGGGTGATGGGTGTCGACGGTCAGGGTAAACAGCGAGAAGGGTTGGCGCTGCTTGGACAGCTCGACGAACTTGCCGTACACCACGTCCAGCACGCTGTCGTCGTACCAACCCCAGTCGTTTTTGTAGCTCGGATCGGCGACCTGTTCGCGCAGCTCTTTGAAGCCGTAAACGTGGTCGAAGCCGTGGGATTTCAGGAAGGTGTCTTTACCGGCGAACGCCAGCTCGGCGCCCTGATAGAAATAGTTGCTGTAGCCGGCGGCCTTCAGCACGTCGCCCAGGCAGACGTTCTCCGGGTAGAAGGTGGAGACCGCGCTGGAGGCGTTGCCGTCGAAAGGTGCGAACAGCGGAATGCCGCACTGCGAGGCGACCATGCCGGCGATGGTGTAACCAGTGCCCGGCAGCTGCTGGGTGTTGCTGAAATCGATGCTGTCCGTGCGCAGGGCGTTCAGCTCGTCGGCCAGGCCGGGAAACAGCTCGGTATCGAAGTAGGTGCGCTCCAGACTCTCGGCATAGATGTACACCAGGTTCGGCCGCTTGCCCTGTACGGTCTTTTTCGGCGCCTTGTAGTAGGTGGTGAAATCGGCGGTATCGCCGACGATCTGGCTCTTGACCAGCAGCGAGATGTCCTGAAACGCCGGGGTGGTGCCGACCGAGAACAGCGCCAGCAGCACGGCGACGACGCTGTAGACCACGCTGCTGCCTTTGGCCTTGCGGCGCAGCAGGCTGCGGGCCAGCACCGCGAAGATAAGTCCCAACGCCGCCAGCAGGCCGATAAACGGCAGCACGTATTTGCTGATGCCCGCGCCTTTGAGGCTGCTGGTGACGGTGTAAATCACCGCGTCGGTGATGCCGTCGCCGGTGAAGTAGTTGCTGGCGATCAGGATGACGTTCAGCACCAGATAGCTGCCGAGCAGCGTCAGCAGAATGGCGAACCACCAGCGGTTGGCGGCGGCCCGGGTGCGATAAATCAAAATTGACGCCAAAAAGAGAACAAACGAAACGACTGCTAAAACCATCCGCCAAACCTTGTCTGATTGAAATAAAACCGTTGCTGCCCTGGGTTGCGCCGCCGAGCGTGCCGCGGCGCGAAAAGTGAAGGGTATAGCCTATTGCCGGCGGCGGAACAACGCGCGATCTCCCGCTACGGCCGACAAGCGGCGGCTATTGTACATTTTTATGACAATAGTGTGACGTTAATCACGCCGACGGCGGCCTCGGCGGCGAAAGCTTGCTGGTCGGAGGTTTCGCTCTACGCTTAATGAGTGCCACGACGGTGCGCCCATCAGCCATTCAGGAGGAAGTATGCAGACGATTCCCGCCGCGGTACTCGACGATCTGGCCCCGCAAGGCGTGTTGCGCGCGGCGATCAACTACGGCAATCCGGTGCTGGCGCAGGCCGGGGCCGGCGGCAAACCGCAAGGCGCTTCGGTGGAGCTGGCCGCCGCGCTGGCCCAGGAGCTGGGCGTGGCGCTTGAACTGGTCACCTATGACGCGGCGGGTAAGGTGTTCGCTGACCTGGACAGCGGCGCCTGGAACCTGGCGTTTATGGCCATCGAGCCGGTGCGCGCGGCGCAGATCGCCTTCAGCGAGCCCTACGTGATCATCGAGGGAACCTATCTGGTGGCGAACGACGCGCCTTACTTTGAGGTGGCGCAGCTCGACAGGCCGGAGGTGTGCATCGCGGTCGGCCAGGGGGCGGCGTACGATCTGTTTTTATCGCGCACGCTGCAGCAGGCGCAGCTGGTGCGGGCGGCAACCTCCGCCGAGGCGATCGCGCTGTTTTTCGAACGGGGGCTGGAGGCGGCGGCCGGCGTGCGCCAGCCGCTGTTGGCCGCCGCGGCCGCCCATCCCGGCTACCGGGTGCTGGAGGGGCACTTCACCGCCATCCGCCAGGCGATGGCGGTGCCGCGGCAAAAAACGCAGGGCGCCGCCTACGTGAACGATTTTATCGAGCGCTGCAAAGCCAACGGGTTGGTGAAGGCGGCCTTGCAGCGCAGCGGCCAGGGCGAGGTGACGGTGGCGCCACCGGCCGCCTCGGCGTGATCAGTCCAGCTCCACCGCGTACTGTTCCACCGGGGTGATTTTCTTGATCAGCTTGTTGTCGAACAGGAACTGTTCGTAAGCCTGGTAGCGTGCCCGATCCAGCTTGGCCGGATCGCGTGCGAACAGCGGCAGGCTGGCTTGCCACGCCTGCTTGTTCAGTTCGGTATTCAGCTCCGGGTGCGCCTTGGCGAACGCCAGCCAGGTGTCCTGCGGGTGCGCATGCAGGTAGTCGCTGCCTTTCTTCAGCGCGGCGAGGAACCTGCGGATTTTCGGCTCGTTCACCGCATCGCGGTTGGCGACGATGATCAGCTCGTCGTAGGCCGGCACGCCGTAATCTTCGACGTTGAACACCACCGGCGTCTTGCCCTGCAGCTTCAGCTCCAGCGCTTCGATGTTGCGGTAGCCGCCGATCACCGCATCCACCTGGCCCGCCAGCAGGGCGCTGGTCAGCTGGAAGTTAACGTTGATGAGCTTGATGTCCTGCGGCTTGAGGTGCTCGTGTTCGACCATGGTGGCCAGCGTCGCCTGTTCGATGCCGCTGACCGAGTAACCCACCGTTTTGCCCTTGAGATCTGCCGGCGACGTGATGTTTTTATCCAGCGCGATCACCGTATTCAGCGGCGTGTTGATCAGCGTGCCGACGCGCATCAGCGGCAGGCCCTGATCGGCGAAGAAATGCAGCTGCGGTTGATAGGTAATGGCGAGGTCGGCCTGTTTGGCGGCCACCAGCCGCGGCGGCAGCGCCGGATCGGACGGCGGCACGATCTTGACGTCCAGCCCTTCGGCCTTGAAGGCGCCGATCTGCTCGGCCACCATAATCGGCGCGTGATCGGGGTTGATGTACCAGTCGAGCACTAGCGTCAGCTTTTCGGCCGCGCCGGCCTGGCCGGTGATGGCGGCGCCGAGCAGCAGCCCGCAAACGGTTTGTTTGATCATGGTCGTTCCTTTATCCCTGGTTATGGTTGCAATCATCAGTCGTTTTCCGGCGCCCAGGCGATCAGGCGCCGCAGCAGCGCATCCACCGCAGCCCACAGCAGCACGGTCATCAGCACCAAAATAAACAGCGCGGCGAAGCAGACGTCGGTCTGCATGCGCGCGTTGGCGTTCAGCATCACGTAGCCCAGCCCTTCGGCCGAGCCGACCCATTCGCCGATGATGGCGCCGATCGGCGCGACGGCGGCGGCCATGCGCAGGCCGGAGCCGAAGGCCGGCAGCGCCGCCATCAGCCGCACGTGCCGCAGCTGCGCCCAGCGCGAAGCGCGCATCGTGCGCGCCAGATCGAGATAGTCGTTGTTGACCCGGCGCAGCCCGTCGAAAAAGGCCGATACCACCGGGAAGAAAATCACCAGCACCGCCATCGCCACCTTGGCGCTCATGCCGAAGCCGAACCACAGCACCAGCAGCGGCGCCAGGGCGAACACCGGTATCGCCTGGCTGGTGAGCACCAGCGGCATCAGCCAGCGTTGCAGGCGCGGCGAGAAGATCATGCACAGCGCCAGCGCCGCGCCGAGCAAGACGCCCAGCGCCAGCCCGCTGACGATCTCCGAAGCGGTGACCAGCGTGTGCCAGGCGAGATAGCCGCGCCCGTCCCACAGCGCCTGCGCCACCGCGCTCGGCGTGGGCAGCAGAAAGGCCGGAATGCCGCTTTGCGCCGCCAGCCACCACAGCAGCAGCAGGCCGGCAAACACCGTCAGCCCACGCCGTAGGCGGGTAAGCCCACGCTCTTTGGCAATATTCATTGCGCGGCCCTCACCAGCTGTTGCAGCAGTTCGGCCTGGCTTTTCAGCAGGTCGGCGTCATCCGGCGCGCGCGGCGGTTGCCCGCTGATGCGGTGGCTATCGTCGAGGCCCAGCGGCCAGGGCGACAGCACCAGCAGCCGGTGGCTCAGGCGGCAGGCCTCCATCGGATCGTGGGTGATCAGCAGCACGGTGTTTTGCGCCAGCAGTTCGGCGGCCAGGCTCTGGATCTCGGCGCGGGTAATGGCGTCCAGCGCGGAAAAGGGTTCGTCCATCAGCACGATCGGCTGGCGTTCGTAGAGCGTGCGGGCGATGGCGGCGCGCTGGCGCATGCCGCCGGACAGCGCGGCGGGCAGGCTGCGGCCATGCGCGGCCAGGCCCACGCGCTCCAGCAGGTGCGCCGCCCACGCCCGATCCGTCACTTCGCCGCGCAGCCGCGAGCCGAGGGCGACGTTCTCCTCGACGGTCAGCCACGGGTAGAGCAGGTCTTTTTGCCCCATGTAGGCGATGCGCCCGGCGATCGGCAAACCGTCGCTGCCGGTCACCGTGCCCGAGGTAGCCCGTTCCAGGCCGGCGATGATCTTCAGCAGGCTGGTTTTGCCGGCGCCGCTGGCGCCGAGCAGGGCGACGAAGCTGCCGCCGGCGATGTCGAAGCTCAGCCGGTCGAAGACGATTTGCTGACCGAAACGCAGGCTAAGATCCCGCACCTGGATGCCGGGCGGGAGAAGCGGGGAGGTCATGAGGCGTTCAGCCCCATCTGCCAAAATGCCGATTCCAGCTGGGTGGCGGTGGTGAAAATCTGCGCCAGCTCGGTGAAGCGGCCTGGTGCGCCGCGCTGGTGGCAGACGGTTTCCAACAGCTCGATGGCAGCGCGCACGCCGGCCAGATAGCCCTCGTCACCGTAGTTGCGGATCCAGGAGGCGTAAGGATTGCCCTCCATTTTGGTGGCGGGGTCGTGCAGCAGCCGCAGGCCGATTTCGGCATAGCCGGCCACGCAGGGCAGCAGGCCGGCCAGCAGATCGAGGGCGTCGCCGGCATGGCCGATATCCAGCACGTAACGGGTGTAGTTCATGGTCTCCGCCGCTTCCGGCTGGGCGGCGATCTGCGCTTCGCTCAGCCCCCATTCGGCACAGTAGGCCACGTGCAGCGGCAGTTCGGCGACGATGCCGTTGAGCGACGCCGTGGCGGCGCGCATTTCCGGCAGGGTGCGTAGCTTGCTGACCAGCAGTGCGTAGGCGCGGGCGAAGTGCAGCAGGAACAGGTAGTCCTGGGTCAGGTAGCGGCGAAAAGCGCGTTCGGGCAAGGTGCCGGCGGCCAGTTGCTGCAGAAACGGGTGATCGACGTAATCTTGCCAGTGGCTGCCGGCTTGTTGGCGCAGCCGGCCGTAAAGACCGCTTTCGAACAGGGTGGTGATGGACATGGGACCTCCTTGAGTCAGTGGAGATCCGGGCACGCTGGGGTATGAACAGGCAACGGGTGAGAGCGTTGTTGCCTAACCGTCCCTTCGCTGGCATGACCCAGATCAGGTTCAAAGGGTTCGGCTTGCGCCATCTCAGCCCGTAACAGGACACCCCTCGGAGCTGCCTGTTATACGACATTTGTTTTTTGATTACAATCGCCGGGCGGCGCGGTGGCAATCGGTTCGTTTAGTGCGATCGGGGGCGATTTTGCTGGCGCAGAGCGCGCGATTTTTGTCACTGTAGGCCGATGATTTTGCCTTTGAGGACGATTCCCGATGAAAAAAATTGGTTTTCTCTCGTTTGGCCACTGGTCGCCTTCCGCCCAGTCCGGCACCCGTTCCGCGGCGGATGCGCTGCTGCAGTCCATCGATCTGGCGGTCGCCGCCGAAGATCTGGGGGCGGACGGCGCCTATTTTCGCGTACACCACTTTGCACGCCAGCTGGGGTCACCGTTCCCGCTGCTGGCCGCCATCGGCGCCAAAACCCAACGCATCGAGATCGGCACCGGCGTGATCGACATGCGTTATGAAAATCCGCTGTACATGGTGGAAGACGCCGGCGCGGCGGATCTGATCGCCGGCGGGCGGCTGCAGCTCGGCATCAGCCGCGGCTCGCCGGAGCAGGTGATCGACGGCTGGCGCTATTTCGGCTATGCCCCGGCCGATGGCGAGAGCGACGCGGACATGGCCCGCCGCCATACCGAAGTGTTCCTGGAAGCGCTGCGCGGCGAAGGGTTCGCCGAGCCCAATCCACAGCCGATGTTCCCGAATCCGCCTGGGCTGCTGCGGCCGGAGCCGTTTTCCGCCGGGCTGCGCGATCGCATCTGGTGGGGCGCCGGTTCGAACGCCACCGCCGTCTGGGCGGCGAAGCTCGGCATGCACCTGCAAAGCTCGACGCTCAAGAACGACGAGACCGGCGAACCCTTCCACATCCAGCAGGCCAAGCAGATCCGCGCCTACCGCGCCGCCTGGCAAGAGGCCGGCCACGCGCATGAGCCGCGGGTTTCCGTGAGCCGCAGCATCTTCGCGCTGGTGGATCAGCGGGATCGCAACTACTTCGGCGGCGGTGGCAAGGAGGGCGATCAGCTCGGATATATCGACGCGCAGACCCGGGCGATCTTCGGCCGCAGCTATGCCGCCGAGCCGGACGTGCTGATCGAGCAGCTGGCGCAGGACGAGGCCATCGCCGAAGCGGATACGCTGCTGCTGACCGTGCCTAACCAGCTGGGCGTGGATTACAACGCCCACGTGATCGAATCGATTTTAACCCATGTCGCGCCGGCGCTCGGCTGGCGCTAAACGGAGGAGTGACATGTCACGCATTTTCATTACCGGTTCGGTAGACGGGCTGGGCCGCGCCGCCGCGCAAACGCTGTTGGACGAAGGGCATCAGGTTATTCTGCACGCGCGTGAGCCCGGTCGTTTGGACGCGGTGCGCGATCTGCTGGATCGCGGTGCGCAGGCGGTGATTGGCGATCTGTCCGATGTGCAGCAGATCCGGCAGCTTGCCGAGCAGGTCAATCGCCTCGGCCGTCCGGACGCGGTGATCCACAACGCCGGTATGTTTACCGGGCCGCAGGTGATGCCGGTGAACGTGATTGCGCCCTACCTGCTGACGGCCCTGATCGAACGCCCCAAGCGCATCGTCTACTTGAGCAGCAGCATGCACTTTGACGGAGCGCCGGAACTGAACGGCGTAGACTGGCTCGGCGGCGCTGCGGGCTCCTATTCGGACAGCAAGCTGTTCGTCACTGCGCTGGCCGCCGCCGTGGCGCGCCTGTGGCCTGATGTGATCAGCAGCGCGGTCGATCCCGGCTGGGTGCCGACCAAAATGGGCGGCGCGGACGCGCCCGACGATCTGGCGCTGGGGCATGTGACGCAGGCGTGGTTGGTGACCAGCGATGAGCCGCAGGCCCTGGCGTCCGGCGGCTATTGGCACCATCAGCAACGGTTCGATCCCCACGCGGCGGTACACGACGAGGCGTTTCAAACGGCGCTGCTGGCGCAGTTGGCGCGCGTCGGCGGGGTGAACCTGCCGCAGGCTTGAGGGTAGTGCTTTGTTAGCCCGTCGGCGCTTGCCGGCGGGCTTTTTTATGCCCGCAGGGTGAACCGGCGAGGCTTTTCTTATACAGTGGCTGTCTGACCTGTTTTGCTCGTTCTTCTTATTATCGCCATGCATACATTCCTGATTATCGTCCCTGAAGGGGGCATGCTGTTCGAAGCGGCGGGTATCGCCGATATCCTGATGCAGGCTAACCGTCTGAGCCCTGCCGAAGCGCCGCTGTATCAGATCGCGGTCGCCACCACGCAATCCCATCGGGTGATACACGGCCTGTCCGGGCTGAGCCTGTTGGCCGACCATCGCCTGGCGGATCTCGATCCGGCCCTGCCGCGCGATACCGTCATTGTCGCCGGCAAGGGGGCGACCGAAGAAGAGGGTGCCCTGGTGGCGGATTGGCTGCGCCGCGCGGCCCCGCAGGCGCGCCGTATTGCCTCCGTTTGCGGCGGGGCTCTGCTGCTGGCCGAAGCCGGATTGCTGGACGGGCGGCGGGCGACCACTCACTGGCGGCTGGCGGAAACGCTGCAGGCGCGCTTCCCGCGGGTGCAGGTCGAGAATGGCCCGATCTACGTACAGGATGGGCCGATCTGGACCTCCGGCGGCGTCAGTTCCGGCTTCGACCTGACGCTGGCGCTGGTGGAGGACGACTATGGCTTCGTGCAGGCGCGCGAAGTGGCGCAGGACCTGGTGATGTTTCTGCGTCGCCCCGGCGGGCAGGCGCAGTTCAGCCGCTACCCGCTCAACCAGGCCAAATCGCCGGGCCCGATCCGCGATCTGCAGTCCTGGATCCTGGAAAACCTCGCCGACGATCTCAGCGTCGATCGGTTGGCCGAACGCGTGGCGATGAGCCCGCGCAACTTTACCCGCGTATTCACCCGTGAGACGGGTATTTCTCCTGCCAAATTCGTCGAAGAAGGGCGGTTGCATACCGCCAGGCAGCGCCTTGAGCAGAGCGCGGAGGGCATCGAACAGATCGCGCTGGCCACCGGCTTTGGCAACGGCCTTAACCTGCGGCGGGTGTTTGAGCGCAAACTGCAGCTGACCCCGAGCGAATACCGCGAACGCTTCCACGCGCGCAATTTGGCGTAAATTGATCGGTAAACGTCATTTACGCCGCCTCGGGGCAGGGCTAGATTTGAGGCAAAGCCCAAAACGAGGAGAGCATCATGGTGAAAGTAGGCATTAACGGCTTCGGCAGGATCGGGCGCAACGTGCTGCGCGCGGCGCTGGGTCGCAGCGATTTTGAAGTGGTGGCGATCAACGATCTGACGGACAGCAAGACGCTGGCGCACCTGCTGAAATACGACACGCTTTCCGGCACCCTGGCGGCCAGGGTGGAAGCCGGCGACAACCAGCTGCTGCTGGACGGCCGGCCGATTCAGGTGTTTTCGCAGCGCGATCCCGCCGAGATCCCGTGGAGCAGCGTGGGCGTGGACGTGGTGATCGAAGCGACGGGCTTCTTTACCGATAAAGCCAAGGCGGAAGTGCATATCACGCACGGCGGCGCCAAGCGGGTGATTATCTCGGCGCCGGCCAAGAACGACGACATCACTATCGTCATGGGGGTTAACGACCAACTCTACGATCCGGCGCTGCATAAAGTGGTCAGCAACGGCAGCTGCACCACCAACGGGCTGGCACCCGCCGCGCAGGTGCTGCATCAGGCCTTCGGTATCGAATACGGGCTGATGAACACCACCCACGCCTATACCAACAGCCAGGCGCTGCACGATCAGCCGGAAAAAGATCTGCGCGGCGCGCGGGCGGCGGCAGAGTCTATCGTGCCTTACTCCAGCGGCGCGGCCAAGGCGCTCGGCAAGGTGATCCCGGATCTCGACGGCCGCCTGACCGGTTACTCGCTGCGGGTGCCGGTGCCGGTCGTCTCGATCGTCGATCTGACGGTGACGCTGAAACGCCCGGCGACGGTGGAGGAAATCAACGCCGCTTTCCGCGCGGCGGCGGCGTCCGGCCCGCTGAAAGGAATTTTGGGCTACAGCGATGAACCGCTGGTGTCGAGCGACTACCGGGGCGACGCACGCTCGTCGATTATCGATGGTTTGTCTACGCTGGTCATCGGCGGCAACCTGGTGAAAGTGCTCGCCTGGTATGACAATGAGTGGGGCTTCTCCAATCGGTTGGTCGATTTGGCGCTGCTGATGGAAAAACGCGGGCTGTAAATGCCCCATAGCAAAAAGCCCGCTTAAGTTTCCTTAAGCGGGCTTCTCTAAATATGGCTCCTCTGACTGGACTCGAACCAGTGACATACGGATTAACAGTCCGCCGTTCTACCGACTGAACTACAGAGGAATCGTGTGAACGGGGCGCATGATATCCAGCGGCCCCGGGTGTGTCAACGCTAAATTGCCTTGAGTGGTGCGACTGCTCGGTATCTGAGCAATGTGTCCGTCAATCAGCCCATTGCGCGTCGTTTTCCGCCTGGCTGCGCAGCAGGCGCGCCAGCGGATCCTGGCGGTAGAAGCGGCAAAAGTGCTGATACAGCGCCGGGAAGCGTTCGGCCAGCAGCTCGGGGGCGCTGAAGAAATACTCCGACAGCACGGCGAAGCACTCGGCCGCATCGGTGGCGGCGTAGGCATCCATGCTGGCGGCCTCTTCACCGACCATGTCTATCTCGTCCTGCAGGCTTTCCATCGCGGCGTGCAGATCGTGCTCCCAGGCGGCCACCTCGCGCAGCGGGATCGGCGGCACGCCGGTAGCGACGCCGCCGTTGCGCATATCCAGTTTGTGCACCGCTTCGTGGATCACCAGATTGAAACCGGAGAGATCGAAAGAGTCCTGCACGTCTTGCCAGTTGAGCACGATCGGCCCCTGTTCCCAGCTCTGGCCGGACTGCACTACCGGCCCCGAGTGCACCAGGCCAATTTCGTCCTGCCATTCGTCTTCCACCACGAACGGAGTGGGATAGAGCAGAATTTCGTTGAAGCCGTCGAGGCACTCCGCGCCGAGTTCCAGCACCGGCAGGGCGAACAGCAGGGCGATGCGCGCCTGCATTTGCGAGGTGAGCTGCAGCCCCTGCAGCGGCACGATGCGCTTTTGCTGCAAGATCTGCCCGGCAACGGCCACCAGCCGCTGCCGCTCCTGCTCATTCAGCGGCGAGAGCAGCGGGATCGCCAACGCGTCCTGCCACTGGGCCTGAGTGTCTGCCTGGGGTTGAGAGGGTTGAGTCGCTTTCCACGGCCATTTAATCATCAGGTTGCTCGTAAACTCATCACTTGAACGTTCAGCGGTATGCTAATGCTGTAAAAATGCCGTAAAAGCGGGCATGATAGCAAGCGTTGTTAGGAGAGATGCCGGAGCGGCTGAACGGACCAGTCTCGAAAACTGGAGTAGGGGCAACTCTACCGGGGGTTCAAATCCCCCTCTCTCCGCCACTATTCAATCACTTACGAATAAATCTTTCAACGATCCCCATCACAGATAGCGCTGGCCTGGCGCCAAATCACTGAACGACAATCCACTGCCTGCTGTTGATTTTCAGCGTGTATTCGCGCGCCATATTGGCATTCCGTCATCTGAAGCTTGCCCGACTTTCACGCTTCCAGCGCGCTGTGAATATAGCGTTGCGGCGATACGCCCAGTTTTTTGCGAAACATGGCGATGAACGCGCTAGGGCTGGCGTAACCCAGTTCGTGGGCCAGTTGACCCACGGCTACGCCGCGCGCCAGATTGCATACCGCCTCCAGCAGGCGAATTTGCTGGCGCCATTCGGAAAAGCTCAGCGCGGTCTCTTCGCGGAACAGCCGCGCCAGGGTGCGTTCGCTGGCGCCGACCTTTTTCCCCCACCAGGCGAGCGTTTCGCCATGGCCCAATTCGCGGCACAAAGCATCGCATACCTGGCGCAGGCGCCGGTCGCTCGGCAGGGCCACGTGACACAGTTGGCCTGTTTGCATGCGTTGAAACTCATCGCTCAGCAGATTTTGAATGAGCGTAAGCCGTTCGGCGGAAATGGCGTTTTCAAGCCCGGCGGCAATCAGGGGATGTAGCAGGGGAGTGGCGCTCAACCCCTGGGGGCGTGCGCCATAGCGACGAGAAAAGGGCGGCGTAAAATAGATGTTGTGCGTCACGACGTCATTGATGGCTTCCAAACCGTGCGGTGTGCCGCTGGGGAGCCAAATGGCGCGGCCCGGCGAGAGCAGCCAGATATGCTGCGCGGTGGCGATTTTCGCCACGCCGCGCAGCGGCAAAATCAGCTGCCCCTGCTCATGCTGATGGACGGGCTCTTGGCTGCCGGGGCTGTAGCGCAGTTGACGCAGGCCTTCAATACCGTGATGGGATGTCATGTTTACCTGCCTCTGTCCGGTTCTCACCATTTGTGCCTATTGCTGCGATAACGGACAACGTTTGTCCGTCTGGCGACATCCTGACTGTCGGTAGCGCCATTCTGCCATGAACGGGCTTCTCTTTTAAAGTTGAATAATTATCATTTCCATCAAATTCTACTAACAGTCGGAAAGGCGATGAGACAGATGGGCAAATTTTTCAGGGAAAAACCGTTGAAAGTGTTGGTATATACGATAATCGCAGGCTATAGCGGGCAAGCCTTTACCGCGGATGGCGGGCAGAATACCACAAAAGAAGAGACGCTGGTGGTGAGCGCGGCGGCGTCTCAGGATCAGGATGACGAGAGCACGCTGGTGGCGCACGGCGCCGCCTCCGCGACGAAGTCAAACCAGCCGATTAGCCGCACTTCGCAGAGCATCTCGGTGGTGACGCAAGCGGAGATTGACGCGCAAGCGGCGAAAAACGTCCCGCAGGCGCTGCGCTATGTTTCCGGCGTTAACTCGGAGAGCGCCGGGCCGGATACCCGTTTCGACACCATCATCGTGCGCGGTTTTGAAGCCGACGAATACCTTGATGGCCTGCGGCTGCCGCGCGAAGCGTGGTGGAGCCGTCCGGCGTGGGATCCGTTCCTGCTGTCGCGTATCGAAGTGGTCAAAGGCCCTTCCTCGGTACTGTATGGCCAGGCGAATCCCGGCGGGATCGTCAACCTGGTCAGCAAAACGCCGCAGGCGACCCCGTCCGGTGAGGTGTATGTCAGCGCGGGCAACGAAAACCAGTTTGGCGCGGGCGTTGACGCCACCGGGCCGCTGAACGATAACGGCACGCTGTTGGGGCGCGTGGCGGGGACCTTTTTTGATACCGAAACCCAGGTCGATCATACCCGCTATCAGCATTATGACATCGCGCCTTCGCTGACGTGGCAGCCGGATGCGCACACCAGCCTGACGATTATTTCGCAGCTGCGCAAAGATCCGGACAGCGGATTCTACAACCAGATGCCGCTTTCCGGCACCTTGACGCCCAACCCGTACGGCCACATCTCGACCCGTTTTTACGGCGGCCAGCCGGGCTTCGACAAGTACGAACGCCAGCAGGGCAGCATCGGTTACCAGTTCCGGCACGATTTCAACGATACGGTGACTTTCCGCCAGAATCTGCGTTACCTCAGCAGCACCGGCGACTATCTGATGGTCTATCCATGGGGTGTGCATGCGGATGCGCCGCTCATCGATCGCTATTCGATGAACCTGAAGGAGAGCATGACCAACTTCGCGGTGGATAACCAGGCTGAATTCCACTTTGATACCGGTCGGGTGAAACATACGCTGCTGACCGGGATTGATCGCATGCATACCTCGGTGCGCAGCCAGTCGGGCTACGGCGACGCCAGCCCGATTAACTTCCTCAACCCGGACTATAGCGTGCCGGTGGCCATACCGCCGCTCGATAGCAGTACGCACAATACGCTCGATCAAACCGGGCTCTATCTCCAGGACCAACTCGAACTGGGGAGCTGGATACTGAACCTGGCCGGCCGTTACGACGCGGCGAAAACCAAAAGTATCGATCTGCTGAACGACGCTCGTACCGAGCGCAATGACTATGCAACGACCGGGCGCGCCGGGCTGCTGTACCACTTCGATAACGGATTGGCGCCTTACATCAGCTATTCCACGTCGTTTGTGCCGAGCAGCAGCAATGACTTTTACGGCCACGCCTTTAAACCGACCGAAGGCAAGCAGACGGAAGTGGGGTTGAAATACGATCCGGTCGGGCTGGATGCCTTGTTTACCCTGGCGTTGTACGACCTGCGGGAAACCAACGTGGCGACCGCCGATCCCGATCACCCGAACTTCAGCGTGCAGACCGGCGAAGTGCGCTCGCGCGGAGTTGAGCTTGATGGCCGCATCAATATCACGCCGGCGTGGTCGGTGCTGGCGTCGTACAACCTGACCGATCCGAAAGTGCTGAGTGCCAACGACGATACGCAGGGCAAGCGTCCGGTGGGCATTGCGCGCAATACCGCCAAGCTCTGGAGCCAGTATGCCTTCGCCGGCGCGCTTGACGGTGTGACGCTGGGCGGCGGCGTGCGCTATGTCGGCACCAGCTACGCCACCACGGACAACGGCCTGAAGGTGCCGGCAGCCACGGTCTACGATGCGCGCGTCGGCTATCAATGGCGCCAATGGCAGCTGGCGCTGAATGCCGCCAATCTCGGCAACAAAACCTACCTGGCTTCCTGCTCCAACAATGGCTGCGAGTATGCGCTGAAACGCCAGTACATCGCGACCCTCAGCTATAAGTGGTGACCGATGCTGTCGCGACGCAGGTTGTTGACCGCTCTCCTGTTGGCCCCGCTTTACGCGCGGGCCGACGCGGGCCGGCCGCCGCAAAAGCTGGCCGTGTTGGATTGGGGACTGACGGAAATTCTGTTGGCGCTGGGGGTGACTCCGGCGGGCGTTTCGGCGCCGGATTGGTATCGCAAGCTGATCCCGACGCCTGCGCTGCCCGCGTCGGTGTTGGATCTCGGCCTGCTGTTTCAGCCCAATCTGGAAACGCTTTACGCACTGCGGCCGGACGCAATTGTCATCACGCCGCAGCATGCGTTGCTGAAGCCGGCGCTTGAACGCATCGCGCCGACGATCGCGCTGCCGACCCATGGGCTGGCGGAATTCATCAGCGCCGCCCGGCAATTGGGCGAACGGCTTCAGCGTCAGCCTCAGGCCGCGCAGATATTGACCAGCCTGAACGGCAAGCTGAGCCGCGCCTCGCTGCTGGCGCGGCAGGTTGAACGTCCGGCGCTGCTCGCCGCCCCGGTAGATACGCTGCACCTGCGGGTCTACACCGCAGGCAGCCTTCCCGGCGACGTATTGGCCGCCTGCGGACTGCGCAATGGATGGCATGGCGGCGCGGGAGCGGAAGGCAGCGTGCTGGTGGAGCTGACCCGCATCGCCGATCTGAATGCGCGGCTGATGCTGTTGACGCCTGACGATCAGCGGGAGTCGGTGTCTCAATGGCGCCAAAGCCCGCTGTGGCAACGTCTGCCGCTGACCGCTGCGCACAACCTGAACCTGATAGAAGAAAACATCAGCGATGCCGGCGCCCTGATAACCGCCGGGCGCTTTGCCGATATTTTTACCGGGATGATGATGAGGTGGCGTGATGCATGAGTCTTTCTCCCGCCGTCTTTCCTGGGGGGTAATCGCCGCGTTGTGGCTGACGTCGTTGCCGTTGGCGCTGGCCGATATTCATCGGCAGGGCGGCATTGTCGCGTTGTTCTCCGATCATAATCTCGACCCGGCGGCCATTATCCTGCATAGCATGTGGTTGCCGCGTCAGGGTATGGCGATGGTGGGGGGCGCGACGCTGGGGCTGTGCGGCTGGTTAATGCAGCGTGCGCTGCGCAATCCGTTGGCGGAGCCGATGACGCTCGGCATGACCGCCGGAGCGACGTTGGCGATGGGGCTGGCATCGTTGTGGCTGCCGTCGCTGCTGGTCGGCGCGCGCACCGCCGTGGTGATTGCCGGTGAGATTGCGGCGCTGGCGTGCGTGCTGGCGCTCAGCTGGCGTCAGCGCATGTCGCCGCTGGCGATGGTGCAGGCGGGCATCATGATCAATTTGTGGTGCGGGGCACTGACTTTGCTGATCGCCATTATCAACGATCGCTTTTTACTTCAGGTGCTGATGTGGGGAGGCGGTTCGCTGGCGGTGGAAAACGGGCAAATTCTGCTGCGGATGTTGCCGTGGCTCGCCGTCTGCGTAGTGGGCCTGTTGTTCTTGCTGCGCCCACTTGAACTGCTGCAACTGCCGGAAACCGTGGTCAGCAGCCTCGGTGCATCGCCGGTGCGCATCCGCGCCGCCGCGGTGCTGCTGGCGCTGACCATGAGCGCCCTCATCATTAACGCCGTCGGCGTCATCGGGTTTTTGGGGCTCGCAGCCCCCCACCTGGCGCGCTTTGGCGGCGCGCGAACATCCCGGCAAATGGTGCTGCATACGGCGCTCATCGGTGCGGGCCTGCTGTGGCTGACCGATCTTTGCGTCTCTCGCGTGTCGCTGGAGAGCGGCCAGCTGCTGCCCGTCGGCATGCTGACCGCCCTTACCGGCGGCCCGTTGCTGATGCTGCTGGCGCGTTTTGCACGGCAGCAAAGCATCGATCTTGCGCCGCCGTTGCCGGTGTCGCAGACCTCGCATCAACGGCGGTTCATCTGGTTGTCGGCCGGCATTCTGGCTGCGGGGGTCGTGGTCTCCTTATGTTTCGGCCATGGATTGCAGCATTGGCACTGGGCGGAAAGAGGGGAGCTGGCGAACCTGCTGCCATTGCGATTGCCACGACTGCTGGCGGCGGTGAGCGCCGGTGCGCTGCTGGCGGGGGCCGGCGTGTTGATGCAGCGGGTGAGCGGGAACCCGCTCGCCAGCCCGGAAGTGCTGGGTATCGGCGGTGGCGCGGCCATGGGGGTTACGGCCTTCGTGTTTTTGCTTCCCGCAGGCGGCAGTGGCTGGCTGTTGGCGAGTAGCCTGGGGGGCGCGCTGATAAGCCTGTTGCTGACGTTGTGGAACAGCCGTCGAAGCGACTTTAATCCGCAGCGGGTATTGCTCAATGGTTTGGCGCTGAATGCACTATGCCAGGCAGTGGTCAGCATCGTGATGCTCAACAATCTTGCCGCAAGTGCGGTGTTGTTGCCGCTGATGACGGGCAGCACCTATTACGTCGGCGCGTCGTTGGCCCAAGGCGTGTTTGTCATCACGCTGGTTCTCCTGGCGTTGATGCCGCTGTTTCGCCGCTGGCTGGTGCTGTTGCCTATGGGCAACGTCGCCAGCGCGCTCGGGGTGCCAGTGCCGCGCGCACGTTTCAGCGTGTTGGCTATGGCGGCAGTCATGACCGGGCTGGCGACGTTGCTGGTCGGCCCGGTGTCTTTTATCGGCCTGCTGGGGCCGCATCTGGCGCGCAAGATGGGCGCGAAAGGGCCGCTGATGCAGCTCTATACCGCC
This sequence comes from Serratia sp. CY44782, assembly GCF_052168715.1. Classification (NCBI taxonomy): domain Bacteria; kingdom Pseudomonadati; phylum Pseudomonadota; class Gammaproteobacteria; order Enterobacterales; family Yersiniaceae; genus Serratia; species Serratia sp. CY44782. The sequence goes on from NZ_JBJNME010000001.1 coordinate 435,611, forward strand.
GCGCTGTTGTCATCCGCCATCATGACCGTTGCCGACTGGCTGGGGCGCAATGCGCTCTATCCACGCCAGCTGCCGGTCGGGTTGGTGGCGTCGCTGATCGGCGTCCCCCTGCTGGTATGGCCGTTAATTCGCAATAAGACATTCCAGTCAAAACCATAAAAAGTGTGAATATGAGCAAGGAATTCGGCATGTCGGTATTGATGATGTTGTTTCGTATGGTGCGCGGTTGGCTACTGCTCGCCGTGGTCGCCGGTGTCGTCAGCGGGCTGTGCAATGCCTCTTTGCTGGCGATGATCAATCACGGTCTGACGCAATCCAATGAGGCTTCATGGCTGAGTCCGGGAGGCGATTTTGCGTTACTGACGCTGTTAATGCTGGCGACGCGCGTGGTTTCTCAAACCACGTTTATGGCGCTGGGACAAAAGGTGAAGGCGCGCTTGCGCAGCGAACTGGTGCAAGACGTCAGCGAAACGCGCTGGCTGCTGTTGGAGAAAGCGGGGATGGCAAGAACGCTGTCCGTGCTGACACAGGATCTCGATACGCTGGTGGTGTTTTTCGTCAACCTGCCCAATTTGCTGATTTTCGGCGCCGTTATCGTTGGCTGCCTGATTTACCTTGGCAGCCTGTCATTGAGCGTACTGGCGCTGGCATTGGCGGTGATTGCCTGCGGCAGCCTGGGCTACCGCGCCGCGCACGGCCCCGCGATGCGTTTGTTGCGCCGATCGCGTCAGCGGGAAGATACGCTGATTCAGCAATGCAAAAAATTGTTTGACGGTGCGAGGGAGTTTCGGCTTAACGCGGTGCGCCGCCGTCAATTCGTCAGCGGTGAACTGGCGCAAAATATTGACGCGGTTCGCCGGGAGAGAACCCGCGGTTATGTGTTGTACGGTTTGGCGAGCAGTTGGGGAAGCGCGTTGTTTTTCGCTTTCATCGGCCTGGTGTTGTTCAGCTTGCGCGACGGGCTGGCTTTGGACGAGCGGGCGCTTACCGGCTATATCATGGTGTTTCTGTATATGATTGTGCCGGTCGAAGGGCTGTTATCCGCGCTGCCCACCCTGGCCGGTGCGCGGGTGGCCATGCAGCGGGTACAGTCGCTGCGCGCGCAACTCAGGCCCGAAGTTCCACAGCGCCATTTTACGCCCCCTCCTTTTGCTTCGTTGGCGTTGGATAATGTCCGTTACCAATATCAGAACGAAGAAGGGGAGCATTTCACCCTTGGCCCGCTGAATATGCACATTGCGCCCGGTGAACTCATTTTTATCGTCGGTGGCAATGGCAGCGGCAAGACGACGCTGGCGAATCTGCTGGTGGGAATTTATCCTCCCGATAACGGCGCGATTTTGCTTAACGGCGAGCCGGTCAGCGACGATCTTCTGGAAATATACCGTCGGCATTTTTCGGTGGTGTTCAACGACTTCTTTCTTTTTGACGATGTGGCGTTCGTCACTGAGCGCACGCCAAAGCAGGTCGAACATCTGCTGCGCCTGCTGAAGTTAAGCCATAAAGTCAGTTTTGCCCACGGCCGTTTTTCAACAATCGCGCTCTCTCAAGGGCAGAGAAAACGGCTGGCTTTACTGCAGGCGTGGTTGGAAGAGCGCCCGGTTTATCTGTTTGATGAGTGGGCCGCCGATCAGGATCCGGAGTTTAAGGCGGTGTTTTACCTTGAACTCTTGCCGATGCTGAAGGCCGAAGGCAAAACGGTTATCGCGATTACTCACGACGATCGCTATTTCTACCTGGCGGATCGCATCATCAAGCTGGAATCGGGGCTGGTGGTCCCATCGACGCATGGCGTGCCGTCATGATGCGCATTGCTTTACCCAGCACGATATTGGGCTTTTTTCCCTCATGCTTGATGATTCGCCCCGGCTTTCCTCTGCGAAGTGGACGCGGTGATAGTGTACTGTTGCCCGCGGGTAAGGTAATTTGCTGATGGCAATGATGACTGACGCGGGGGCTAACGGGCATGAACGAGAAAATCGACTATCACATCGAGAAATACCATTTCGCGCCGCTGGATGAGGCCCCCAGGCTCGCGCACCAGTGGAGCGAGGTGCTGAACGAGTGCCGCGAGACGCAGGCCGGAGCGGAGGAGCGTCTGCGCATTGCGCTGCTCAACGTGGATTATGTGACCAGCTTCGAACTGCCTTTCCGGTTATTGCTGGTGCGGGCGCCGCAACTGATCGCCGGAATACGGGAGGAGCTGCCGCTCAGCCAGAAGAATGTGGTGTTCAACGGCAAGCGTTTCGGCTGCGTCTACAGCCTGAAAAGCGATTTGAGCGGCGTGCCGGAGGCCTTTCAGTACAGCCTGTCGACCCGCATTCACCGCCGGGCGGCATCGGGCGTGGACGCGCTGCCATACCGGGAAATCGCCAAGGCGCTCAAGGCGCCGCGCGAACGGCTTAAGCTGGCGTTGGAACAGGGGCTGCCGGTCACTGCGCTGGATGGATTGTTCTGGTTCGGCATCCAGCGCATTGCCGCTGAGGTGCGCAGGCTAAGGAAAGCCGGCATGGCGATCGTGACGGCGGAAACGGAGATCTTCGACACCCTGACCGGCACCACGCGCAAGGTTCCGGTATACCGCCTGGCCGAGAGTTAATGGCCGATAGCCGGCGGTTCAGACTATAAAGCTTGATTCCCGCCGGGCTTTGCCTGGCTCTTCCAGGTTCTTTTTTTACCCGCATCTCCTCGCCGCTCGGCAAGCAAACCGACGCGACGTATTCCTCAAACCCGAACCGTGTTCGTTCTGCCGCTGCACAACGCAAACGACGGGCCACCGCCGATAGCCGGTGCCACGATGGTGTTTCCGGTCGGCGGCGTCGTTTGCCGCCCACCTTTGGCTAACATCGACGAGGGTTTGAAGGAGAAGAGTATGTTGAAACGTTTTGCACTGCTGTGCTGGTGCCTGTTCGGCGCTAACGCGCTGGCGGCGGGCCCCAATGCCAATATCAAGTATTACGGCTATGACTGGCTGGACTTTTATGAAACCGCCACGCCGTCTTTCAGCGCCACAGAAGCGCTTAAGGCGATTACCGACACCGGCTTCAGTATGACCAATCTGAATGTGGTGCACACGATGGCAAGCCTTAATCTGCCCGTTTGCGCCGGTGGCACCTGCGCCGTGAACATTCAGGCTGGCTCGGGGGCGGTATCGGGATCGCCGTTTATCGATATCTGCCCTGGGGCGGTCTCGAACAGCAGTTGCCAGGCCGCAGGTTCCTGGAACACCATCTGGACGGTGGTCAAGAAGATCGCCGAAGCTAAATATAAGCCGGGCGCCATTTATTTTATCGATGAGCCATTCGACGTTCCTGCCTTACAGACCGCGGGGAAATATGACGCTTACCAATACTCCAGCTATGTTTGCACCCTGCGGCAGGCTATGCAGCAGTATGGGGTCGCGATCCCCGTCTATACCATCTTGTCCTACCGGCATGCCAACAACGCTGAATGGATCCGTGAAATACAGCAGGGCGCACCCGCGACCGCGTGCCCGGCCAACGTCAAAAGCACGCCCGATTGGGTTGGGGTAGATAACTACAACTGGTCGGTGGCGGATATGTGGAGTACCTACAATCGCCTGGCGCCGATAAGCGCAGCCGGGCAAAAGTGGGTGTTGGTACCGCCTTCTACGGCGTCGTTAGGAATGAACGACCAGCAACTTCATGCGCAAATTCAACTGTATTGGGATTTCATTAATCGGTATCCGACTGCGCCCGTGGTTTACATCATGAACTGGCGGTTTGATCGCGCGGTCACCGAGAACCGCGCGGCCTTCCCCGAATCGACCGCCTTATTATCTTTCATGGCGAACACGCTGCTCACCAAACCTTAAGCGTGCACAAAGGAGGTTCGAATCAGGAACCTCCTTAATCATGGTACCGCTTATCGATAGGCTTCATTGCGCGCAATCGCGTATTTGCCGCTGCCCAGCAGCAGGATGGCAAGCCCGCCCATAAAGAACACCAGTTCGTTTTCAATACCCCAGGCGCCGACGTCGGTAACGGTGAATACCTTGCCAGTGCCCACCATCAAAAACGCCACCACCAGAGTAAAGGCGTAAACCAGCGCGGCGGGGCGGGTGAACAGCCCCAAAATGATCAGTATCGGTGCCAGGATCTCGCCCACGTACACGCCATAGGCGATGAAGGCGGGTAGCCCTTGTTCCTGCAACGCACCGGCGATCCAGCCGACGCCATGCTGAATTTTCGCCACGCCGTGAAACAGCATCAGCCCGCCGAAGGTCAGTCTGAGCGCCAGCTTGCCCGCGTCCGGGCGATCAAAAAGGCGAGTGAATGCCGCATTCAGTGACTTAACCATGGCCTTTCCTCCTGAATAGGAATGATTTTTAATCAATATATCAGCCAGGTGAATACGAAAGATGTCCTGGATCAGTAAAATGACGGGCTTTACGCTGAATCATCGGGTGAGGTTTGGCGGGAATTTTGCCCGGCAACACAGGCTGTCCCCGCGGCCAAAATCGCGGTAAAATGCAGCAGTTGACCTTATCGCACGCCATCAGGCCGCCGTACTCGCTATGAAAATGCGCAAACCGCGCCGTCCGCCCGGGCGGTGGATCTATTACATCCTGCATGAAGACATGCTGTGGCCCTGCCCGGTCAAATGGGAGTGGGAGAGCGGCTATAACGCCTGGTTGCCGTTTTACTATTCCCCCACGCTGGAGTTCGTTGCCGGCAACCCCGCCCGTGCCACCAAGGTCAGCAACGGCCGACGCTAAGCGTGCTGCTCGCCTTGCTGCCCGGCATCCGCTCACCTAAGATCATTACATCACCCACAGGTTCCGGGAGCTCCCATGTCTACTCTGTTTCGCACTTCTTTTTGCGGCGCGGTGGCGTTGCTGCTGCTTGCGGGTTGTCAGCAGACGGAGCATAAGCCGGCGCCGCCGCTGCAGGCGCAGTTGGATCACATCGCTTCGATGCTGGCCGGTGGGCACTTTCTGCGCGTGGACTGCGGGCGCAGCGATGTGCCGGATGATGTAAAACTGCAACGCACCGCGATGCGTGCGGCTCAGCACCGCGGCTGGGATACGCATGCGGCAGGGTATCGGCAGTTGCCGGCGCTCACCCAGGCGCGTTACCTGACTCTGCAGCAGGATAATCAGCTGCTGACGGACAAATGCGCCACGCTCAGCCGCAGTACCGCACGTTTTATCGCGGCGGCGCAGGCCGATCAGGAAGACTACATAGAGTAGCGTTGCGGTGAGCCCTTCGGGCGCTCGCCATGGGCGCCCAAAAATTCTTTGCAGGATAACGATTTATCGATCATCATTTGAAATGATGTTTCACTTTCACCATCGAGCCCACCTTGAACCTGTATGCCGCACTGCGTCAGCGCGTGGAAAATACGCCCTGGTACGCCAAACGGAAAAGCTACCGCGTGCTGTTCTGGCGCGAGATCACGCCGCTGGCGGTGCCGATCTTTCTGGAGAACGCCTGCGTTCTGTTGATGGGGGTGCTGAGCACCTTTCTGGTGAGTTGGCTTGGCAAAGAGGCGATGGCCGGGGTGGGGCTGGCGGACAGCTTCAACATGGTGATCATCGCCTTTTTCGCTGCGGTAGATCTCGGCACCACCGTGGTGGTGGCCTTCAGCCTCGGTAAGCGAGATCGCCGGCGAGCGCGCGCGGCGGCGCGTCAATCGCTGGTGTTGATGACTGGCGTGGCGTTGCTGTTGGCGGCGGCCATTCATCTGGCGGGCGAGCCTATCATTAATGTGATCGCCGGTGCGGCCTCGCCGGAGGTGAAGGCGCTGGCGCTCTCCTACCTGCAGACTACGGTGTGGAGCTACCCGGCGGCGGCGATTGCGCTGATTGGCAGCGGCGCGTTGCGCGGTGCAGGCAACACCAAGATCCCGCTGCTGATCAACGGCGGCATGAATATTCTCAATATCATCATCAGCAGCATCCTGATTTACGGCATGCTCGGCTGGCACGGGCTGGGCTTCATCGGCGCCGGGCTGGGGCTGACGATTTCCCGCTATATTGGCGCGATCGCCATTCTCTATGTGTTGGCGATCGGTTTTAACCCGGCGCTGCACATCACGCTGAAAAGCTATTTCACGCCGCTGAAAATGAGCATCCTGTGGGAAGTGCTGGGTATCGGTATTCCCGCCAGCGTCGAATCGGTGCTGTTCAACGGCGGCAAGCTGTTGACGCAGATGTTCGTTGCCGGCATGGGCACCAACGTGATCGCCGGTAACTTCATCGCCTTTTCCATCGCTTCGCTGATCAATTTGCCGGGCAACGCGCTGGGCTCGGCCTCGACCATCATCGTTGGCCGGCGACTAGGCAAAGGCGAGATCGGCCAGGCGGAACGGCAGCTGCTTCATATTTTCTGGCTGTCGACCCTCGGGCTGACCGCCATCGCCTGGAGCACGGCGCCGCTGGCCGGGGTATTCGCCGCGTTTTATACCTCGCAGGATGACGTAAAGACGGTAGTGAAAACCCTTATCTGGCTCAACGCCGCCTTTATGCCGATTTGGGCCGCTTCCTGGGTGTTGCCTGCCGGGTTGAAAGGCGCGCGCGACGCCCGTTTCGCCATGTGGGTGACGATGCTGGGCATGTGGGGTTGTCGCGTGGTGGCCGGCTATGTGCTGGGCATCGAACTGGGCATGGGGGTGGTGGGTGTCTGGCTGGGGATGTTCCTCGATTGGGCGGTGCGTGGCGCTTTGTTTTACTGGCGAATGGTCAGCGGGCGCTGGCTGTGGAAATATCCGCGGGCCAAACGCCAGGAGGCCGGGTAACGTAACGCCATGCAGAGCGAATCTGGCGAGCTGGCCTCAGTATAAAAGCGTCATCGCGCTGAAGAACAACAGCGTCAACGCGATGATGATGACGTTTTGCGTGGCTTTGCGCACCAGCTTACCGGCGCTCAGACGGCTGTCGATGACGTAGAGCAGCGGCACCATCAGCAGCACGTAGGCAAACATCAGCATGGCGGTAAAAGGCTGCACATTCATTCCGGTGGCTCCTGTGAGTCGTCATGGCCGATCAGGTGCACCAGCACGGCCTCTGTTTGATGGGGAAGCCCGACAAAGGGCGAATGGGCGGGGGGAGCCGGCTCGAACGGCAGGCCGGCGCGCCGCGTCTTCACCGCCGCTTGCAGGATCTTCTTTTGGTGTCTTTGCGTGTGGTCGACCATGCGCCTCCGAATAGGGCCGCCCGCAGGCGGCCGACTGCCATATTGCCCATTAAGGTGTAGAAGGATTGCGGGCCACTGCCGGGGCCACGCACTCATAATATTGCGAATGATAATTATTATCAATAATGAAAATGAAAAAATTAAGGGTATTGCGGGCGGCGCATCAGGCGGGGCGTAAAAAGAAAAAGCACGCCTTGCGGCGTGCTTTGCAGGGTATTACCGGTGGCGGTTACTTCTGATCGGGCAGCGCGTAAGCGACCACATAGTCGCCCAGCTTGGTGCCGAAGGAACCGTGGCCGCCGGCGAAGATCAGGACGTACTGCTTACCGTTGACCTCATAGGTCATCGGCGTCGCCTGGCCGCCGGCCGGCAAGCGCGCTTCCCACAGTTTCTCACCGTTGGTCACGCTGAAGGCGCGCAGGTAGTTGTCTGCGGTGGCGCCGATGAAGAACACGTTACCGGCGGTGGTCACCGGGCCGCCCAGCATCGGCATGCCCATTTTGAACGGCAGTGGCAGCGGGGAGCTGTCGCGCACGGTGCCGATGCGTTTTTTCCACACGATGTCGTTGGTTTTCAGATCAACGGCGGAAATGTAACCCCAGGCCGGCTGTTTGCACGGCAGGCCGAACGGTGACAGGAACGGATTCAGCGTGACGCCGAACGGCACGCCATACTGCGGCTGGATACCGGTTTCGGTACCGCTGCCGCCCTTGTCGCCTTCCGGCGGCTCAATCGGGTTGCCTGGGCCGCGCGGGATCAGTTTGGACACGAACGGCAGCGCGATCGGGTTGGCGATGGCGATTTCGCGATCGGTATCGACGGCCAGGCCGCCCCACTCGAACATGCCGAGGTTACCCGGGAACACCAGCGTGCCCTGCTCGGAAGGCGGGGTGAAGGTGCCTTCATAACGCAGGCTGTGGAACATCACGCGGCAGACCAGCTGGTCATAGATGGTCGCGCCCCACATGTCTGCACCGGTCAGTTTCTTCTCAGGACGGAAGGTCAGCTCGGAGAACGGCTGGGTCGGTGACAGGCGATCGCCTTTGGCCGGCCCCTGCGGTACCGGTTTCTCCGGCGCCGGCACCACCAGTTCGCCGTTGGTGCGGTTCAGCACGAAGATGTTGCCGGTTTTGGTCGGCACGTAGATGACCGGCACTTTTTTACCGCTCTTGTCGGTAATGTCCGCCAGGGTCGGCTGCGCCGGTACGTCCATGTCCCACAGGTCATGGTGGACCGTCTGATAGAACCAGGCCAGCTTGCCGGTGGAGGCGTTCAGCGCCAACAGGCCGCTGGCGTAGCGCTCCATTTCCGGGGTGCGGTTGCCGCCCCAGATGTCCGGCGTGGCGACGCCCATCGGCAGATAGACGATATCCAGCTTGGCGTCATAGGCGGCCGGTGCCCAGGAGTTCGGCGAGTTCGGCACGAAGTGATGCTCGTCCGCCGGGATGGCGTTCGGATCTTTCGCGCCCGGATCGAAGGCCCACAGCAGCTTGCCGCTGTTGACGTCGAAGCCGCGGATCACGCCGGAAGGCTCGCGGTTGGAGTAGTTGTCGGTTACGGCGCCGGCGACGACGATCACTTTATCGGTGATCACCGGCGGCGAAGTCGGCTCGTAGTGGCCCGGCGTCGCATACGGCATGTTGCTCTGCAGGTTCAGTTCGCCGTTGTTGGCGAAGTCCGGGCACGGCTTGCCGGTTTCGGCGTCCAGCGCGAACAGGCGGCCGTCGTTGACCGGCAGAATGATGCGGCGTGCGCACATCGCCGGTGCCGCGTTGCCGGCAGCGTCTGCGGCGGCAGCGGTTTCGTGGTAAGACACGCCGCGGCAGGTGATGTGCTGGAAGGTCGGGTTGTACTTCAGCTGCGGATCAAATTTCCACTTTTCTTTACCGGTGGCAGCATCCAGCGCAAACAGCTTCTGGTGCGGCGTACACATGTAAAGGGTATCGCGGATCTTGATCGGCGTGACTTCGTTGGTGATTTCACCCGGATCGTTGGCGGTCTTCAGATCGCCGGTCTGGAAACGCCAAACCTCTTGCAGCTGGCCAACGTTTTTGTCGTTGATCTGGCTCAGCGGCGAGTAACGGGTGCCTTCCTGGGTGCGGCCATAGGCCGGCCAGTCGGCGCCGGTGGTGTCTTTAGGCTGTACCTGCGCGGCGTCGAGGGTGCCGTTGATCTCTTGCGGATCGTTGAACACGGCATAGGCCAGCGCAATGACGGTGATGACCAGCGCCGCGCTCAGCGCACCGTAGGCGAACTTGCCGTTGGCCACCAGCTTACGGTAGATAAACGGCAGTACCAGCCACAGGCCGAAGAAGAAGGTGACGTCCAGACGCGGCGTCAACGCCCAGAAGTCCGGGCCGACTTCCCACAAGGCCCAAACGGTGGTGCCCAACAGGAACACGGCATACAGCAGCAGCGCGGTGGCGCGGCGGCGGAACAGCAGCCAAGAGGTCGCCAGCAGCACCAGCCCGGCGATGATGTAATACAGCGAACCGCCCAACTTGGCCAGCCAAATGCCGCCGCCGAGCAGATACAGCCCGCTCAGGGCGGCAAACAGCGCCGTTATGACGATAAGCGGCGATAGTGACGCTTTATTTTGCATAGCAATACCCTTACCAAAAATGAAAGTCCCCGATTTAGAGATTAAGCCAAATCGGAAAAAACACGCGGTTTCTCCCTAATATTTCAGCGGGAAGCCGCTAGGGTGACGTAAAACCCATCCCGTCTTTTAACCTTAAGGTGCTTTGCCTTATTCAAAGCGGTAAGACAAGGTGGCGCCGCCACCCCAGTTGCGACCCGGCGCCGGCTCGAAATAGCGGCCGTTGCCTTCGTTGACGATCACCGAACCGACGTAACGGCGATCGAACACGTTATCTACCCGGCTGAACACGTCCAGCGCCCAGCGGTTCCAGGTAAAGCGATAGCCGGCGTTTACGCCGGCCACGGTGTAAGAGGGGGCCTGCGCGCTGTTGGCGTCGTTGGCCTGAATGTCGCTCATGTAGCGCAGCTCCGCGCCGGCGTGCCAGCCTTCCGGCGGCGCAAAGGCCAGCGAAGCGTAGCCCATGTTGCGCGCGATGCCCGGCAGGCGATTGCCGGCGGGAATGGTCTGGGCCGGGGTACAAACGGCTTTGCCGCACATATCGCTGCGGTAGGTGGCGTCCAGCAGCGTCCAGGCCATATGCAGGCGCCAGTCCAGCGCAAACTCTTGATCCAGCGCCAGCTCCAGGCCGCGCCGCCGGGTTTTGCCGGCGTTGGCATAGCTGGTGCGTCCACCGCTGCTTTCCGCCACCACCAGCTCGTTGTCGGTATCGGTCTGGAACAGGGCCGCGCTCACCAGGCCGTTGCCGAGGCGCAGTTTGCTGCCCAGTTCGACGGTATCGCTGGTGGAAGGCTGTAGGCCGATGTTGAGGCCTGACTGGCCGTCGGGACGGTAGGAGAGCTCGTTGATGGTGGGGGTTTCAAAGCCGCGGCCGGCGGAGAGATAAACGTTCCACGCCGGATTGATCTTGTAGTTGAGCGAGCCCATCGGCAGCCACTGGTGGTAGCGTTTGCTGCCGCTGTCGTCGCCGTTGCGCGGCGTGATGTAGTAGTCGGTCGAGTCGAAGCTGACCGTGCTGTAGCGCAGGCCGGCGTCCAGCGTCCAGTGCGGCGTCAGTTGCCAGGAGGTTTGCAGGTAAGGATCCAGGTTCCAGATGCGGTTCTTCTCGTTGCGCCGCTGGTCGCCTTTCTCGCCGTAGTCCACTGTGCCGTCTCGCAGAATAAAGTTTTCGAACCCCTGGCGGCGTTCGGTCATGGTTTCATAATCCAGACCGCCGATCAGTGTTACCGGTAACGATGCGAGAGTATCCTCATGCTTCCAGCGAGTGTCAATGCCCTGATATTTTCTTTCCAGCACGATCACCCCGCCGGCGTGGGTGGGGTTGAGCTGCGGCCCCATCGGGATTGATTGGTATTGCGTGGTGTGGCGCTCGCCGTGGTAGGCGGTCAGGGTCAGTTCATCGCGCTCGCTCATCTGGCGTTGATAGCGCAGGCCGGCCTGGGTCTGGTCGAGCGATTTGCGGGTGTTGTATTGATCCGCGCGCGGCGCCTGGCGCGGGTTGGCCTTCCATTCCGCCTCGGTCAGGCCGCCCGGATCGCCGGCGTCAATCGAGACGCTGTTGAACATCAGCGTCAGGGTGCTGACGTCGTCCAGCCGCACGCCGAGCTTGCCGTTGCCGAGGTTTTTCCGCGCGGCGCTGTGATCGCGGTAGCCCTGGGTGGTAAAGCGGGTGCCGGAGATGGCGTAGTTGACGTCGCCGGCCTGGGTACCGTCGCCGGTGGCGCCGGTCGCTTTCACCCCATAGCGCCAGGTGTTGTCGCTGCCGAAATAGCCGCCGGCTTCCAGCGTCGGCGGCTGGGTGCCGGTTATCGTATCAACATTGATCACCCCGCCCGAGGCGTTGCCGTACAGCGCGGAATAAGGGCCGCGCAGCACCTCGATGCGTTCGACGGAATTGATGTCGATATTGGAGGTTTGCCCCTGGCCGTCGGGCATGGTGGCGGGAATGCCGTCGACGTACATGCGCACCCCGCGCACGCCGAACATCGAACGGCTACCGAACCCGCGTATCGACATCTGCAGATCCTGCGCATAGTTTTGCCGATTTTGGATCTGCAGGCCCGGCACGCTGCCGAGGTTTTCCGACAGGTTAATCTGCGGCGCGGCGTTGCGCAGGGTTTCGCCGTCGATCACGCTGACGGAGACCGGCGACCCCAGCTCGGTCAATCCGGTGGGTTGCGCCATCACCACCAGGGTGTCGCTTTTTTCTTCATTATTTTCTGCCGCCAGTGCCTGGCTGGCGAACATAGGCTGTAGCAATAGCATTGCAGCCGGGGTAAGCACGGCGCTTTTCTTACTGGTCATGGAATAAATCTGCCACTGGTATTGAAAGGGAATCGCAGGTCGATTCAGAGTTAGCCATCTGTCGCTCCATCTACATGACGCTAAACGAAAAGGGTAAGGCATCCTGACGTCAGTATAGAGTATCTCGGGCAGGAACGTTCCCGGAAAAATCTTCAGTCCGCAGCGGCGACTCACCGATTCATGAGCCTGGTTCATAAGCCCAAGCGTATTTCGCCCCATAGTCATGGCGGCCGTCGCGTTTTACAGTCATCACACCGGAGCGGCTCCGCGTCAGGCGGGGCCGGTATCAATCAGCGGGAGAGTGAAGATGCAAACACGCAAGTTGGGGCGCGAAGGGCTGGAAGTTTCGGCGTTGGGGTTGGGCTGCATGGGGCTGAGCTTTGGCTACGGCCCGGCCACCGACAAACGGCAGGCGCTAGAACTGATCCGCGCCGCGGTTGACGAGGGGGTGACGCTCTTCGATACCGCCGAGATTTATGGTCCGTTCACGAACGAGGAACTGTTGGGCGAAGCGCTGGCGCCGGTGCGCGATCGGGTCGTCATCGCCACCAAATTCGGTTTCGATCTGCCGCAGCCGGCGGGGCAACAGGTGTTGAACAGCCGTCCGGAGCATATTCGCCGGGCGGTGGAAGGTTCGCTGAAGCGCCTGCGGATAGAGACTATCGATTTGCTGTATCAGCACCGTGTCGATCCCGAGGTGCCTATCGAGGAGGTGGCCGGTACGGTGCAGCAACTGATTCGCGAAGGGAAAGTGAAGTACTTCGGCCTGTCGGAAGCCGGCGCGCAAACCATTCGGCGTGCCCACGCCGTGCAGCCGGTCACGGCGCTGCAAAGCGAATATTCGCTGTGGTGGCGCGAGCCGGAGCGTGAAATCTTGCCGACGCTGGCAGAGCTGGGCATCGGCCTGGTACCGTTCAGCCCGCTCGGCAAGGGCTTTCTCACCGGCGCCATTACCGCGAACACCACCTTCGACAGCGGCGATTTTCGCAACGTGGTGCCGCGCTTCAGCGCCGAAGCGCGCCGGGTCAACCAGGCGCTGGTGGATGTGCTGGGGCAGATAGCGCAGCGCAAGGGCGTGACGCCGGCGCAGATCGCTCTGGCCTGGCTGCTGGCGCAGCAGCCGTGGATCGTGCCGATCCCGGGAACCACCAAGCGTCACCGGCTGGAAGAAAACCTCGCGGCGGCGGCGGTCGCGTTGGCGGCGGACGAACTGGGCGAGATTGAGCGCGCGCTCTCCGCGATCGACGTGATCGGCGATCGCTATCCGGCGCATCTGCAGAAAAACGTCGGGCGTTAAGCCCCGCGTCGCAGCGCCTCAATCAGCAGCGCAAAGGCGGTGGTGTGCTGCCTGCGGCTCGGATAATAGAGGTAATAGCCGGGAAACGGCGGGCACCAGTCGTCCAGCGCCATCTGCAACCGGCCGTCGGCCAGCGGCTCGGCGACGGTATCTTCCGGCACGAAGGCGATGCCGAGGCCGAGCTGCGCGGCGTCGATCCGCTGGCGCAGGCTGTTGAAGGTCAGTTGCCCCTCCACCCGCACTTTAATCTCCCGGCCATCGCGGGCAAATTCCCAGGCGTACAGCCCGCCGAGGGTGGGCAGGCGCATGTTGATGCAGCGATGGTTTTGCAGCGCTTGCGGCGTGGTAGGGAGGCCGTACCGGGCGAAATAGGCGGGCGAGGCGACGGGCACCATGCGCATGTCCGGCCCGATGCGCACCGCAACCATGTCCTTCGCCACCTGTTCTCCCAGCCGGATGCCGGCGTCGAAACGCCCGGCGACGATGTCGGTCAGGCTGTTGTCGACGGTGATTTCCACGTTGATATCCGGGTAATCGACGAGAAAAGTGCGCAGCACCGGCCACAGCACCGCATCCACCGCGTGTTCGCCGGCGGTGATGCGGATATTGCCGGCGGGCCGATCGCGCATTTCACCCAGCGCATTCAGCTCGCTTTCAATCTCCGCAAAGCGCGGGCCAATGCTGTTGAGCAGCCGCTCACCGGCTTCGGTGGGGGCCACGCTGCGGGTGGTGCGCGTGAGCAAACGCAGCGCCAGGCGCTCTTCCAGCCCGCGAATGGCGTGGCTGAGCGCCGATTGAGAAACCCCAAGCTGCGCCGCCGCTTTGGTGAAGCTGCGCTCCCTGGCCACCATCAGAAAAGCGATCAGATCGTTAAAGTTTTCTTTCAACATACCGGCACCGGAGAGCAAGGTTAGGGCGCTGTCGCGCGTAGATTTATGAATTGAGCTCATAGCTCCTTGTGCATTTTACCCGCTAGTCGCTGGAAAAGCATGGCGCTATCTTGGCATTACTGACTCATGACGATCAGCGCCGGCTGTGAGAGCCGGCGCGGAGGACACAACAGATGAAAATACAACGCAGCGGTTCGATTCCATCACAGCGCGGTTCGGCGGACTATTTTACCGGACAGGTACGCATCGACGCCCCCTTCGCCGGTGACGCGCCGGCCAGGGTGGGCGGTGCGACCGTCACCTTCGAACCCGGCGCGCGCACCGCCTGGCATACCCATCCGCTCGGCCAGACGCTGATCGTCACCCAGGGGCGCGGGTGGATCCAAATGTGGGGCGAGACCACGCAGGAAATGCACCCCGGCGATATCGTCTGGATCCCGGCAGGCGTCAAACACTGGCACGGTGCGACGCCGGACACCGCCATGACCCATATCGCCATCGCCGAAGCGGTGGACGGCAGCCCGGTAACCTGGCTGGAGCCGGTCAGCGAAGTGGACTACCGGCAATAAAGCCGCTCAGGCCTCGTGGCTCCGTTCGCAAAACCGCAGGCGGTTGCCGAACGGATCGGTCAGGTTCAGCTCTTTGCCCCAGTCGACAATCTCCAGGCCCGGCCGGGCATAGCGATAGTTTTTGGCCGTGAGCTCCCGGTGCAGCGCGTCGATATCGTGCACCGGAATGAAAAGGGCGGCGCCTGGCGTGCTGTCGCCGTAGTGTTCACTCAGGTGCAGCGTCAATCCGGCGCGGCTCACCTGCATGTACAGCGGCAGATCTGCGCTGAAACGGTGCTCCCATTCCAGCGTGAAACCGAGAAAGTCCAGATAAAACTCTTTGGCCTTGTCGACCGAAAAGATGCGCAGGATCGGAATGGCGGGGGAGAAGGTGATCATCATCGATCTCACTGTTACGTTAGCGGCAGCCGATATGGATATCGACCGCCTCGGGGCTGGTATAGGCTTCGAAGTCGGCCCAGATGGCTTGCCAGCCTGCGATGACCGCTGCCGGCATGGCGCCACGGGCCTGGAACACCAGATAGCGGCCGGGTTGGATGTGCAAACCATTCTCTGCCGCGTTGCCGGCGGTAACGTCAAACGGCCCGCCGGCGTCGGAGGCGTAGTTAGAGTAGACCCCATAGACCGGCGTGGTGGGCGAGGTGGCGAAAAAGTCTGACCACAGCGCGGGGATTTTAGCCGTCTCGGGCCGAGTTTCGTCCTGATTGGTGGTTCTGACCGTTTGGCCGGCGACGTAAAAGCCGGGCAGCTGTACCGAGAGGGGGTGCATAGCGGAAATTCCTTTTAATTAAGCGCTTGAACGAGAGGCCTAAAGGTAGCAAAGGCTTTCCGGATCCGCCAGACAGGGCCCCCGCAGACGCGGAGGCCGATCGCATCAAGCGCCCAAACCGCCAAGGCACAGGTATTTGATCTCGAGATAGTCCTCGATGCCGTATTTTGAGCCTTCGCGGCCTAAACCGGAGTGTTTCATGCCGCCGAACGGCGCCACCTCGGTGGAAATCAGCCCTTCGTTGATGCCGACGATGCCATACTCCAGCGCTTCGGCCACGCGCATCACCCTGCCGATGTCGCGGCTGTAGAAGTAAGCGGCCAGGCCGAACGGCGTGTCGTTGGCCAGTTCGATGGCTTCCGCCTCCTGGCTGAAGCGGATCAGGGGCGCCACCGGGCCGAACGTCTCCTCGCGGAAGATTTTCGCCGTGCGCGGCACATCGGTCAGGATGGTCGGGGTGAAGAAATTGCCGCCCAGCGCGTCAGGCTTGCCGCCCAGCAGCACCGATGCGCCGTGCTCGACGGCGTCGGCGATATGCTCGCGCACTTTCTCCACCGCGTCCGGGTTAATCAACGGGCCGATGGTGACGCCGTCATCCAGGCCGTTGCCGACTTTCAGCTTGGCGACGGCGGCTTTCAGTTTGGCGGCGAAGGCGTCGTACACGCCGTCCTGCACCAGAAAACGGTTGGTGCAGACGCAGGTCTGGCCGGCGTTGCGGTATTTCGAGGCGACCGCGCCGGCCACGGCAGCGTCCAGATCGGCGTCGTCGAACACGATAAACGGCGCGTTGCCGCCCAGCTCCATGCTGGTTTTCTTGATGGTGGGCGCACACTGGGCCAGCAGCTGCGCGCCGACTTCGGTGCTGCCGGTGAAGGAGAGTTTACGCACGTCCGGGTTGGCGGTGAGCTCGCCGCCGATGCCTTTACTGGGGCCGGTGATCACGTTGCACACCCCGGCGGGCAGCCCGGCGCGCTCTGCCAGCACGGCGATCGCCAGCGCCGAGAACGGCGTCTGGCTGGCGGGGCGGATCACCCCGGTGCAGCCGGCGGCCCAGCCGGGGCCGGCTTTGCGGGTGATCATCGCCGCCGGGAAGTTCCACGGAGTGATGGCGGCGAACACGCCGATCGGCTCTTTCTGCACGATGATGCGGCGACCCGCCTGGGGCTGCGGAATGGTGTCGCCATACACCCGCTTGCCTTCCTCGGCAAACCATTCGATAAAGGAGGCGGCATAGGCGATTTCACCGCGGCTTTCGGCCAGCGGTTTGCCCTGTTCCGCCGTCATGATGCGCGCCAGATCTTCCTGATTTTCCATCATCAGTTCAAACAGCCGCCGCAGCTTGCCGGCGCGTTCTTTGGCGGTCAGCGCACGCCAGGCGGGCAGCGCCTTTTTGGCGGCGGCGATAGCGCGCGCGGTTTCTTCGGCGCCGAAGGCCGGCACATGGCCAACCAAGTCGCCGTTGGCGGGGTTATGGATGGCGATCGCGTGGCCTGCTTTGGCCGGCAACCATTGCCCGTCGATGTAATTGGCCTCGCGGAACAGCGTGGGGTCCTTGAGGGTAGCGCTGATGCTGGTGCTCATTGGTCTCTTCCTTTGCTGAGTTCAACAGAATGGTCTATCCCATACGGCTACCCTTTACCCTAGCAAACTTTGCCGTCGCCGTTTGCCAGCGTGGCGACAAGATGAGCGTTTTCTTCATGCGCACCTTCTGTACAAAAAATATCCGCCGCCGGGCCGATACTGAAAGAGCAGGCATATGACCCTTTTCGATGTGATTAAAAGGAGTGTGCGAATGATGAAATCAGTGGACAGACATCTCGCGGCCTACGGCAGCGAAATGGATTTTTTGGCGTCGAGTATCGCCCTGATGGAATGGCAAGGGCGGCAGATTGACGCCGGGCAGGTGGCCGGCAATATGTCGGAACAGCAAAGCCGCCTGTTCTTTGCGCGGTTGAGTTATTTTCGTCAGCTTTATCAGGCCGCAGCGGCGGCCGAACACAGCCTGTAATTTCCCGATTCAGCCCCGCCGCAGCGGGGCTTTTCATTTCAGCGTTGCCACACTCCGGTCGCCAGCGTCGCCGGCGAATACTCCAGATCGCGTCCCCGCCACGGCAGCGCCGCTGCAAAGCGCCAGGCGCGGTGAACGTCAAACCGCCAATAGCGTTCCGCCCCTTCAACGCCGGGATCCCCTTGCGCCTGCCAGAGGATCTGCGTTTTTCCTTGCAGGTGCAGCACGTCGCCGCGATCGAAATCGATGAACAGCAGCGCCGCCCGCGGTTCGGCCAGCAGGTTGCCCAACGTATTCATATAGCGGTTGCCGCGAAAGTCCGGCATCCACAGCGTGTCACCTTCCAGATGGATAAAGCCGGGGCGCCCGCCACGATGAGAAATATCGACGCCGCCCTGGGCCAGTTCCAGGTGCGCGCCGCTGGCGACGAAGCTGGTGTCCGCGGTGCGGATCAGCGCCTGCGCCGCCGCATCGAGCGACGCTAAATGCTCTACCGGCTGTGGCCGGCTCTCCACCGGGTAGAGTTCGCGGCGCTGAATGTACTGCGGGCAGTTGCCGAAGCTTTGGTGAACGACGATCTCCACCCGGTTTTTGTCGGTGCGGCCGACGGTGCCGTTGGCGCGATTGCGCCGCCGGTTGCTGAAGTCGAGCCCGAGCGCGCCGACCGGTTTGCCGGGCAGCAACAGCGCCTGGGCGGGATCGTCGCTGCGGCGCGGCGCGCTGATGCGCAGGTGCGTGTCATCCGGCGTGCGTAAAAATCCGGGCGGGCCGCTGAACAGAGTGGCGATGGGCCAGCCCTGGTCGTCCAGCGTGGCGACGAACAGGTAGGGCAGCGCGGCGAAAAACGCGCAGTGCTGATCCGGCATCGCGGGGTAGATGCCGCCGCCCACGCGATCGAAACCGGCCAGCGTCTGCGCGCGCAGCTCATCGGGGTGGAACCGTTGCGGGATCATGGCATCAGCTCGCCGCCGGTTCCGGCAGGGCCGGCATGGCGAAGAAGCCGGGAAGCGCCGCGATGTTCGCCACCCAGCGCCGTATGGCGGGGTAAGGCGCCAGCGAAATGCCGCCTTCGGCCGCGACCGCCACATAGCTATAGCAGGCCAGATCGGCGATGGTCGCCTGTTCGCCGGCCAGATAGCCGCGCTCGCTCAGGTGTTGCTCCATCTGCGGCAGAAAACGATCGCTGATTGCCCGCGCCGCCTGATAATCCTCCGGCACGGCGAACTGGGCGATTAATCGGCAGGAGGCCGGGCCGTAGCGGACTTCGCCGGCGGCTTTGGAAAGCCAGACCTGCACCCGCGCCGCCGCCGCCGGCTGTTCCGGCAGCCACTGGCTGTCCGGCGCATAGCGTTTCGCCAGATAAACCAGAATGGCGTTGCTGTCGGCCAGCGTCAGATCGCCGTCCTGCAAGACCGGGATCTGGCCGAACGGGTTGAGCCGGCGAAAGGCCGCGCTCTGCCGCACGTCCGCCGAGGCTTCTACCCATTCATAGGGCAGCGCCAGCATGCGCAGCAGCAAAGCCACGCGGTGAACATGGCCGGAAAGCGGGGTGCCGTAGAGGGTGATGGTGGACATGGCGTTTCTCCTCAATGCTTTTTTTCAGCATACTCTTGCGGTGAGTGAGCGGAATCCGGCAATGTGGAAATTGATAATTTCACTTATCGGAAGAGTCTATGGATCGGTTAGACGAGTTGGCCATCTTCGTGGCGGTGGTGCAGCAGGGCAGCCTGGCGGCCGCCGGGCGCAAACTGCGGCGCTCGGCGCCGGCGATCACCCGGGCGATCGCCGCGCTGGAACAGCGGTTCGGCACCCGGCTGGTGGAGCGCACCACTCGGCGGCTGGCACCCACCGAGGCGGGCGTGCGGCTGCTGGAGCGCGCGCAACAGCTGCTGCAGGATTATCAGGCGGTGGTGCAGGATACCGCTGAAGCGCAGCTGAGCGGCTTGCTGCGCGTCACTTCGCCGGTGCAATTCGGCCGCCGCTACGTGGCGCCGGTGGTGATGGCATTTCTCGATGACTACCCGCAGATGCAGATCGAAATGGTGTTGAACGATCGCAATCTCGATCTGATCGACGAAGGGCTGGATATCGCGGTGCGCATCGGCCATCTGCAGGACTCTTCGCGCGTGGCGCGGCGGCTGGGGCAGGTAAGCCGGGTGACGGTCGCCAGCCCGGCTTACCTGGCGCGCTGTGGCGAGCCGCACTCACCGGCGCAGCTGGCGGAGCATGCTACCATCGTCGGCACCCAGCGGCCGTCACTGCGCGAATGGCGCTTCGGCCCGCAGGAAAACGGCGAGCGGGTGCGCTTGGCCCCCCGGCTGTTGCTCAACGACGTGGAAGCGCAGCTGCTGGCGGTGCGTGCCGGCAAGGGCATCGCCCGTCTGCTCTCGTATCAGGTGGCGGACGATTTGGCCGCCGGTACGCTGGTACGGCTGCTGGCGGACCATGAACCGTTGCCGATGCCGGTACAGCTGGTGGCGCAGCAGGCGCAGCGCATGCCGCTGAAGGTGCGCGCCTTTTGGGATTATGCGTTTGAGCGGCTAAGCGCATTGCCGCAAATTCAGCCGGGCGGGCGGGGAAAATAAGCGCAAAAAGTTTCATGGGTTAAACTTTTTCGCCGCCGGCGTTGTTTTATTTTACCGGGCGCGCATTGCTGATAGACCCGTCTTGACAATAATGTTGCCGGTGCTAATAGTTAATTTATATCTTAAATAATAAACGAAGTTTAATATATGAAACAACTTGCGGGGAGCTATGACAACGGCGCTGCGGTGGATAATGAAGACGCTATTTTGGCTTCATTTCAGACCCGTAGTTCGGCTATTTATCATCAGACAAAACATGAAAAGAATATTGCGTATGGCGAAAGCGAACGCGAGACGATGGATTGGCTCTATTCTGCAAAGCAGCACCAGGGAACGTTAATTTTTATTCACGGCGGCTATTGGCAATTCTGCGATAAGGCTGATTTCGCCTTTATCGCCGCCGGGCCGTTGGCGTTGGGTTTTGACGTGGTGCTGGTGGAATATGCGCTGGCGCCGGCGGTTAATCTTGACGCCATTTGTCGCCAGGTGGGGGCGGCGCTTGATGCTATTCAGCGCCGTCTGCCGCCGCACTATGCCCATCCGGTGCATCTGTGCGGCCATTCCGCCGGCGGGCATCTGGCGGCGTTTTGGCAGCAGCATGCGTTGGTGGAGGCGGTCTTTCCCATCAGCGGCCTGTTCGAACTGGCGCCGCTGCAAGAGAGCTATGTCAACCGGGCACTGCAGCTGACCGCGCGGCAGATTGAAACGCTCAGCCCGGCGCGCCACCCGCCGGCGCGCAGTAAGCCGCTCACGCTGTATTACGGCGCGGCTGAGCTGCCGGAGCTGATCGGTCAGTCGCAACACTATCACGAGGCGCTGCGCCAACGCGGGTTGCCGGCCGAACTGGTCGCGGTGCCCGGCGCCAATCATTTCACCATTCTGGATGCGTTGTTCGCCGCCGACGGCGCGCTGCTTCGCCAACTTGACCACCACGGGAACCACTGACATGCGCGAGATCGTAGAGACCGGGCTGCCGGACATCGGCCAGCCTTTTTCCTGGGCCACCCGGGGCGGCGGCATGCTGTTTACCGCCCACGGCCCGGTGCGGGCGGACGGCAGCATCGAGACCGGCGCGCCGGAGCGACAGATTGCGTTAACCTTCGATAACCTGGCGCAGACGTTGAAGGCGGCGGGCAGCCACAGCGATAAGGTGCTGCAGGTGATCGTTTATCTTACCGACGTCAACGACGTTAAATTGCTCGATGATATTTACCGGAAATACTTTAATTATCCTTATCCCAATCGTTCCACGGTTATTGTCGAAAAACTGGTGGTGCCGGGAATGAAAATAGAAATCACCGTCAGCGCCATCGCCTGATTTAATTTTTATTAAGTCCGTCTTTATATTAATTCAATAACGAGTTAAGGATGCGTCATGTTTAAACAGATTGCACCTTCTGCAGCCGATCCTATTATGTCGCTGATGGAAGCCTATTTGCAGGACCCCAATCCGCAAAAAGTGAATTTAGGTATTGGGCTCTATTACGACCGGCAGGGGAATATTCCGCTGATGCAGGCGGTGGAGGCCGCCGAGCAGCGGATGCTGGCGCTGCGTCGCCCGCACGGTTATCCGCCGATCGAAGGTTCGCCGCAGTTCGCTCGCCAGGTGCAGGCGCTGCTGTTCGGCGAGCAACAGGCGGCCGAAATCGCCACGGTGCAGACCATCGGTGGCTCCGGTGCGCTAAAGTTGGCGGCGGATTTTTTGCGCCACTTTCTGGCGCGCGGTGACATTTGGGTGTCCGATCCCACCTGGGCCAATCACTGGGCGATATTTGAAGGCGCCGGGCTGCGGGTGAATACCTATCCCTATTTTGACGAAGCGGCGGGCGGCCTGCGTTTCGCCGCCATGCTCGACGCGCTGGACAGCCTGCCGCCCGGCAGCGTAGTCCTGTTGCATCCTTGCTGCCATAACCCGACCGGCACCGATCTGACGGCGGAGCAGTGGCGCGCCACGCTCGCCGTGCTGCAGCGGCGTAAGCTGCTGCCGCTGTTCGATATCGCCTATCAAGGCTTCGGTGACGGGCTGGAGGAGGACTGCTTTGCGTTGCGCGAAGTGCTGAAAACCGAGCTGCCGTTTTTGGTCTGCAACTCGTTTTCCAAAAACGTGGCGCTGTACGGCCAGCGGCTGGGTGCGCTGTCGGTGCGCTGCGCCGATGCGGAAAACGCCGCCAACGTCAAAGGCGCGTTAAAAACGCTGATCCGCCGCAGCTACTCCTGCCCGCCGACGCACGGCAGCCAAATTGTGGAAACCCTGCTCGGCGACGCCGAACTCGGTGAGCTTTGGCGCAATGAGCTGGCGGAAATGCGCGTGCGCATCAAGCAGATGCGTGAACAGCTGGCTGCCGGCCTGGCGCAGGGCGGCTCTTCGCTGGATCACCGGCGCATACGCGATCAGCGCGGCATGTTCAGCTATACCGGTCTGAACGAGGCGCAGCTGCAGACCCTGCGGCAACGTTACGCCATCTATCTGGTTTCGCCCGGCCGCATGTGCCTGCCAGGGCTTAATCCCGGCAATATCGACTACGTGACCGCCGCCATTCTCGACGTCACCCGTACCGCCTAACTTCGCTCGGGAACACAGCCATGCCACAGATGAATGATTTTGAGCATATCGCTCGCCGTCAGGGCGGGTTGAACAAGCATCTTACCGCCGGGCAGATGTCGATGTTGGCGATCGGCGGCGCCATCGGCACTGGGCTGTTTCTCGGCAGCGCCTACGCCATTCAGATGGCGGGGCCGTCAGTATTGCTGAGCTACCTGATCGGCGGCGTTATTGCGCTGCTGTTGATGGGCAGCCTGGCTGAAATGACCTCCGAACACCCGACGCCCGGCTCGTTCGGCGACTATGCCGAATTCTACCTCGGCCCGCTGTTCGGTTTTCTGGTGCGCTATTCCTACTGGTCTTGCGTGGTGCTGGCGGTGGGCACCGAAGTCACCGCTATCGGCATGTACATGCAGTTCTGGTTCCCGGCGACGCCGACCTGGCCGTGGGTGCTGCTGTTCTCGGCGGCGGTGATCGTCGTCAACGTGATCGGCGTGAAGTCGTTCGGCCAGGTGGAATACGCGCTGTCCACCGTCAAAGTGACGGCGATCGTGGCGTTCATTCTGATCGGCATCGGCATTCTGGCGTTCTCGGGCAACCCGGCTTACGGCCTGCGCAACCTGACCGCCGGCGGCTTCATGCCGTTTGGCGTCAAGGGCATGTGGTTCGCGGTGATCGTGTCCATCTTCAGCTACCTGAGCATTGAAATGATCGCGGTGGCCGCCGGCGAGGCGAAAAATCCGGTGATTGCGGTGAAGGCAGCGTTCAAGGGCACCATCGTGCGGCTGTTCATCTTCTACATGCTGTCGATCGCCCTGATGCTGGCCATCGTGCCCTGGCGGCAGTCCGGCACCGGCGAAAGCCCGTTCCTGATGGCGATGAACGTGATCCATCTGCCCGCCGCCGCCGGTATTTTCAACTTTATCGTGCTGGTGGCGGCGCTGTCGGCGATGAACAGCCAGCTGTATATCACCACCCGCATGATGTTCTCGCTGTCGCGCGCCGGGCAGGCGCCGGCGGCGTTGGGGCGCGTCAGCCGGCGCGGCATTCCGGTCAATGCGCTGGCGATGTCGTGCATCGGCATCGTGGTGTCTATCGTGCTGAGCCTGGTGGCACCGGAAACGTCGTTCGCCGCCATGATGTCTATTTCGGTGTATGGCGCCTGCTTTACCTGGCTGATGATTTTCGTCACCCACCTGTTCTTCCGCCGCCGGCATCGGCAGACCCACCTGAAGTTCCGCATGTGGGGGTTCCCCTATACCACTTTGCTGGGTGCCGGGCTGATGGCGGCGCTGATGATCTCGACGGCGTTTACCGAATTCTTCCGCATGACGCTGTGGTTCGGTATTCCGTTCACCTTGCTGCTGGTGGTGGCTTATCACTTCCAGAGCCGCCGCGCGGCCGTGCCGTCGCCACTCAAGGCGCCGGAAGTGGAGTAATGCGGGGGAGGGGCTGAGGCGCGCCTCAGCCCCGGGGATTACAGCTGGCTTTTCGGGATCAGGTGGTCGCCGAAGCTCAGGCGTTGGCGGCCCGGTTCGATTTCGGTCAGCGGCGCCACTTCGTGCAGCGAGGATTTGCAGCGCTGTACCAGATCCTGATACTCGCGGGTGCCGGCGATCTTCCAGGCCAGCTCCTGTTCGGTCAGATCGCGCAGCACGCGCGCCGGGCTGCCGACCACCAGCTTGTTGGCTTCGATCACCGCCGCGGCTTTGACGAACGCCATCGCGCCGACGATGGTGTTCTCGCCGATCTCCGCGCCGTCCATCACCACCGCGTTCATGCCCACCATCGCATTGCGGCGAATACGGCAGCCGTGCAGGATGGCGCCATGGCCGATATGGCCGTCTTCTTCCACCACCGTGTCCTGCTGCGGGAAGCCGTGCATCACGCAGTTGTCCTGAATGTTGGCGCCGTCGCAGATCACCAGGCGGCCAAAATCGCCGCGCAGGCTGGCATTCGGGCCGATGTACACGTGCTTGCCGACGATCACGTCGCCGATCAGCACCGCCGTCGGGTGCACGTAACTGCTGGGGTCAACGACCGGCGTCAGGCCGTCAATCTGATACACAGGCATAGCGTGAGTTCCTTAAAATGTAGGGTCGCGCGGCAGGCCGCCGAAGCGCCGATAGTAGCCGGCGGCCGGCGCGGGCAGGGCGCCGATGGTGGTTTCCGCCAGCGCGCTGACGTACTCCGTCGCGGCGCGATCGACCTGCTGATAAAGATTGATGCACAGGTTGCGGGCTATCTGGCCCTCCCACTGCGCGGGCAGCAGCGCGTCCGGCAGCAGCGGATCTTTCAACACCACGCGACGGAAGAAGTGAATCAATAATAGCTTAATCTGGAAACAGCGCAGCGGCGTCAGCGCCGCCGGATCGACTTCGCGCAGCAGCGCCATCAGCGGCCGGAAGGAGACGATAAACTCGTGATAGCCGGCCGCCACCTCGTTTAGCGACCAGCAGTCGGCCACCAAGTTCTGCAGGGTTTGCTCGGAGCGGTTATAGGGATAATCGGCGCGGAAGTAAATCACCTGCTCGCTGGCGTTCAGCTCACCGAGCAGCGCCGTCACGTCGGTTTGCGCATGGGTGGGGGCGGCCATCAGGTTGCTGGCGATCTGCCCGAACCCGAGCCAGCCCAGCTCTTTTTTCAGCCGCGCGCGCTCGTTTTTTTCGGCGCTTTCCAGCAGCAACAGCTCCCACTTGCCGTCCCAGGCGGGCTGCTCGCGCAGATAGATTTTCGATTCGGCGTGGCGGAACTGGCGCATCCCCTGCTCGGTCACGCGGTAGAAGCTGCGGCGGCCTATTTTCTCCACCGCCAGCCAACCCTCTTTCTGCAGGCGGAACACCGAGGTGCGCACGAAGCGATCGCCGAAGCCAAAGGCCTCCAGCAGCGCGCTCAGGCTGCCGAGCCACACTTCGCCGCCGCGGTGGCTCAGCGCGTCGCCGTACAGCGAAATGATCAGCGAGGTGCCGCTGATCGGCTGCGCGTCGACGGCATGGCGAATGAACTCATCCAGTTTATGTTCCATATTTTTCCATGGGTTAGCCTTCGATGAGCCATAACATTACCATAATTTAAGGCGGCGTCATCCGTGACGCCGTGCGCTTCAGCGCGGCCGCAAATCGACCACGCGCTGCGCTTTGCCTTCCGAGCGCGGAATATCGCCGCAGTTGGCGATGCTGACGTCGGTGCTGACGCCCACGATCGATTTGATGTGGTGGCGCAGCTGGTGGCAGATGTCGCAACGCTGCTGGTGGCTGAGGCTGAGCGCCGACTCCTTGAGCTCGACGCGCACCGCCAGCGTGTCCAGATGCCCGCTGCGGCTGACCTGCAGTTGGTAGTGCGGCGACAGCTGCTCGAACTGCATGATCTGCTCTTCCACCTGCGACGGGAAGACGTTGACGCCGCGGATGATCAGCATGTCGTCGGAGCGGCCGGTGATCTTGCCCATGCGGCGCATCTGGCGCGCGTCGCCCGGCAGCAGCCGGGTGAGATCGCGGGTGCGGTAGCGGATCACCGGCAGCGCCTCTTTGGTCAGGGTGGTGAACACCAGTTCGCCGTGTTCGCCGTCCGGCAGGGCGATGCCGGTTTCCGGGCAGATGATCTCCGGCAGGAAGTGGTCTTCCCAAATGGTAGGGCCGCCGCCGCTCTCCAGACACTCCATCGCCACGCCCGGCCCCATCACTTCCGACAGGCCGTAAATATCCAGCGCTTTGATGCCCATGCGGGTTTCGATTTCGTGGCGCAGGGCTTCTGTCCAGGGTTCGGCGCCGAACACGCCGAGCCGCAGCGAACAGCCGCGCGCGTCGCCGCCCATCTTGCGCTCCAGCTCGTCGATCAGCGTCAGGCAATAGGACGGCGTCACCATGATGATGTCGGGTTTGAAATCGAGGATCAGCTGCGCCTGGCGTTCCGTCTGGCCGCCGGACATCGGGATCACCGTCGCGCCGAGCCGCTCCGCGCCGTAGTGCGCGCCGAGGCCGCCGGTGAACAAGCCGTAACCGTAGGCGACATGCACCTTGTCTTTGGCGGTGGCGCCGCCGGCGCGCAGACAGCGGGCGACGATATCGGCCCAGTTATCGATGTCGCGCTGGGTGTAACCCACCACCGTCGGGCGGCCGGTGGTGCCCGAGGAGGCATGGATGCGCACCACCTGTTCCATCGGCACCGCGAAGGTGTCGAACGGGTAGTTGTCACGCAGATCCTGCTTGGTGGTGTAGGGGAAGCGCGCCAGATCGCTCAGCTGTTTGAGATCGTCGGGGTGCACGCCGGCCTGGTCAAATTTGCGTTTGTACATCGGCACATTGTCGTAGGCGTGGTGCAGCGTCCACTTCAGACGCGCCAGCTGCAACGCTTCAATCTCATCGCGCGAGGCGAATTCGATCGTTTCGAGGGGCTGTGGATTTATTGTCATGGTTAGCCTCAGGGGTCAGACACGCTCAATGATCATGGCGATGCCTTGGCCGACGCCGATGCACATGGTGCAAAGCGCGTAGCGGCCGGCTCGCCGTTCCAGTTCAAACAGAGCGGCCAGCGCCAGGCGCGCGCCGCTCATGCCCAGCGGATGCCCCAGGGCGATCGCGCCGCCGTTGGGGTTGACCTGCGGGGCATCGTCCGGCAGGCCAAGCTGGCGCATTACCGCCAACGCCTGGGCGGCGAACGCTTCGTTCAGTTCGATAACGTCCATCTGCGCCAGGCTCAGCCCGGCGATTTCCAGCACCTTGCGGGTGGCCGGCAGCGGGCCGATGCCCATCAGCCGCGGCTCCACGCCGCAGGTGGCGGTGGCAACAATGCGCGCGCGCGGCGTCAGCCCCTGGCGCGCCGCCATCGCTTCGGAGGCGACGATCAGGGCCGCCGCACCGTCGTTCAGGCCCGAGGCGTTGCCGGCGGTGACGCTGCCGGGCTGACGGAACGGGGTTTTCAGCGCCTGCAGCTGATCAAAGGTGGTGTCGGGGCGCGGGTGTTCATCCTGGCTGAACAGCGTCACCGCGCCTTTTTTGCCGGTGAGGCTGACCGGGGCTATCTCCTGCGCCAGGTGGCCCAGCGCCTGCGCCCGGGCGGCGCGCTGCTGGCTGCGCAGCGCAAAGGCGTCCTGATCGGCACGGCTGATGTTGAACTGCGCCGCGACGTTTTCGGCGGTCTCCGGCATCGAATCGGTGCCGAACTCGGCCTGCATCCGCGGATTGACGAAGCGCCAGCCGAGGGTGGTGTCGTATAGCTGCGCCTGGCGGCTGAAGGCGCTGTCGGCCTTGCCCATCACCAGCGGCGCGCGGGTCATCGATTCCGCGCCGCCCGCCAGCAGCAGCTCGGCGTCACCGGCTTTGATGCTGCGCGCCGCCATCGCCAGCGCATCCAGGCCCGAACCGCACAGGCGGTTCACCGTGGTGCCGGACACGCCGACCGGCACGCCGGCCAGCAGCAGCGCCATGCGTGCCAGGTTGCGGTTGTCTTCCCCGGCCTGGTTGGCGCAGCCGAGGATCACGTCGTCCAGCTGTGCCCAATCCACCTGCGGATGGCGTTCCAGCAGCACGCGCAGCGGCAGGGCGGCGAGGTCGTCGGCACGCACCTGGGCCAGCGCGCCGCCATAGCGGCCGATCGGGGTACGCACGCCGTCGCAGATAAATGCCTGATTCATGCCTGATCTCCTAAAATGCTGTGGCCGAGGCGGTGCGCGCGACCGCGGAACCAGGCGACGGTTTTGCCCTGTTGGTTAACGATTTCGACGTCATACAGCCCGGTGACTTTGCCCTGATGGCGCATCTCCGCGCTGGCGGTGAGGCGATCGCCGGCCAGCGCCGGGCGGACGAAGTCGATGCTGCAGCCGGAGGCCACCGCCGCCAGCCCCTGGCTGTTGCAGGCGTAGGCGAAGGCGGTGTCCGCCAAGCTGAACAGCTGGCCGCCGTGGCAGGTCTGGTGGCCGTTGAGCATCTGCGGGCCGACGGTCATGCTGACCTGAGCGTACCCGGCGTCGACGGCATCGATGTGCATCCCCATCGCCTGAGCGCAGGTATCTTGTTGGAACATCTGTTCGGCGCAGCGCTGAGCCAGCGCGCGCGGCGTATTGGCGTTCATCGTTCGGCTCCTGGGAAAGAGGCGGGGGAAGCGTAGCGGCGCAGCAGCGGCATCGGGCGATAGCGCGCTTCGCCGTAATAGCGTTGCAGGTTTTCCAGCGTCGCCAGAATGTGGCGCCAGCCGAGCGAGGCGCCCCAGGCAAGCGGCCCGCGCGGATAGTTGACGCCGCGCAGCATCGCCAGATCGGTATCTTCGGCGTTTGCGACGCCTTTGTTCACCACGTCGAGCGCTTCGTTGGCCAGCATGGCCAGGGTGCGCATAGTCAGCAGGCCGGGGTAATCCGGCAACGGAATGACCTGCTTGCCGAGGGACTGCAGCAGGCGAATCGCTTTGGCATTGTGTTGCGCATCGTTTTGCGCCGCGCAGCTGATGGCGATGGCGGAGGCGTGCGCATAGTCGGCACAGAGATCGAACAGCACCACGGGCGTTCCACGTTCGTCGGCCAGTTGGTCGGCGGTTTTACCATTGGTTAACATCAGTGTAACGTCGTCGATCGTGACGTGTGGGCTGGTCTGGCCGGGTTGTTTGATCGCCCCCGCATTTTCGCTTAACAGCTGCGCCAAATCGGCCAGCGAAGACCAGTCGCCGTGCAGCGTAACGCGTTGCGGCAGTGCGCCCTGCGCCGGTGGAGCAAAAGCGATCTCGGCGGTGGGGATCTGCGTGTCGTAGCGGTAGAAACCGCGGCCGGATTTACGGCCGAGGTGCCCGGCGGCCACCAACTCCTGCTGCACCAGTGAGGGCGTGAAGCGCGGATCCTGATAGAAGGCCTGATACACCGATTCGGTCACGGCGTAATTGACGTCCTGGCCGATCAGATCGGTCAATTGCAGCGGGCCCATGGCGAAGCCGCCGGCGTCGCGCAATACCGCATCCAGCGTGGCGGCGTCGGCCACCTGTTCCTCCAGCGCGCGCAGGGTTTCGGCATAGAACGGCCGCGCCACGCGGTTGACGATAAATCCCGGCG
This sequence comes from Serratia sp. CY44782, assembly GCF_052168715.1. NCBI lineage: Bacteria > Pseudomonadati > Pseudomonadota > Gammaproteobacteria > Enterobacterales > Yersiniaceae > Serratia > Serratia sp. CY44782. The sequence continues at coordinate 465,364 of NZ_JBJNME010000001.1, forward strand.
TCGAGCGGCACACGACGCTCTGCTTACCCCAGCGCTGTGCCAGGGCCTGCAGCGCGGCGAGGGTCTCGGCGCCGGTCTCCAGGCCGCTGACGATCTCCACCAGCTTCATCAGCGGCGCCGGGTTGAAGAAGTGCAGCCCGGCCATGCGGGCCGGGTGTTGCAGTGCCCCGGCGATGGCGGTGATCGACAGCGAAGAGGTATTGCTGGCGAACAGCGTCGTGGGCGAGCAGAGCGCCTCCAGATCGCGGAACAGGCCCTGTTTGATCGCCAAATTTTCCGCCACCGCTTCAATCACCAGCGTGCAGTCGGCCAGCTGCTCGAGCGAGTCGGCGCATTCGAGGCGCGCCAGCAGGGCTTCGGTGGGCGCGGCGTCGGCCTTGCCGTCGTCGACCCGCTGGCGCAGGCGGCGAGCGAGATCGTCGATCGCGTGCTGGGCGGCGGCGGGCGCGATATCGAACAGCCGCACCGGGTGGCCGGCGGCGGCGGCCACCTGGGCGATGCCGATGCCCATGGTGCCGGCGCCGATCACCGCCACCTGGCCGTTAAGAAGGGGCGCGTTCATGGCTATTTCCCGCTGAAGTTTGGCGTGCGTTTGGCAAAGAACGCGCTGACGCCTTCGCGATAGTCGTCGCTGCGGCCGCCCAGGCGCTGCAGATCGCGCTCCAGATCGAGCTGCTGATCGAGGCTGTTGGTGGCCGAGCTGTAGAGGGCTTTCTTGATCAGCCCCAGACCGTAGGTCGGCTGGGTGGCCAGATGGCGCGCCAGCGTTTGCGTGCGGTCGGCCAATTCATCCGCCGGCACTACCTGCCAGATCATGCCCCACGCCAGCGCCTGTTGGGCGCTGATTTTGTCACCCAGCATGGCCATGCCCATCGCGCGGGCGTGGCCGGCCAGCCGTGGCAGGAACCAGCTGCCGCCGGAGTCAGGCACCAGCCCCAGACGGCAGAACGACTGAATGAAACTGGCATTGTCGGCGGCGATGACGATATCGCACGCCAGGGCCAGCGCGGCGCCGGCGCCGGCCGCCACGCCGTTGACCGCGCACACCACCGGCTTCGGCAGGGCGGTCAGACGACGGATCAGGGGGTTGTAAAAACGTTCGACCGACAGGCCGAGATCCGGCGCCTGTTGATCGGCGCTGACGTTGCGATCGTTGAGATCCTGCCCGGCGCAGAAACCGCGCCCGGCGCCGGCGATCAGCAGGCAGCGCACGCTGTCGTCGCGCTCGGCTTGCGTCAGCGCTTCGCTCAGTTGGCGATGCATCTCGTCGTTAAAGCTGTTGAGCCGGTCCGGCCGGTTGAGGGTCAGCGTCAACACGCCGGCGTCGAGATGGCTGAGAATCAATGCGTTGTCCATAAATCAGCGCCCCTGATAGTTTGGCGTACGTTTTTCGAAAAAGGCGGCGATGCCTTCGCGGCGATCGTCGGTGGCGGCCAGGGTGACGAACTGCTGACGCTCCATCGCCAGCCCCTGGCTAAGGCCGATTTCCTCGGCCTGTTTCAGCGCCTGTTTGGCGGCGCGCAGCGCCAGCGGCGCCTGACGGCTGATGCGATCGGCAATCTGTTGCGTGCGTTCCAGCGTCAGGGCATCGACGCACACTTCGCTGATAAGACCGGCCTGCAGCGCGGTGCGGGCGTCGATGGGCTCGCCGGTCAGCACCATCTGGCTGGCGCGCGACTTGCCGACGCAGCGGATCAGGCGCTGGGTGCCCCCGGCGCCCGGCATCAGGCCGAGGGTGATCTCCGGCAGGCCGAAGCGGGCGCTTTCGCCGCCGATGACGATGTCGCAGGCCAGCGCCAGCTCGCAGCCGGCGCCCAGGGCATAACCGTTCACCGCCGCCAGCAGCGGCTTGCTGAACTGCGCCAGCCGCTGCCACAGCTGCGGACGGCGATCCGCCAGCGCGGCCGGCAGATCCTGCTGTTGCAGTTCGCGCAGATCGGCGCCGGCGGCGAAGAAGCGCGCCGCACCGGCGATCACCACGGCGCCCACTCCGCTGTCGGCGTCGGCCTGCTCCAGGCGAGCAACCAGCTGTTCCAGGCACGGCGTGCTCAGGGCGTTGCGCGCCTCCAGGCGATGCAGCGTCAGCGTGACCACGCGGTGCTGCTGCTGATGCAAAATAAAGGGGGTGTCCATCACGGCTCCTAGACGTCGAAGTCCAATACCACGCCGTCGCCTTTCGGCCACGACTGGCAGCTCAATACGTAGCCCGCCGCCAGCTGATCCGGCTCCAGGCTGTAGTTGACGCCCATCTCCACCTGGCCGGCCTTCAGGCGGCATTTGCAGGTGGCGCATACGCCGCCTTTGCAGGCGTAGGGCAGGTCGGCGCCCTGGCGCAGCGCGGCGTCGAGAATGCTGTCGTCCTGTTCGCCGATCTCGATATCCAATCGGCGGCCGTCGAGCAGGATCGCCACCCGGGTGGCGTTGCGATCGCCGCTGCTTCGCGGGCGGGCGGCCAGGCCGCTGGTGTTGAAGCGCTCACTGTGGATGTGGTTGGCCGGGATGCCGGCCTGTTCCAGCACGGTTTGCGCGTCGTCCATCATCGATTCCGGCCCGCAGATAAAGGCGTGGTCATAGTCGCGGAAATCCAGCAGCGCGCCGCCAATCGCCGTCAGGCGTTCACGGTCGATGCGGCCGCTGAGCAGCGGGCTGTCGAGACTTTCCTGGCTGAACAGATACAGCTGCTGGAAACGCTGTGGGTAGCGGTTTTTCAGATCCGACAGCGCCTCTTTGAACATCATCGTACGGCTGTTGCGGTTGCCGTAGATCAGGGTGAAGCTGCTGCCCGGTTCGAGCAGCAGCGTCGCCTTGATGATCGACAGCATCGGCGTGATGCCGGAGCCGGCGGCGATCGCCAGGTAGTTGCCGTGGCGCTCTGCCTGCGGCTGGTAGCCGAAGCGCCCCTGAGGCACCATCACCTCCAGCGCATCGCCGACCTTCAGCATGCGGTTGACGAAGCCGGAGAAGCGCCCCTGGTCAATCGCCTTCACGCCGATCTGCAGCAGGCCTTCCTGCGGCGAACTGCAGATGGAGTAGCAACGCCGCAGCTCTTCGCCATTGACCAACGCCTTGAGCGTCAGGTGCTGGCCGGGGGTATAGCGGTATTGGTTTTGCAGCTCTTCGGGCACCCGCAGGGTGATGGCTACGGCGTCCGGCGTTTCGCGCTCGATGGCGGCAACGTTCAGGCGATGAAAGACCGTCATGGTGTCAGCGCTCCTATATGCATTTGAAATAATCGAACGGTTCCCGGCAGTCGCAGCAGCGGTACAGCGCTTTACAGGCGGTGGAGCCGAACTCGCTGATCTTCTCGCTGTGGGTGCTGCCGCAGCGCGGGCAGGCTACCGGGCCGTGGGCGTGCGGCCGATCGCAGGTGTGCCCCTGCGGGGGCGCTACGCCGTATTGCCGCAGCCGCTCGCGGGCGTCGGCGTTCATCCAGTCAGTGGTCCAGGCCGGGCTGAGGCGAATGTCCACCTGCACCGGGCTGAAGCCGGCGGCCGCCAGCCGCTGCTCGATGGCGTTGAGCAGAAATTCGGTGGCCGGGCAGCCGGAGTACGTCGGGGTGAAGGTCACGCGCCAGCCCGCGCCGTCGCGCGCCACGTCGCGCACCATGCCCAAATCGGTGATCGACAGCACCGGCAGCTCGGGATCGCTGATCTGCTGCAGGCAATGCCAAATCTGCGGGATTTCGGCGGGTTGCAAACGGGTGACGTTCATCGTGGCCTCCTACCATTGACCGTTTGGATAGGCGCGCTGCAGGAACTGCATTTCCGCCAGCAGCGGGCCGAGGTGTTCGCTGTGCCGGCCTTGCTTGCCGCCGTGCCGGAACGCCTGCTCGGCAGGCAGCGCCAGCGTCGCCTGGCGCAGCGTCTCTTCCACCTGCGCTTGCCAGGGGGCCTGCAGTTCGCGCGGATCGACGGCGATGCCTTGTTCCGCCAGCTCCAGCTCCAGCGCGTCGGCGTGGAACAGCTCGGCGGTGAACCGCCACAGGTTATCCAGCGATTGCTGGATCTTGCGGTGGCTGACGTCGTTGCCGTCGCCCAGGCGGATCATCCAGCCGTGGCTGAAGCGCAGGTGATAATCGGCCTCCTTCAATGACTTGGCGGCGATGGCGGCGATCTGCGCATCGCGGCTGAGGCTCAGCGCCTGGTGCAGCTGTACGTGGTAGGCATCAAGCAGGAACTGACGCACCAGCGTGTCGTTGAAACCGCCGTTCGGCTGCTCCGCCAACAGCAGGTTATGAAACTGGCGCTCGTCGCGGCCGAAAGCCAGGCTGTCTTCGCTGCAGGGCGGGCCGGCCAGTTCGGCGGCGTAACCCAGAAAGTTGCGCGCCTGGCCGAGCAGATCGAGCCCGATGTTGGCCAACGCCAGATCGATTTCCAGCTCGGGCGCGTGGCCGCACCAGGCGCACAGGCGCTGGGCGAGGATCAGAGGCGTGTCGCCCTGGCGGAGCAAATAGCTGATGCGCGGATCGTTAACCGTCATGGTCGCCTCTACATGTTCTTGATGCCGTCGGGAATGGTGTAAAACGTCGGATGACGGTAGATCTTGTCTTCGGACGGATCGAAGAACGCGCCGCGATCTTCCGGCTGCGAGGCGATCAGGTGGCGCGACTGCACCACCCAGATCGAGCAGCCTTCGTTGCGGCGCGTATAGGCGTCGCGGGCATTTTCCAACGCCATTTGGTCGTCGGCGGCGTGCAGGCTGCCGACGTGGCGATGCGCCAGCCCTTGTTTGCTGCGGATAAACACTTCATACAGCGGCCATTCAACGTGGCTCATGATCTCGTTTCCTTATGTTGGCTATGCGGCGGAGGCGGCGTTTTTCGCGGCGTGGGCCATGGCGCCGTCGCGTACCCAGGCGCCGTCTTCCCAGGCGCGGCGTTTGGCCTGCAGGCGTTCGTGGTTGCATTGGCCGCGCCCTTTGATCACCTCATGCAGCTCGCTCCAGTCGATCTCGCCGAAGCGATAGTGGCCCGCGGCCTCGTCCCAGGTAAGGCTCGGGTCCGGCGCCGTCATGCCCAGCGCCTCAAGCTGTGGCACGGTGTTGTCGACGAATTTCTGCCGCAGCTCATCGTTGCTGTGGCGTTTGATTTTCCACGCCATGCTCTGGGCGCTGTGGGGGGAGTCAGCGTCGCTCGGGCCAAACATCATCAGCACCGGCCACCAGAAGCGATCGATAGCGTCCTGCAACATGGCGCGCTGCGTGTCGCTGCCGTTGGCCATCGCCATCACCGCCTCGTAGCCCTGGCGCTGGTGGAAGCTTTCCTCTTTGCAGATTTTCACCATTGCCCGCGCATAGGGGCCGTAGGACGCGCGGCACAGGGCCACCTGGTTGACGATGGCGGCGCCATCGACCAGCCAGCCGATCACGCCGATATCCGCCCAGTTGAGCGTGGGGTAATTGAAGATAGAGGAGTACTTCATCTTGCCGTCGAGCATCTTTTGGTAGATGTCCTGGCGCGAACAGCCGAGGGTCTCGGCGGCGCTGTAGAGGTACAGACCGTGGCCGGCTTCATCCTGCACCTTGGCCAGCAGCACCGCCTTGCGGCGCAGCGTGGGGGCGCGCGTCAGCCAGTTGGCTTCCGGCAGCATGCCGATGACTTCCGAGTGGGCGTGTTGGCCAATCTGCCGAATCAGGTTCTGACGGTAGGCGTCCGGCATCCAGTCTTTGGCCTCAATGGCGATGTCCGCCGCGATCTTGTCGTCGAAATGCTGCTGATACTGTGCTTCAGTTATCATACTTGCCTCTTGATGATTCGTATTTTTCACATAAATGGTAAAAATGTGAATCACTTTAACTAACCATAAGGCTACAAACTGATAACAAAAAGATCAAACGTAATTCATGTGGTTTTGCGAGGTTACTCACAAGGTGATTTGTTATTTTGTTGATTTTATTTGATAAATAAAGTGATTAATTCCTTGTTTATAGCAGGTTAAATGCCCTGAAAGCGCCTTTTGTTTTCTTTTTGTTAAAATTTGGTTTGGCGCGGGCTGGCATTTATGTGATACGTAATTAAGCTATATGGTGAAAATTTATGAATTTCGGAGGGCACATGCAGCAGTTACACAGTTATCTTTCTGGCGCCTGGGCATACGGGCAGGGAGAGGGGCGCGAGATCCGCCACGCCGTGACCGGCGAGGCGCTGTACCAGGTCTGCTCCGACGGCCTGCCGTTGGCGGCGAGCCTGAGCTATGCGCGCAGCCACGGCGGCCCGGCGCTGGCGAACATGACGTTCCAGCAGCGTGCTCAGATGTTGAAAGCGGTGGCGAAACACCTGCTGGCGCACAAAGAGGCGCTGTATCAGATTTCCTACCAAACCGGTGCGACGCGCAGCGACGGCTGGGTTGATATTGAGGGCGGCATCGCCACGCTGTTCGCCTATGCCGGCATGGCCGGTCGCGATCTGCCGGATGATACCCTGTGGCCGGAAGACGAGCTGATCCCATTGTCGAAACAGGCGCAGTTCGCCGCCCGCCACGTGCTGACCTCGCGTCCCGGCGTGGCGCTGCACATCAACGCCTTCAACTTCCCGTGCTGGGGCATGCTGGAAAAACTGGCGCCGACCTGGCTGGCGGGCATGCCGGCCATCATCAAGCCGGCCACCGCCACCGCGCAGCTGACGCAGGCGATGGTCCGGCTGATCGTCGACAGCGGGCTGGTGCCGGAAGGGGCGTTGCAATTGGTTTGCGGCGGCGTCGGCGACATGTTTGCCCACCTGGATTACCAGGATGCGGTGACCTTTACCGGCTCGGCGCAGACCGGGCAGCGGCTGCGGGCACACCCGCGCCTGTTGGAAAAGTCGATCGCGTTCACCATGGAGGCGGATTCGCTCAACTGTTGCGTACTGGCGGAAGACGTGACGCCGGAGATGCCGGAGTTTGCGCTGTTTATCAAAGAAGTGTGCCGTGAAATGACCGCCAAGGCGGGGCAGAAATGCACCGCGATCCGCCGCATCATCGTGCCGGCGGCGCAGGTGGCGGCGGTGCGTCAGGCCTTGTTGCAGCGCCTGGCGGGGGTGACGGTGGGGGACCCACAGCTGGAGCAGGTGCGCATGGGGGCGTTGGTCAGCCACGAGCAGTGTGATGATGTGCAAAGCAAGGTGGAGTTCCTGCTGCGCAACGGCTGCGAGCCATTGTGCGGTGCGGCGCTGGATAAGCTGGAGGTACTGGGCGACAGTGCGCGCGGCGGGGCGTTTTATCCGCCGACCCTGCTGTATTGCGCCGATCCGTTCACCCATCAGGCGGTACACGGCACTGAGGCCTTCGGGCCCGTGGCGACGCTGATGCCGTATGCGGATACCGAGCAGGCGATCGCGTTGGCGTTGCTGGGGCAGGGCAGTCTGGCAGGATCGCTGGTGACCGCCGATCCGGCATTGGCCAAGCGCTTCATTCGCGCGGCGGCCTGCGCCCACGGCCGCATGTTGATTTTGGATGAGCAGGCGGCGGTGGAGTCCACCGGCCACGGTTCGCCGTTGCCGATGCTGGTGCACGGCGGCCCGGGGCGCGCCGGCGGCGGTGAAGAGCTGGGCGGATTGCGTGCGGTGAAGCACTATATGCAGCGCACGGCGATCCAGGGCAGCCCGGCAATGCTGGCGGCCATTGGCGGCGAATGGGTGCGCGGCGCGCCGGTCGCAGAGCATCCGGTGCATCCGTTCCGGAAATACTTCGAGCAGCTGCAGCTGGGCGACAGCCTGTTGACCGCGCGGCGCACCGTGACCGAAGCGGACATCGTCAACTTCGCCTGCCTGAGCGGCGACCATTTCTACGCGCACATGGACAAGATCGGCGCCGCCGATTCGCTGTTCGGTGAGCGGGTGGCGCACGGTTACTTTGTGGTGTCCGCCGCGGCCGGGCTATTTGTCGACGCCGCCGTCGGGCCGGTGATCGCCAACTACGGCATGGAAAATCTGCGCTTTATCGAACCGGTGAAAATCGGCGACACCATTCAGGTGCGGTTGACCTGCAAAAAGAAAATCCGCAAGCCGCAGAAAACCGCCGAAGATCGTCCGCACGGCGTGGTGGTGTGGGATGTGCAGGTGTTGAATCAGGAGCAGCAGCCGGTGGCGCTATACAGCATTCTGACGCTGGTGGCGCGCCAACAGGGGGATTTCGAGGCGTGATGCGCGTTTGCCGCCGCCGGTAACGCCGACGGCGGCAAATCAGTCAGATCAACGGCTGGCCGCGCAGCTTTTCCAACACCTTCAGCGGTGAACGCTGGGGATCCTGCATTTTATTCACCGGCAGCAGGAAGGTCTGTTCCAGCATGAACTGGCCGCCCATCGCGGCGTGCGGCGTTTGATCCGAGAAGCAAATCCAGCTGCTGCCCGGTGGGAACGCCAGCGCCAGCTGTGGGCCACGCTGCTGATAATCGCCGTCGGCCTTCATGGCGTCATGCAACTGCAGCATAAGGTGGTCATAATGGCTGCGGCGGGTTTTGGTGATGCGCACTTGATGCTGCAGCCAGCTGCTTAATGCCGAATAGCGAGCCAGACGCGGCATAAAGCGTTCCGCCAGCTCAGGGAAAGGTTCACCGACGCGCCATTGGCGATGTTCACCGTGCGGATTGATATTGGTGAAAATACGCAGAATGCGTTCGCCGTAATTCGGGCGCGATGGGAAAGCGTCGACGTGCAGCCGGCTGTCGTCTTTGCGCCAGGAACTGGCCGCCCGCCAGGCGGAAACCGGATGCAAACGCAGGCTGCCGGTTGGGTGATGCAGCGCCTCCTGATACTCGGGCAACAGCCCGGCGATCAGCTGGCGGCAGGATTGGTAATAGCGCTCCAGCAGTTGCTGAACCTGCTGCTGACGCTCCGCGACGGCGACGCCGGTCAGCTTGCCGGACAATGGCTGATAGCTGATGTTCTTGCGCTTCGGATCGACCAACGCCGGATCCAGCAGTGGCATTTCCTGCTCAGACAGGTGGAAGGCCAACTCAGGTAGAAACAGCACTTTGCCCTGCTCCAGTTCGCTGACCGCGCTGGATGCTTCCGCTGCCGCCCATTGTTGCAACGGTAGCGTCAGAACGGCCTGTTCACGCGTAATATCGCCAGTAGGCATGAGATCTCCTCGCAAATCTATATCGCTTTATTCCCGCCTTTCAGGTTGCCGCGTGGTTGGCTGCACTGGTTTGCGCAGTGGCTGGCTGGAGCGGCGCCAGAAGTTTTGCGCCGGTCGCCCAATTGCAACGTGAAATTTGCGGGTTCTATTATGGGTGTATCAGCAGGGCGCAGTGCGCCGAAGCGTGCGATGGCTTCCTGATATATAGAATAGTCCTGATAAGAGTATCACCGGCAACGCCAATAAAAAGTAAACGGGGGCTAAACGAGGCCTGGTGTAGGCACGAATAATCAAAAATGGCACGAATGGGTTGTTGAATAGCGTATTTTTTATCTTATTGAATTATATTGGAAATAAATATCCTGCTTATTTATTGGCGTTATTTCATTCAGAGAGCGGGGCGAGTCGGTGAAATAATGTTGCGGAGGGAAACTATTTCATTTTTGCCGGGTTAATAAATCGGGCCGCCAAATTTTGGTGACCCGATGATTGCTTAAGCGCCGTAAATGCAGTTTTTACCCTTTTTCTTGGCCTGGTACAGCGCGCTGTCCGCCTCATTGATAAAGCTGATTGGCGTATCGTTGTACATATGTGGCACTTTGGCGCAGATGCCGATGCTGATGGTAACGATGCCGTGCGGGTTGCCCTGATGCGGGATCTTCAGATCGCGCACCGCATTGATGACGCGTTCGGCGAAAATCAGCGCGCCCTGCACGTCGGTATCCGGCAGGATAATGCCCATCTCTTCGCCGCCGTAGCGCGCCAGAATGTCGTTGCTGCGGCAGGCCAACCCTTTCAGCGTTTGGCCAATCTGCTGCAGGCACTGATCGCCGGCGACGTGGCCATAACTGTCGTTGTACTGTTTGAAGTAGTCGATATCCAGCATCAGCAGCGCCACGCTGCGGTAGTTGCGTGAAGCCCGCGCCAGCTCGTTTTTTAGCGCGATATCAAACTGGCGGCGGTTGGCCAGGCCAGTCAGGCCATCCAGCAGCGCCAGCTCTTCGAGCATCTGGTTGATGCTGGTCAGCTGATCGCGAGTGCGCATCAGCTCGGCTTCGGTTTGCATGCTGTGCTTGATTTGCCGCAGCAGCACCATACCCATCGCCAGCAGGATCGCCAGCAGAGAGAGGCCGCCGGCGGCGAACAGGCCGGCGTCGGTGCGCCAGTCCGCTAAGGCGTCGTGTTTCGACAGTCCGGCGGCGATCACCAGCGGAAAACGATTGACCCGCGAATAGCCGTAGATGCGCTCCACTTTGTCGTACAACGAAGTGATGGTGGCGTTGCCGAACTCCGAATGCGGCAAAATCTCACTGAACAGCACGCCCTTGGCGATGTTTTTACCGATCGAGGCCGCCGAGTAAGGACGGCGGTAAAGGATGGTGCCGTCCGCCAGCAGCAGGTTCAACGAGGCGTCGGTGTTGAGGGCGAAACTGTCGTAAAACTGGCGGAAATAATCGACGTACAGCGTCGCCAGCACCACGCCGCCAAAGCTGCCGTCCGGGTTGTTGAAACGCCGCGAAACGGGGATGATCAGATCGCCGGTGGTGCGGCTGCGGATCACCTTGCCGATGTACAGACCGCCGCCGTCGCGGTTTTGATGGTATTTGAAGTAATCGCGGTCGGCGTTGTTGGCGTTCTTGATGAACTTGCCCGAGGAGGTCGCCATCCAGCGGCCGCGCGCATCGTAGATAAATAGCCCATGCAGCTGCGGCAGATTGCCGACCTGCGTCTGCATCACCCGCTGCAGTCGCGTTAGCTGCGATGAGCCCAGCCCATCGGTCTGGATGCGTTCGGTCAGATCGAGCAGATTACCGTCCACCTGCATGAAGGTATCGTCGGCGTGCTGCGCCAGCGATCGGGCGAGGTTGGCGGATTCATGTTCGGCGCTGCGCAGATCGCGTTGGTGCCCGCTCCAGATTTGCCAGCTGTTGAAAAGGACTAGCGTGGCGGCAACGATGATGACAAACACGCCGGCCTGAAATAATAATGGAGAGCTTTTAACGCTGCGCGGTGGCACGGCATCCTGTATGGGTTGCTGCTGAGTCATGTCACCCTTGTGGTTTGATTACTATTCAATTTGAGTTAAGAGCAATCCTATATTTTATGCATAAATGCGCCAGACCTCTAGCCCTTAACGAGGCGATACGGAGAAAGGCATGCCGCAATCTGCCTCTGCGGCGGTGTGAAGACTACGGAGTAAAGAGTCAATGTCGGATTACATCATTATCGCTTTACTGACGCTGGCGGTGTATTACCCCCTCACGCTGGGGGCGCTGGCGGTGATGATGTACATCGCCTGGCGGCGGCGCCGATCGCCCTATTGGCGGTTGGGATTGGTGCTGTTGACTCTGCTGTTCGTGCTGTTCGCCAAGGCGGCGTATGACTGGCACCGCTATAGCTAGCGGCGCCATGACGGGTTATTCGACGTTGATCATCCAGTTGACGCCGAATTTATCGGTCAGCATGCCGAAGCCTTTGGCCCAAAAGGTGGCTTGGTAAGGCATCGTCACCTGGCCGCCCTGCGCCAGATTATCGAACAGCTTGCGCCCTTGCTCCGCATCGCTGGGGTTCAGCGACAGCGAGAAGCCTTTATGGGAAGCGCCGCCGCTGTCATCCTGCGGACAGCCGTCGGAGGCCATCAGCACGCCGTCGCCGATCAGCAGGCGTGCATGCATGATTGCCTCCGGGTTGACGTCCTGCGGCCCACCTTGGCGGGCTTCTTCTGGCATGTCTTTGTAGCGCATGACCATTTCAATTTTGGCATTCAACTGCTGCACGTAGAAGTTAATCGCTTGCTCACAGTTACCGCTGAAAAACAGATAGGGTTGTATCAGCATGACATTGACCTCGGTTGTGGCCCGACAGGCAACGACCGGCCCGCGGGCAGGAAGAAATGGTTGCTGGCGGCAATGATTGCCGTCGGTGACTTATTAGTGTAGTTCCCTTGGCGAGGAATGCTTGTGCGAGGCGAGCACGCCTTCGCCAGCGGTGTGACGGGCGAAGGCGTGAGGGCGTTAATACAGCGAAGGTTCACCGGGTGGGCGGGTTTTAAAGCGGCGGTGCAACCACATGTACTGATCGGGCGCCAGCAGCACCTGCTCTTCCACCACGCGGTTCATCAAGGCCGCTGCGCGCGTTTCATCATCCAGCGGGAAGTCCTTCAGCGGTGGCTGTACGATCAGCTCATAGCCCTGCGCATGCGACAGACGGCGCGGTACGAAAGGCACGATCGACGGCCGCCCCATGCGCGCCAGGATGAAAGTGCCGGTCGTTGTGGCGGCGTTTTCCACGGCGAAGAACGGCGCGAACACGCTGCTTTGCGGGCCGTAATCGTGATCCGGCGCGTACCACAGGATTTCACCCTGTTTCAGGTTGCGGATCATGCCTTTGATATCCTTACGATCGAGCATGAATTTATTCGAGCGCAACCGGCCGCGGGTCTGTATCCACTCCATCAGCTTGTTGTTGTGCGGGCGATGTACGCCGATGCCGGGGTTTTGCATGCCGAAAATGCGCGCGCCCAGTTCCAGCGTCAGGAAATGCAGACCGATCAGCAAAACGCCTTTCCCGTCCTGACGCGCCAGCTGCATGTTTTCCATGCCGCTCACCTTGAACCAGCGGGCGATGCGCCAGTCGGGCCAGAACCAGGCCATGCCGACTTCGAACAGGCCCATGCCGACGGACTCAAAATTTTTGACGACCAGCGCCTCGCGCTCGGCGGCGGGCATTGCGGGGAAGCAGAGTGCTAAATTGCGGCGCGCTATTTTTACCCGGCGTTTCATCAGACGCATGGCTATTCTGCCGAGGCCGTGTCCAAGCCGATATATGAGCGGGTAGGGCAGTAACACCAAGAGATAGAGCATTCCCAGCCCTATCCACAGCAACCAATAACGAGGGCGCAAGAATTCGCGCTCAAAGCGTTGGTTTGAAAGCATTTTTCCTGTTCTTCCTTTTCTTTCCCAATGGGGCCTTAACCCAAATTGTTATAGGGCGAATGATAGAACATTTTGTGCTAAATAGGGTTTTCCATTAATGCTTTTTTTTTATGCTTTATTTAATAACGGACGGAAAACGGAGCGAAATAGGATTTTTACCGAGGGAATGAAGGATATTTACCGCTATTTCAACCGGCTGGCATCATTGAAAAATACAGACACAATTAAGCGCATCGCAAAAGTGACAACCGCTATGTAACCTTAGAGAAACAGTAACGCGGCGGAACCGTCCCAAACGGCGGCCAGCGCGTACAGCAGTGCGAGAATCAGGACGAACGGGGCATTGAACATGGGCGTTTCCTCCCGGAGATTTGTTTAAAGTTTAATCTATCTAGATGACAGCAGGATGAAATTAGATCGTTTTTTGTACGGTGAAATTCAGACGGACGGAAATGGGTAAACCGCTGATTTTTTACTATAGTCATAGTGTGAAGTTGTGCGTTTGTCGCCGTACGCCCTGCATTGAGCGGCAGCGGGCAGATTGCCCGGAGCAAGATCGCGGGACGGGCGGTGCCGGGCGTGAAACATGTGACGCAATTCTCAGAGGGTTGGTCTGTAAGGATTTGATATGTCATATGAAAATGACGATCTAAACGGTGTTGAGCAACCGAGCGACTACGTGAAAACCACCGCCTGCGAAGTGCGCAGCGGCGTAAAAGCAGCGCTCGAGCAATCATGTGCCTGCATCAAGGATAATCCTTGGGCGGGGATAGGCGCCGGCGCCGTCGTGGGCCTGGTAATAGGATTTCTGTTAGGCAAAAGGTAATAGGGAGAGTAAAAATGGGCATCATTTCCTGGATCATTTTTGGTTTAATCGCCGGTATCCTGGCCAAATGGATTATGCCGGGCAAAGACGGCGGCGGGTTTATTATGACCGTAGTACTGGGGGTCGTGGGCGCCGTGGTCGGCGGCTATATCAGCACCTTCTTCGGTATGGGTCGCGTTGACGGTTTTAACCTGGGCAGCTTTGTGGTGGCGGTAATCGGTGCCCTGGTGGTGCTTTTTGTCTACAGGAAGATCAAAGGCTAAGCAGCCGTTGCTCAACAGGGTCGCCGCGGCGGCCCTTTTTCGTGAAATCAATCCGCCTGTGCGGCGCGGGCCGCACCGGCTGAAAGGGGAATATCATGGGTCTGTTCGATAGCGTATTGGGTAACATTCTGGGCGGCGGCGCCAACGGTAAAGGCATCGATTACATCGCCATTATGCAATGGGTTGAGCAACAAGGTGGCCTGCAGGCCATTTTGGACAAGTTCCGCCAGGGGCAGTTCGGCGATATCGTCGGTTCCTGGCTCGGCAATGGTGAAAACCAGCCAATTACCGGCGATCACGTACAGCAGGCGCTGGGTAGTGACGCGATCAATCAACTGGCTGAAAAACTGGGTGTTGATCCGGCCCAGGCCTCCAGCACCATTGCACAGTTCTTGCCAACGGTCGCGGATGCCGCTTCGCCAAATGGCGAAGTGCAGCAAGACAGCAACGAACTGGGCGACATGGTCGGCAAACTGTTCAAATAAGGCTTATGCTCCCGGCGTCTGGCCGGGGGCATTCACTCCGCTAATTCCCTCGATCGCCGTCAACGCCTGTTGCAGATGCGCCACCCAGGCGCGCACTTTCTCCGGAATAAATCGTAATGCGGGATAGACCGCGTGCAGCGCCATGGGCGGATAGCGGTATTCCGGCAATACGGGCACCAGCGCCCCTGTCGCCAGCTGCTCCCCGATCATCGGCCGCTGAGCGCCGCCGATACCAAGCCCCGCCTCGATGGCCGTCAGCAGCGATAGCGTATTGTTGGCGCGGAAGGTGGGCCGCAGCGCCACTATCTCGGGGCCGTGCGGGCCGATCAGGGTGAGCATATCGCCGTCGTTCAATCCGCTATAGCGAATGTGCGCATGTTTTGCCAGCTCCGCCGGCGAGCGTGGAACGCCATGCTTTGCCAGATACTCCGGTGCCGCCACCAGCAGGCGTTGCAGTTCACCCAGCCGTTTCGCCACCATGCCGGGTGCGTGCAGCTCGCCGAAGCGTAGCGCCACGTCGATGCCTTCACCTACCACGTCGGCGCGGCGATCGTCCAGCAGCAGCTCAATGGTGAGATCCGGATGGTGCTGTTGGAATGCGATGGCCAGCGGCGTGACGTGGCGTTGCCCGAATCCGGTCGGTGCGTGAATGCGCAGGTTGCCCTGCAGCCGGTGGCGCTGGCCGTGCAATGCTTCTTCCGCTTCGTCGACTGCCGCCAGAATCGGCTTGAGGCGCAAGTAGTAATCATTGCCGGCATCGGTCAGGGTGACCGCCCGGGTGCTGCGAAACAGCAGTTGGGCCCCCAGTTGCTGCTCCAGGCCGGCGATTTGTTGACTGACCGCCGGCTGCGTCAAACGCAGATCGCGAGCGGCGGCCGACAGGCTGCCCAGCTCCGCCACCCGCACAAAGGTTTTCATTGCGTTCAGCTTATCCATAGCGATTTTGCCTATAAATATTTCTTATTAGTGTTAGTGGAAAGTCTCGTCTACCGCAAGGGTCGCTAATCAATAACACTCAGGGCCTCGACAACCCGAGGAGTGACAAGATGAATGCAAAGCGACAGGCGTTAGTGATCGGCGCCAATGGCGTGATAGGGCGCCGTTTGATTGAGGAACTGACCGGCCAGGGCTGGCCCGTGGTGGGCGTCTCGCGCCGGGGTGGGCAACCGGCGCCTGGGGTGCGCGACCTAAAGGTGGATCTGCTGGATGCGGCGGCGACGCGCGACGCGCTGCGGCCGCTGAGCACGGTTAGCCACGTTTTCTATGCCGCCTATCAGGATGCGCCGGATTGGGCTGGCCTGGTGGCGCCCAATCTGCAGATGTTGCAAAACGTCGTCGAGGGGCTGGAGCCGATCGCGCCGGCGTTGGAACATATCAGCCTGATGCAGGGCTATAAGGTATATGGCGCTCATTTGGGGCCGTTTAAAACGCCGGCGCGTGAAAGCGACGCCGGGCATATGCCGCCGGAGTTTAACGTGGCGCAACAGCAGTATCTGGCGCAGCGTCAGGCCGGCAAACGTTGGCACTGGAGCGCCATTCGCCCGAGCGTGGTGGGGGGCTTCTCGCTCGGCAATCCGATGAACCTGGCGTTAAGCATCGCGGTTTACGCGTCGGTCAGTAAAGCGCTTGGGCTGCCGTTGCGTTTCCCCGGCAAACCGGGCGCTTACCACAGCCTGCTGGAAATGACCGATGCCGGGCTGTTGGCGCGCGCCACGCTGTGGGCGGCGACCGAACCGGCGGCGGCCAATCAGGCCTTTAATATCAACAATGGCGATCTGTTTCGCTGGAGCGAGATGTGGCCAAAAATCGCCGCTTACTTCGGGCTGGAATGCGCGCCGCCGCTGCCGATGCCGTTGGAGAGCATGATGGCGGACAAAGCGATGCTGTGGCGAGAGCTTGTGCAACGGCACCAATTGACCGAACCGGACTATCGCGCGGTGGCCGGCTGGCGTTTCGCCGACTTCGTCTTTTCCTGGGACTATGACATGTTCGCGGACGGCAGCAAGGCGCGGCGTTTCGGTTTCCATCAGTTTGTCGAAACCGAAGCCATGTTTTTCTCGCTGTTCGATGAGTTCCGCCGCCGCGGCATCATTCCCTGAGCGCGGCATCGGTTTCCCCGCAGCGCAGGCTGCGGGGAACGGTTTCAGAACGTCAACATGATCTTGCCGATGTGCTCGCTGGACTCCATCAGCGCATGCGCGGCGGCGGCCTGTTCGAGCGGGAAGGTTTTAAAAATTTGCGGCTTCAGGACGCCGCGCTCCAGCAGCGGCCAAACCTTCTCGTGCAGATCGGCGGCAATCTGCGCTTTGTCCGCGACGCTGCGCGAGCGCAGCGTTGAACCGGTATGGGTCAGGCGTTTCAACAGCAGCGGCATCAGATTGAGCTCTTTTACCACGCCATTTTGCGTGCCGATTTGTACGATGCGGCCTTCCATCGCCGCGGCCTGATAGTTCTTGGCCACATAGTCGCCGGCGATCAGATCGACGATCACGTCGGCGCCTTTGCCGTCGGTGACGTCTTTGGTGCGTGCGACAAAATCTTCGCTGCGGTAGTTAATCGCTACGTCGGCGCCCAGCGCCAGGCTGGCCTGGCGCTTCTCTTCGGAGCCAACGGTGGTGATCACCTGCGCGCAGAAGGCTTTTGCCAGCATGGTGGCGACCGTGCCGATGCCAGAGGTGCCACCGTGGATCAACACGGTTTCGCCGGCTTTGAGGTGGCCACGCTGGAACACGTTGACCCAGACGGTAAAGAAGGTTTCCGGCAGCGCGGCGGCCTCGGTCAGGCTCAGGCCTGCCGGCACCGGCAGCGCATTGCTTTCATGCACGGTGCAGTATTCGGCATAGCCGCCGCCGGCGATGAGGGCGCAAACCCGATCGCCGAGCGCGAAGTGGGCCACGCCTTCACCGATGGCGACGACTTCGCCGGCGATTTCCAGGCCGGGGATATCCGAAGCGCCGGGCGGTGGCGCATAGTTCCCCTGACGCTGCAGCACGTCGGGGCGGTTAACGCCGGCGGCGGCGATTTTCACCAGGAGTTCGCCCGCTTGCGGGACGGGCACCGGGCGTTCGGTGACGACCAGAACCTCGGGAGCACCCGGTTGGCTGATCTCAATGGCTTTCATCGTGCCGGGCTGCGCTGCATTTGTTGACATGCTCATTCTCCTCATCGTGGCGGACGTGGTTATCCAGGCGGAACGCCCGCAATAAAGTCTGCTGTTAGCTTAGCGAAATCGAATGAGGTGCGCGTGGTCGAATAGAGCGGTTTTGCGAGGAAGGGAGGACGCCGCCGCGATGGGCGGCTGGATATCAATCGTTAGGGGGGATGCGGAACCCTTTTAACGAGACGATAAAGTGTTCTTTCCCTTTGGAGATCTTGGCGCCTTTATCGCACCACAGGCTGGCAAGCTGGAAGAAGTCATCGCTGCCGATATCGTAGGCCAGTTCGATTTTCTTGGCTGTGCCGGCGCGGATGAGCTTTTCTGCTTCCTGATGGTTTGCAGCTTTAATTATGGTCATGGGCGAAATCCTTGGTGTTAAGCCAGAGCGGATAATCGCGAATCATCATATGGCCATATTGTGACAATTTTGTGATGAAAACATGACGGTCCACGAAGGCGCGGCGTGCGGCGTGCCGCGCCTTCGCGGTGTAAACACGTTATCGATTACCGATCGTGCGGGCGAACGAATGTACTTTTCTTCTGAGATTTGAAGTGTTTATAGAGCGAATAGCCCGCAATGCCGGCCAAGGCAGCCAAGAGGGCAAGGGATCCTGTGGCCATGAACATCACCTCCGAATAAGAATGGCAAGGAGGCGTATTTGTGACATTCATCACTTTACGGGGCAATGAGAGCAATCTGTAATCGGGAAACGGGCATGAGGGAGGAGCAAAAAAAAAAGCGCCTATAGGGAGGCGCATAAAGATTTGCAACACAGCTTGTTGTGTTCAACACCAGGAGGAGTGGTGAACTGGCGCTATTTTATGCAGCGGCGAGGGCGGCTGATATAGGTATTACTCCGAAAGCGCCGCTACCACTCATAGCCCAACTGAATGTTGTAATCGGGATCCTGATTGGTGGAGTAAGGATCGGATTGGCGGCGGCGATCGGTTTTCTTCACCGGGCCTTCATAGGCGGGATAAGGTTTGGCGCGCGGCTTGCTGCAGCCTGGATGATCGCATTCGATATCGACGCGAAAACCGTTCTTGTCGCGTGCCTCTGCCCAGGTAATCGGCGGTTTCGCCGCCTTGGGGGCCGGCCCCGGCGGAGCCACCGGTTTTGGGGGCGGGGCAATGCCAGGCTCTGGGGGCTGATAATTCAGCTCCAGCGCGGCCAGCGGGGCGCTGCAAGCGGCAAAGGCCAGCAGGGCGGTAACGCTGGCGGCCGGTAATGTGAGCCATCTCGGCATGGTGAATCTCCCTGAATGATTTCTTTGTGCAACTATAAAACAGCGTAACGATAATTACTATCATTTGTCTTGGCCGGTAAGGAGAAGACGCGCGGCGATAGCGTCGACAAACAGGGTCAAATCCTGTGCGTTTAGCTGAGGTAAACGGCACGACGAGGCGAAAAGAGTTGCTATTGCCGCCCGCTCGTGAGTTAATGCTTACCGGCCTGTGGTACAGACCTATTTATGCACGACATTTTGAGTAAAGTAGTTCAAATTAAAAGCGTTATCCCGGATAGCCCTTCTCTGACGAATTTCCTTTCCAGTGCCTCCATAAGTAACTGATGACCGGCTATATCGCCCATAGCGGCTTACATTTATTATTGAAGGAAGATAGACATGTCTAACCTGATCAAAGGTCAAGTGAAGTGGTTCAACGAAGCTAAAGGTTTTGGTTTCATCACCCCAGCAGACGGCAGCAAAGACGTATTCGTACACTTCTCTGCTATCCAGGATCAAGGCTTCAAGACCCTGGCTGAAGGCCAGAACGTACAGTTCTCTATCGAGAACGGTGCGAAAGGTCCATCTGCGGCTAACGTTACCGCTATCTAATTGGCGTCTACCGCTGATTGAAAAAAACCCGCCGCGGCGGGTTTTTTTATGCCTGCAATTCGGCGGTGCGCAAAAAAAAGCCCGCAAGTCTGCGGGCAAAAGTTCCTTGTTACTTCTTCATTTGCGAGCGCTTCTCTGGGGGGGAAACGCCTGAAGACAGGCTACGCGAGGCCGGCTTAAGATTCTGCGGCCAAACCGTTAAGAAAGTGAAAATCCGGGCGGCGGCTACGCTGAGAGCGAGGCTGGATTGGTGCGGGGCGGTGTCCTTCCCCCTGGGTTTTGTCATACACTGATGCCAATTGCAAATAATGGGGAAACGGTATGCAGGTTAACGATCGAGTGACGGTAAAAACAGATGGCGGCCCGCGGCGCGAAGGTATCATTCTGGCCGTAGAGGTGTTCAACGAAGGGACTATGTATCTGGTTTCTCTTGAGGATTACCCGGCGGGCGTATGGTTTTTTAATGAAATCGACAGCCATGACGGCACGTTTGTGGAGCCTTGTCGCGAGCACGGGCAGTAACGTCGGCTAATCTCATTAATTTGCTAATGAAATTGTCCATTTTGAGATTATTTCGTTGCGGTAAGATTTTTTTTATCAATGGTAAAAAATACCCGTTGCGTTAGCGGGGGATAACGCAGCAGGTATTCTTTTGGTGGTTCCAGCATCTGATATCCAGATGATATTATCATCGGATATTTAACGGCCGAAAAAACAGAGTGGGGGCATTCTCTGAGGTTTAACGGCTATTGACAAATATTCCACTGGTCAGCGTATCGGTCAAACGAACAACGTGGTAAATGATCTGCTTGTTGTGCGTCTTTATTTTCCGCTTGATGTTTCCTTTGTGGGAAGAGACCGTTTTGGCCTTTATTTGCATCTGGTCTGATATCTGGATGGTGCCTTGACCGGACATCCACATGCGTAGCATGTTCGATTCGGTCTGGCTCAGCGTTACCGGCGTTTGGTCCAGAGAGGATTTCTCCGTCCGTAGGGACGTTTTCTCGAGATAGTGGCTAAGTAACTGATTCATCGTTTCTGGTTTGATGGATTTTGACGATATGATGACATTCTTGCGAACATATAAATAATCGTCGAAATGTACATTGGTAATAGCCATGAAGATGAAGAATAACGTATCCGGGTGCAGTGAAATCACCCGTTTTATTCGCTCGGTGGCGTTTGCTTCGTGGATGAAGCAGTCCTCGTTAATAAACACCAGGCTAGGATTCAACTTGCTGCATTTTTCATGCAGGCTGTCAATATCCTCGATGGCATTAATATGGCGCTTCTTCACGCCATGCGAAGTCAGATAGTCGGTTAACCCCAGTCTGGTATAGCTACATGAATCCATGATAATCGTTGGCATATCGCACCCCCACTTAAATCCGTTTTACTGCGGTAATATGAGAAAAAGCCTAAAAAGCCGAAAGGCAAAATGGAGCAATAATTCAGTGTAGCGAGTGTTCTATCAATAAACACGACGGCACTCAATGATATTTTCATACTAAACTTATTAATCACATGAATCTATAAGTTTGGCTTAAGTCAGAGCGATTTGCTGTTCGCTCAGCTTTGACATGATGCGCTCGATCCGCGCTTGGCGCCTGCGCCTGCCAGCATTGCTTGCCGAGATTCTGCTCATCATGTCACGAAACAAAATTTTAGTTTGCTAGGAAAAGTCTTAAAAAAAATTCATGTGTTGGTTTTTTGAGTCGTTTGGGTACATTTTTTGAGTGTTCAAAAAGTGTCTTGTGTGTGTTTTTCTGTTTTTTGTAATAAAAATCAACATGATAATTTTTTATTCTTTTGTGCGATAATGAGAATCACTTCTTTTTTTTGCCAAAGCAACAAGAGAAAGTTAACGTTCTGGCTGAAATGTGTAGCTTAATTGTTGCCATAAACCACCATTTTACAATGAGTTATATGGATATTTATTTCATTTGAAATCATCTCTGTGAATATGTAACGGTGATTGAGTGATTTCTCTAAACTATTTCCTTTTGACCCGACCGGCAAGGGACGGCGGGAGGTCGGAGTTGTCTCTGGCTCTCGCTGGTTTTAACTTGCCTTTCCACCTTTCAAAAACAGGATGTCGCGGTGAGACGGAATCAATATGGGCAGCCGATAGGCGATGCCCTCCATCATTGGCAACCGGCAGGCATACCTGGGCACAGGTTACTGCAAGGGCGTTTTTGCCGCCTTGAACCATTAAGCCTTGAGCGTTGGGGGGATGAGCTCTATCAGGCTTATCAAATTGCTGCGGACGACCGTGACTGGACCTATCTGTTTTGGGAGCGGCCGCAGACCCGCGAGGAGTTCCAGCGTTATCTTCAGACTCAAGCGTCCAGTGCTGACAGAAACACGATGGTGGTGGTCGATCAGGCGAACGGGCGCGCCGTGGGAACCTGCGCTTTTTTGCGCATCGATCCCGCCAACGGCGTGGCCGAACTGGGCACCATCAACTGGTCGCCGCTGATGAGGCGCAGCGCGCTGGGCAGCGAGGCGATTTTCCTGATGCTGCGGCATCTGTTTGACGATCTTGGCTATCGGCGTTGCGAATGGAAGTGCGATAGCCTCAATTTGCCTTCGCGCCAGGCCGCCGAGCGCTTGGGTTTCCGTTACGAAGGCACTTTCCGCCAGGCGGTCGTCGTCAAAGGACGCACGCGCGACACCGATTGGCTGTCGATCATCGACGCGGAATGGCCGGCGCGACACGCCGCCTTTGCCGCCTGGCTGTCACCGGATAACATCGGCGGCGACGGGCGGCAAAAACGGCGTTTGCAGGCCTTCCAGCTCGGGTGACGCGCCAGGCGTTTAGGCCGTCTCCACCAGGCAATGGCGCAGCGAGTCCAGCGCCAGGCTGATGTCCCGTTCCTCCGTCATCCAGTTGACCAGCGCGGCGCGGATCCCCGGCTGGCCGTTATAACGCGTAGGGGTGCAACGCACCACGCCATGCCGGTTAAGGCGTTCGAGAAAGCGATCGCGCGCCGCTTCGCTCTCCCCCTGTGGATGACTGAGCGCGAAGCACACCACATTCAAATTCACCGGCGCCAGCAGATGGAAACCGTCGTCGTCTGCCAGCGCTGCGCCCAGAGCCTGCGCCAATCGGACGTTGCGCTCGACGATATCCCGTATGCCGCTGCGGCCATAGGCTTTCAGCGTCAGCCAGAGCGGCAGGGCGCGAAAGCGACGCGAATTTTCCGGCGTCAGATGCAGATAGTTGTCCGGCCGCGGCGTCGGCGCTTCCAGATAGGCTGAATGGTTCTGAAATACCTGCATCTGCAGATCCAGATGGCGAGTAAATTGGATCGCGCTGTCATACGGCACGTTCAGCCACTTGTGCGCATCGACGGTGATGGAGTCCGCATGCTGCCAGCCCGCAAGTCGCGGCGCATACAGCGGCGAACAGGCCGCCACCCCCCCAAAGGCCGCATCGACATGCAGCCAAAACGGATAACGTTCCCGCAGCGCCAGCAGGCGTGGCAGATCGTCGAAGGCGACGGTGTTGACCGTACCGGCGCTGGCCAGCACCAACGTGGGGCGGCCTTCCCCGGCGGCGAGCTGCCGCTCCAGCGCCGTCATGTCCATGGCTTCAGACTCCGGCAGGCTGGCGACGATCGTCAGCGCCTCGCGGCCGATGCCGAGCATGCTGAGCGCCTTCACGCTGCTGGAGTGCGGATTGGCCGCCAGCACCCGAATGGGCCCCAGTGCCGCCAGCCCCTGTTGGGCGATATCGACACCTTGTTGCCGGCCCAGCCACTGCCGGCCAATGGCCAGCCCGGTGAAATTGGCCATGGTGGCGCCGCTGACCAGGCTGCCGTTGAACGCTTCCGGCAGGCCCAGCAGGGATTTCAACTGCGTCACGGCGGCCAGCTCGATCGCCGCCGCGATCGTATCATGGCTAAGTTGGCTATTTTGGTCTGTCACGCTAACCAGCCAGTCCGCCGCGACCGCCGCTGGAGTGGCACCGCCGGTGACGAAGCCGAAATAACGCGGGCCGGCGCTGGCGGAAATGCCTGCCTGATAACGTTGCCAGAAGGCATCCAGCGCCGCCAGGGCGCCTTCACCGTTTTCCGCAAGCCGATCGTCATCCGGCTGCAGCTGCTGTTGCGCGAGCGGTGGGCAGACCGAGCGCTCACGCAGCCCGGCCAGAAAATCTTCCGCCAACTGGCGGGTGTGGTCGAGGATCTGCGGAAATTGTGCAAGATCCTGTTGTAAACGTGGGTGCATGGCGGCTCCGAAAGCATCAGGGATAGATGGCATAAACATAGAACAGTTGCCTGCGGGCCAAAATCGATAAAAAATAACCTTTTTGGATAGCATGGTTAACCAGGAATGAGTGAACGCCTCCCTCTGCATGTCTTGCCGACCTTCGCCATCGCCGCCAGGTTGGAAAATTTGCGCGCCGCGGCGCAGCAGGTGCATTTGACGCATGGCGCAGTCAGCCAGCAGATTCAGCTGTTGGAGCAGGCGGTCGGTTATCCGCTGTTTGAACGGCGCGGGCGCGGTGTGCGCCTGAATGCCGCCGGGCGAGAGTTGCTGGCGGCGGTAGAGCCGGCGCTGCAGGCGCTGCAGCAGGGCGTCGCCCGCGCTCGGCGTGCGGCGGCAAGCCAGACGCT
The DNA here is from genome assembly GCF_052168715.1 of Serratia sp. CY44782. Taxonomy (NCBI): domain Bacteria; kingdom Pseudomonadati; phylum Pseudomonadota; class Gammaproteobacteria; order Enterobacterales; family Yersiniaceae; genus Serratia; species Serratia sp. CY44782. The sequence continues at coordinate 489,546 of NZ_JBJNME010000001.1, forward strand.
GCGTATTAGCGTGTTGCCGTCTTTTGCCCATTACTGGCTGTTGCCCCGTCTGCCGGCATTTCATGAAGCCTGTGCCGATATTGCGCTGGATATCGATGCATCGCTGGCGCTGCAGGATCTGTCGCTGCGCGGGTTCGATGCGGCGATCCGCATCGGCAGCGGTCAGTGGACGGGGCTGCAGGCGCAGCGCATCGCATCCGGTGACGTGCTGCCGGTCGCCTCACCGGACATGGTGCGGCAGTGGGGAGCGGCGTTCGAAAACGGCGGCGATATTCCGTTGCTGGAACACGACGTCAGCCCCTGGCGCGATTGGTTCGAGGCGCAGGGGCGCTCGTTGTGCGGGCGGCAACAGGCGTTGTTCAACGATGCCGGGTTACTGATTCGCGCGGCTGAGCAGGGGTTCGGCATTGCGCTGGCCAAACAGCTGCTGGTACAGGATGCGATCGACGCGGGGAAGCTGGTGGCGCTGGCCAAACCCTGCCGCTTGAGCGATGACGACGTTTATCTGGCATGGCCGCAGACCGCCGGGCTAACGCCGGCGGTCCTACGTTTGCTGCAGTGGCTGCAGCAACAGTTGGCGGTGGCTTAACGGCGCAGCCATTCCGGCTGCGAGGTGCCGAGCGTGGTCGCCGGCAGCGACCATTGCAACGCCGTGCCCTGCAGGCTTAATGGCGCGTGCAGACGTTGCGCGGCGCCCCAGTAAGTCAGTTCCGTTTCCGGGTTTTCGTCGGCGGGGCCGGCTGGCGCCAGTGCTTCCGGCCGATAATGCGCCGGATAGGGATGTGCCAGCAGCAGTTGCGCCGTGCGCGCCAGCGACAGCCGCGCGTGGTAGCCGGTGCCGCGGTTCAGGCGATGCGCCATGCCGGTCAGCACCGCCGCCGCCATCAAATAGCCGGTGGCGTGGTCCAGAGCCTGTACCGGCAGCGGCACCGGCAAACTGGCGCTGCGCCAAACCATGCCCGCCTCCGCCAACCCGCAGCTCATCTGTACCAGGCTGTCGAAACCGCGTCGGGTGCGCCACGGCCCGCTCCAGCCGTAGGCATTCAGGCAGACGTCGATCAGGCCCGGCGCCAGCGCGCGTCTTTCCTCCGCGCCATAGCCCAGCTTCTCCAACGCGCCGGCACGGTAGCCATGTACGATCACGTCGGTGTTTCTCAACAGATGTTCAAACGTATGGCGATCGTGCGCATTGGTCAGGTTGAGGCGCGCGCTGCGCTTGCCCAGCATCACCTCGTGCTCGACGCCGGGCTCATCCCAACCGTAAGGATCGATGCGCAGCACGTCGGCACCCAAACCGGCGAGAAAACGGGTGGCGATCGGTCCGGCGAGAATGCGCGTCAGATCCAGCACCCGCACGCCGTGCAGCGGCCGGGCGATGGGCAGCGCCCAGCCCGGCGGCGGCGCTTCCGGCTGCAGCGAGGTGTGGATCAAGGGTTCGAGCGCCACGCTCTTGCCCTGAATATGTTGCCGCCACGCGGCCGCCGAGCGCATTTGGGCCGCACAGCCGCCGGCCTCGATTACTGCCTGCTCCAGCTCACTTTTTTTCCAGCTCAGCACGCGCGCCGCCAGCGTGCCTTTATCCGATGCCGGGCCCATCACCTGTTCCACCGCTCGCCGATGGTGCGGCGCATTGGTATGCAGGCGTATCCAGCCGTCTGTCGTCTCGTAGTCGCCGGCCAGTGCGTCCCAAGCTGCAGGCAGCGTCCAACCCAACGGACGCAGCGTCCAGCCAAACCAGAGTGAGGCCAGGCGTTGATCGACCCAGACCTGCGGCGCGTCGGTTGCCTTGCGGCGAAGCAATTCGGCGCAGGCCAAACCGGCGGCGCTCCAGGCGGCGGTAGCCAATTCGGTGACGGGAAAAGCCGAAGGCAGTGCGCCGGTACCGCTTACGGTTAACCGGTCGCAGGTCGCGGGGCGCTGCCCGAGGCTTTGCCAAATCTCGTCAAGCAGAGTGTGGATCAGAGGCGTCATCGGCCGCTCCTTGCGGGTCGTCGGAAATATAGCCTAGCGTAGTCCACCACCGGCGACCTTGCTAAGGCGCAACGTCGAACGTGCGGCCGTCGGCCAGTTTGGCGCGCAGACTGTGGGCCGCTATGCCGGCAAACGGCTGCGCGCTGAAGTTGGCGGTCAGCGTCGACCCGTCGCCGAACGTCGTTTGTTGCACCCAGCCGTCCCGATCGAGCCAGCGGAAGTCGGTCAGCGCTTTGTCCCACAGGGCCTGATGCAGCGGCCGGAAGGCGGCGTCGGCGCGCTTGATCGCCGGCAGGCGGGCCGCCAGGGTGGCGCGGCTCAAATGGAACATCGGCGCCGTGTTGTACAGCTGGCTGAGCAGGCTGCGGGTGGTCTGAACGTCGCTGAACTTCAGGTTGTCGTAATTCCAGTGGTGGCTGCTGACGATCGCATCGTGGAAAACGGCCTGGTACAGCGGCAGACGGTAACGCGGATCGAATTCGACGGTGCGGTAGGGCTGTTTCACCTTGGCGGGGCGGAAGAAAAACGCCGGTTGGGCGTTGGGCCACCAGGCGCCGAGATAATAGGGCGAGGATTTATCCTGATTCATCTGTTTATCGCCCCAGCCGAATCCCCAGGTTTCCATGCCGTGGGCGAACATCAGGCTGCGGGCGGTCACCGCATTGCCGTCCTCCGAGCCGAGCGGCAGCTTAAGGGTGGCGCTGAACCAGGCCAGCCTGGCGTTGCGCGCTTCGGCCATTTGCGCCGCGCCGGTCGGGTGGCCGGGCTGATAGTCGTCGGAGACCATGCCGGTGCCGTCCACGTCGAGAAACAGGCTGTTCAACCCGGCCAGTTGCACCAATTCGCGCATGCGCCGTTGAGAATAGGGCAGGACGCAGCCCGGATTGAGGTAGTAGCCCTGTTTGCCGAAGCCGGGTTTCTTGCTGCCGTCGGCGCGCACGATGGCGCAGGTTTCCCGCAGCGCCGTCGGCAGTTGCGCGGTGAGCCAGCTGTCGTTCACGCCGCGTGGAATGGCGGTATCGTAGGAGTCGTAGCTGGCGATCAGATAGCCGGCCGCTTTGGCGGCAGCCACCGCCTGTGGGTGTAGGAAGGTGGCGGTCCAGTTATCGGTGCCCAACCACAGGCGCGGCAAGCCGGCCTGGCGCAGCGCGTCGATCAACGGTTTGGCCAGCCCCTGTCCCCAACCGTCCGACGGGGTTAACCAGCGCCCCAGTTCCCGTTGCGCCAGCTCCTGCACCGCGGTGGCCTGGCGCTGCTGCGCCTGCAGAAAATCGGCGTCGTCCGGCGTAGTGCCCAGCGGGATTTGCGCCGTCAACGCCTGGTTGATGCCGTCGATCAGCGGCTGTTGCTGCCAGCCTTCCGGCATTTTTCCCGCCAGCTGCAGCAGGGATTTTCTGCTCTCGGTATCCATTTTTTGCCGCAGCGCGGCGGCGGCGGGAGAGTTAAGGTAGTGCAGCAATCCCGGCCAATCTTTGACGTCTTCCGCCGCCAGCAGTTTGTCGCCCCACAGGTAGACATGAGTGGCGCCGATCAGCTTTTCGCCTTCGGGCACCTGCTTTACCTTCTCTCGCAGGCTGCTGAACTGGCCGTGTTGTTGCAAATAGTCGCGATAGCGGCGGGCGCCGGACAGCGGGGTGTCGCCGATGTGCAGCAGCACCTCGAATGCCTGTTGTTGATTGAAGCGGTTAAACTGATGCCCGGCGCGCATCTCCAGCTTTTCCTGCGCGGCGGCGAAGGTGACCCGGTTGCTGAACGGCGTCAACATTAGCCAGCTGTAGACCTTGCCCTGGTATTGTTGGCTCCACAGCGGCAGCTTCAGATCCCAATTGGTATCCAGCGGCGTCATTTCCGTCGTCAGGTAATGGCGCCAGACTGCGTTGTCGAGCGGAATGCGGCTGCCTTCGCCGATCGGCAGCAACAGCGTTTCCGCCTGTGGCGGCAGGCGATACCAGTTCAGAAGCTGTGGCCGATCGCTGCTGAAGCTCAGGCGCAGATCGCCGTCTTCCAGCCGGGCGCTAATCTTGACCTCGCTCTGTGGCCAACGCCAGCTGGCGCGTTGTGGCGATGCGGTGAGATCCGCGATCTGTTGCGCGGGCTGTGCCAGATTGACCGGCACAGGGCCGGCGGCAATGCGCAGCGTGGCGGGATCGAGTTCAAACTGCACGTCGCCTTGCTGCAGCAGCAGGGCATCGGCGGGAAAGCTGACGAGCAGTGCGAATGCGAGCGGGGAAAGTCGGTGTTTCATCGGGGCGTCCTTGAAAGATGAAGGAGGGCAGTGTATCGATAAGTGCACCGACGCCCAATGTTGCCGTCTTCTATTTGTGACATCGGAATATCATTGCGGTATTTCAGTTTATTTTTCGTTTAATAAATTAGCCTTTACTTCATTACTCGACGTCACTATACTCAGCCAAAATTTCGGTGGAGAAACCCAATTGGACAGTTGTAGTTGTAATAAAACAAATAAGGCAAGCTGACCAATTCTCTTCTGATTTGTTGCTTGCCGTTATCGGCGGGCAGCACCCCTCTCCAGTTATTCCTGAGCTGTGCATACCCCAATAAAAAACGCTTCCTGAGGCCTGACGGTTTCAGGTGAATTGAGTTGGACGTTATTATGGTATTCTGCAGCCACAGCCTTTTCCCTCCAGGCACAGTACGCTGATTCGCTGATTTATTTTCGGCGCGACTTTGCGTGTGCTAAACAGCACATGATTTTATCTCCTGCGGTTAATTAAGGGGACAGTCATGGCTATGACTCCTTTCGTTTTAAATTTATTGCTGGCAATGTGCCTGGGCGCGGTGATTGGCGCCGAGCGCCAGTGGCGCCAACGTATGGCCGGCCTGCGCACCAATGCGCTGGTGGCGACCGGCGCGGCGGTCTTTATTCTCAGCTCCATGTCCACCGATCCGGCCAGCGCCGGCCGCGTGGCCGCGCAGATTGTCTCGGGTATCGGTTTCCTCGGCGCCGGCGTTATCATGCGTGAAGGGCTGAACATTCGCGGCCTCAACACCGCCGCCACGCTGTGGTGTTCGGCCGGGATCGGCGTCCTGTGCGGCCTGGGCCAGCATTGGGATGCGGTGGTCGCCACGCTGGTGATCCTGTGCGCCAATATCCTGCTGCGCGAAGCCGCTCAGCGCATCAACCTGCAGCCGCACCAGCAGGCGACCGATCTGGAACTGTGCTATCGCATTCAGGTGACCTGCGGCGAGCAGGATGAAATTCTGGTGCGCACCCTGATTCTGCAGGCGCTGAATGGCGTCGCCTTACGGCTGCAGTCCTTGCGCAGCGCCGATATTTCCAGCCCTGGCCAATTGGAAGTGTGCGCGGAAATTACCGCCACGCCGGCCGCGCAAAAAGAAATTGAGGGTATTGTCTGCCGCGTCAGTCTGGAAAAAAGCGTGAGTGCCGTTCGCTGGCGCGTCGCGTCCGAATTACCGGTCTGATTAATTATATAAATATTTATTAACTTGATTATATGTTCAGGTTATTCGGGCACGCCTGAATAATGCGGAGCATTAAGGAGGCGTTATGGACGATGACCCCGGAAGGGAAATGATTTCTGCGTGGCTGACAGGGTAATCACGCTATTCAGTCACGCTAATTAAAAAATTCCACTCTGCGCAGAGTCACCTGTTTATCGGGCGGGATATCCCTGTGCGCAGAACGAAAATAAGAGAATAGCGTTATGACTCAGATTAATGAAAGAACGCGTCGCCGCGATAAAGATGCGGTGACCTACGCCATTGCGCAAGAGGCGACCAACAGCATCGCCCAAACGCTGGCGAACCTTAAGTGCAACCGCAACGGCTTGACCCAGGACGACGCCGATGAGCGGTTGGAGCAGTTCGGCGCCAACCAGGTCGCCCACGACAAGGCGCCGCATGCTTTGATTCAGCTGATCAAGGCCTTTAACAACCCGTTTATCTTCGTGCTGATGGTGCTGGCTGCGATCAGTTTCTTTACCGATTATTGGCTGCCGCGCCAGAGCGGTGAAGAAACTGAACTCACCGGCGTTATTATCATTCTGACCATGGTCACGTTGAGCGGGCTGCTGCGTTTTTGGCAGGAATACCGCACCAACAAAGCGGCGGAAGCGTTGAAGTCGATGGTGCGCACCACCGCCACGGTGCTGCGCCGCAGCAGCTACAGCGCGCATCCGCTGACGCTGGAAGTGCCAATCCGCGAACTGGTGCCGGGGGATATCATTCAGCTCTCCGCCGGTGACATGGTGCCGGCCGACGTACGCCTTATCGCCTCGCGCGATCTGTTCATCAGCCAGGCGATTTTGACCGGCGAAGCGATCCCCATCGAGAAATACGATGCGATGGGTAACGTGGCGCAGAAGTCGAGCGACGGGGAGGTATCCAGCGAGAACGCGCTGCTTGAACTGTCCAATATCTGCCTGATGGGCACCAACGTCGCCAGCGGCACCGCCACGGCGGTGGTGGTGGCGACCGGCGGGCGTACTTACTTCGGCTCGCTGGCCAAGTCGATCGTCGGCTCGCGGGCGCAAACCGCGTTCGATCGTGGGGTGAACAGCGTCAGCTGGCTGCTGATTCGCTTCATGTTGGTGATGGTGCCGGTGGTGTTGCTGATCAACGGCTTCACCAAAGGCGACTGGAGCGAGGCGGCGCTGTTCGCACTGGCGGTGGCGGTCGGCCTGACGCCGGAAATGCTGCCGATGATCGTCAGCTCCAACCTGGCGAAAGGGGCGATCGCCATGTCGCGTCGCAAGGTGGTGGTGAAGCGCCTGAACGCCATTCAGAACTTCGGCGCCATGGACGTGCTCTGCACCGACAAGACCGGCACCCTGACCCAGGATCGCATCATTCTCGAGCACCACATCGACGTCAATGGCGCCAGAGATAACGAGGTGCTGCATCTGGCCTGGCTAAACAGCTTCCATCAGAGCGGCATGAAGAACCTGATGGACCAGGCGGTGATCCGTTTCGGGCGCGGCAAACCGGGGATCGAAGCCCTGGGCCGTTTCAGCAAGGTGGATGAGCTGCCGTTCGACTTCGTGCGCCGCCGGCTGTCGATCGTGGTGGCGGACGAAAATGGCAAGCAGCAGCTGATCTGTAAGGGCGCGGTAGAGGAGATGCTGGAGATCGCCACTCACGTGCGTGAAGGCGACAAGACGCTGGAACTGGACGACGCGCGCCGTGCGGCGCTGCAGGCGCTGGCCCGCGAGTATAACGAAGACGGTTTCCGCGTGCTGGTGCTGGCGACGCGCGAGCTGGATGCGCAACGCCAGGCCGAACCGCTGAGCGTGGCCGACGAGCGCGACATGGTGGTGCAAGGGCTGCTGACCTTCCTCGACCCGCCGAAGGAAAGCGCGCAGCAGGCGATCGCCGCACTGCAGGAAAACGGCGTGACGGTGAAGGTGCTGACCGGTGACAACCCGGTGATCACCTGCAAGATTTGTCGCGACGTTGGGCTGGAGCCGGGTGAACCGCTCTCAGGGCTGCAGATTGAACAGATGGATGACGAAGAGCTGGCGCGCGAAGTGGAGCAGCGCACGGTCTTCACCAAGCTGACACCGCTGCAAAAATCGCGGGTGCTGAAAATGCTGCAGGCCAACGGCCATACCGTCGGCTTCCTCGGCGACGGCATCAACGATGCGCCGGCGCTGCGCGACGCCGACGTTGGCATTTCGGTCGACACCGGCACCGACATCGCCAAGGAGTCGGCGGACATCATCCTGTTGGAAAAGAACCTGATGGTGCTGGAAGAGGGGGTGATCAAAGGGCGCGAGACCTTCGGCAATATCATCAAGTACCTGAACATGACCGCCAGCTCCAACTTCGGCAACGTGTTCTCGGTGCTGGTGGCCAGCGCCTTCATCCCGTTCCTGCCGATGCTGGCGATCCACCTGTTGATTCAAAACCTGATGTACGATATTTCTCAGCTGTCGCTGCCGTGGGACAAGATGGACAAAGAGTTCCTGCGCAAGCCGCGCAAGTGGGACTCCAAAAACATCGGGCGCTTTATGCTGTGGATTGGGCCGACTTCGTCAATCTTCGATATTACGACGTATGCGTTGATGTGGTACGTGTTCGCCGCCAACAGCGTGGAACACCAGGCGCTGTTCCAGTCCGGCTGGTTCATTGAGGGGCTGCTGTCGCAAACGCTGGTGGTGCATATGCTGCGCACCCAGAAGATCCCGTTCATTCAGAGCACAGCGGCGCTGCCGGTGTTGCTGACCACCGGGTTGGTGATGGCGCTCGGCATCTACATTCCGTTCTCGCCGCTCGGCGCCCTGGTTGGCCTGCAGCCGCTGCCGTGGGAATACTTCCCGTGGTTGGCCGCTACGCTGGTCAGCTACTGCGTGGTCGCGCAGTTGATGAAGCGTTTCTATATCCGCCGCTTCGGCGAGTGGCTCTAAACCGCCTCGGCGTTCACTTCGGGGGCGAAATTCTTCGCCCCCGCACCGCTACAGCAGTTTGTTGACCAGCAGGCCGAGCATGATGGTCAGCGTGAAGGAAAACAGCGTGCCGAGCAGCACATACTCGGTGCGCATCTTATCGTCGCTCTGGCGCAGATCGCCGAAACGGAAGATGGATTTGGCCGCCAGCAAAAAACCGATCGCCGGGATTTGCCCCAGCAGCACAAAGGTCAGGATCAGCGTTCTCTCCAGATAGCCAATCTGTTTGCCCGCGCGCAGCAGCGAGTCGTTGTCGGCCTTGGCCGAAGGCGGCATTTGCGGTGTCCAGCGCGCCAGCAGTTGCCCGATCAGCAGGCTCATCGGCAGATAAATCAGGCTGTAGGCCACCAGCACCAGACCGGTTTGCCAACTCCCCAGTTGCCGCCCCAGCGCGGTGAGCAGTTCACCGGCATTCGGCGTCAGCTCCAGCCACAGCAAGGCGATCACCGCCAGATGCAAACCCTGATCGAGCAGGAAACTGCGGGCCGGGCTCAGGCGGTTCATTGCGGTGACTTTCAGCAAATCGATCAGGTAGTGGCTGACGGCGATGAGCAGCAGGCTGGCCAGCACCTGAAGCGAAGAAAGCCCCCCGTGCAGCAGGCCGAAACCCGCCACGACCCAGGCGGCCAGCACCCCGTGCAGCAACGCGTGCAACACCAGAAAACGCGAACGTGCGCGATGTTGGATTTTATCTTCCACCCAACTCAGCGGCTGCAGCGGAAAATCCGCCAGCAGGTGGACGAGCAACAGCCAGGCCAGCAAAGGCGCATAGGTCAGATCCATAGTCAGACGATCCTGTTAATGGCGTGAATAAACCGCATGATTTCCTCGTAGGCCGCGCGTTTCAGCGCGGCGGAGACCGTGGAGGCGGCTTTTTGCAGCTGGTCTGCCACGGCGGCGCCGCTGTCGGCGAATATTCTCGCTTGAACGATGCGCGCTTCGGCCTGTGACAGGCGGGCAATCACATGATCTAACATCGGCAGCAGATCGCTGACAATGGCGTTTGTCCGATCGTTGTCGGTTTTCAGAGCCAGCCGGCAATTTTTTGCCATGGCGTCCAGCGCGCTGCCGGAGTTGATAAAGGCACTGCCGTAACCGGCGGCTTCGGGCCGTTGGCTGCCCAGCCCGACGGCGATGCGCGCGTCCCAGTGTGCGGCGCCCATCGCCCGCAGCGCGAGGCGGATATATACCGCCAGCAGCAGCCCGTCCTCCGGGGCGGCCTGCGCTTGGAAGGCATCGCCGCGAAAGATTTCCACTTGATGCAGCCGTCCGTCGAGTTGCAGCCGATCGAGCAGGCTATGCAGCCCATTGAGGTAGTTGGCGGTGTCTGAGCGGCGAGAATCGACCAGATCGCCGCTGATTACGCTGATTGGCGTCGGCATGCTGTGATCCGTTGTTTGCAGAGAGATGACTATAAATTCGCATTTGGATGCGAATATGTCAATAATTCGCTTCTGGGTGCGAATTTACCGCGTTTTCGTCTGTAGGAGCGAAACGCTGTGTTACGGGGGAGAGGGAGGCGAAATGGCCGGGAAAGCGCGAATCTGTCAGACTCGCCACCGGCGGCGTAGACGTAAACAGGCCGGCGACCGGCCGCTCAGAAGCTTTTTACCAGCACTTCACGCGGCATTTCGCTGCCGTGTTTCAGCAGGTGCTCAAACGAACGTTCGCTGCTTTTCAACTGCTGCAAAAACTCTTGCGGCGACAGATCGTGCTTTTTGCCGCTCATATAAGCCAGCGCCAGTTCTTTTGCCTGATAGCGGGAGAAGTTGTACATGGTGTCCTCGATACGGTGAATGTCAGTGCTCACGATTGTAGCGAAAGAGCACATAATGAACAGCGGCTTTGGCGTATGGAATCGATAGCTGAAACTTAACTTGCAGGCTGCAACAGTTCATCGCACAGGCGTTTTATCACCTGAGCCTGCGGCAGGCCGTTGTGCAACATTTGGCGGATATGCTCTGAATCGCTGATGCCCTGACGAACATGGCACTCGATCGCCTGTAACACCGCCCGATCCTCCCGCCGCTCGGCGAAATCGCTCAGCGCCTCGAGGGTGTGCAGGATGTGGGCGGTCAGGCTGCTGCGGCGCAGCGTCGCAGGATCGACGTATTCGGCGGCGAAACCGCTGCGATAGGCGTTGATCTTGTTGTAATGGGTGAAGGCATCGTATTCCGGCGCGATCGGCGTCCGGCGCTGCAACAGAAAATCAGCCAGCAGACGGCAGTAGCCGACCAGCAGCACGGCGTGCGCGATGTGCAGCGGCGTATCGCAGATGCGGATCTCTACCGTACCCAGCTCCGGTTTCGGCCGCGCATCCCAGTAAATATCCTTGATGCTTTCAATCACGCCGGCGGCGTTCAGCCGTTCGTAGTAGGCGTTGAATTCGCGCCAGCTGTAGATGTGCTCCAGGCAGCCGTAGTTGGGGAAGGAGTTCTGCGCGCTGAAACGGGAGCTGGCAAAGTGCGTGTCGACGCCCTGATACAGCGGTGACGAAGCGCTGAGCGCGATCAGCTGCGGGAAATAGGGCGTCAGCGCATGGCACAGGTACATTGCCTCGTCCCCGTCGTTGACGCCGAGGTGAATGTGTTGGCCGAACACGCAGGCCAGTTTGGAGAGATAGCCAAAGCGGCTGGCCAGCTGTCTGTAGCGCGCGCTGTCGCTGATGACCTGCTTGCGCCAGTCGTTGCTCAGATGGCGGCCGCCGCCGCAGACGTCGCAGCCCTGGCGCTGCGCGCTGCGTCGGACGGTTGCGGTCAGGGCACGCAGCTCGGCGTGCAGTTCAGCGAGATCGCGGTGCACCGAGCTGTTCAGCTCCACCATCGACTTGGTGAGCTCATGTTTGACGCGCCGGCGGTCGCCGATCTCGTTGACCACCCGGTCAGCCCGATCGGTAAGATCGTAGTGCTCGTCATCGACCAGCTGCAGCTCTATTTCGGTGCCGATGGAGAGCCTTTCCGAACGTTTGAATGTGAGCGGCATGGTACCTCCCCCCAATACGCAACGTTAATTCAGTATAAGTCGCGGGGGGAGGCTTTGCCGCTGAAGGAGGGCTTAATGCAGTTCGGCGCCGCTGCGGTCGGCCAGCGCTTCCAGCAGCGGGGCGGAAGGCACGAAGAACAGGGTGCCGGTCACCGCGTGGCTAAAATCGAGCAGCCGATCGTAGTTGCCGGCCGGGCGGCCGACAAACATGTTTTCCAGCATCTGCTCGATCGGCTGCGGGGAGCGTGCATAGCCGATAAAGTAGGTGCCGAATTCGCGCAGGCCGGGGCGACCGAACGGCATGTTGTCGCGCAGAATTTTCACCTCGTTGCCTTGCTCGTCGGTGATGGTGGTCAGCGAGCTGTGCGATGACGATGGTTTGACCGCTTCATCCAGCTCGATGTTGGACTGCTTATGGCGGCCGATGATCTTCTCCTGCGTTTCCACGCTGAGCGAGTTCCAGCCCTGCATATCATGCAGGTATTTTTGCACCAGCACATAGCTGCCGCCGCTGAACGCCGCGTCTTCGTCGCCGATCACCGTGTAGTCGAAGGCTTCGTGCCCCTCCGGGTTCTCCGTGCCGTCGACGAAGCCGATCATGGCGCGCTGATCGAAGTAACGGAAGCCGTGCACCTCTTCAATGACCGTCACAGCGTCGCCGAGCTTGCCGACCAGCTGCGAGGCCAGTTCGAAACACAGATCCATTTCATCGGCGCGGATATGCAGCAGGATGTCGCCGGGCGTGGCGACGGCGACGCGTTCCCCGCTGCCGATCGGGCTGAACGGATGCAGCTGGCGAGGGCGCGGTGCGCCAAACAGCGTATCCCAAGCCTCGGAACCGAAGCCGCAGACGCAGGTGAGGTTGCCCGCCGGTGCACGTTTACCGACCGAACGCACCACGGCGGCGATGTCGCCGCACCAGGCACGCACCGCCGCCAGATGGGCAGGAACGGGCGACAGGGTGGCGACGATGAAGATGGCATGGCGCGTCACCGGAGTGAAAACGGCTTGCGGCGGATTGTTATTTGCATTCATTGCATTCGGCTCCAGTGTGTTCGGGTGAAATAGGTCAAATCAAATTAAAGTGCTCGTCGGGTTTCATCGGCGGCGGCAGCGGGCTTTGGTCGTTCATTTCCAGCAGGTTACGCTCGATGGTGTTACAGATGGCGTTTAACGGCAGATGGTTGGCCGACACGCCGAACGGATCCTCCAGCTCTTCGGCCAGTGAGTCCCAGGATAAGAAGGTATAGGAAACGAACACCGAAACAAACGGTGTCATGTAATGCAGGTCGGTCACCAGGGCAAAAGGTAGCAGGCTGCAGAACAGGTAAACGGTGCGCTGCAGGATCAGGGTATAGGCGAACGGCACCGGCGTGCTGGCGAGCCGTTCGCAGCCGCCGAGGGCGTGGGACAGTTCGCTCAGTTTATTGTCGAGCAGCTCGAAAGTGATGTCGCTCAGCAGCCCCTGGCGGCGCAGCTTGCCGATCTCCTGGCCCAGCATCAGCAAGATGCGGTTGGTCGGCATCGGGCTGGCGATCACTTCGGCCAGTTCCTTGCTGCTGAGATTGTGGTACAGGTCGGCGGTCGGATCGGTGGCGCGCAGCTGATGCTTCAGACTCCAGCTGAAGGCGATCAGCAGCTTGGCGACCTTCTGATGCACCGCCGGTTCATCAGGCAGCAGGCTTTTGATCTGGCGCAGCAGCGATCGCTCGGTGATCAGCAGCGAGCCCCACAGGTTGCGCGCTTCGACAAAGCGGCTGTAGCCGGCGTTATTGCGAAAGCCGAGAAAAATCGCGATGGCGATACCCAGCAGGCTGAACGGCGCGATGGTCAAATGCACGCCGAGCTGCTCGTACCATTGATAGCTGATCACCGCCACTATCGACATCAGCACGTTCAACGACAGACGAAAGGTGATCTTTGACAGCACGGAGCCGTGCCAGGCGAACAGGCGAAAAAACCAGTTCTGGTTCGGGCGAATAATCATGGTGATGGCGTTTCCTGGTGTCTTGCCATTGAGAATAGTCGATTCTTGTCCGGCGGCGTTAGGCCGCCGGCGTCGATTGCCAGAGCCGCTGTGGGTGCGTATAGACGGTAGCGCGCCCCGGCTTGCTGAAGCCCACCAGCGTCAGGTTGCTGCGCTCGGCCACTTCCACCGCCAGGCGGGTGGCGGCGGAAACGGCGAACAGGATCTCGACGCCGCACATGGCGGATTTTTGCACCATTTCATAGCTGGCGCGGCTCGACACCAGCGCCGCCCCCTGTAGCCACGCCCGTTGGCTGCGGTAGCCCAGCAGTTTGTCGAGCGCTACGTGGCGGCCGACGTCTTCACACCCGCCGCTGAGTGCGCCGTCCGGCTGGATCCAGGCCGCCGCGTGGGTGCAGCCGGTCAGTTTCCCCACCGTTTGCACCTCCTGCAGCTGCGCCAACGCCCGGTCGAGCAGGGCCAAATCGAAGCGTTGCGTGAAGGGCAGCGGCGCGATGGGTTGGGCGACCTCCTGCAGCTGCTCTACCCCGCAGACGCCGCAGCCGGTGCGGCCGGCCAGGCTGCGGCGCTTCTCTTTCAGCTGCATAAAGCGGCGGCTCGAGAGTTCCACATGCACTTCAATGCCGTTGCAGGCCGGCTGTTGGCGGATGTCGTAGATATCGTCGGGGGAGGCGATGATGCCTTCGGACAGCGAAAAACCGATGGCGAAGGCCGCCAGATCTTTCGGCGTCGCCATCATCACCACGTGGGAAATGCCGTTGTACACCAGGGCGACCGGCACTTCTTCCGCCAGCCAATCCTGTTGCGCCTGAGCCAGATCGTTGCGCTGCCAGACCGCGTGGCGCGACAGGCAGGCCGAATCGGCATCGCCGGGTTCGTCGAGAATCAAATGCTTGTTCATGATGGTTTCGCGGCGCCGGCGGATACTGCGCCGGCGTCAGAGTAGAGTCTGATGAGTGATACTGGATTTTATCATAGATGGCGCCCTTGAACAGGGCGAAACGGGGCACCTCTGCCATTGCTTTACGGCGCGGTGCGCCACTGGCCTAGATAGGCGATGACCGCCCGCGTCGCTTCGCGGCAAATGGCCGCAGAGACGGTGCCTTCCCGCGCGTAACCATATTTCATGCAGGCAAACGCCAATTCTATGGCGATCAGAACGACGTCGGGCTCCGACGGCAGCGTCTCGAGTTCGGGCAGGTCTCGCACTTTTGCCCGGAACATCTCGCCGATCGTCAGGTTTTTGGCGGCGTGGGCCTGGTTTTCGGGTTCGGCGAACGCACCGCGCAGCAGCAAGACGCTCGCCGCCGGATGCGCATTGTAGTAGCGGGCCGTGGCCAACACGGCGGCATCCACCCAATCCTGCAAGCTGCCGGCGGTCTCGAGCCCCGACGCGCGCAGCGCCTGCGTCAGTTGCTCCATATGGGTCTGAGCCAGATGCGAAAACAGCGCGTACTTGTCCGGGAAGAACGGGTAAATCGCGGCGCGCGGCACTTCGGCCGCTTCCGCCAGGGCGGGAATGGAGGTTTTTTCCGGCCCGAGGGTGGCGAGCATCTGTTCGGCGGCGCTCAGCACTTTGGCCATGCGCGCCGCCGCGCGTTCCTGAACCGGCACGCGCGCATTTTTTTTTACTTGCGGCATCGCTTTTTCCGACATAAGTTGGATTTTATTAATCCGACATTTGTTGGATTATACGGATTTTCATCCCGGCAACCAAGTATCACGAGAGGTTTCGTATGGGTAATTACGCCAATCAATCTCACTGGCAGGACATTCAGCGATTCCTGCCGGAAAGCTTCCGGCTGCAGCCGGGGGAAGAACCGACAGAGACGTGGTGGTCCTGGCGGCAGTATCGCATCCATCTCGATTGCTACCGCCGCCCCGAGGCGCCGGTGAAGGTGATCCTGTTTCATGGCGTCGGTACCAACGGCCGGCAGATGTCGACCATCCTGGGGGCGCCGCTGGCGCACCGGGGAATAGAGACGATCGCCGTAGACATGCCGGGATATGGCATGACGCAGACAGGCGGACAACGGCGGCGCGTGCGCTACGACGACTGGGTGCAGATTGGCAGCGATCTGATCGACGCGGAACGGGCGAGGGATGCGCGCCCCATTGTGCTGTACGGCCTGAGCGCCGGTGGGATGGAGACCTATCATGTGGCAGCGCTGAACCGGCAGGTGAAAGGCATTGTCGGCATGACGTTTCTCGATCAGCGTGAACAACAGGTGCGCGACGAGACGGCGTTGAATCGAATGATGAGCCGCCTGGGCATTCCTCTGGCGCGGCTGGTGGCCGCTACGCCGCTGGCCGGGATGGCGATGCCGATGGCATTGGCGAGCAAGATGCATGCGCTGGTCAATGACAAGGCGGCGCTTAAGGCATGTCTGGCGGACGACACGTCGGCGGGGGCCTGGGTGACGATGCGCTTTTTAGCCTCGTACGCGGCGTACGCGCCTGCCATTGAGCCGGAAGATTTCGACGTTTGCCCGATCCTGCTGACGCAGCCGGCGCAGGATCGCTGGACGCCGTTGCACCTGAGCGAACTGTTCCTCCGCCGCGTTCGGCGGGTACCGGTGAGCACCGTGATGCTCGAGAACGCCGGACATTATCCCCTCGAGCAACCGGGCCTCGATCAGATGGTTGAAGCGGTATACCGTTTTTGCATCGCCGCAGCGGCGCAGTAGGGCGATAGCGCATCCTCCGAAGGCGCCGCCGTGGCCCCGCCAGGTTATCCACAGTTTTGGTGGATAACGTGTGTGCAATGGGCGGTGAAACGCTTAGCAGGCGTAAAAAAAAATCGCTCAGAAAATTATTATATTACGCGGGAAAGCGCGATCAGCAGGGGGATAGGGGGTTGCACGCGTTCGCATTTTGTTTATGTATAACTGTATAAATATACAGTTTGGTTGTGATTATGCTGAGCAATTCAAGGTTGTATGCTTTTTCACCAGGTGACCCCTGACGTTACCGCTGTTTGCCGATCGCGTGGCCTGCGGCTTTCCTTCCCCGGTGCAGGACTATGTCGAGAGCAGGCTGGATATCGGCAAGCTGCTGGTGCGGCACCCCAACGCCACCTACTTCGTGCGCGCCAGCGGCGAGATGGAGCGTGCAGGGTGGATCAGGCACTACCGACAGATTAAGAAACTGAGCATCCGAGAAACAGCAGACGCGACAGGCTACAGTACTTCCCAAGTTTGTCGCATTCAGGCCTTCTATAAAGAAGTTGAGACTGATTAAAAAGCAGCCTTAATGTACAATAATTTTCGATATCCAAACTGACCCCATTAACAATCAATGAGTTAGAGGTAAAAGATGATTTCATACAAAAAAACCATACCTGCTCTTGCCATATTCGCTTTATCTAATGCTGTGGCATATGCGAATGATTTCGACAAATCAAACGAAGCGATGGCAATTTCAGCAATAGGTTTTTCTGGCTCAAATGCTCGTGTTGCACATGATGTTTGTGGGGCAACCAATGAGAAAATTGATAAATATAAAAAACAAATAAAAGACTCATTAACTAGAACATTAAAGTATGAACAGTCAGGATTCGATACGCATTGGGATAATGGTTGGAAAAATGCTGATTTTTTGGTTAAGTCATTAAGTAATGATGAAGCCTATAAAAAAGAATATTGCCGAGAGGTTTTAGATGGAATTAATAATCCTGAAATGAATTAAGGATTATTCCTTATTCGGGGTTCTACGCCGGAACTCCAGATTTTTCCGTCCGCTAAAATTATCCCCGGTTGAGCAGCTTTATACCGTCAGCTCGCAGTGGACCATCAAGGGAAATGTGGCGGTACAGCGTTTGTCGGGTTATCCCAAGCTCCTGGCATAACGTACTGACTTTCGTCTCTGGCCGTCCCATTGATGCCATTGCCAGTCGCAATTTTATTGGCGTCATTTTGTAAGGCCATCCGCCGTTCCTCCCGTGAGGCAAGGCCTGCCGCTGTTCTTTGCGGCGCTGTACGCAGCAGAGACCGACGGCCGCGCGCGACTGGCTCGACACCCGCTTAGTCCCGCCCTCTGGTCAAATGCAGGCTGACGTGTACAGCCTGCAGGCAGAGGATTTCGTCTGGCAACCGGTATCGCCCGCCGTCGGCGCCGTTCGCAATGACAATCCCTCATTCATCCTGCCCATCGATACGCCAACGGTCTGAGTGCCGCATTATCCACAGTTTTGGTGGGTGTCATGTGTGTAAACACACGCGAAGAACGCCAAAAGCTGCAGGAAAAATCACTCAGAAAATTATTATATTACGCGGGAAAGCGCGATCCGCAGGGGGATAGGGGGTTGCACGCGTTCGCGTTTTGTTTATGATTAACTGTATAAATATACAGTTTGGTTATGATTATGCTGAGCAATTCAAGGTTGTATGCTTTTTTACCAGGTGAACCCCTGACGTTACCGCTGTTTGCCGATCGCGTGGCCTGCGGCTTTCCTTCCCCGGCGCAGGACTATGTCGAGAGCAGGCTGGATATCGGCAAGCTGCTGGTACGGCACCCCAACGCCACCTATTTCGTGCGCGCCAGCGGCGAGTCGATGATCGACGGCAATATCCAGGATGGCGATCTGCTGATCGTCGACAGCGCCCTGACGCCGGAGCACGGCAATATCGTGATCGCCGCGGTGGACGGGGAATTCACCGTCAAAAAGCTGCAACGCCACCCCGACGTGCGGCTGTTGCCGATGAATCCCGCCTACGCGCCGATCGTGTTCGACGATGAGGCGCAGCTGGAGATCTTCGGCGTGGTGACCTTTATCGTCTACGCGGCGCGGTGACTTCGGTCCTTTTTTTCATTTTTTTCTGCCCGATCTTTTCGTTGGCGTGACCTCTCTACTGAGTTTCCAGTTCAATACACTCAGGGGAATCCTTCATGGCCATAAAAAACAAGAACGGCGCAGGGCGTACGTTCACATCAGCCAAACGCATGACCGGGAAACGCGTCGCTATCGGGATAGGATGCGCACTATCGGGCATGCTCACCTCCGCGATGGCGGCGCCCGGTGCGTCGGCACCACCCTCGGCGGTTGAACAGCCCGCTATCCTTTCCTTCGCCATTCCCGCCGGTGATCTGGCGCCCGCCTTGCAGACGGCGGCCGCTAAGGCCGGCGTGATAGTGATTTTCACGCCCGAACAGACGCGTGGAAAAAGCACCGCGGGCCTGCAGGGACATTATCGCCTCACCGACGCGTTCAATACGCTGTTGGCGGGCAGCGGATTGCGCGCTCAGCAAACCGCACAGGGATATCGGTTGGTCGACGCCGGGCCGGTTCAGCCGTTGACGATACCGGAACTGTCGGTGGTCGGCGGTTTGTCCGACAGCGTCGCCGCCGGCCGTTCGGTACTGGATAAAGAAGACATCGAACGCGTACAGGCCGATAACATCGCCAGTTTGCTTGATCGCTTGCCCGGCGTAGGGATGGCGGGATCGCCGCGCCCGGGCGGCCAAAGCCTGAATATCTGGGGCATGGGCGACATGGAAGATGTGAAGGTGGTGCTGGACGGCGCGCCGAAGGGATTTGAGAAATATCGGCAGGGTTCGGTATTCATCGAACCCGAACTGCTGAAAAAGGTTGAGGTCGATAAGGGGCCGCACAATCTGTTGAACGGCAATGGCGGCTTTGGCGGGACCATTACGCTGGAGACCAAAGATACCGGGGATATGCTGCTGCCGGGCGAAGATTTTGGCGGCTTGCTGAAGTACAGCTACCACACCAACGATCGCCAGGGCATTTACAGCGGCGCGTTGTACGGCCGTACGCCGGAAGGATTTGCCGACGGTTTGATCTACATGAGCAAGCGTGACGGCGGCAACCTGAAGCGGCCGGACGGCACGCGCTTTGCCTATTCCGCCAACGATCAGGCTTCCTATCTGTTAAAAACCAATATTTATCTGAGCGAGGCGCAAACGCTGACGCTGTCGGCGATGCGCTCCGATTCCGATGGCTGGCAGCCTTTTGCCGCCAAGCGGGACGATATCGCCGCGCCCAGCCAGGCGGATATCGATAAATATGGCCGGGAAGAAGCGTGGCGCCGCATTCTGGTGTATCGCGACCAGACAGACACCAATTACTCGGTGAAATGGAATCTGGCGCCGGAAGCGCAGCCGTTGCTGAATCTGACGCTGTCTTACGCCTATTCGAAGACAGAGCAGCATGACAAGCGGCCGGATTCCGCTTCAAAGTTCAGCTATCTCGGTACGCTGGGCAATGAAAGCTGGGTGAACTATACCGATCGGCAGTTTGACGTCAGCAATGAAAGCCGTTTCGCCAGCGGGCCGCTGGATCACAAGCTGTTGCTCGGCGCACGTTGGCATAAACATCAGCGCGATACCCTGATGTATTACCCCCCGCAGGTGAAAAACGCCAGTTACAACTACGGTTATTTCCAGCCGTACTACATGCCGGCGGGCGAACAGGAAACCCGCAGCGTTTATCTGCAGGATGCGGTCAGCTTCGGCAGCCTGACCGTGACGCCGGGCGTGCGTTACGATCACGTGACCAATACCGGGCAACCGAACCGGGCACCGCGCTATAACGACAGCGATCCGAGCGCGGGCCATGATTACAGCAGCGTGACCTATACCGGCTGGTCGCCGCATTTGGGCGTGATGTGGAAAGCGACGTCGAATCTGTCCCTGTTTGCCGACGTCAGCCGCACCTGGCGCGCACCGGTGATCGACGAACAGTACGAAGTGCAATCCGCCGCATCCAGCGTGCCCGGTACCAGCCGCGGCCTGCAGGTGGAACGCATGACGGGCGTTCGTCTCGGCGCGGTGCTGGACTTCAACGATGTGTTGATGGCGCGAGACAGCCTGCAGATCCGCACTACGCTGTTCCGCAATCGCGGCAAGGACGAGATTTTCTATCGTCGTGGCGTGTTGTGCGATGCCGCACGGCACGGGGGCCAATGTGGGCAACCGTTGTCGAACTATCGCAACTTGCCGGGCTATACCATTGAGGGCGTGGAGCTCGAATCGTTTTATGACAGCGAAAGCCTGTTCGGCAGCCTGTCGTTCTCCTCGATTCGCGGCAAACGCGACGCTTCACCGCGCGATCCGTGGGGCAACGAAACCTGGATTGCCGAAATCCCACCCGTTACGGCACACGCGATGCTGGGCATGAAAGTGCCGCAGTGGGACATGGCCTTCGGCTGGACCGGCGATTTTGTGCGTAAACAGGATCGTTCACCGGCCGACGGCGATCCGATGGCCGTTGTCTGGGCGCTGCCGAAAACGTCGGGTTATGCATTGCACGGCCTGTTCGCCTCGTGGCAGCCCAGCGGTTTACAGGGCTTCGAAGCTCGCGTCGCGGTGGACAACCTGTTCAACCGCGATTATTACCCTTACCTGGGCGAATCGGTGTCCGGCGTAGGGCGCAACATCAAGTTTAGCGTTAGCCAACGTTTCTGAATATCCTGCTGACAGGGGCCATTTCGGCCCCTTTTCACGTTTTCTCTCCCGTATTTCCCTACTTTTTCGCCGTTTATAAATCATCAGCAATCGCTTGACACAGAAGTTACAATTTTAAAATAATAATAATTATCATTTTCAATCTCATTATCAACTGGTGTCACCGAATGGCAAGGAAAGAGGCCGCGGCAGCCAACGGGTTTGCTCAACAGCTTTACCTTGAGCACCACAGTTGGCTATGCCATTGGCTGAGACAGAAGGTCGGGTGCGCGCATCACGCCGAAGACCTGGCGCAGGATACGTTCATCAGTATTTTACTGAGCCCGCAGTTGCTTGCCATTCGGCAACCACGCCCCTTCCTGGCGACCGTGGCGCGCCGGCTGGTGGCGAATTATTACCGACGTAAAACAATCGAAGAGAGCTATCTGCAGGCCTTGAGCGAGCTGCCGGCGATCGAGGCACCCTCGCCGGAAGTCCGTCAACAAACCCTCGAAATGCTCGAACAGTTGGATCAGGCGTTGGACGGATTGCCGGCGCACGTCCGTGAGGCCTTCCTGTTGGCGCACCTGCAGGGCATGCGCTATTGCGACATCGCTGAACGTTTGCGGGTGTCGAGCAGCTCGGTGAAACAATATCTGCAGCGTGCCAATTTGCACTGTTTCTTTGCATTGGCGGCGTAACGGCAAGTGCGGAGCCCATGATGGAATCGGATATCGATCGGCAGAGCGCGCGTGAGGCCGCCGCCTGGTTAACCCAGCTGATGTCGGAAGAGGCAAGCGACGCGGATAGGGAAAACTGGCGGCGTTGGTATCAGGCGAAACCGGAAAATGAACGCGCCTGGCGGCATATCGCCGCGTTTTCATCCCGTTTTTCTCTGCTTAACGGGGCGGCGGCGCAGCGTAGTCTGTCGCAGTTGCCAAACCCACAGCGCCGTCGGTTGCTGAGAAGCCTGGCGGCCATCGGCGTGGTGGGGACGGTTGGCATCGGTTCTGGCGCGCTGCCATGGCGCCCCTGGCTGGCGGATTACCGCACGGCGGTGGGGGAGCAGCAAACCGTCGCGTTGGCGGATGGCGCGCAGTTGATGCTGAACACGCAAACGGCGGTCAACGTCAGCCGTCAGCAGGCCGCATTGCTGGAAGGCGAAATGATGGTGAATCTGCCGCCGGAAAGCGGCGCGTTGACGGTGAGGCTGCCGCAGGGCGAGATCGTGGCGCAGGCTGCTCGCTTCAGCGTTCGCCTGTGGGAAACCTTCAGTGATATCGCCGTTTATCTTGGCCGAGTCACGATCCTGTCGCCGGCGCATCGGAACGCGGTGCTCAACGCCGGTCAGGGCGGCAGATTAAGCCGGCAAGGCATTGGCGAACCGTATCGCGTGACGCAAGAGCCCGGTTGGCGGCAAGGCATGCTGTTGGCCGATAACATGCGGCTGGACGACTTCCTGATGGAGCTGGGGCGCTATCGTCAGGGCGTTATTCGCTGCCGGCCGGAGGTCGCCGGCCTGCGGCTCTCCGGCGCGTTCCCGCTGGCTGACCCCGAGCGCGTCATTGCGGCTCTGCCCGGTGCGCTGCCGGTTAGGGTAAATATGCTGTCAAAATACTTCATCACCGTATCCTAAAGTTTTTTACTCTGCTATTTGTATTTTTCCTTCTGGATTGGCCTGTTTTTTTCTCGTTTCCTGCCCGGTACCGCGTGCCTAAACGACTTTTCTGACATGCCTCGACCGTCGTGACCGTTGCGTACGTTGGTCGGTTTCACGCTTAACCTGAGTATCGTTTTCCATGTTGAATCACAACGTATTACCTGCCGATTTATCTTTACCGCCTACAGGCGGGCGATTGCGCTGGGCTACCGCCAATGTGTTGGCGTTGGGTCTGCATGGTGCGTTGTTGCTTGGCCTTGGTTATCACCTGGTGCCACCGTTGCTGCCCGCGGCGCAACCGATGGTGTTGATGATGGTTGCCGAGCAGGCGGAATCGACCCCCAACGCAGAGCCGATGCCGACCGGCGTGCGCCAGGTGCAGGCGGTGGCGCAACGGCAGGCCAATCGGGAACCGGAGGCGGCGATGCCTCCGCTGATTCATGCGCCGCGTGCGACGGAGCGGCAGAGCAAGGCTAAAGGACAACGGAACGATCCCATCAGACCGAAAACGGAACCGCCGCGCCCAAGGCAGGAGGAACAGGAAAAAATAGCGTCTGCAAGCTCAATAGCATCAAGCACCAGCGCGCCGCCGTCTCTGGATGGAAAACGTGTTGCCGCGCCGCAAACCAGCGTGGCGTCGCAGCCGAGTCAGGATGCCTCGGTCTGGAGCGGCCTGCTGTTGGCGCATTTGAGCCGTTTCAAACGCTACCCGGCTCTGGCGGTACGCCAGCAGCGCCAGGGTATTGTTCAGGTTGCCGTGACGTTGGATCGACAGGGGAACGTGCTGGGCGTGAAGCTATTGCGATCGAGTGGGGTTGCTTCGCTCGACCGGGAGGCGCTTCAGTTACCGCAGCGCGCTTCTCCACTGCCCGCACCTGGCAACGAGATCGCAGCGGGGCAGGCGGAATTCAGCGTGACCATTCCGATTCGTTTCGATCTGCGTGAAGTTCGCCGTTAATGAAAAACTCGGCTCCAGGTAAACGGAGGCTGAGTTAAAAGCCAAAGCACATCAAACGGATAGTAGCGATGGGGTGGTTTCTACTTGATCGTCGCCAGAAAAATACAAATACTGTATTTATGAACAGTAATTTGGTGCCGTTATGAATAACAACCCACTGACGATGAAAGGTCGGCAACCATGTTCGCCCTGGTAGACGTCAATAGCTTCTATGCCTCCTGCGAGACCATCTTTCGGCCCGATCTGCGCGGGCGGCCGGTAATCGTGCTGTCCAATAACGACGGCTGCGTGATCGCCCGCAGCACTGAGGCGAAGGCGCTGGGCGTGCCAATGGGCGCGCCTTATTTCAAAATCAAAGAGGAGATGCGCCGCCGCAACGTCGCGGTGTTCTCCTCCAACTACGCGCTGTACGCCGACATGTCCCGCCGGGTGATGGACACGCTGGAAGAGATGGCGCCGGCGGTGGAGATCTACTCGCTGGACGAAGCCTTTCTGCGGCTGGACGGCGTGGCGCATTGCGAAGCGCTGGAGCCGTTCGGCCAGCGGGTGCGCGATCGCATCCGGCGCGAGCTGCATTTGACGGTCGGGGTCGGCATTGCGCCGAGCAAAACGTTGGCCAAGCTGGCCAACTTCGCCGCCAAGAAATGGCGCGGCACCGGCGGCGTGGTGGATCTATCCGATCCGGCGCGTCAGCGCAAACTGCTGGCGTTGCTCCCGGTGGAAGAGGTGTGGGGCGTGGGCCGCCGCCTGACTCGCCAGCTACAGGCGATGGGCATTCACACCGCGCTGCAGCTGGCGGACTGCGATACCCGGCTGGCGCGTAAAACCTTCAGCGTGGTGCTGGAGCGCACGATACGCGAGCTGCGCGGCGAATCGTGCCTGCGGTGGGAAGATGAGGCGGCCGCCAAAGAGCAGATCATCTGCTCCCGCTCGTTCGGCCAGCGGTTGACGCATTACCCGCACATGCGCGAGGCGATCTGCAGCTACGCCGAACGCGCCGCCGAAAAGCTGCGGCAGGAAAAGCGCTACTGCCGCAACGTGTCGGTGTTTATCAAAACCAGCCCGCATTCGGCGGGCGAGGGGTATTACAGCAATATGGGCACCGCCCGGCTGCAAACGCCGAGCAACGACAGCCGCGACATCATTGCCATGGCGGTGCGTGCGCTGGAAAGCATCTGGCAGGAAGGGCGGCGTTACCTGAAGGGCGGCGTGGTGCTGGGGGATTTCAGCGCCGCCGCCATGGCGCAGATCGATCTGTTCGACGACTGCCCGCCGCGCCGCAACAGCGAGCGGCTGATGGCGACCCTCGATCGCCTGAATCAGGAAGGGCGCGGGCGGGTGTGGTTCGCCGGGCAGGGGATCGTCAAGCCGTGGCAAATGAAGCGCGACATGCTGTCGCCGGCCTACACCACCCGGTTGGCGGATATCCCGGTGGTGCGGCTGGGGGAACGGGCGCCGCGCACCGCCGAGCCGAAAGAGGAAAAACGCCGCGGGTGACAACCGGCGGCGCGGGTAGGCTGCGTGTTACTTCACCGCCGCCGGATCCGGCTTATCGGGGGCGATGCCATACAGCACCATGGCGCGGTTGACCTCGCTGCGGGCGATACGGCCTTCGTCAGCCAGCAGTTTCAACGCGGCGAGCGCGATGAAATGGCGGTTGACCTCGAAGAACTCACGCAGCGCCTCGCGGGTGTCCGATCGGCCAAAGCCGTCGGTGCCCAAGGCGATAAAGGGACGGTCGGGCAAGAACGGCTTGATCTGATCGCCGACGATCTTCATATAGTCCGTCACCACAACCACCGGGCCGGGGTGCGTCGCCAGCAGGCTCTGGATATAAGGAACTTTCGGCGGATCTTCCGGATGCAGCAGGTTCCAGCGTTCGGCCGCCATGCCGTTGCGGCGCAGCTCGCTCAGGCTGGTGGCGCTCCAGATATCGCTGGCGACGCCAAAGTCCGCCGCCAACAGCTCCGCCGCCGCCAGTGCCTCGCGCATGATGGCGCCGCTGGCGACCAGCTGAGCGCGCGGGCTCTCTTGGTTTGCCGTTTCGCTCTGCTTGAGCAAATATGCCCCCTGGATAATCCCATCCTCCACGCCCGCCGGCATCGGCGGCTGCGGATAGCTCTCGTTAAGCAAGGTGATGTAGTAGTAAATATCCTCTTGTTCAACGAACATCCTGCGCATGCCGCTCTGGACGATCGCCGCGAGTTCATAGGCGTAGGTCGGATCGTAGGAGACGCAGCTGGGAATGACGGAAGACAGCACGTGGCTGTGGCCGTCGTCATGCTGCAAGCCTTCGCCCATCAGAGTGGTTCTGCCGGAGGTGGCGCCGAGCAGGAAGCCCTTGGTGCGCGCGTCGGCCGCCGCCCAGGCGAGATCGCCCACCCGCTGCAGCCCGAACATGGAGTAGAAGATATAGAACGGGATCGTCGCGACATCGTGGTTGCTGTAGGCGGTGCCGGCGGCGATCCAGGTCGATATCGCGCCGGATTCGTTGATGCCTTCCTGCAAAATCTGGCCGTCTTTAGCCTCTTTGTAGTAGCTGAGCTGCCCGGCGTCTTGCGGGGTATACAGCTGACCGAGCCAGGAGTGGATGCCAATTTGGCGGAACAGGCCTTCCATACCGAACGTGCGCGACTCGTCCGGCACGATGGGCACGATCAGTTTGCCGATGTTGGCGTCTTTGAGCAGCGTGCCGAGGATATTAACGAAGGCCATGGTGGTCGACATGTTACGTTCGCCGCTGCCCTTCAGGAGGCCGTCGAAGCGCGATAGCTCCGGTATCGCCAGCGGGGCGGTTTGGCCGAAGCGGGCAGGGATGTAGCCGCCCAGCGCGGTGCGCGTCGCGGTGATGTACTTCGCCGCCGCGCTGTCGGGCTCGGGCTTCAGGTAAGGGATCTCTGCCAGTTGGGCGTCGGAGATTGTCAGCCCTAAACGGTCGCGGAAGGCTTTCACCGCATCCTGGCTCATTTTTTTCAGCTGGTGGTTGATGTTCTGCCCTTCACCGGCTTCCCCCATGCCAAACCCTTTGACGGTCTTGGCCAGCACCACCGTCGGCCTGCCCGTGGTATGCATCGCCTGATGGTAGGCGGCGTACACCTTTTGCGGATCGTGGCCGCCGCGGTGCAGCGCCCAGATCTCCTCGTCGCTCAGGTCGGCGACCAGCTCGAGCAATGCCGGGTACTTGCCGAAGAAATGCTCCCGCACATAGGCGCCGCTTTGCGACTTGAAGGTTTGGTAATCGCCGTCGACGCACTCCATCATGCGCTGCATCAGCAGCCCGGAGCGGTCTTTTTGCAGCAGTTTGTCCCAGCCGCTGCCCCAGATCACCTTGATCACCTGCCAGCCGGCGGCTTTGAAAGTGCCTTCCAGCTCCTGAATGATCTTGCCGTTGCCGCGCACGGGGCCATCCAGCCGCTGCAGATTGCAGTTCACGACGAAGATCAGGTTATCGAGTTTTTCTCGCCCGCCCAGCGCAATCGCCGCCAGCGATTCCGGTTGATCCATCTCGCCGTCGCCGAGAAACGCCCACACCTTTCTCCCCTGGTGCGGTTTCAGTTCGCGGTATTCCAGATAGCGCATGTAGCGCGCCTGGTAGGCGGCGGTCAGCGGCCCCAGCCCCATCGACACGGTGGGATATTGCCAGAAATCTGGCATTAGCCGCGGGTGCGGGTAGGAGGAGAGGCCGCGGCGTGTGGATTCGCGGCGAAAGTTGTCGAGCTGCTCCTCGTCGATGCGGCCTTCGAGATAGGCGCGGCCATAAATGCCGGGGGCGGAATGGCCCTGGATATACACCATGTCGCCGGCGAAATCATCGGTGCGCCCGCGGAAGAAGTGCGTGAACCCCACATCGTAAAGCACCGCGGCCGACTGGTAGGTGGCGATATGTCCGCCGACGTTGGAGTGTTTGCCGGCGCGCAGCACCATCGCCATGGCGTTCCAGCGAATAAATGCATTGATGCGCGCTTCAGCGGCCAGATCGCCGGGATACGTCGGTTGCTTATAGGCTGGGATCGTATTCACGTAGGGCGTGGTGACCATGCTGAAGAAATCACCGTGCTTTCGCTGATCGGCTTCGGCCATTCTTTCCAACAAAAAATGCGCGCGTTCACGGCCGTCGATGTCGGTGACACCTTCAAATGCCTCAAGCCATTCAGCCGTCTCTTGTGGGTCAAGATCTGCTTTTACCGCGGGTTGGTTCATAAAAGCTCCAAATGTACTTACCTGATAAGGCGCTTAGCGATACAGGAATTTAGTGAATTGCAAATGCAAGAATTGCAAATGCAACAATAGCGAAAGCCACTCTATCCCTTTACAATTGCAATTGCAACTCACCGGTTTTGACGAGAAAAATGACATGACAGATAAACAACCCGACCTGTGGTTCTCCTTTGTGCGCGCGCATCGGGCGATTATCAGAAAGATAGAGACGAAGTTGTCGGAAGCGGGGCTGCCGGTTTACGCCTGGTATGACGTGTTATGGGGATTGGAAAGCGGGGAAAACGGCACGCGCCGCATGCATGAGCTGGCGGACGTGTTGGTGATTGAGCGTTACAACCTGACCCGCCTGATGGATCGCCTGGAAAAAGAGCGGCTGGTCACGCGTTTTCGATCGGATGACGATCGTCGGGCCTCCTTCGCCACCATCACCGAGGAAGGCAAGGCCCTGCGGAAAAAGATGTGGGAGATCTACCGCACGGTGGTCAAAACCCACTTTCTCAACCAGTTCAGCGAAGAAGAGATCGCACGCTTCTCCGACGCGTTGGACAATGCGATGCAGCTGGCCAGAGAGTGATCAGGCATCGGGCGTGGTGATGTGCAGAACGCGCAGCGCATCGGCGATCAGCGCCGAAGGGATTTTCTGCTCGTCGGCCAGCAGTTTGAGGGCACAGAGCGCAATCCATTCCGCCTGCGGGTAGTGGATTTCGCTGCGCACCCGTGAATCTGAGCCCACCGCGGCAAAGCGCGCGGGAATGAATCGCCTGAGCTGGTTGGCAACCAGGTGCGAGTAGTCGGTGACGGCGACGACGGGGACATTCCCGGTGCCCAGGCACGTTTTCAGATGGCATTCGCCGCCGCTGTCCTGGCGCCGCATGTCGGCGAGTTCGGCGTCCTGCGCCAACCGCGTGTAGCTGGGGCAGCTCCAGATTTCAGACGCAATCCCCCAGTTTTTCAACACCTCGGCCGCCTGCTGAACGCGGGCGAGCGCTCGGCCGGCGCCGCACAGACGAACCTGCAACGGCGAATCCGCGGCGGTGGCAACGCGATACATTCCCTTGAACGCCTGTTCTGCGACAAACGGTTCCTCTGAAGAGAAGGTGCCATTGTCTTCGTTGGTTGCAAGGTAAACCATCTTCCTCGCTCCCTCCAGATAGAGCGCGCGCAGGGCGTGATGGAGTATCGCGCCGGTTTCCCGGGCATTGGCCGGATCGAAAGGCAACCAGTCCGGCATGGCCGTGAGCTGAAGTGGGAACCAGGCCTGCACGCCTTTCGGCAAATCGGCACTGCCGGTATCCGCATCGCTGATGAAAATCCCCTTGCGATTGGTTTCCGGCTCAAGCCCGCGCAGCATGTCCACCGAGGGCGTGTTGACGAAGTAAAATAGCGGCTTCTCATAACGCTCTGATTGATGGCCAAACCAGAGTGGCCAGGCCGTGGCGTAGCGGGAGCTCGGCGGCTCGGCGCGCCTTCTGCCGTCGATAAGCCAGATGTCGCCGCTGGCGTTAAGTTCGCCCAGGGCTTGCGCCGTCCAGGCCTCGGAAGAGGGATACGCGGCGCCGGTTTGCTGGTAAGCGGTGGCCATCCTGCGGATACAGGCCTCGGCCAGCGTTAGGGTACCGGCTGCGGCGACGGGCATTGTTATACGTTCTGGCGACATACACAGTTCTCTTTTTAAGTTGCAATTGCAATGATTGTAATTGCAATTCCATGCGTATGCCAATGGGTTTCTTTGGGTAAGGAGCGCCGTCAGTGTGAGGTGATGATGTATATGGGGGAATGCATCCCCCTCGTGTCTTTCACACCACCGGCGCCACCGTCAGCAGCAGGTTGGCGAAGCGGCGCTGTTCGCCGGAGGCGATCACCAGCAGCGTCCGATCCGATTTGACCGCCGCATAAAAATCCTCACGCGGCAGGTGCTCTACCGGGCAATGCGCCGGTAGCAGCTGTCGGTATTCGGCTTCGATGGTGTTGGTGAAGTCCGATGGGCAGGCCATCAGCGTGGCGCTTTCCACGTTGATGCAGGCCAGCAGTTTTTCCAGGATCGGCGGGGCGGCGAGCGTGCCGGGCGCCAGGTTCAGATAGACCACGGTGGCGTCTTTCGGCGCGTGCGTCACGCAGGCGTAGTTGCCGTCGGCGATCAGCACCTGAGTTTTATGCCCGCATTGCGCCAGCGCGGCGAGCAGCGGCGGGTGGGTGATGGCGGATTTGATCATAAAGCGATTCCTGAATGAAAGGGCGGCAACTGTGCCGCCCGCGGTTGAACTACATGCGGTAGATGCCGCCGTTGATGTCGAGGGTGGCACCCGAAATGAAGCCGTCGTATTCCCCCGCCAGGAAGGCGATGGCGCGCGCCACGTCGTCCGGCGTGCCTGCGCGGCCCAGCGGGATGGCGCGGACGGTTTCCTCCGCCGATTCTTGGGTGGTGTGGCGATTATGGAAGCGGGTGCCGAGGATCAGGCCGGGCGCCACCGCGTTCACCCGGATGCCGTATTCGCCCAGCTCCGCTGCCAGCGAGCGCGTCCAGGTGAGCACCGCACCCTTGGTGGCGGAATAGACCAGCGAGCCGGAGTGCCCGCCGGCGCGGCCAGCCTGCGAGGCCAGGTTGACGATGCTGGCGCCGTTTGCCGCCTTCAGGAACGGCAGCGCGCTCTGGGTCACGTTCAGCATGGTGGTCATGTTCACGTCGATTACGGTTTGCCAGAAGGCGCGGTCGATCTCGCCCAGCCATTTGCGCCCGACGATGCCGCCGACGTTATTGACCAGAATGTCGATGCCGCCGAGAAACTCGGCGCCGGCCGAGACGCAGCGTAGCGTTTCGTCGGTATCGATGAGATCGGCGTAGCCGTAAGCGGCCTTTTGCCCCAATGAATGGGCCAGCGCCACCAGCGCCTTGGGGCCGCTTTCGTCGCTGTGATAGTGAAAATAGATGTCGCAACCGGCCTTGATCAGCCGCTCTGCGGTGGCGCGGCCGATGCCCTGTTCCGCCCCAGTGATAAAGACCTTTTTGCCCGCAAGATCGCCCATGATTGACTCCTTATTGGTTCGTTAAGCATTGATGACGCCTTCACGCTGTTTCGCGCAGTAGAAAATGCAGATCAACCCGGTGGCCAGCAGGCACGAGGCCAGGAAAAACAGCCCCGGCGCGCTACTGCCGGTCAGATCGTTCAATACGCCCACCGCATAAGGCGCGACGAAGCCGCCGATATTGCCGATGCAGCTGACCACCGCCAGCCCGGCGGCCGCGGCCGCGCCGGTGGAAATGTTGGCGGGCATGGATAAAAACGGTGGTACGGCGGTGTAGATGCCGATGGCGGCGATGCACAGGAACGACAGCGCGACGAGCGGATCGTATTTAAAAAATGTCACCGCCCCCATCAGGCCGATAGCGGCGACCACCATGCTGAGGCCGGCGAACACGCCAAGCTTTTTGGTTTTGCTGGCCCACAGGCTCCACGGGTACACCAGCAGCGCGGCCAGGCCGTAAGGAATGAGCGCCAGCAGGCTGACGCGGAAGATATCGCTGCCGGAAAGGGCGGTAATGATCGACGGCAGCCAGGTGCCGAAGCCATAAATGCCGCACACCATGCCGAAGTTGAGCAGCGCGTAGAGCAGGTATTTCTTGTTTTTAATCCCTTTCAGGAAGTCGCCCAGCGTGATTTTAGAGCCGGATTTGGAGCGGCCGGCGTTGCTCATCAGCCAGGCCTTTTCCTCCACGTTCAGATAGCCGACGTCCTTGGGCGAGTTCTTGATCAGGAACGGGATCAGCAGGCCGATGACGATCGGCGGCAGCCCTTCGAGGATAAACAGCAGCTGCCAGGGAGCGAACCCGAACCAATCATGCTGAATATTGAGAATAAAGCCGGAAATCGGCGAGCCGACGGCGTTGGACAGCGGCTGGACGATGATGAACATGCCGAGAATTTTGGTGCGGTATTTTTCCGGGAAGAACACCGTGAAGTAATAGACCACCGAGGGAAAGAATCCGGCTTCGCACACGCCCAGCATAAAACGGCAGATATACAGCTCCAGCGGCGTGCGTACAAAGCCGAGCAGGGTCGCGAAGATGCCCCAGGAAATTAATATTCTGGCGAACCAGATGCGCGGGCCGAATTTAATGGTGCCGGCGTTGCTGGGTATTTCAAACAGAAAATACCCGATAAAGAAAATCCCGGAGGCGAAGCCGAAGGCCGAGGCGGTCAGGCCCAGGTTATCTTCCAGCGCTTTGGCGGCGTAGGCCATGTTATTGCGATCGAGAAAGGCCAGGAAATACAATAAAATCATGAGGGGGACAATATGCAGCGTCAATTTCCTGATAGCGCTGCGTTCAATATCCTGCGGCTTGCTTATTTTCATTTTGATATTTCCAATGTGGTTAATCGGAATAATAGAAGCCCGGCTCATTACCCTGAGCTGAACGTTAAATAACGGCACGACGCTGATTCATTGAGGCGCGGGCATCCCTTAAGCGCGACGGCCTTTTCCTTTGTTTTTGGCTGATACCGATCCGGACGATGCCGCTGCGTATCGTCTGGGGAAGACGTAGTTATTTCATTTAGTCGGCGGCTTTGACCGAGCGCCGGCTGATGACCGTCGGCGGGAAGAGAAACTCGCCGGGCGGTTGCGAATCATTATTGATGCGGCCGATCAGGCGCTCGACCATCAGCTGCGCCATCTCCGCCAGCGGCGGCCTGACGGACGTCAGCCCCGGTTCGGCCAGGCCGGCCAACGCGATATTATCGATGCCGATCACCGAGATGTCTGCGGGCACCTGGACGCCGGCGGTGCGTAATCCCACCATCAGCCCGATGCCCAGTGCATCGTTAATCGCCACGATACCGTCCGGGCGCGGCGTCAGCGCGAGCACGCGCGGCGCCAGCGTCAGCCCCAATTCAAACATTTCCGTGTCGCCGTAGGCGCTGTTGGCTTTGCCTTCGATCACCCGTTGGCGTTCGCTCAGGCTGTGCCCCAGCGCACTCAGAAAACCGTCGATCTTGTGGCTGCGCCCGACGGTCAGCGTCGCTTCGGTGGCGAACACGATGTGTCGGCAACCGCGTTCGAGCAGGTGCTGCGCGGCCAGGCGCCCGGCGGCGACATTGTCCATCGACACGCTGTCGAACAGCGGGGTATCGATGGCCGCCCGTTCGGGGAACGGATTGTCGTAGCTGACGATCTTCATGCCCCGCTCGGCGGCCCGGACAAAATGAGTTTGGCGAATGTCGCTCGCCGCCACGATGATGCCGCGTACACCATGCAGGAACATATCGTCGATAAACGCGGCCTCTTCCTGCTCCTGGCGGTAGGCGTTGCCGAGCAAGACGCGGTAGCGATGAGCCCGCGCCGCACCGTCGATCGCATGCGCCAGCGCCGAAAAGCTCGGGTTGACGATCGACGGCAGCAGCAGGCCGATGATCTTAGCCTGCGGTGCGGGCACCGCCGCCGCCCGGGCCGGCCGGTATCCCAGGGTCGCCATCGCTTGTTCGATGCGCTCACGGGTCTGCGCGCTCATCTGGTGGCTGCGGTTATTCAGCAGGTTCGACACGCTGCTGATGGACACGCCGGCCAACCGTGCGACATCACGAATATTTGCCATTTGCCGATACCTTGCTGCCTGCCGTTAGCCTGCAATCTATAAGGGAAGCCGGCCGCAGGCAAGCCGCAACCGGGGCGCCGCGCGCATGGGATCGCGCATTTGTGAGAATCGTCAGGCGGCGGCCACGTTGTTTACTAAACAGTACGGCGGGGCGGGAGGTTATGCCGAGATGGGGCACATGTCCGGCGGTGTCTCGGCGGCCTGCTGGCGGAATTTTCCCGGCGTCAGGCCGAAGTGGCGGGTGAAGGCTTTATGCAGCGCCACCTCCGACGAGTAGCCGGCCTGTTCGGCGATACGGCTCAGCGGCAACGCCTGGCGCGCCAGCAGCCGGGCCGCCAGCTGCATGCGGATGGCGGTGAGGGCCTGCAGCGGCGTTTGCTGCGTGACCTGACGAAAGACGCGGGCGAAGTTGGCGCGCGACATATGGGCCCGTTCGCTCAGTTCCACCAGCGTCCAGGGGTGTTGCGGGCGGCGCAGCATCTGTTCAACCACGTTGCCCAACTGCGGATGCAGCAACGCGGCGACCAGATTGCCGCTCTGATTCGGCTGGGCCAGCCAGGCGCGGATCGCCAGCGCGAACAGCAGCGCCATGGTCTGGCTGACAATAGCGTTGTGCCCCTGGCCCTGTTGGCTGAACTCATCGCTCAGCAGCTGGCCGGTCGCCTGCAGCAGCGCCAGCTGCCCCTGTTGACGGCTGTTGAACAGCAAACATTCCGGCAGGCTTGCCAGCAGCGGCGATGCGCTGTGCGGCAAGATTTGCACGCCGCACAGCAGGTGCGTGGCGCTGTCGGCCCCCTCCGGCAGCAGGCGGTGGGCGGAGTTGTGCGGCAAGAACAGCAGGCTGCCTTGCTCCAGCGGTACCGGGCGGCCGCCGGGGATCTCCAGCCGACAGCTGCCCGCCAGCACCATGTGCCAGCGGATCTGACTCCACTCCCCGGCGGCATGCGGCGAGCGCCACTCGCCGCTGAAATGGCAATCGCGCGCCACGTAACCGCGCATGTCGTTAAGCATCAACAGTTGGCTGAGCGGATCCATTTTGAGACTCCTGGCTAAGAAGCTGATTGTTTCGGCAATGGGCCGGCGTAATGCGAAGCACTAAGATCGGTTCGATAGTGCAGCGATGCGGAGGGCGCCGCTGCGATGCATGAGTTATCAATGACATGGAGCCGGTAATGAAAATACTATTCTTTCTGAGCAAGGGCGACAAGCTGGGATTAACGCTGATTCGCCTCAGCATCGCCATCGTCTTCTTATGGATTGGCTTGCTCAAATTCATTCCTTACGAAGCGGACAGCATCACGCCGTTCGTCGCCAACAGCCCGCTGATGTCGTTTTTCTATGACATGCCGCAGGACTATCAGGCGCACCTGACGCACGAAGGCGAACTGAACCTCGATGCTCGCGCCTGGCAGCAGGCCAACAATACCTATGGCTTCTCCAACGGCCTGGGCGTGGTGGAGGTGGCGATTGCGCTGCTGGTGCTGGCCAACCCGTTCTCCAAATGGCTGGGGCTGCTGGGCGGCATGCTCTCCTTTTGCACGCCGCTGGTGACGCTGACCTTTTTGATCACCACTCCGGAGGCCTGGGTGCCCGCGCTGGGCGATGCGCATCACGGCTTCCCTTATCTCTCCGGCGCCGGGCGCCTGGTGCTGAAGGACACGCTGATGCTGGCGGGCGCGGTGATGATCATGGCGGATTCGGCGCGCAGCTTGCTCGAGAAACAGTGGCGGGGGAAGGTCGCATGAGCGTCATGAACCGGGCCGTGGCCGGCAGCCTGATGATGCTGGCCTGTTCTGCAGTGGCGGAGGGGACGATGGGGCAAGAAACCCGAACGGTAGAGAGCGCCTACGCTTATCAGGAAACGCGTCAGCGCATTATCAGCACGGCCGAGCAGAAGGGCGTGACGCTGTTTGCCGAGTTCGATCACGCCAGGGCGGCGCGTGAGCATCATCTGACGATGCCGCCCACCACGGTGCTGGTGCTGGGCAACCCGCTGGCGGGCACGCCGCTGATGCTGGCGCGGCCGGCGTTGGCGCTGGATCTGCCGTTCAGGGTGCTGATTGCGCAAGATGAACGGGGCAAAACGCAGGTCAGCTACCACCCGGCGGAAAGTCTGAAGCGGAGCGCCGGGGCCGACGAACGACAGATCGCGGCGCTGAGGCCGCTGGAGCGGTTAGTTGAGGCCGCAATACGCTGATTGACCGGCGATGAACATCACGAGACGAGGCGACACAATGTACGATTATCAGGCGATTATCATCGGTTTTGGCAAGGCCGGCAAAACGCTGGCGGCCTTTCTGGCCGGGCAGGGATGGCGCGTGGCGATGGTGGAGGCGTCGGCGCAGATGTATGGCGGCACCTGCATCAACATCGGCTGCATCCCGACCAAAACGCTGGTGCACGATGCCGAGCTTCACGGGCCGGGCGAACAGGCGTTCAGCCAGGCGATGGCGCGCAAGCGGCAGGTGACGGGCCTGCTGCGGGAGAAAAACTACCAAAACCTGGCGGGGCTTGAACAGGTCTCGGTGATCGACGGACGGGCGGAGTTTATCGATCCGCACCGCATCAGTGTGCAGGGTGCGGCGGGAACGCAGGTGCTGAGCGGCGAGCGCATCTTCATCAACACCGGGGCCGTCAGCCGCTGGCCGGCGATCGACGGGTTGGATCGTTCGCAGCGGAGTTACGACAGCACCGGCCTGCTGCAGTTGACGCAGCGGCCCGCGCGCTTGGGTATTATCGGCGGTGGTTATATCGGGCTGGAGTTCGCTTCGATGTTCGCGCAGTTCGGTAGCGCCGTGACGGTATTCGAAGAGGCGAACGCGTTGCTCGGCCGGGAAGACCGCGATATGGCGCAGGCGATACAGCAAATCCTGAGCGACGCCGGGGTCAGCTTCACGTTTAACGCCGGCGTGAAGCAGGTGCGCGATGTGGAAGGGGGCGTTGAGGTGGTGCATCAGGGCGGCGTGCAGCCGTTCGATGCGCTGCTGGTGGCGGCCGGGCGCGTGCCGAACACCGCCGGTTTGCAGCTGGCGCGCGCCGGCGTTGAGACGGATGAACGCGGCGCCGTACGGGTAGACGCGCAGCTGCGCAGCAGCGTGCCGCACATCTGGGCGCTGGGGGACGTCAACGGCGGGCCGCAGTTTACCTATATCTCGCTGGACGATTTCCGCATTGTGCGCGACAGCCTGTTCGGCGCGGGTAAACGCAGCACGGCCGATCGCGGCGCAGTGCCTTACTCGGTGTTCATCACACCCAGCTTCTCGCGCATTGGCCTCAGCGAAAATCAGGCTCGGCAGCAGGGGCGCGACATTAAGGTCGCCACGCTGCCGGCGGCGGCGCTTCCGCGCGCCCGCGTGCTGGGCGACACGCGCGGCCTGCTGAAGGCGGTGGTCGATGCGCAGACCGGCCAGATCCTCGGCGTGGCGCTGCTGTGCCGCGATGCCCACGAGATGATCAACATCGTCAAAACGGCGATGGACGCCGAGCTGCCCTATACCCGGCTACGCGATCAGCTGTTCACCCATCCGACCATGAGCGAGTCGCTCAACGATCTGTTTGGGCTGATAGGGTAAAGCGGGGCGAGAGGGGCGGCGCAGATGAGTGAGATCTGCGAAGCACCTCTCGTTTATCGCCCTTCGGGGCGGCGGGTTCTGTACTATTGTTTTCTCTTTGCGGCACGTTCCAGGCCGATGGGGCGCTGGGCGCAACGGAGATCACAGATGAACAAACGGGAATTAGAAAGCGCGATTGTCACCGATTTTTCCAAACGCATGAGCTACGGCGACTACCTGTGCCTGGACTCGCTGCTGGACTGCCAGCACCCGCTCTCCAACCCGCCGCATCATGACGAAATGCTGTTCGTGATACAGCACCAAACCTCCGAACTGTGGATGAAGCTGATGCTGCACGAGCTGCAAGCGGCGGTGCGGCTGGTGCAGCAGGACAAACTCAGCCACTGCTTCAAAATCCTTGCGCGCGTCAAACAGATCCAACGGCTGCTGTTCGAACAGTGGGCGGTGCTGGAAACGCTGACGCCGTCGGAATACGTCGAGTTTCGCGACGTGCTGGGCAGCTCGTCGGGCTTCCAGTCGCATCAATACCGCTCGATCGAGTTCCTGCTCGGCAACAAGAATGCGGCGATGCTGACGGTGTTCAGCAGCGATGCGGAAAAACACGCGGCGCTGAAGGCGATCCTCGAAGCGCCGAGCCTGTACGACGAATACTTGCTGTACCTGGCGCGCCACGGCCTGCCGATCCCGCAGGAGTGCCTCGAGCGCGACTGGACGCAGCCCTACCAGCGCAACCCGGATCTGCTGCCGGCGTTCAAAGTGATCTACGACAACCCGCAAACCTACTGGGAAGCCTATGAAATGGCGGAGAAGCTGGTGGATATCGAAGAGAGCTTCCACCTGTGGCGCTTCCGCCATATGAAAACGGTGGAGCGGATCATCGGCTTTAAGTCGGGCACCGGCGGTTCCAGCGGCGTCAGCTTCCTGAAAAAGGCGTTGGACCTGACCTTTTTCCCCGAGCTGCTGGACGTGCGCACCGAAATCGGCGCCTGAAATAACGAGAGAGGGTAAGGGCAATGAGCGTGAGGATTATCGATAAGGCGGCGGAGAAGGTGGTGGGGGGCAGAGTCGTGGGGCCGTATCCGCAGACGATCCCGCAGGGCTCGCAGCAACTGCTGGCATGGCGGCAGCGCCACGGCGTGCCGTTCGGCAAATGGCTGGTACTGTATTGGGACGATCCGGCGGAAGTGGCGCCGGAAAAGCTGCGTGCCGACGTAGTGATAAGCGTGGCGGACGATTTCGCGCTGCCGGCAGGCAGCGAGGGCGTGACCGTGCAGACGCTGCCCGCCGGGCAGTATGCGGTCTACCACGTGCGCATCAGCGATGGCGATTTCGAGCGGGTGTGGGGCGAGTTCTATCAGAGGCTGCTGCCGGCCAGCGGCTACCAGCCGGTTGAGGGGGTGAGCTACGAACACTATCTCAACGACTGCGAAGCCGACGGCTATTTCGACCTCGATATTTACCAGACGGTGAAGAAGTGGTGAGGGGGCTAACGGCGCGGTAGCATATCAAAAGGCTCTCTGGGAGCCTTTTGATGGGGGAGTTACATTAACGTTAACGAAGAATGAAACCCAGCAACTTTATCTTATATCTTGCTGGTTGTGACTCTCCCGCCGCAGTGATTATTGTGATTCTATTTCTGTGCGATTCTGATTCTACTGGTTGAACATAGATATCCAAGTTTTCATTTTTATATGAAGGTATTGGGTCATGTGGGTACTCTATGACTTTTATTTCGCTTATTTTTTCTGCTATCGCCTTTCTGATGTCTTCATCTATATCCCATATGGGTATCGCGGAGCTGTTATCATAAAGTAATTTTTCGTTAGAGTTAGGGATGGATACTTCTTTTTTAAACAAACGAAACTGCTCTTCGTTACCATCAAACAGTTGCCTGTTTGATGGGGTAATGACAATTTTCTCTTTGTTCATAATATTTAAATAGATCTAGTGAATAAATGATTCATGCCTTTATTGATTGTTAGTGTGCGAAGTGAAGATGTAATTATTTGCGATATTCGAGGGGGGGTGAAAAATCACACACACTCTACATTATGGAATGAGTGTGTGAATTTTTATATAATAATTTGGATGAGCTTCCTCTTTTTTAATAAATTATGTTATTCCTTTTGCAATATTTTCGCCATTCATCCTCAGTATGAAATGCACTGCGATAGTTGCACACTATTGTTCCCGTTAAATTATGTGGGTCATAAGCAGCGTCAATATGCCCCCATGAACCACTAACTGGAAGTTGTATATGAGTTTTTTCATAAAACCATGTTCGAAGATTTTTGGTAATAGCACCTTCTACTTTTTTTTGTATTCCCATCATGAGTTTTTCAGGCGCAAAACGCCAACTGCAAAGCACTGCATCTGTAATGAAGGCCCCGGAGAAGTCGGCAATTATATATATATCGCCGGTTTTTTCTTTTTTTGTACTGATTATTGTTCTGTATGATGTAGTCCTACCATCTGACTTTTCTGGCCAACCCTCCCACAATCTGGAGCCTTTTATTAGCATTTCTCGGGTTGTCGCTGTACCTAGCGTTATTCCCGCGAGCTCTAGTGTTCCGTCATAAGTATCTAGTTGCATTTTACAATCCAATTTCAAAAGGCTTATCAATTGGCTCAAGAACAGTTTTATAGTTAGAAAGGAAAAATTGAGTTCCTCCGCCTTCGCCGAATCTCGTTGGGTCTTGAGATATCGCTTTACCTGTTCCTGCAATCGTTTCTCTTTTTACTCTATATGCTTGTATTTTAGATCTATAACCAAATTTTTCATGTGGAAGCACCTGCAAACTTTCCCATAGCTTGGCTCTACTGCCACCTGCAGCATCTAGCGTCGCCTTGTTGAAGTAAAAACCAGATTGCCCTGGAGCGCCGCCATAAACAATGTCACCTTCTTTCAACATGATATTTGACCAAGAGTCTCGTCCTTTGTAGATACCTCGACCTTGCCATTGTCGACCAAAAGCTGCCTGATTATGATCGTTGGCTTTGGTTGCTGCGCATCGTGGCTTCCATCCCCAAGGATCCACCCAACCCAGCGGGTTCGGCGCGTATTGGTACAGGTTGATCCCGCCGGCCAAACCTATCGGATCGTGCTGGGTAAATCTGCCGATATCCGGATCGTAATAGCGGAACAAATTGTAGTGCAATCCCGTTTCCCGATCCAGGTATTGCCCCTGCAGGCGCAGGTTTTGGGAGTAATCCAGATCTTGCTGATATTCCTCATACTTTGTGCGGCCCCAGGCGCTGCTGTGGCTCTGCCAGCGCAGCGTTCCGTCGCTGTCGGTCAGGCTTTCCGGTTCGCCGTTCGGTGCCGTGTGGAAGTAAAACACCTGGGCCGGCGAGTGGCCGTCGATGCGCGCCAAAGGTTCATAGCTGCCCTGATCGGCATAGGCGTAGGTGAGGGGCATGCCGTCGCGAGTTTCCTGCAGCAGCCGGAAACCTTCCCACAAAAAAGTGGTGGTTTGGCATTTTCCGGCCGGCTGGCGCAGATCCTGACTTTGATGCCACACTCGCTTTTGCGTGCGCCGCCCGAGCGGATCATAGTGGAACTGCACATGCTGTTGGGCTTCGCTGCGATGTTGGCTATAGCGCACCACCTCGCAGAGGCGATGATCGGCGTCGTAGAGATATTGCCAACGGTAGTGGCCTTTGCGTTTTTCCACCGTGCGGCCAAAGACATCGTACCGATAATCAATCCCCTGATAATGCAGTACGCGGTTGTGCCGCTGGCGGAATTGCCCCTCATCCAGCAGGTTGGATGCCGGATCGTAACGGTAGCGCTCGGTATCCGGCAGCGTGCCGTCTCGGCTCAGCAATCGACCGGTGGCATCGTACTGATAACGCTGGTAGGAGAACGGGTTGGCGTTGTGTTCTTCGCGCGTCAGGTTGTTTTGATAGTCGTAAGACCACTGGCGCGAGCTGCTGGCCGGCGCCGGGCGCTGGCGGTTGTCATTGAAGATCTCCCGCCGGTCTTTGCGCCCCAGCCGATCATAATGCACTCGGCTGGTCAGGCGACCCTGCGTACGGCTCAGTTCGCGGTGCAGATTGTCGCGCTCGAACTCGCTGAGGGTGATATCGTCCAGCGCCAGCTGCAGCAGGTGGCCGCTGCCGTAGTACAGTGCGCGCAGCGTGCGTCCGTCGGGCAAGGTGGTTTGCGTGCGGTTACCCATCGGATCGTAATCATAGCGTAGCGTACCGTTGGCACCTTGCTCACGGGTCACCCGCCCCAGCAAGTCATAGTCAAAACTGACCTCGTTCTGAGCCGCTGTCGGCTCGTCATGCCAAGCGTTGCCGCGGTAGCTGGCGGCATGCAGCAGTTGGCCGAGCGGACTGTAGCGGTAGCGGGTTTCTCCATCGGGCGTCTGTTTGCTCACCAGTTGGCCGGCGCCGTCATGGCTGAAATAGTGCGAGAAGGCGGCGGAGGTATTGGCGGCGAAGCGGCGCTCGACGACCCGGCGGCATTCGTCGTAACGATAGCGGGTGCTGACGCCGTCCAACCCGATTTCTTCCTGCAACAGGTTGCAGGCCGTCCAATGGAACAGGTAGCTTTCCGCATTCTCGTTGCGCAGCGCCGTTAATC
The DNA here is from genome assembly GCF_052168715.1 of Serratia sp. CY44782. Taxonomy (NCBI): domain Bacteria; kingdom Pseudomonadati; phylum Pseudomonadota; class Gammaproteobacteria; order Enterobacterales; family Yersiniaceae; genus Serratia; species Serratia sp. CY44782. Next base: position 530,904 of record NZ_JBJNME010000001.1, read on the forward strand.
GGCCGCGGGCGTCGTAGTGGCGCACCACTTCGCCATCGAGCGGATTGCGCGTGGCCAGCAGGCGGCCGGCTTCGTCATAGCGATAATGCGTCAGGCGCCCATCGGCCCCCTGATAGCGATCCAGCTGGCCCTGCGCGTTCCAGCTCAGCGTCTCCTGCCAGCCCTCGGCACGCTGCAGCTGTGTCAGGCGGCCGGCTGCATCATAGCGGTAATGAACGCGTTCGCCGGAGGCGTCGGTCACCTCGCGGAGCCAGCCTTGAGCCGTATATTTGTAGAGGGTTTGTTTGCCGGAGCAATCGCGGGCGCGCAATAATTGCCCGTGCTCATCATAAGCGAAATGGCTGATGCCGCCGTTGGCGTCGACGGCTTGCACCACCTGACCATAGCCATCGCGCAGGTAGCGCTGGCTATGGCCGAGCGCACCGATCTCGGCAATCAAGGCATGGCGCTCGTCGTAGTAGAAATGCTGCGTGGCGCCGTTGGGCTCCTTGACGCTGATCGGCAGCGCGCGCTGTGGTAGCCAACCGGTGAGGCGGATATGGCCGAGCGGATCTTCTTCCTCGACCAGATTGCCGACTTCATCGTAGCGGAAATGCCAGCCGTGGCCGAGCGGATCGCGCGTGGCGATCAGCATGTCCTCGTCATTCCATTGGTAATGCCAGACCTCACCACGCTCGTCGGTATATTCGACGATCAGCCGTTGGGCGTTCCAGCGGTGCTGGTGCCGCAAGCCGTCGTACTCGGTGACCGTCGTTAACCCGGCGGCCAAATCGTAGTCGATTGTACAGCCGCCGCCGGCGCTGTCGCGGTGTTCCACCACGCGCCAGTCGTCGAACATCGCCCATCGATATTCGAAGCTGGGCCCACCGGCCTGTTGGTGGCGGGTCAACAGATGTTGGGCGTTATAGTGAAATTCACGCGTGACCAAGCCGCCGGCGTCGATCACCTGATGCAGATTGCCGCCGTCGTCATAACGGTAGCGCACGCGTGGTTCGTCGTTATGCCGCAAGGCGGTGACGCGATCGTCAAAGCGCGGATCGCCGTATTCCAGCCGCAATGTCATGGCGCCGGCGCTGTCGACGATGCGGCTCAGGCGCTGTCGTTCGTCGTAGTTCAGCAGCAGCGCGTTATCGTACTCATCGCTCAACGACACCAGCCGCAGGCGGGAAGGGTTCTGCGGCAGCGGCACGAACAGCCGCCAGACGCTGCCGTCGGTGTCGGCGATCAGCAGCTGTCCCTCTTCACCGCGGCGGAACATCAGCCCTTCACCGGCGCTGAAGCTCGGCTGGTTCACCCCAGGCAGCGGGAAGCGTAGCTCACGACCGGTTTCATCATGCAGGCAACACTCAACGCCGCCGTCCCGGTCGCCAAGATCGACCCAGGTTTCAAAAGGCGTGCGCCAGCCGTGGCCAAACAGTCCCTGATAGTCATTGCGGCTGTTGTAATTGCGCTGCCAGACCAGCGGAAAGCGTGCCGGCAGCAACAGGTCCAGATCTTCTTCGCCGTTCAACACCTTGGCGCCGGTGGCGGCATGCACCGGGTTAAAGGCGGCGTGGATAGCTTCACCGAGGGCGTTAACGCCCGCCGCCGCCAGCCCGCCGCCGATCATGCAAGGCAGGTTCTTAACCAGTTTGGCCGGATTACCGAGCAGCAGCGGCAGTACGGTCAACGCTAAACCGATACCCGGCAGTTTGCCGCTCTTGATGTCGCGTACCACCACCGCTCCGCCGCCGATCTGCACATTTTTGGAGACGTCGGTCGAGACTTTCGCCTCGCAGGTTGAACGGTCATTACTGCGTACGGCCGGTTGGCCGTTGATAAATACTTTACTGGAGCCTTCCGCCAGGTATTGCGGAAGCGGATGTTTGTCACAGCTGATTTTATCTTCTTCCAGCGGTTGGCTGGGCTGGCTGGGGCCGGCGACGCTGGGCTGCCACAGCTGCGAGAGGATATTACCGCCGGTGGCCAGCAGCTCGGCGCCATAATCCCAGAAGCTTTGTGGCGGCTGTGGCGCCGGTAACGCTTTGATCTCTGCGGGCGTGAGTAAGCGACCGGCGGCGCGTGCCGCCGGTTTGGCGTTGGTGAAGACATTGGGGGAACCCGTGAGAATGACGCCGGAGACGGAAGGCGGGAAGAGCCAGTTGGCCACGGCGTCGCAGCCGTTGCTGATATGTTCCCCGACGCCGGTCAGGCTGGTGGCAAAACCGACGATCAGCCCGGCGCCAACGCAACCGGAGGCCGCCGTCGCCGCTGCGCCGAGCACCGCCACCCCTGCCAATGCCGGCGCTGCGGCTGCCGCGGCGGCGGACACGGCGGCGGTCGCCACCGCATACACCGCGACTTCGGCGACGGCGCTGGCGATGTCCGCCAACGCGCTGGTGTGGATCAGTTCGTCATCCTTTCTTGCTGCCCAGATCTCAGCCATGGCTATTGTTCACTGTGTTCAAGACCAGCGACGCTTTCACCTGCTGCCAGTGAGCGTCATCCTCGGGGGTGAAGGGGCGCATGGCGGCATAGGTGACGATCAGTAACGTCTGGCTCTCGTCCGGCTGCACCGCCAACTGATGCTGATGATGGTGGTGTCCGGCGCGGATAAAGAGACTGGTGACTTCAATCGCCTTGAGATGGCCCTGCGGCCCGGCGCTGATGCGCCGGCGCGGCGACTGTTGCAAATCGCTGATCTGTGGCAGCAGTGCTTGCCACTGCTTCTCGAATTCGTCCTCCAGCGTGGCACCTTGCGGAATGATGCCGCGGGTGATGACCAGCGAGGCGCCGGTTTGCGGGTTTTTGAGAATATTGACCGTGCAGTCCTGCCAGGCGATGGCGGGGAGGGTGAAATAGCCTTCCTGGAAAAGGTAATCCATGGATGTCCTTGCAAGTAATCAGGGGGAAAGGGCGCGGCGCAGGGCCGCGTCGGCATCAGGATTTCGGGAACAGCTGATCGACGGCGCTCTGGATCGCCGCCTGATGGCCGCCGCCCGGTGCGGCGGTGCGTGCGGCGCCGCCGGGCTGGTTGAGATCCAGCTGGCCGCCGGTATTGATCTCTCCGTCCTCTTTCACCGTGATATTGAAGCTGGTGCCGGTGATGTTGATTTGGCCGTTCGCCAGCAGCTCGATCGCGCTTTCGCCGCACTCCAGCCGCAGCGATTCGCCGGAGCCGAGGGTAAAGGCGTTAACCACGGCGTCGCTGCGGGTTTTGCCGGTCAGCGCGGAGGCATCGCCTTTGACGCCGGTGGCCTGATTGAGCACCACCCGTTTGATCTGGTTGCCGCCCACCAGGTGGGTGTGGTCGTTATCGATGGTGTGGCTCTCATCGTTTTTGACCTGGGTGTCCATGTTGCGTTCCGCCTGGATCCACACCTGTTCGGCGCCGGCCTTGTCTTCGAAGCGCAGGGCGTTGGCGTTGTCGGCGGTGCCGTCCTTGGTGCGGCTCATAAAGCCCATCTGGGTGGCGGCGGCCGGCAGCGCCCACGGCGGCATGCTGGCTTCGTTATAAACGCGCCCGGTGACGATCGGCCGATCCGGATCGCCGTTGATAAAGTCCACCACCACTTCGTCGTTGACGCGCGGGATCTGCACGCCGCCGTAGCCCTGGCCGGCCCAGGCGCTGGAGACGCGCACCCAGCAGGAGCTGCCGTCGTCCTTCGGCCCGAAGCGGTCCCAGTGGAATTTCACCTTGATGCGGCCGTATTTGTCGGTCCAAATCGATTCGCCGGCCGGGCCGACCACCCGGGCGGTCTGCGGCCCGTGGGTTTTCGGCCAGGTGGCCTGCTGCGGCGGGTGCCAGGGCACGTCCGCCGGCAGCACGATGAAGTCGATACGGTGCTCGCTGCTTTGATCGTCGCCGCTGGCATAGCGGTTCTCTTTCAGATGGTAGTTGGCCTGCAGCGTCAGGTACTCGCGATTGTCGTCGGCGTGCGGGGCGTTATACAGCGTAAAGGTGCTGCCGGGAGCGATGCCCAGCGCGGTGGCGGTGCCCCGGATCTGCTGATGTTCGGCCTGCCAGGCTTCCTGGCGCACGCGGGCGTAGAACTCCCCCTGCTGATGCTCGGTGTAGCGGCCCGGCCAGTCGTAGACGTCAATCTGCCCCGGCGTCGGCGAGACCGGGTTTTGCCGCGCCTGGAACAGCCAGGCGTTCGGCTTGCGGAAATCGTAGTCGTCCAGGCTGTAGATGCCCGGCGTGACGCGATCGGACAACGTCCACTGGCTGATGCCTTCCTCGCTGGTGCTGCCGCCGGACGGCGTCAGGTGATAGGGGATCATCTCGTAGCCGGGATAGGGCTGGTGGTGGTGGGGCGCATCCCCGAGCACCAGCGTGTGTTTGCCCATCTCATGTTTGAAATAGTAATAGATGCCCTCCAACTCCATCAGGCGGCTGATGAAGTTGAAGCTGCTTTCGTTGTACTGCACGCAGTAGCCCCACAGGCGATAGTCGCCGGTCAGCTGATCTTCCAGCTGCACGTTGTGCTCCGCCAACAGGGTCTTGACGATCTGCGGCACCGTCTGTTCCTGGAAGATGCGGAAGTTGCGGTCCTTGGTCATCGGCCACAGATCCGGCTGCACGTGCAGGCTATACACCGCGTAGCGGGTGCCGCCGATCTCTTCGCTGCTGACGGCGATGGCGGTGATCTTGCCGTTCAGGTAGCGCGGGGCGCTGAGAAAGCCCTGAGTCGGGATCTCCAGCGTCAGCGGTTGGCCGAGCAGCGCTTTGCGATCGAGGCGCGCGTCGGTGCTCAGCAATTCAATAGAGAAGTCGAAAGGGGTGGAAAGCGCTTCGATGCCGTCCAGTGAGCGGAACAGCAACTGCTCCTGGCCCAGCGGCGTGTGCGCAATAATGCGATCCAACATGAGAACGTCCTCTGTGATTGACGTCGTGTTCTGCTTACCCCAGCGTTGCAGCGGCCTTGCCGCGCGGCCAATGAGGGTGGGCAGCGGTGCGTCAGTCTCATGAAATAGGGGAGGCCCCGCCGCGACGGGGCTTCAGAACGGAATTAACCGGCGGTGGCCGGATTGACCAACCAGGTGCCGGCGGCGTCGATGCTGAGTCGCTGCTGGCGGAGCCGATCGTTGTGGCGGATCTCCAGCTGATAACGGCCCGGCGCCAGGTTCAGGCTGGCGAAGCCGTTTTCGCCCGGCGTCACCTGTTGCGGCTTGCCGTCGAGGCTGACCTGCTCGCCCGGCTGCAGTTTGAAATACACCAGCGCCACCGGCTGCGGTGGCGGCGCCGCCTTTTCAGGTTCCACCGGCGCAGATGGCGCGGTTTGCGGCGCGCTCGGCTGCTCCGTCAGGGTTTTCTGCGCCGGTGACGCCGCGGTGTTTTGGGCCACGGCCTGGGTATCGTCCTTGCCGCCGCTCAGCCAGGCGACGGCGCCGATCACCAGCAGTGCCGCGACGCCGGCGCCAGCCATCATCGGCCGCGAGAATCGGGTGCTGCGTGCGGTAACGGCGCCGGCGGCTGCGGCTGCGGCGGCCGGGTTGGCGGCGACCAGCAGGTTCTCCGGCGCGGCGGCCGGGGTGCTGACGATTTCGTTTTCATCGGCGATCGGCAGATGCAACAGCTCGGCCATTTCATCGATGGTCTGCGGGCGGTCTTCCGGCTTCAGCGCCAGCGCGCGGTCGACGGTGCGCAGCAGCTCCGGCGAATAACCGGCGGGGCGACGCTCGGCCAGCGGCTGGTAGCTGTCTTCGATGCTGCGCACCACGCTGACCGGCGGCGGCGAACCGACGATCAGCGTGTGCAGCACGGCGCCCAGCGCGTAGATATCGGTCCAGGGCCCTTGTTCGCCGTCGCTGTTCTCGGTGTACTGCTCGATCGGTGCGAAGCCCGGCTTCAGCATGATCTCCGTTTCGTCCGACAGGTTGCCGATCTCTTTGCGCGCCGACCCGAAGTCCAGCAGCACCGGCAGCTGGCTCTCCTGAATTTGGATGTTATCCAGCGAGATGTCGCGGTGCAGGTAGCCTTCCTGATGGATGGTGTTGATGGCGCTGAACAGCGGCGGCAGCAGCCGTCGGATCCACGCCTCGTCGATCTTCTCCGGCTGCTGCGCCTGCAGGTTCTTCAGCGTGGTGCCGCTGTAAAACTGGGTGCCCATGTAGGCGGTGCCGTTCTCTTCCCAGAAGCGCAGCACGTGCAGCAGGCCGGGGTGCGAGAAGCGGGCCAGCAGGCGCGCCTCTTGAATAAAGCTGTTCAGCCCGGCCTGAAAGGTTTTGCCGAAACGCTCGCCGCGCAGCCCGATGCTGAGATTGTCGTTGCGTTTCGCCAGCGAGGTCGGCATGTATTCTTTGATGGCGATGGTGCGTTCCAGTTGGTGATCGTAGGCGCGGTAGACGATGCCGAAGCCGCCTTCGCCGATCGCTTCCTGGATCTCGAATTCGTTGAACCGATAGCCGCTCGGCAGGCTGTTCGAATTCGGTTTGGTTATCCCGGTTCCCGACATAGTGATGACTCTCTGTGTTCAAAAGGCCACCGTTTCGGCGGCCGCGGCGTTATGCCTGAAATTGACAAATGAATTCGTGGTTCTGCAGCGCGATATGCAGCTGGCGATAGCGCTGGTCGTTGGCGCTGCCGGTCAGCAGGGTGTGGCTGATCTGCGGCAGCAGGGTGTTGGTCAGGATGGCGTCGACCATGCGGCCGCCGGACTCCACCTCGGTGCAGCGGCTGACGATCTGCTCGATGACCGCGTCGTCGAAGGTGCAGACGATGTCGTGATTCTCCGCCAGGCGACGTTGAATGCGGCCCAGCTGCAGGCGCACGATGTTGCCCAGCGTGGCGTCGGTCAGCGGGTAATACGGCACCACCAGCAGGCGGCCGAGCAAGGCGGCCGGGAACACCGACAGCAACGGCTGGCGCAGCGCGCCGCTCAGCGCCTCCGGTTCCGGCAGCAGCTCCGGATCGCTGCACAGTCCGGCGATCAGATCGGTGCCGACGTTGGAGGTCAGGATGATGATGGTGTTGCGGAAATCGATATGGCGGCCTTCGCCGTCCTCCATCCAGCCTTTGTCGAACACCTGGAAGAAGATCTCATGCACGTCCGGGTGCGCCTTCTCGATTTCGTCCAGCAGCACCACGCTGTAAGGACGGCGGCGTACCGCCTCGGTCAGCACGCCGCCTTCGCCGTAGCCGACATAGCCCGGGGGCGCGCCTTTCAGCGTCGAAACGGTGTGCGACTCCTGGAATTCGCTCATGTTGATGGTGATGACGTTCTGCTCGCCGCCGTACAGGGTTTCCGCCAGCGCCAGCGCGGTTTCGGTCTTGCCGACGCCGGATGGCCCGGCCAGCAGGAACACCCCGACCGGCTTGTTGGGATCGTCCAGCCGCGCCCGTGAGGTGCGCACCCGGCGGGCGATCAGATCCAGCGCATGGCGTTGGCCGATCACGCGCTGGTTCAGGGTGTCGGAGAGTTGCAGCACCGCCTCAATCTCGTTTTTCACCATGCGGCCCAGCGGGATGCCGGTCCAGTCGGCCACTACTGCCGCCACGATGTTGGCGTCGACGGCGGCGAAGATCAGCGGCGCCTCGCCCTGCAGCGCGCTCAGCTGCTGCTGCAGTTCGCCCAGATGGGCGCGCAGCGCGTCGGCGTCAGGGCGCGCCTGCGTCTCTTCTTCAGTAGACTCTTCTTCCTGCCGGTGCAGCTGGGCGCGCAGTGTGATGATCTCTTGGATCAGCGCCAGCTCCTGCTGCCAGCGGTCGGTCAACTGTTCCAACTCCTGGCTCAGCGCGGTCAGTTGGGCTTCAATCTCCTGCGGGCGCAGGGGATCGCCGATGCCCACCTTGGCCTCGCGGCGGGCGATATCCAACTCTATCTGCAGCGCATCGATGCGGTGGCGGCAGTCTTCGACCTGGGCAGGCTCGGCGTGTTGGCTGACCGCCACGCGCGCGCAGGCGGTATCCAGCAGCGCCACCGCCTTGTCCGGCAGCTGGCGGGCCGGAATATAGCGATGCGACAGCCGCACCGCAGCGTCTACCGCTTCATCCAGCAGCAGCACGCGGTGGTGTTGTTCCAGCGGGCTGACGGTGCTGCGCAGCATCAGCAGCGCTTTGTCTTCGCTTGGCTCGTGTACCTGCACCACCTGGAAACGGCGGGTGAGCGCCGGATCCTTCTCGATGTATTTTTTGTACTCCGACCAGGTGGTGGCGCCGAGGGTGCGCAGCTGGCCGCGCGCCAGCGCTGGTTTCAGCAGGTTGGCGGCGTCGCCGGTGCCCTGGGCGCCGCCGGCGCCGATCAGGGTGTGAATTTCGTCGATAAACAGGATGATCGGCGTCGGGCTGGACTGCACTTCGTCGATCACCGCCTGCAGCCGTTTTTCAAACTCGCCTTTGACGCCGGCGCCGGCTTGCAGCATGCCGATGTCCAGCAGGCACAGTTTCACGTCGCGCAGCTGCGGCGGCACGTCGCCGGCCACGATGCGCAGCGCCAGGCCTTCCACCACCGCGGTTTTCCCGACGCCGGCCTCGCCGGTCAGCAGCGGGTTGTTCTGGCGGCGGCGCATCAGGATATCGATGATTTGCCGGATCTCTTCATCGCGGCCGGCCACCGGATCGATCTCGCCGTTGCGCGCTCTGGCGGTCAGATCCTGGGCATACTGCGCCAGCACGCTTTCACCGCTGCGCGGCGCGCCGGATACGTTCTCGGCGCTGCTTTCCGCCGGCGCATCCTGGGCGTTTTCCGCCGAGTGAGCGGTGATGGCGGCGAACTGATCCATCAACAGATCGGCGTTGATGCGCTCGAACTGCGGGGAAATGGCCTTCAATAGATGGCGCAGGCTGTAGGTTTTCAGGATGCCGAGCAGCAGGTGGCCGCCGCGGATGCGCGCCGCGCCGAATTTCAATGAGCCATAGACCCAGGCGCGTTCTACCGCGCTGTCGATGTGCTCGGACAGATCCGAGATAGCGCTGGCGCCGCGCGGCAGGCGATCGAGCGCCTCGACGATGTCGCGCGCCAGCTGCGCCTCGTCCAGCGCGAAGTGGCGGACGATCTGCTGCAGATCGCCGTCCGGCGATTGCATCAGCTGATGCAGCCAGTGCGCCAGTTCGACGTAGGGGTTACCGCGCAGCTTGCAAAACGCCGTCGCACTTTCCAGAGAGGTGAATAACAGGCTATCCAGTTTGCCAAATAATACCGAGCGGCTGATTTCAGACATGGTTTTCCTCAGGTCTCAGAGTGGCCTTGGCGCCGCAGGGCGCCGGCCGAAATAGGGTCAGAACGGATTTTCCAGCGGTTCGGGGCTGAAGATCAGATCGTCGAGATCGCGTTGCCGCCGATCGTCGGCCAGCCAGCTGCTCAGGCCCAATCGCTGCGCGCCGCCGAGCTGGAGGCCGTGCGCCTGTTCCTTCGCCAGGATCAGACGGACTTCCCAGACGAACTCGATGCCCAGGTATTGGCGCACCCAGTCGCGCAGCTGCCGGCACAGGTCGGCGCCGGGCAGGAAACGGTCATAGTCCTGCTGCGGCATCGGCCCCAGCTCGATGCGGAATTTGTGCTGGATATCGCGCACCGCGATGCCGAGAAAGGCCGATTCGCCGAGCCGCGGCGCGCCGCGCCCGGCCTTGAGCCGCGCCTGCTCGCGCGGCTCCACCCGCAGCCAGTGCGGCACGTTCTCGACGATGCGTACCGGCACCTTGAAATACTGCTGCAAAATTTTGCTCAGGCCTTCCGGATCGCGGCTGTGGCGAATCAGATGACCGGCCATAAAATGTTTGGCGTGGGCGTTGATGCTGTCGCGTTCCTGCTGCGCCGGTTGGCCGATGCCGATCAGGCTCGACAGATACTCGTCGAAGCGCCGGTTGTCCGGGCGATCCAGCGATACCGTCGGCTGCGCGTCGGCCCAGGCGCGATAAAACAGCAGCATCAGCCGATGATGGAACAGGTTGGTGAACGCCAGCAGGGTGTTGTCCTGATGGTGGTACACCCGTTCGCGCACGTATTCGGTCAGGTGCAGCGGCAGCGGCCCGTTGGGGCCGAACAAGCCGAAGCTGAAGATAGATACGTCGTGCAGCGGGCTGTTGGCGCGCGGTGCCACCTGCGCCAGCGTAGAAGGCGCGAACGACAGCGACGGCTCCTGACCCAGGCGCAGCATCTCGTGGCGCGGCAGCGGCGCGCGCCCCAGCAGGTAAGGCTGGCCGCCCTGGGCGTCGATACGGCGCAGCAGCTGGAACAGATCGTGCTTGTAAGGCGCGCTGCGCAGCCGCGGCCAGAAGTCGTCCGGCAGGCGATACAGCGCGTTGATCTGCGGCGGCGCCAGTTCGGTGGCGATCATCTCCGCGCTCATATCAGCGTCCTTTTGCCCATGCGCGCCTGCCAGTGGGCGATTTCGCCGCGCTGTTGGCTGGAGAGCGTCATCTCGGTGAAGGTGTTCATCGCCACCAGGCGCGAGAACAGACGCTCCAGCACGCTACCGAGCAGGTAAGGGCTGTTGCCGGAGAACGCCTGCTCATCGACCGTCAGATCGATGGCGATGCCGCGTGCGAACACGATGGGACCCGGCTCTGGCACTCGCCGATAGACCGGCCGCAGGTTGCAGTGGCGCACGCCCTGAATTTGTTTGGCGATCGCCGGCTCGCTCAGGTTACCGTACAGCCCCAGCAGCTGGCGCAGGCTGGCGGCGCCCTGTTCCGGATCGCCGTCCATCATGCTGAGGTAGTTCAGCTGCAGCTGGCTGATCAGCCGCCAGGTGATCATGCCTTCGGCCAGCGCCGGGCGCGGCGGGGTGGGGCCTTTGCGCAGCGAGACCTGCTTGATCGGGATCGAGTCGGGCATCACGAAGTTGCCCTGATCCTGTTGCAGCAGCATCAACGGCAGGTCGCGGCTGGTGCACAATACGTCGGCGGTGAGGTATTTCAGATCGCTGTGCCACGGCGATTGCCGCTCGTCCACCAGCGACACGAACACTTCCGAACCGGCATAGCCGGTGCGGGTGCCGTAGCGGCGGGCATGCTCCGACAGCGTGCGCTGTTCGCGCCGCAGCGAGAAGTAGGCGCCATAGTTGCCGTCGTCCGCGCTCAGGGTGCTGTAAAACGGCCGAAACTCTTGCTCGTAACGCTTTTCGCTGGCGCTGCCGCCGAGCCGCTGCACCGAGAACACTTCGTAATCCAGCGGCCGGATATTGTCGACCACCAGATGATATTCGTGGTTTTTTTCGTTGATCGCGATGCGTTCGGCGACCTTCGGAAACAGGTTGATCACCGGCGTGCAGTGCAACGCCAAATGAGCGGCGTCGACCACCCGTTCCAGCGCGGCGTCGTGTCGATCCAGCAGCACCACGATCTCGAACTGACGCAGCGCCCTTTTCCCTTCGCGCACGCTCTGCAGCAGCGGGCGCAGGCCGTTGACGCTGAAGAACTGGAAGCGCGCCGGGAAGGCGAAGTACTCCTGCAGCAGCCGGTAGCCTTCGAAGTTGCGCAGATCGTTGGGCAACAGTGCCTGTTCGGCAGCGAAGCCTTCCTGCCGCAGCCCGTCCAGCGCCAGCGCCCGCCGCTGCGGCTGCGCCTCCACTGTTTGGCCGATCAATCCGACGCTGTGCTGCATCAGCAGTTCCAGCAGCTGCTGCGCCTGCATGTCCGGCCCGGCCAAGTAAAACATCAGCTGATCCAGCTGCAGGTTGTTGAGCGTCACGCTTTCGTAACACTCGAGACGAATGCGCAGCGCGCTGACGCAGCCGCTGTGCTGCAGCCCCAGCGAGGCCAGCGGGATATCGGCCGGAATGCCGCCCAGCTCGACGCCGGCGATGCGCACCGGCTGCAGCGTGACGTCATGCGCCGTGGTGTAGCTGCAGGTGATGCCGCTTTTCTTCAGCGTCTGGCTGTCCATCATGGTGCCGCGCGGCACCACGAAGCCGTTGCTGATGTCGCCTTTGCTGCTGTCCGGCTGTAGCTCGGCGATCGCCATCGACGGCGTCGGCGACAGGTAATTGGGGTAGATGATCTCCAGCAAGCGCTGAGAAAAGCGTGGGAACTCGGCGTCCATTTTCAGCTGCACGCGCGAGGTGAGGAAGGCGAAGCCCTCCATCAGGCGCTCGATATAGGGATCCGCCACGTCGATGCCGCGCATGCCGAGACGGCCCGCGACCTTCGGGTACTGTTCGGCGAACTCGGCGCCCATCTCACGCAGATAGGCCAGTTCGCGGTTGTAATAATCTAAAAGTTTACTGTCCATCGCCTTACCCTATGTCTTTCAGATCGAAGTGGCCGTTTTCCAGATCCACGTCGGTACGGAACAGAAACTCCAGCGGATAGGGCACGCACCACAGGCGGCCCTTGATTTCGATCGACAGCACGTTGTGCAGCTCCAGCGAGCCGGTGTCCGAGATGCAGCGCACCTGCAGCCCCTCGGGCAAAATGCGCGGTTCGAAATGGAGAATGGACTCGGTCAGCGCGCGCTGAATGTCGAGCCATTCGATGTCCGACATGCGCTTGCCCGCCAGCGAGGCGATGCCGTAATTCAGGGTGGAGCGCCGCACCTGTGGAAAATCGCCCAGATCCAGATTGGACTCGCTGTTGACGCAGTTGAACAGCCACTGCAGATCGCGCAGCACCCGGCGGCGCAGCTCGCTGTGCGACACCAGGTTGCGCACCTGTGCTTCCTGCTTTTTCTGCGGTTCGTCGTCGGTCAGCATGTCGAGCAGCACCGGCTGCATTTTGTCGCGCGACGTCAGGCGCTCGCTGTCCTGACGATAGCGATAGCCCTGGCGGCGCAGATCGCCGCCGTCGTAGTGGGGTGGACGCTTATCGTTCATGTTCAGGCGCTCGCGTCGAAGCTCAACTGCCGCAGGCTGTGCAGCGGGAATTCGTCGCTTTCGCTGAGCCAGGTCTTCAGGCCCAGCCCCGCATAGTGGGTGCCGTCGCCCAACGGTTGCCATTCGGTGCGTTTGCCCAGCAGCAGCGCGTCGTCGCTGCCTTCGGCCAGCGGATAACGGGCGGGCAGCTGGCACACCTGTTCGCGGCCGTCGGTGAGGCGTACCAGCGCGTGGCTCCACACCAGATCGATGGCGCTCTGCGGCGCCTGGAACTGGATCGCGGCGATGTCGGCGAACGGCAGCCAGTAGTAAACGCCGTTCAGCGCCAACTCGCATACCGGCCCGAGGCGGCCGTCACCGTCGGTCAGCCAGTCGAAACTCAGCTGCCGTTCTTGGTCGCCTTCGGCCAGCCTTAACCGCCCGGCGCCGGCCGGTGCGGCTTCCAGCGCTTCGTCGCGCAGCGCCTGGGCCGCTTCGGCTGCCCCTTGCGCATCCTGATGCAGCGCTTGCACCATCAGCGTCAGCCAGGGCTGATCCTGCCGCAGCAGCGCCGGCGCGGCCGTGCCGGCGAACACCGCCTGGCGTTGCAGCTCGGCGTTGACCGACTGCATCAGCAGCAGGGTGGTCGGTTGGGCGATCGGTTTCAGCGCCTGCCAGGATTTCAGCTGCGCGTTGGCGCGCGTCCAGTTGCCGCTCAGGCACAGCAGTTGCACCAGCGCGGCGCGCAGGTCGGCATCCGCCGGTTTCGCCTTGATATCGTTTTCGACGGCGGTGATGGCCGCGCCGATCGACTGGCCTTGCAGCATGCTTGCTAATGATTTCACGGGCTTTCCTTATAATCAGTGAGTGGCGCCGTTAACCGACAGGTAGCTGCCGCTGGCGGGATCGACCCGGTCTGCGGCCAGCTTTTCCACCAGCTTGAAGGCCAGCGGAGCGGGGGCGCTCAGCAGCGGCTGCCAGGCGGTTTGCGCCTGCTGCAGGCGCTGTTTGACCTTGTTCTCGTCGGCGGCGTCGACGCGCGGCATTTCAACGATCGCTTCGCCGTTGAACGCCCAGGCGTGCAGCTTCGGTTCGAAGCTCAGCAGCAGGAAGCTGCCCGGCGCCTGCGGGTTACCGCCCAGCACCAGCCGTTGGGCGTTGGCGCTGACGACGGTCAGCGGGCGATCGCCGCCGTTGAGCTGCGCCAGCGGATAGCCCTGCAGGAACCACAACGTCGGCGAGAGGGTTTGGCCGCCCTGTTGCAGCGTGACCGCGCCGCTGCCCTGCAGCCAGCCGTCCTCGCCGCAGCGCAGCGCGTCGCCGGCGGGAATGAACAACGCGCCACCGTTGGCTTCGTCACGCCAGAAGGTGCGGAAGTGGCAGCCCTGCGGCAGGTTGAAACGCTGAGGCGGCGCGGTGTCCGCCTGCGGAGAGGTCACGGCTACCGCCGCAGGGATCGCCGGCTGCGGCGGGGTTTCCGGCTGCTCGACGGCCTCCTGTTTGACCACCGGTTTCCAGCCGCGCGCTTTGGCGGCTTCGCCGCTGGCCAGCTTTTCACCGCGCTTGTCGGTCAGCGTCCAGGGCAGGTGGCCGGCTTTCGGGCACTGTTTTTCCAACAGATTGCCGACGCGCGGCAGAAAGTCGTTCAGCACCGCCGGGTCTTGTCTTTGCGCCGAGACGATGCGCAGCGGGATGCTCTTGCCGCACCAGCTTTCGGGATTGCTGTTTTTGACGTCATCGATAAACACTTCCAGCTTCTGGCTGGGGGAGTAAACCAGGCGATAGTTCATCGCCTGCGCGGTCGGTACCGCCATCAGGGCGACGAGCCCCGGCATCCAATATTTCATAGTGAACCTTGCTGTGAATGTGCGCTGCTCAGTCGCGGCTCAGAAACCGCTCCGCATCCGCCAGCGAATGCAGCAGGGTGGTTTCCTGCGGTGAGCCAATCCAGACGGCGATAGCGCTGTAGTTATCGCTGTTATTGTTTTTCTTCCATGCCTGCTGCATCAGGGCGATCCACTCGCTGGGGGAGTTGACCATGTGCAGCGACTGTTCCAGTTCGGCCTGGCTGAAGCTGTGCCAGAAGCCGTCGGTGCACAGCAGGAAAACGTCGCCGTCTTCCAGCTGCAGCACGTCGCTGTAGGTGGCGTCGCGCTCTTCGTTCAGCCCCAGCGCGAAATACAGCAGGTTGCTGTTGATGCCGTTGGTCTGATAGCCGGCGTCCTGCATCTGCTGGATCAGGCTGTGGTCGGTGGTGACGGCATGCAGGTAGCCGCGGCGGAACAGGTACAGGCGACTGTCGCCGGCGTGCGCCCAGTAGGCCAGCTGGTAATCGCGATCGATAAACAGGCTGACCAGCGTGGTGCCCATCTTGCTGTATTCGTCCGACTGTCGCTGTTGCTGGTGGATGGCGGCGTTGGCGCGCGTAATGTGCTGGCGAATGCTTTGGGCGTTCAGGTGCTTTTCGCCGTCGAAGTTTTGCAAAATAGTGTCGCGCGCCAGTTTGGCGGCGATATCGCCGCCCGGAAAGCCGGCGATGCCGTCGCACACCACGAAGCAGGCGGCGCGGTTGCCGAGCACCTCGCCGGTCTGATCCTGGTTGGAGGCGCGGCCGCCCTGGTTGGAGGTAGAGGCTATGGTGAT
Source organism: Serratia sp. CY44782 (assembly GCF_052168715.1). Classification (NCBI taxonomy): domain Bacteria; kingdom Pseudomonadati; phylum Pseudomonadota; class Gammaproteobacteria; order Enterobacterales; family Yersiniaceae; genus Serratia; species Serratia sp. CY44782. The sequence goes on from NZ_JBJNME010000001.1 coordinate 546,258, forward strand.
ATTCATTACGCGTCCGGTTTGGTCTGTGAGTCTTTGTATTGATTCACTTCAACGTCATAGGCGTGCAGGAAGGCTTCGCCGAACAGGGTGTGGAAATCGTCCTCGATTTCGCCGGAGGTTTGCTGATAGTTCTTCACGAAGTAGTCCCACAGCGCAGCCTTGCGGTTGGCGGGCAGCGACAGACGCGGTGCCACGCCTTCCTTGCGCGCTTCCTCTTCGAGGCGCTCCGGGTTGAACGACTGCAGCATGGCGGCGATGATGGCGCGGATGCCGGCGATCATCCCCAGCTGGTGCGCCTGCAGGTCGATCAGCGCATCGCGCACCGCCTGCTCCGGCGGCATAAAGCCCGGCATCTGGCTGCCGAACATCTGCATCAGCACCGTTTTGCCCGAAGGCAGCAGCTTGAACGGGTTGTTGGCCTCGTCGAGGATCATGGTCATCTCGGCCTTCACGCCGCGCTTGAGGATCGAGCGGGATGAAAGCAGGGCGACGGTGCCCTGCGAGAACAGGCTCAGCAGGCGGCCGGCCTGGCGGATCTGCCGTTCGTCGAAGTGCGGCTGCGGCTGCAGATCGTCGAGGCCGATGCCTTGCAACAGCGCCGTCAGCAGCGGCCCCTCTAAGGTGTCGCCATTCGGCGCGGCGGCGTGCTGCCGTTGAGCGGACTGGTAGGCGACCGGATCGATGCCCAGGCGGTTGCCCTGGCGCGGGCGCGGCGGCTGCGCAGGCGGTTCCTGCTGGTTGAACTGCGGCACGGGTTGGGGCTGTGGCTCAGGCGTCTGCACGGGTGGTGGCGTCGGCTCTGGGCGTGGCGCTTGCGGTTGTGCGGCGATCGGAGGCGGAGACGGCGGCGCGGACGGCTGTACCGGCTCGTCCGGCTGAGCCAGCGGCACGGCGCCGCCCATCAGCAGCCCCAGCGGATCGTTGCTGTTTAGCGTCTCGGGCGACGCGGGAGCGGATGAACCGCCGAACAGCGCCAGCGGATCCAGCTCTTGCTCCGGTTGCTGCGCATTCTGAGCCGGGGTTGCCGGCCGCGCTGGCGCAGCCTGTTCCGCCAGCAGCGCGCTGGGGGTGGTATCGGCCAGGATGTGTTCGCGCTCAAAGGTGGTGTCGGTGTTGAACAGCGCCGCCGGATCGGTTTGCTGCTGCTGCAGCTGGCGCAGATCGACATCGCCCGCCAGCTGTGCCAGCGGATCGGCCGGGTTCAGCTCGCGAGCGGGGGTATCCAGCAGCGGGTGGTTGCCAGGATTGGCGACCGGCGGCGGCGTGACGGCGGCCGGCACATTCGGGGTAAATTCTTCCACCAGACTGTCCCAGATTTCGTTGGGGATTGGAGCGGCGGATTTTTCTTTGGCGGCGGCTGTTGGGGCCGCAGCAGCGGCAACGGCGGCGGCCTTGGCCACCGGTTGAGCCTGTGGCGCGGCGTGCTGTTGCAGCGCGCTGACTTCAATCTGGTAATCGTCGATGCCGAGCACGTCGCCGTCCTGCAGTTCAACCTGGCGGCCACGTTCCAGCGGAATGTCGTTCAGCAGCACGCGGGTAACGTTGCCGCGGTTGGTGATGCGGCATTCGCCGTCAGCGGAAATATGCACGATCGCCTGCAGGCGGGAAATGGCGCGCTCTTCGTCCGGCAGCACCAGGTTGTTGTCCACGCTGCGGCCGATGGTGCCGCCCGGCGGCAGAAAATCGCAACTGCTCTGCGGCGGAACCTGGCCGCTTTTATTTTTTACAATGGAAAATCGCATAAGGCATTCCTGCTGATAGGGATTGTAGACTGCTTTGGACGTATGTTGATTTAGCCATCTAATCTGATGGCTAACTTCTATTCTTTTCTTTTTTGTAATAGGTGTTTTTTGGTAGTTGAGTTAAGTAGATAAAGGTGAATATCAAACTGCCGTAGCGAATAGAGGCATAGTTATCGTTGCCTAGTGGGTAGAAGAGATTAAGAAAGTCATTCCCGTATGCAAAGATTGAGAGCTGTATAACGCCCATGGCAACCACAATGAGACAGTTGAAAACAAAAAATAGATAATTGTGTTTGCGAGCCGATAAATTTTTTAAGTAATATAATGCCACTAAAGTGATGAGCGACAATGAAAAATAGGAAGGTAAGAATCCATATGAGTAAGTTGATAGCGTGACGTCTAGAGTCATGTTAATAATCAATAAATTTTAATTTTCTTGAGTTGATAACTTTATGAAATTGGATTCAACAATCCTGACTATTACTTAGAGTAACGTTTAAAAATGGCTTCAGCTTCACTGGCGTTCTGCAGTGAAAGACAATCTAAAGTATGGTAAGTCCCTTGAACTGAGCCTTGGCTATTTTTATTTGCGTACTGTTCAGCCAGTTTTTCACCTTGTTCAAATGCATCCATCGGCAGTTTACTCAATTCTAAATAGGCGGAAGCGGAACGGAAGGCGTCTTGCTTGGTTCTTTCTGAGTCAGTGGACTTCCCAATGCAACGGCTGGTTAACCAATTTTTATATAGAGCCTCTTGTGGTAAAGCATTGAGCGAGTTTTCAGCAAGGGCTACATGGCTTCCGAGCAGCAGAGACATTAAAAAGTACGTGTATCTTCTCATCCGAGATAACCTTTGATATGAGCCGTCGTTTGAGCAACTCTGATATCAGTTGTCGTCTTTCCCTTGGTACTTCTTGATGATGGCTTGCAACGCTTGGCTATGTACAAGATCGATGCACTTTGCCATCGTCATCGGCTCCCCAGACATGCTGTCATAGTGCTTTGCCAGAAATTCTTTTGCCAGCGCCCTGACAGCGGTATGCGCTTCCAGAGAATAATCGCCGAACTCCATGTAACCCCTGGCGGCAGCGGCGGCATCGTTTTTGACTTCTTTTGCTGAGTACCCCTCGGCGATACAAACGCTAAGCGCGTAGTTTTTGAGGTACTCGGCAGGGGAATAACTTTCTTTGGCTTGAGCTGCTTGAGTACATCCCAAAAATATCATGCTTGCAACACACAGGGATTTTATTTTAGTAGCCATATAGATGCCTCGCTAGACTTCGGAAAGTAACAATGATCTGAGCAGGTTGTACCGTTCCATAATGTTGCGTGCCCGCTGGCATCACTCCATCCTGAAACAGTGAAAACCAATATCCCTTTGTCTTTTGAAAAGTCACTGGGGGTAGGGTTTTTTATCGTTTTATCAGGTTTGCCGAATTTATAGCTCAAGAAGTTAATAATATCTCTGACACGATAAATGTACCAATTTTTATCTTTGCCTGAAACGGTCTTCCATGCGCCTCGTTCAACTTTAAAACCAGAGTAATTGAGCGTGTAACTCATGCGTATTGCGCAGGCATTGGTGAATCCTTGCAATGGATCATTGACGCCAAGCTCAATGTTAAGACCTACATTTCCACCGATCTTTTTGCCAACATCAGTAATATCTACGTTTATTTCGCTAAATCGTTGCCACGCTTGCTGGAATGAAGGGCGACTCATTATAACGTCCTCTGTTGATAGATGCCCCTAATCAGGGGCATCTTTGCGGGAAGATTAAGCTTCGCGGTTTTCTTTGATGTTCCAACCTGCGCTGCTTTCGGCGCCTTTGCCGCCTTTGTCGCTCTGCTCCCAGTATTGCTGTTTCACTTTCGCCGCCTGGAAGGAGTAGGTGACACCCACGGTGTCTTCGCCGCCTGCGCCGGTGTACTGCACGGCGGTGACCAGCACGTCGTCCAGGGTGATTTTGACGTACTCAACCTGAGTACCGCCCGCCTTGCAGACAGACAACTCAACCTTGGTCAGGTGCTTACCGCTGGAGCAGTGCTTCAGCAGCGCCGGGGTTGACTTGTCGACCAGCGCGTTAACGTGCAGATCGTTGAAGCACACTTTACCGGCGCCACCGCCGCCGCCAACGCCCATATTGCCCGGTTGAGAAGCGCCCCAGGAGAAAGAAGTAATGTCGGTCCAGCCTTTGTGATTCGAATCTTTAGATTCGCCGCTGGCACCTTCAACTTTCAGGAACATATCAATAGCCATAGTTTCTTCACTCTTTATTAAGGGTTAACAGTAGTATTAACGTTACGTTGAAAAACTCAGGTAATAGCAGCAGGAATTGCAAGTGTGGTAATGCATTACCAATTTATATCCTTGTGCCATGCACCTTCTTAAATACCGAAAACTATCGGTACAGGTTACCGAGCCACTATTAAGTGCTAATGGCTCAATGCTTAATTATTTCGCGTTGTCTTGGTTCCACGTGCGTTCTGGATTGCCTACGATAAGCTGACGATATAAAGGTTTCATACTTTGCCTCCTTTGCAGGGGAATCGAGTTGCAAGAGCCTCTTCAATCAGGGGGGCCGCCCTTTCGTGCAGGCGTGCAGCGGGAAGTTTATTAAAGAATTCGAACACAAACTCCTGCAGAGTGACGGTTTGTAGCTGGCTGTATTGGCACCAGCTTTTTCCTTCCGTCGCGTCCAACACGCCCAGCAAATAAATCCGTGCTTTCTCTTTTTCCTGTTTATCTGCACTGCGATAGAAACGGAAAAAGTCGCTGCCTGGCAGATTGACATCATCGGACGTCAAATGCGCTATCGATGTCTGCTCTGCGAAAGCTGGCGGCACGGCGGGGAACGAGCAGACGACAGCCAACAGCGATGCCAGATAAAACCGTTTTGCCTTCATCTTTCTTTCCCTGTGATGAGGTTGATGTATCAGCCAGGCCGCGTGACCGCGGCCTGACTTCAGTCCATCAGGACGCGTCGTTTTGCTTCAGCGACGGCAGCTTCGACACCAGGCGCAGGGAGACGGTCAGGCCTTCCAGCTGGTAGTGCGGGCGCAGGAAGAACTTGGCGCTGTAATAGCCCGGGTTGTCTTCGATCTCTTCCACCTGCACTTCCGCCGCGGCCAGTGGTTTGCGCGACTTGGTTTCCTGCGAGGAGTTGGCTGGATCGCCGTCCACGTAGTTCATGATCCAGTCGTTCAGCCAGCGTTCCATGTCGTCGCGCTCGCGGAAGGAGCCAATTTTGTCGCGCACGATGCACTTCAGATAGTGCGCGAAGCGGCAGCAGGCGAACAGGTACGGCAGGCGCGCGGAAAGCTGGGCGTTGGCGGAGGCGTCGGCGTCGTAATATTCCGCCGGCTTCTGCAGCGACTGCGCGCCGATAAAGGCGGCGAAGTCGGAGTTTTTGCGGTGCACCAGCGGCATAAAGCCGTTTTTGGCCAGCTCAGCTTCGCGGCGATCGCTGATGGCGATCTCGGTCGGGCACTTCATGTCCACGCCGCCGTCGTCGCTCGGGAAGGTGTGGCACGGCAGGTTTTCCACCGCACCGCCGGATTCCACCCCGCGAATGGCGGTGCACCAACCGAACTCTTTGAACGAACGGTTGATGTTGGCGGCCATGGCGTAGGCGGCGTTGGTCCAGGTGTAGTTGCCGTGGGTCGCGCCGTCGGTGTCTTCTTCGAAGTCAAACTCGTCCACCGGGTTGGTGCGGATGCCGTACGGCAGGCGCGCCAGGAAGCGTGGCATCACCAGGCCCAGGTAGCGCGCGTCTTCCGATTCGCGCAGGCTGCGCCAGGCGGCGTACTCGGTGTTCTGGAAAATCTTGGTCAGATCGCGCGGGTTGGACAGCTCCTGCCAGGACTCCATCTGCATCACGCTCGGCGCGGTGCCGGCGATGAACGGGCAGTGCGAGGCGGCGCCGATCTTGGCCATTTCGCCCAGCAGCTCCACATCCTGCGGGCTGTGATCGAAGTAGTAGTCGCCCACCAGGCAGCCGAACGGCTCGCCGCCGAACTGGCCATACTCTTCTTCGTAGACTTTCTTGAAGATCGGGCTCTGATCCCAGCCTACGCCTTTATAACGCTTCAGCGTGCGGCCCAGCTCCTGCTTGGAAATGCTCATAAAGCGGATCTTCAGCATCTCGTCGGTTTCGGAGTTGTTGACCAGATAATGCAGGCCGTGCCAGGCGCCTTCCAGCTTCTGGAAGTCGTCGTGGTGAATGATCTGGTTGATCTGCTGCGACAGCTTTTCGTCGATTTCCGCGATCAGCGCCTGGATGGTGCGGTAGGCGTCGGAAGAGACGGTGACGGTGTTTTCCAGCGCCTGTTGCGCCAGGGTTTTCACCGCGTTCTCGACCGCCTCTTTGGCCTGATCGGTCTTCGGCCGGAATTCTTTGTTCAGCAGCGCGCTGAATTCATCGCTGGAAAAAGTCTCGGTGGTCTGCAACGCATTTTGTTGCTGAGGCGAGTTGCTCATCGATTAATCCTCACGCTCGTTGTTGTCGTCGTTAACCGCCGGTTTCGGCGCGTCGGTCAGGGATTGCAGCAGCGCCGGATTTTGCAGGATCTTGGAGATCAGCTCCTCGGCGCCGTTCTTACCGTCCATGTAGGACAGCAGGTTGGAAAGCTGGGTGCGGGCATCCAGCAGGTTGTCCAGCGCGTCGACTTTGCGGGCGATAGCGGCAGGGGAGAAGTCTTCCATGCTTTCGAAGGTCAGATCGATGTTCAGCTTGCCTTCTCCGGTCAGGGTGTTATCGACCTGGTAAGCGACGCGCGGCTTCAGCGATTTCATACGCTCGTCGAAGTTGTCGACGTCGATTTCCATGAACTTGCGCTCTTCCACGCTGGCTTGCGGATCGACAGCTTTACCCACCAGGTCCGCCATCACGCCCATCACGAACGGCAGCTGGATTTTGCGCTCTGCGCCATAAATTTCGACATCGTATTCAATCTGTACGCGCGGCGCGCGGTTGCGGGCGATGAATTTCTGCCCGCTGCGGGATTTCGAGTTTGACATGATTTACTCCATCTAATGGCGATTGGGAACGCGCCTCGTCCGGCTGGGAGAGTCAGGTTCTGATTCGGGTCTGCGCAGGGGCAGACGGTATCGGGTGTCGTCAAGAGAACAAAAGTCGGCGGCTAGCTGTTCTCCTCGTTGTCGGGGCGACCGAGAATGGTCTCCAGTTGGTTAAGCCCATCGGGCGCCAAATCGCGGACGATCTGCATAAAGTCCAGCGTAATCAGCCGTTGGACCCGATCGATCATCAGCGGCGCCGGGTGGCTCGGCTCATGAAGACGAAAATAGTTTTTCACCTTGTCCAGCATCAGCTGGGCGTCGTCGCGCGACTGGATCTGTGCGCTGCGCCAGTTGAGCGGGGCAGTGGCGCTCTGAGCGGCGGCCGGTTGCTGCACGGTCGCGGTTTCCTCCGATGAGTCCGCTTCGGCGGCGGCCGGGGCATCGCTCTGGCCGGCGAGCGCCACGAGAGAAAATACCTTGGTCAGCGCGCTCATTTCCGGCAGCGCGCTTTCCCCCAGATGTCGGGTTACTTCGCTGCGGATGGCGCTCAAGGTGTTGGCGATGTGCGTCACCAGTGCGCCTTCGGGGCGATCCTGCTGCGCCAACTCATCCTGCAGCCGCGCGCGGCCACCGGGAAAGTTGGGGCACTCTTGCTTGCTGCCGTCGAGCAGGGCGCCGGCATCGCGCAGCGAGATTTCACCGGCGGCGCTTTTCAGCAGCGGCGCAGCGCGCACGCTGGCGGCCAGCGCGGCCTTGTCGCCAAGATCGGCCAGCGCATTGATACGAAACAGCGGATCGGCCTCGCCGTCGAACTCCAGCGGCGGCTGCAGGGCATCCCAGTAACGGACCATCGACTGGTGGATCAGCGTCAGCCCGTCGGCGTAGCCCGATAAACCGCGCAGCTGGGTCCAGGCGCGGGTGAGATACAGCATGACGCGCAGATCTTTGGTGCGCGCCAGCAGCGAGGTTGCGAGGCGTTCGACCTGCACCCAATCCGGCGCTTCTTCCGGAATGATGGTGCTGCCAAATTGCTGTTCGGCCTTGCCGGTGGCGGCTTGCTCCATCGCCAGAAAGTCGGCGTCATATTCCAGGTTGTCGCCGCAGGGATTGTCCGCGTCAACCGGGGCCAGCAGGGTATCGGTGTCGATAGCCATAAAATTTCCTTCAACGAGCGATGTTAATCAAACATTTGTGGGTACTGGCCGCCGCGGCCGGGGCGCGCCCAGCCGTTGGGCTCGAACAGCAGCGAAAACAGCTGCACGGTGAGGTTGCCGCTGTGCACGTGGGTGTAGAGCGGGTGTCCGTCGGCCTGATTGGTCCACCAGAAGCTGGTGTACTGTGCCGGATCGAAACAGTCGGCGGCCTGTTGCCAGCCGAGGCCCGGCACGTCCGGGTGTTGGAAACCGATAATCGACAATATCTCGGAGTCTGCCTCCGCCGGCGGGCTGGGCAGCGCCGGAATAGCTTGCAATGTGCGGTCGATCTGTTCGGCGGAGAAACCATTGCGCACGCCGTTCAGCAGGGTATGACCGAGCTGTTGGTACCAGCTCGCCGCCATGTTCAGCTGTTGCGGACGCCAATCTTGCAGGCTGAACAGGCGCAGCGCGCAGATCGGGTAGCGCCGCCCGACGCGATCGCGCGCTGGCAACAGGCAACCCATCTGCACGTACGGGCTGCCGAGCGTGGCGGGGATCACGAAGTTCCACACCGGTGCGTTGCTGAACGGATGGCCGTTTGGCCCCTGCGCATCGCGCTGCAAATTCACCAGCCCGTTATGGAACCAGTGGGCCCAGTTATTGACCACCGGCTCGGGCAGGCGGCGTTGCAGAAAATCGCCGGCGGAGGGGAGTTTGCCGTACCAGCCGAGGCTTGTCGGGGCGCTTGAATCAGTGCTCATGGTCAGGTCCTTTCGGGGCTACGGGCACGAGAAGGCCGGCAGTTGGAACGGATTACGGATGCTGTTGGGCGTAAACTCCAGCGTGACGCGGTGGCCGTCGAGATTGAAGGTCGCCTGGCGGCCGAGGCCGCCGGTGCCCGAGGACTGCGCCATATCCACCAGGCGGTTCAGCGCCCATGGCCCGCTGGTCACCAGGCTGGCGGTGGTGCCGTTGGCCAGCGCCAGCTGCAAATGCACCTGGTTGGTATTGCGGGTGCCTGGCCAACTGACCACCAGCGGCACCTGTGGGCCGTGGCTGTATTTGAACAGCTGGCCGTCGATATCCAGCGTCAGGTTGAGGATATCGTTATCCATCCGCACCGGTCGCACGGTGACGCGGTAAGAGGGTGTTGCGGTGCCGTTAGCGAAAAACGCATCGCGGATGCGCTGCGCCTGCTGGAACGAACGCAGGATGCCTTCGCCGCCGGGCAGCGTCTTGCCGTCCACGCCGGGGGTAAAGCGCCAGTTGGCGCGGGTGGTGTCGACCTTGCCCTGCAGGTTGTCGCGGAAGAAGCTGTCCATCAGCCCGCTGTTCGGCGCGAACATGCGCGCCAGATCGTCCGGCGTTACTTCCTGGCGCGCCCGGGCCACCAGCGGATAACGGCCGGCGATCGCCTGGCGGCAGAAGCTACCGACCTCGAAGCTGATGCGCTTTTTCACGTTCTCCATCTCTTTACGCTGGGTGTCGCTGCTGGCGCCGATCGCCAGCGACAGCAGCATCTGTTTGAATGGCACCGGCAAGCGGCCGGATTCGGCCTGCAGGCGCGGGATGACGTCGCTCGGCGGCGCCGACATGCCGCTGTTGGCCGCGCCCTGAACCGCCGTCAGATAGCTGTACAACTCATCGACCTGCTTCAGCACGCTGTCGAACGGGATCGCCTTATTGCCTTCGCCCTGGCTTTGCGCCAGCTCCAGCAGCGGCGCGAAGTGCGCCATCACCAGCTGTTCCGGCTGGACCGACACGTCGCCGTCGGCGTTGGCCGGCCGGTTGGTGAACAGCGCCTCCAGCGTGCGGTTGGCGTTTTGATTCAGTTTGTCTTCGGTTTTGGCCAGCAGCGAACGGGAATCAGCGTTGCTTTTCTCGTCGCGCAGGGTGACGTTTTTGCTGACGTTGACCAGCAGATTGCGCATCGGCGACGGGTTGCCGGACAGCAGGCGCGCGCTGCTGATGCGCTGGGTCAGATTGCCGATGTTGGCCAACTGGATATCCCCCAGCAGCTCATCCCAGGCGCTGATGAAGTCCTGCATGTACAGCTGGCGGATGGTCTTGGTCAGTTCGGCACTTTTCTGTTCCGGCGCCTGGCTGTTCAACACCCACACGTCTTCTTTGCGCAGGGTGTCGGTCACCGGATCGATGTTGTCGTTGAACGCCTTCCAATAACCCTGCGAGGTGAACAGGCCCGGTACGCCGTCGGTCACCGGTTTGCCACTTTTGCGGCTGAACGCCAGTTCGGTTTGCGGGCCGGCTAAATCGACCAGGCTGACCGGCTTGATGTCGGTCTGTTTCAGCAGCAGGCGTTTGAGGCGGCCATAGACGCGCTGCGACAGCGGCGCCCGATTGATGGCAGCCTGCGCCTGCGCCACCAGCTGTTCGTCTTTGGCGTAAGGCGAGGCCTGGATCTGCGCGTCCAACAGCTGGCTCAGGTGCCATTCGATCTGCTGCAGCTGCTTCTGGGTACTGCCCTGCGGCAGGTTGCGCTGCAGGTTGAGCATCACCCAGGCGCGCAGGAATTTGCCGTCGTACTGCTTCGGCAGATACAGCATCTGGTAGGCCTTCAGCGCTTCGTAGCTGAAGTCTGCATCGCCGTGGTTGTCGTTACGCAGCGTGGTGGCAATCTGTTGCGCCACCTGCGGCAGCAGCAGCTCTTTCAGCGCTTTCTGGTACAGCGCATTACCGGCGTCGCCCACCTGATCGCCGCGGAACAGCCCCATGCGGTAGGTGAACGGCGGATCGTCCAGCGAAAAGTTCTGGCTGTCCGGCAGGTGCAGCAGGCTGTTGAGGAACGGCAGCAGCGAGAACATGTCGCCGTTGCCCAACTGCGTCAGATTTTGCCCCTGACGCTCGACGCCGGGCACCTTGGCGGCGACTTCCGCCAGATAGGCCTTGTTGTTGCCGTAGCTGGTGAACCAGAGCATCGCCAGCACCGCCAGGATCACCGCCAGCACGATGTAACCCGCCCAGTGCAAGGCGCGGTTGCGGTATTCCCACCAGCGGTTGCTGCCCGCCAGCCCGGACTCCTGGAAGACCACCGATTCCAGCGTCTCTTTCAGGAAGAAGCTTTGGCCTTTGGCCGCCGGGATCGGCGCTTCCTGGTCTACGCTGTCCCAGGCCGCATTGGCCTGCGCCCCAGAATTTGCCGTCGGCAGCTGCAGATAGCGGTTCAGCTCGCCCATCACCCGGTCGAACGGCAGACCTTCCTGCGTACCGCTGGTGAAATAGATGCCGCGCGGGGTAAAGCGGGTTTCAAAACTGGAGGTGGCGAACACCTGCTCCAGGTATTGGCCCAGCAGCGGGCGCAACGCGGCGAATTCCTGTGGGAACAGGTAGCTTTCGGCACGCTGGCGCGCATCGTGCTCCATCAGCAGCGTATCCGGCAGCGCCGCGTCCAGGCGCTGTTGCAGCAGGGCGTATTGCTGTTCGAAAGCGGCGTTCAGATTGAAGTCCGGCTGCCGCGAGCGCTCGTAAGGGAAGGTGAACCCCCAGATCTGGTCGCGCTGCGCTTTGTCAAAGCTGCCGAAGTAGGCCATAAAGCCGTTGAGCAGGTCGGTTTTGGTCACCAGCACGTAGACCGGGAAATGAATGCCCAGCTGCTCGTGCAGTTCGATCAGGCGTTTGCGCAACGCGCTGGCCTGGGCGGCGCGCGCTTCGGCGCTGTCGCTCAGCAGATCGGCGACGCTGATGGTCACCATCACGCCGTTGATCGGCTGACGGGTACGGTATTTTTTCAATAGTGCGACGAAGCTTTGCCATTCGCCGGCGTCTTCTTCGCGCTGGCTTTCCTGCGTGGTGTAGCGGCCGGCGGTGTCGAGCAGCACGGCGTCGTTGGTAAACCACCAGTCGCAGTTGCGGGTGCCGCCCACGCCGCGCAGCGCGGATTTGCCGAAGCGATCCGCCAGCGGGAAGTGCAGGCCTGAGTTGACCAGCGCGGTGGTTTTGCCGGCGCCGGGTGCGCCGATGATCACATACCACGGCAGTTGATACAGGTATTGGCGGCTGAAACGGGTCATCCAACGGTGTTTGCCGCCATCCTGGCCCGGTGCGAAGCGCGCCTTCTTCAGCAGCTGCGCCGCTTCGTCGAAACGCTGCGCCAGCTGTTCGTCTTGCTTGGTTTCAGGCTTGCCGTCTTCCGCCGGCACCGTTTCGGCGGCGCGCAGGTTGCTTAGCAGACGGCTGTTGAACCAGGCGCTATAGAGGCGCGGGATCAGGCGGCACAGGAACCAGATCAGGTAGATAACGCCGATGGCGATCTGGCGGTTGAGTTCCGGCTCCAGCGGGCGATAGTCGCCGATGGCCACCAGCGGGCCGATCATCCAGATGATGAACGCCAGCGCGGTGATGCCGACAAAGCCCCACAGCAGGCGGCTGGTGATGATGGAGAATAACGTACTGAGCATTACTTTCCGGTTCCTTGCGGCAAGCCGTTGATTTCCGCCTGGGTATTTTCCGGGGCGACCAACAGCGTAATTTCTACCCGGCGGTTCAACGCGCGGTTCACTTTATTATCGTTCGGCGCGACGGGGTTGCTTTCGCCGCGGCCCTCGGCCTTGACCCGCTGCGGGTTGGCGAGGTGCTTTTGCAAGCGAGCGCTGACCGCTTCGGCGCGCGCCAGCGACAGCTCCCAGTTGGAGGCGAAACGGGCGCTGCGGATCGGTACGTTGTCGCTGTAGCCGGTGACCAGGATCTTGCCGCTGACGCCGTTCATGGCGGCGGCGATGCGGTCGATAACCGGAATATAGTTGGCGCGCACCGTGGTGGCGGCGGAGTCGAACAGCCCATCGCCTTTGAGGATCACCACGCTTTGCTGCGCTTCGTCGCGCACCACCACCAGCCCCTCGGCGATCTCTTTGCGCAGGAAGCTTTTCAGGCTCAGCGTCGGCGGTGCGGCCGGCGCCGGGTTACCGATTGCCACCTGCGGCAGATTGGTTTGATAAATCGCCGCCAGCACCGGGCTGGTGTTGTCGCCCAGCCGCCAGTTGAGGGCGATGAACAGCAGAGAGGCCAGGAAGCCGGTCAACGCCACGCAGGCCCACAGCGGCACCAGCGGGCGCCACAGCTTCTGCTGTACCGGCAGATCTAGCGCATGAGGCGACAGCGGCGGGGCATAGCCACCGCGCACCGACCGGATCAGCTGCAGCAGGCGCTGCTTCATGGTTTCCAGCTGCGACCGGCCGTTTTCCATCACCCGGTAGCGGCCTTCAAAGCCCAACAGCAGGCAATAATTGATCAGCTCCAGCAGGTTGATGTGCTCGCGCGGGCTTTGCGACAGCTTGGCCAGCAGTTGGAAAAACTTCTCGCCGCCCCAGGTTTCGTTGTGGAAGGTCACCAGCAGCCCGCTGCCGGACCACACGCTGTTGCTGCCCCACGGGGTCAGCGCCGCCGCTTCATCCAGCGCGGTGCACAGGCAATAACGCGCGCCGATGATCACTTCGTACGGCAGGTTGGCGCGTTGGCCGCGGATCTCGAAACGGCGCATTTCGTCGATCAGCTGTTGACGCAGCTGCGCCGGGTTGGCGTGCGTGGCCGACTGGCGGATCTGCGAAATGGCGTTCAGCAGCGGGTTGGCGGCGTCCACCAGCGGATTGGCCGCCGGCGCCATGCTATTTTCCTGAGTCATAGGTTACCGGTCCGTATGGCTGCGAATCGCCCAAAATTCCATGTCCAGCCCTGGGAATTCGCCGGCCAGGTGCAGGGCGAAGGCGCTGGATTTTTCCATCTGTTTCCACAGGTCGCCGCCTTTTTCCAGCTCGAAGTAGGTGTAGCCGGCGTGATACGGGATCTGGCGCGGTGCGGCGGGCATGGTGCGCAGACCGATTCCCGGCAGCTGCAGCTGCACCAGATCGCGGATGCGGGTGACCGGGGCGATCTTCATCTGCGCTGGGAAATGGGTCAGCAACACCTCGGCGGCCACGTCGGCGCGCACCGCCAGCACGAAGCCGAAATCGCGCATCATTTTAGCGTCCTGTACGGTGGCGACGTTCAGTCCGTGGGAACGTTCAACCAGCGTCAGCTGAATGGCGTTGTCTTCCAGCACCACCGACAGCCCCTGACGCAGCAACAGCATCAGCTTGCCGAAACACAGCGCCAGGTTGTCATGGTCATACACCGGCAGACGGCCTTCCGGGGTGCGCTGCGCCGAGAAGCTGGCGAGCTCGGTGGCGAACTGCAGCCAATCGGCGAACAGACGCTCCGGGTGCAGATGGTCGAGGTGGTAGGCGTGGCTCACCTGACCGAGATGGCGGTTGATCAGCTGCAACAGCATGAAATCGACCATTTCGGAACTGCCGCCGCGGCCCGGCTGCAGCAGGCGCTGGCTCATCTGTTGGCTGCGCTGTTGCAGCAGGCCCTGCAGATCGTTGATGAAGGTTTTCAGTACCGCGTTGCCCTGGCAGTTCAGCATCGGCGGGATCTGCGCGGTATCGAGACGCAGACTGTTGTCGCCGCGCTTTTCCAGCACGCGAGTGACGCTGAGCGCCGTCCATTCGGCGTTCAGCTCGCTCTCCAGCATCAACCGTAGGCGCAGGCGGCCGAACTGCAGCGCCGCGCTGCCCACCGAGACGGCGTTGAGATCGTCGACTTCGTTCTCGTAAGCCAGATAGCGCGCCAGCGCCTCCGGGCTTTCCTGGAAGATCACGTCTTCACGCCCCGCACGGTAGGTCGGCAGGGCCAGCACCACGTTTTCGCCGGTCTTGTTTTCGGCGATGGTCAGCGGTGCGGGCGCCTGCTGTGCGCCGGAGAAGCGAAACGGCGTGCCGTCCGGCATGATGCCGCTGGCGGCGTTGAGCGCAATCTTGCCCTGGCGCAGCAGCGTTTGATCCAGATCCAGGGTGAGAAATCCCCAGAAACAGCCGCTGTGGGCCTGGCCCCAGTTGCGCATATAGCCTTCGAGATAGTTTTCCGCCTGCTGGAAATGGTGAGGGCGCAAAAACATTCCCTCAGTCCAGACAACCTTATGAGCATCTTTCATCATCACACCTATAGTTACTTCGCTTCAGCGCAGCGGTGGGTCAGTCGACCTTTTTTACGGGGCGCAGGCCATTCACGCCCGCGACGATATGCGCTTCCAGCTCATCCGGCGAGAATTGCCATACTTTGTAGAAATTGGTTTCGGTGGGTTCCGGCAGCGGCAGTGAAATGCGCCAGGTTTTGCCGTCCAGATTTTGATACTCGGCGATCACGCCGATGTAACGTGCGTCCAATGCGCTTTGCCCACCGAGCTTCTTGCCGGTCTGGCCCGGCGTCAGGAAGAACTGATCGCTGTCCAGCAGGCTATTGCCGAGCACGCTTTTGGCGTCGTTTTGCAGACTGAAGAAGTCGGCATCCATGAATTCCGCATCCGAACGCAGCAGCAGCACGCGAATTTTGATCGGCGCCGGTTGCGCGCCGGCGGCGTTGACCTGGCGATCGGCATCGAACACCAGGCTGTAACGCGACGGCACGCTTTTGGCGGAAGACATACAGCCGCCGAGCGCCAACGCGCCCAGCAGCAGAAACAGCATCCCGCACCAGCGGGAAGCGATAGGGGTCGTCATCATGGGAATCTCGTCGCCCGCAGGCGTGCTGACTACTGGAGGATCCAGGTAGCTGAACCGGCGTTTTTACACGCCTTGCTGTCGCCGCCGACTTTGACACAGTCCTGTTTGGCGGCGCGTGCGCGGCGCGGCAGATCTTTGCGCAGCGTCGATTTGTAGCGGGCTTCCGGCACACCGGCGTTGGCCTGGATGTAACCCACCAGGTCGCCACCGCGGATGGCGGAAATCGCCAGCCAGTTGTTCTCCACTTCGCCCAGCGCGTAGAACGCGGCGGCGTTGTCCAGGCTGCCGACGGCGGTGCCGGTATAGTTCGGGCTGCTCATGATGCTGGCGGCGTACAGGCTGCGGTACTCCTCACCGATCGGCTTAAACTGTTTCGGTGCGCTCACCGCGGCGCGGTGCTGCAGCGTGACGCCGTTGACTTCACTGCTGACGATAGCGTCGTTATTGAGTGCCGGCGGCGGTGGCGGCGGGGTGGAACAACCGGCAAGCGTCAGGGCGGTCAACAGCGTCAGGGTAATCCGTGTTTTCACAATATCCTCTTTAATCTTGTTGAATGGCTGTGTAATAGGGCGCCGTCATCAGGGCGCAAGCAGCAACACTTTTAATTGGCTCGGCACGATGCGCATGCCGGGCGCGTTGGTGGAATTCTGCAGGCTGAGGCTGGTCAGCCGAGTAGCCGGAGTGCCTTTGAGCAGCACGGTAAAGGCGCCGGTCAGGTGGCGGGACGGCCCCATCACCGTGCCGGAAGCGACGCCGGTAGCCACGCCGGGGTTGTCGCCGTTGGTCAGCGGCGTCACCGTCGCCATGTTGTGTGCCGGGGTGCCGACGAACAGAATGTTGAACGCGTTCGGGATGGCGGTCGGCGCCAGGGCGATATCCGGGTAGGGCACGGGCACCGGCGCTGGGCTTGGCGTCAGACAGACGTCGGGAAACGCCAGGTCCATGCCGATCATTTGACTGTTGGCAAACATAAAAGGCCTCCGCAGGTTATCCGACGTGGATTTGTTCCGAATCCAGCTTGGTGATGTCTTTTGAGGTAATAAGCGTGTTGCGGGCATGAACGCGGGCGTAATCTTCCGCCTGATAATCCAGTTGCCCGGCGCGCACGTGCTCGGTCTGGCGCACTTTGCGGAACAGCGAATGGCTGATCTGGCTGACCGAATGCCACAGCGATTCGCAGCGCTTGCCGACCAGGCGGCTGATGCTGACGAAGGCCGACAGCTCTTCGCCGCTGTATTTCATCTTGTCGACGTGGCAGTCGCCGGTCTTCGCCTGTAGCCTCATGGCGTCACCGCTCAGTTTCAGCGCCTGCGCGCTGTGCAACGACAGCGAGCCGTTTGGCGTTTCAATGTGCAGATCGCCTTCGACGCTCAGCCGCGCCGCGTTTTGCGGCTCCGCGCGCTCGAGGACGGCGATCGTCCACAGCTGGTGACCGCAGCCGGCGACCAGTACGTTATCGCCGAGGGCCGGCGTCAGCAGGCAGCTCGCCGCCCGGCGGCAATGCCAGCCGCGGCCTTCACACTCCACCACCAGGCTACCGTCCGGCAAGAGGTTGACGACCTGGCCGGCGGCCTGCTGGGGCGGTGCGATGTTGACGGCGCGAGT
The DNA here is from genome assembly GCF_052168715.1 of Serratia sp. CY44782. NCBI lineage: Bacteria > Pseudomonadati > Pseudomonadota > Gammaproteobacteria > Enterobacterales > Yersiniaceae > Serratia > Serratia sp. CY44782. The sequence goes on from NZ_JBJNME010000001.1 coordinate 563,312, forward strand.
TGTGTTGGCAACGCTCATGGTGATCCCCTCGTGAAGTGGTCAATGCATTCAGATTCGGCTTTGGCGCTGTGCGCTCCAGGTTTCGGCGGCGTACAGCTCTTCGTCGCTCTCGAGAATCCCGCTGCGATCGCCCCAGCGCGTTTGCTGCTGGTGGGCGCGGTGCATACGGGTGCGCATAAAACGCGCGCGCCGGAAATCGGCGGCGCCGATGTCGGCATAACAAAAATCGGTGTAGGTCAGGTCGCTGTCGCTGAAATCACAGCGCGCTGCGCGGCTGTGTTGGAACACACACTGATACAGACGCGCCTGGCTGAAGTTGGCGGCATCCAGCGTCGCTTCGCTGAAGATCGCCTGATCGAACTGCCCGCCGCGGCACTGTGCCTGGGTCAGGTTGGCTTCCAGCCACAGCGACTGCTGCGCCTGCACGCCCGTCAGGTTGGCGCGCCGCAGCGAAGCACCCTTGAAGTTGCTCTGACGCAGCGTCGCCTGGCTGAAGTCGACATCGTCCAGTTGGTTATCGGTAAACTGGCAGGCGATCAGGCGCTGCCCGGCGTAACTTTTGCCACGATGGTCACATTCGAAAAACGTGACGCGGTCGAAATCTACCCCTTCAAACTCTGTTTGGCAGAGGTTTAACCTAAAGAAGGTGACAAGGGATAACCGAGCATGATTCAACGCGGCACCGTCGAGCGGGCTTTCGTAAAAGGTGGTGCGATCCTGCTGAGTGGCGGAAAAATTCGCGCCGGCCAGTTGGCATGACATCCAGTGGCTTTGGTGGAGCGGCAGCCGACTGAAGTCGCTTTGTTCAAGCCGGCAATCGTTGAACATCGTCAGTTCGATATGGCTTTCGCTGAAGCGGCTGGCCGACATGGCGCACTGATTGAAGGCCGTTTGCTTCAGGTTCGCCCGCGCAAACTGGGCGTGTTCGAGCTGGCAATCGCTGAATACGCTGTCCCGCAGATCGCAACCGGAAAAGTTCACGCCGTTCAGGTTCAGTTCGTTGAACATGCCGCCGGCCAAATCCATATCGGCGAATGACAGGCCGTGCAAATCCTCACCGGCAATCAGCTCGCCGCGTTTTACGCGTTGGCGTATCTGCTCAGGTCTTGAAGTCATACTTCCTTCCCGTTGTGGCGAGGCAATGTTTTCACTCTGACGGTATAGGCACCGTCGAGCCGGGTCGCCTGATCCACTTGCGACTGCGACAAATCGGCCCGGAACAGGTTGGTGCCCTGCAGGTCGGTGCCTGACAACACGCATTTTTGCAGGATCGCCGCAGTGAAATTGGCGTCGCGCAGGTTGGCCTGGGACAGATCGCTGCGGATGAACAGGCTGCCGCTGCCGTTGGCCTGGCGGAAATCGGCCTCGTTCAGGCGGGTTTCCGACAGGTCGCAGTTGTCGAGACGCGCACGGCTGAAATTAGCCCGCGGCAACGGCATCTGGCGTAAATTGCACTGGTTTAGGGTCGCGTCGCTGAAATCTGCCTGCGGCAACAGCGTCTTTGCCACAAAGGCACAGGCCGTGAGGCGTGCGGCGCGGAAGCTGAGGTTTTGCGTCTCGGTGTCAATCCAGGTGCAGCTTTCCAGCCGAGCCAGATTGAAGTTCGCCGCCAGCAGCCGGCATTTGACGAAGCTGATCTTGTCGAGCCGAGCGTGACTGAATGTCAGCTGCTCCAGCTGTAACTCCATCAGCGTAATGTTGGCCAGCGTGGCACGGCTGAAATCACACTGCCCGAGCAAGGTTTCGTACCCCAGCAAATCGCGTAGTGACGCCATCGTGAAATCACAACGCTGAAACAATGTTTGCTGAATGTTGGTTTCGTGCAGCTGCGCGCCGCCGAAATCCGTCGCTTCGCATTTAGCCAGAGCCAAGGAGGCATGGCTCAGATTGGCCTGCTGCAAGACGGCGCCGCTGAGATCGGCGCGCGCCAACATCGCCTCGCGAAGATCGCTGCCCGTCAGCCGGGTGTGACGCAGATTGGCGTTTTCCAGCAATGTGCCGCGCAAGTTAGCCTGACTGAGGTCCATGCCGGACAGATCGGCGCCGGTGAGATCAAGGCCGCTAAGATCTTTATCGCGCAGCATGGCGGCGGCGACGCGTTGGCGAATGATCTGCGCCAGATCGCCGCTTAAACGCAGCGCCGGGCTCTGCGCCTGTGCCGACATTAAATACATCTGGTGCAGCGCGCGCTCGCTTTCCCCCAGCTGCCTGTCGCTAAATGCATCGGGACGTTGACGCCCTTCCTGAAACAGCAGATCGCGCTGCTGCTGGTAGCTTTCCGCACCGGATGATGGCATATGCTCTCCGCCGGGGTTGAGCGGGTCGATACCGTTAGCTTGTGCCAGTTTGAGCATGTCCTGATACTGCGCCTCGGCCTGGCTTTCCAGTCGCTCGACGAATTCGGCGAGTTGGTCCAGCTTCGGCGGCGCTTCTTGCGACGGCAGCGGGAACAGTTCATCGATGTCCTGGCCTTCGCGCAGCAAGCGTTGGCGGTGATCTTCGCGTTGATGCTGTTCGTAGGCGGCAATATTTTCCGCGATCGGGCTTTGCTGCGTCGGCGTTTCCGTATCCAGCCAGGCACCGATGCATGTTTCCGGCAACAGGTCTTGTTCACGAAAAGCGTGCAGGGCACCCTGTTCTTTATCCAGCCGCTGGGCCAACACCTGCCGATAATGCTCGGTGGAACGCGGCTCTCCTTCAATTTCCAATGCCGGCATCAGTTGCATCACGTCGGCGGCGTCGTCTTCATTGATGGGTACGCTGCCCTGATAGATAAGCAGCATCTGTTCCCGGTGGGGGAAGAACCAGACGGTGGTGTGGCGCATGGCGATCTCTTCGAAATACGCTTCGCCGGCGCGCAACCGGTTGATGAAGCCGCGTATGCGCCACGGCGGCAAATGCCCTTGCTGCATTGGCTCCGACGGATGCATGTTCCATATCCGGTAGGCGGCCTGAGGCGGCAGACTGTCGCGTTGGGGAAACTGTTGGTCGCTGTCCGCCATGTTGAACAGGCGCCAGTCGATGTCGTTGGCGAAGCCGGGAAAGCCATTTTTCAACCAGTCGGCGTCGTAGTTTTTACCGATGCGAGAGAAGCGCCGTGGCCAGGTGATATCCAGCGCGTCGAAGCTTGCCGGTAGCGCGCTTTGCCGAGGAGACGTAAGACGCCCCTGCAGCGGTTCGACATTGGGTAGGCGATGGATGCGGCCTTGCGGAAATGTTTCTGGAGTGGCGCCGATACCGTGTGGATTATCGGCGAACTGAGTGCCGCCGTAAGCCCGGCGCCAGTCCAGACGCATTTCTGCAAAGGGGAGGGGAGTGGAGGGACGATCGTTGATCCAATGGCGATCGCCGAAAACCACCAGCGTTTTCTCCAGCGAATCCAGCTGAATCTTCACGGCGCAGGCGGTTTTGTCTTGTTGATGATGGGTGTAGGCGTTACCGGTGGCGAGAAACTCCGCACAGGCTTTCGGGATAGCCAAGTCGAGCACGCCGCCGCTCAACGTGAGCTCTTCGGCGGCCAGCTGCCACAGCTCAGGTTCAGGGCGCAGGCGCGGGGAGCCCCCCATATCGGCCAAGGCCAAAACGGAAACGCCCAGATGATTTTGCCCTTGCCAAAAGAAGGGGCGATGAAGCGCGCTGAGGCGCAGAGGTTTTACGACTTTCATTGTGTGTGTAAAGCTTCCTGTGGATATCAGCCGGCAGCCAGGCTGCTTGCTCAAAAACAATCCGTTTTTCGGTTTAATAGATATCAGGCTATGTCACAACAGATGAAGAAAACGATACGGCGCTGAGGGCCGCTCGCTAATGCGGGGAAAGAGCCCCGCCTCGAAATGGATGATCACGAGGACAGCGCGTTGTCCTTCCCGTTTATTCCGCGAGCCAGGAGTACGGCGGCCACAGACAACGCCGCGGCGATCGCCTTGGCGGTAAATTGGCCGACGCTCTCCAGGTGATAGGGCGCAAAAAAGCCGATGCTGGCGGTGCCCAGAATCAACAGCGCGGCGACCGCTGTAAAACAGCCCAGTTCGATCGCCAGCGCCAGTCTGCCCGGTGTCGCCGCACTCAGGTAACTCATCATAAAGCCGGGCAAGAGCAGGAACCCAATCAGTTCTGCGGGGGCATTCACCGCAGACATCACTTGCTGGTTGTATTTCAGGAGAGCCAGCATCAGAGCGACAAAGATCAGCAATCGCACGGGTAATGCCGACGCCCGGCTTGCCGGCAAAAAATTTTTGCCGATCGCGGCGAGCAACACGCAGCCAACCAGGATGCCAAAGAAGGTAAACAGGATTTGTCCCCAAAGGCTGTCCTGCGTCGAAAAGGCAATAAACGTACCCATCGTGACACTTCCTTATGCAAGGTGATTTAGTGAACTGATGGACGACAAGTCGTTTTCAGCACGTGGATACCGGATGACGTGGATTGAAAGGATTTCTTTCGCTCAAAGTCGGGAGAGCTCCTCGATCACCGCTTTTTTGGGGGTCTTCGGGTCGTACTTTATCGCGGTGAAATGGCCCGGCTGATAACGCGGCAGCTCCACGACGCTGATCGGGCCTTTCGCTACGGCCGTATGGTTTTTTCCGTCTTGGTCGATGTACTTGACTTCGACTTCGCAGACCGGTCGGTTTCCGTCCCACAGATTGGTCTGGCGAATGCTGACGATTTGCCCGGAGGCGGAAACGCCGTTCTCCATCATGCTGAGAGAGGAACTGATATGTTTGAAATAGCCCCAGAGATCGACCGTGATGAATTTGAAGAAACCCACGAGGCTGAGGATAGGAGCCAATAAAATCAAACCGATCACGGTGAAAATATTTTTGGCCTTCGACATGGGCGTCCCTTTATAAAAGATCGCCAGCGCCTGAGTCAGAATGTCGGGAACGGTCTTCTCCCGATAGATGCGAAAATCGCGGTTTTGCGTCAGGTACCCTAGCGCTGGGCACAACCGTGCGGTTTGCCTCACCGAAAAGCCTTCTAAACAACAGCCGCCAGGCGGACAAAGGGGGCAAGGAAATGATAAGGCGAACCATACTATCCGCCGGTTTAGGCATAGCTACCGCACGAGAGTTGACGCACGATCCCGATGGCGTATCTGTCACGAATTGAGACAGGAACTGACGAAAGATTTAACAAAGTTTACACAAAGGCACGATTTGTGCAGTCTACAATAGAGCTCTGCATTTGCAAAATAGCCTTGTGGATCAATGCCAAATTCGTTAACTTGCTCACGATCTTGCTTTTTATTATCTAAAACATATAGATGCGAGCAGATCATTTTTTATCTCAAATTATTGGGAAAATGGTAATACCAAAAAATAAATGTGTAACACTTAAGTCAACTTGCTTATAAAACAACTCTTTTTTTACGTAAAAAAAGTCACCGATTGTTTTTTATCCTTACCATTTCCTTGTTAAAGATGATCAAATATATAAATTTGCCGAATGTTAATTCGGATGATTCCTATTTGTCGGGCGTCCCTGAGCTCACCGGCGGGCCCTTGAGAGGTGAGTTTGAACGGTTAAAAATGCAGCGAGTGAGGACGTTAACGTGGGGAGGGGGTGAAGGAGAGTTGCCCTATCAGCTCACAGAGCCAGATTAAAGCCGGGTCGCGTTGCGCCTGCCGGCCGGCGATCAGCTCAATGGGGAAAGGGGCGATGGCCAATTCGTTTGGCAGCGGGAGAAAGCGTACGCGTTGCGGATCGGAAAAACGCCGGGCCACGCTGGCTGCCAGGGTGGCGATCAGATCGCTGTCGGCGACCACGGCCGGTAGCGCGACAATATGTGAAAAGGTCACGGCGACGCGCCGCTGGCCGCCGATTTCCGCCAGGCGTCGGTCGACCAATCCCCTGGCGGAGCCGTCGTCTGCCGGTGCGTACAGCCCATGCGGCAGGCTGAGATAGCGCGCAAGATCCCAGCGGCCATCCGCCAGTTGCGGATGTGAACGGCTGGCGATGCACACCAGTTGTTCTTCAAACAGCGTGCGCACATAGTGGCTTTCCGTACCGGAAAGATGCCCTCCCAGCGCGATGTCCACCTCGCCACGATCCAACTGCCGGTAAATATTGTGGCGATCCAGGCGCGAAACGCGAATATCGATGCCGGGGGCTGTCTGACGTAACCGGCTGATGATGGCGGGCAGCAGCACGATATCGGCATAGTCGCCGGCGGCCAGCGTAAAACGCCGTTGTTCGGCGGTAGCCGGATCGAAGCGGGCAGGGGGCGCCAACGCGAGATGAATCTGTTCAAGCACCTGCTGAATCTGCGGCATAAGCTGGTGGGCGCGCGGCGTGGGCGTCATGGCGCCGCCGCTGCGGACAAACAGGGGATCGTTCAGCAGAATGCGTAGCCGCGCCAAGGCATTGCTGACGGAGGGCTGGGCACGGTTAAGGCGCCGGCCTGCGGCGGTGACGTTGCGCGTCTGATACAACGCTTCGAACACCACCAGCAAGTTGAGATCGACGTTGGATAAATTCATTTTATGAATGCTCTATATACGGATAATCCATTTCCAGAATCATACTGCGTTCTTTAGGCTGGTAGCACACGAATTTAGCCTTCACTCAGGGGAAATGATGAACAAAGTATTGATCACCGGCATTGAGCCGTTCGATGGTGATGCGGTGAACCCTTCCTGGCAGGTAGTGCAGACGTTGGCCGGTGAACAGATAGCCGGTGCGGAAATCGCGGTGCTCGAGCTGCCCTGCGTATTGGGCGTGGCCAATACGCGGTTGATCGCCGCGATTGAGGCATTGCAGCCGCTGGCGGTGATTTGTCTGGGGCTAGCCGGGGGCCGGGCCGAGATATCGCTGGAAAGGGTGGCCATCAATCTGATCGATGCCCGCATTCCCGACAATGCCGGTCAACAGCCGATCGACGTACCGGTGGTCGCCGGCGGGCCGGTGGGCTATTTCAGTACGCTGCCCGTCAAGGCCGCAGTGCAGCAGCTGCGCCGGCAGGGGATCCCGGCAGCGATCTCTTATACGGCAGGCACGTATAACTGCAACCATATTTTTTACGGCCTGCGGCACTATCTTGAGATGCAGCACGCGGGGATCAGGGGCGGGTTCGTGCATATTCCCTACAGCCACGAACTGGCGGCTGCGCATCCGGGCAAGCCGAGCATGGCACTGGCGACGATGGCAGAAGCGGTGCGTACTATTGTGCAGGTGACGCTGACGGTAGAAGAGGATGCACGATTCGGTGACGGCGCCGTGCATTAAAAGCAGGGCGTGGTGCACCACGCCCTGTTGTCGGTTATTACTCGGCGACGCGGATCACCAGCTTGCCAAAGTTTTTGCCCTGCAGCAGACCGATAAATGCCTGCGGGGCTTGTTCCAGCCCGTCGACGATGTCCTCGCGGAACTTGATTTTCCCCTGCTCGACCCAGCTGCTCATCTGTTGCAGGAACTCATCAAAGCGTGAGCCGTAGTCGTCGAAGATGATAAAGCCCTGCATACGGATGCGTTTACGCAGGATCAGCCCTTCCAGCAGCGGCAAGCGGTCCGGCCCGGCGGGTAATCCGGTGGCATTGTAATGGGCTATGATGCCGCAGACCGGAATGCGCGCTTTGGCGTTCAACAGCGGCAACACGGCGTCGAACACCGCGCCGCCGACGTTTTCATAATAGATGTCGATGCCCTGCGGGCAGGCGACAGCCAACTGGTCGGCAAAGTCCGGGGCGCGGTGATCGATACAGGCGTCGAAACCCAATTCTTCCACCACATAGCGGCATTTTTCCGCCCCGCCGGCAACGCCGACGACGCGGCAGCCTTTCAGCTTCCCGATTTGGCCGACCACCGAACCGACCGCCCCGCTGGCCGCGGCTACCACCAGCGTTTCACCCGCCTGCGGTTGACCGATATCGAGCAACCCCATGTAAGCGGTAAATCCCGGCATGCCCAGCACGCCCAGCAGGCGGGAAGGATGCGACAGGTGCGGGCCGAGGTTGCGCAGGCCGTTGCCATCGGACAGGGCGTAATCCTGCCAGCCGTCATAGCCCAACACCCAATCGCCGACGCTGAAATCGGGATGTTGTGAGGCCTCAACGCGCGATACCGTACCGCCCACCATGACCTGACCGATCTCGACCGGCGGTGCATAGGAAGGGGCATCGCTCATGCGTCCGCGCATGTAAGGATCCAACGACAGATAAACGGTGCGCAGCAACAGCTGCCCCGCGCCGGGCTGCGGCACGGGGACGGTGTCGAGACGGAAGTTCGCCGCCGTCGGTTCGCCGTGCGGGCGCGAGGCCAGCAGGAAGCGGCGGTTCTGTTGAGAAGGGGACATCGAAAGCTCCTTTGCATTGCGACAAACAAGGTTCGTTAAGCCTAGTTCAGGGGCGGCAAGGCAACGTTACCGAATGTGCTTAGCCTTAGAGCGGGACGATCAGTACGTCGATATGGCTGATATTGATAAAGCGGGCGGCGGAACAGGAGACTTTGTTCATCATGCCGTCGCGGTGATTGCCACAGAGCAGCAGGTCGAACGGCCTGTTGCGGCTGGCGTATTCCAGGCTGTCACCCAGTTCGCCGTGCACGATCAGCGTATCGGCGATCGGATAACCGGCGCGTTGGCGCAACTCCTCCATAAACAGCCGCGTTTCCTCCTCCATCAATGCGCGTAAGTCGCCCAGCATCGGCCCGGCGAAATTATTGTACATTTCCGGGTTGGCAAGGGTGCTTAATAGAGTGATGCTGCCGCTGTAGGGGCGGACGATGGAGACGGCCTTTTCCACCAGGCGATGGCTGTCAGGGGCGACGGCGACGGTGACCAGAACGTTTTGATACCCCATATTCCACTCCTTGTCGTATCCGTCGTTTTTCAGGCGGCCGTGTCGGTGGCCTTAGAGAAAATGCTGCGCTCGCATAAAGGGTAGAGCCTGGCTGGCGTAATAAATGTGTTTCGCATCACGTGCGGCAATAAAAGCTGAGTTTGGCCGGTTATATAGCAATAAAAGATAAAACCGTTGCCGCACGTAATTTCGCTGAATTAAAGCACCTGTGCCCACAGCGTTTTCGGTACCTTACCCAGATCGAACAATTTACCGGCAACCAGCTCGGCGCGACGGTGGTCGGCGGCGCGGTACATGTTGCTCATTTCTGTATCATTTTCAATGGAGTAGTTCAGTTTGTCGTACACCTTTTCCAGGCTGTCCAAAGAGGAACATTTACGGAATGTCAGCAGATATTCGAGCGTATCGGTCATGATTAAAATATAGCCTGTTAATAGTTGAAGCCGGGTGAATAACACATCAGCGGCTCACGGCAACGCCGCCGAGGCAGTGATGTACGACCTGACAAAAATCATTTCAAGTAGATAAATTGCACTGGGTAATAATGAGGCGTCGCCTGTGGCGGCGCTTTGATAAATCATAATATGCAAGTGTGCCATCAGCAATCTCATCCTGCTGATAAATGAAGAAATAGGGAAAGTCTCAGGGCAGGCTGACGGCAGAAGCGCCGCTGTTCCTGCTACGCGCAAGTGCGCGATGCCGCTTTTGCGGCGTTTTTTCATCTGTCCGAAGAGGCGCAACGGCGTTACGCGATGTTTTTCATCGCCGCTTGGATTGGAGCTCGGTCTCTCCGACCCAAAGATCAGGAGGGTAAAACAAAACTGCGTTTTATTTTATGGCAATGAAGGGGCGGAAACGGGGGGCGTTAATAATCTATTCACCTGCGGAATAATTATAACGGCGACAGAAAAGAAATAAAAAAACATTAAAGTTTTAGAATGCGCGGTCGATATACCGTTTTAGGGGTGATTTAACGCAAAAAGACCATTCTTTCGCCGTGCTGATACGGAAACATATCGTTACGTCTGTTTGCTTGTTCACTACGTCAACGAATCATTGATAAGCCCTTATCACCTGATGTTGAAAATTAGAACAGCCTCAAGCGAGGGGCTTAAGTCAAATCCGATAGCTAATAACCTTATAGTTTATGCAGGTTATTTTTCAGCTTGGATATTTTTTAGCAGCTTAACTGGTTATTTATGCTGAGTTTATCGGCTATATGCAGATTTTTGTTCTGTTATTTTGGTTTGGTGATGCTTTTGTTCGAATTGATCTAAAAAAGATAATTTTTTGGCTTATAAACATTGTTTTTAAGACGTTTTTTTACCTGTGGCTATTTTTTGATCAAAATGATGGTCAATAAATGTGCGTATTTGGGGGTATTTGGTTTAAATATTTTTTATTTTTGTGATCTATGTCACATTGTATTTAAAATTGCCTCTCACTTACATTGTGTGTGCTAATGGTTCGGGGGTAGAGTTGCGCTGCTTTAGGAATAATCTTATTAAATTTGTAAAAATAGTTTCATGGTGACTAAACACTATCGAAGCAGAATGCTGTACATCCATACACGTTTGTTTACGCTCGTAGCAAATACTGAACAGTGGTCGAATTTAGCGATTGGCGAAAATTATAGCAGTCGTTTTTGAGAGATTAATTTGCCAACTTTGGGAAACAACCCAGGTCACGGGCGATAAAATTTATCACCCAGCGTATGTTTTTAAACATAGTCTGTCGGGATGGGGAATATGGGTACGTCTGAATTACTTAAGCATATTTATGACATCAATTTGTCATATTTACTTTTAGCACAGCGTTTGATCAACGATGAAAAAGCGTCCGCAATGTTCCGCCTTGGTATCGATGAAACCATGGCCGACGCGTTGGCGCAGCTGACTTTGCCGCAAATGGTTAAACTGGCCGAGACCAACCAGCTGGTTTGCCACTTCCGCTTTAACGATCACCAGACCATCGAACGCCTGACCAAAGAGTCGCGCGTTGACGATCTGCAACAAATCCATACCGGCATTTTGCTATCAAGCCATTTACTGCAAGAGCTATCGACTAAAGACGCTAGCCCGACGAAGAAAAGAGCCTGATGATGGTTGAAAAAAGTATTGTTCAAGAAGCCAAGGACATTCAGCTCGCCATGGAGCTGATTTCACTGGGAGCCCGTTTGCAGATGCTGGAGAGCGAAACCCAGCTCAGCCGCGGGCGCTTGATTAAACTTTATAAGGAGTTGCGCGGTAGCCCGCCGCCAAAAGGGATGCTGCCGTTCTCAACCGACTGGTTTATGACCTGGGAACAGAATATTCACTCCTCGATGTTTTACAACGCCTACCTGTTTCTGATGAAAAGTGGGCAGTGCAGCGGGGTGGAAGCGGTGATTAAAGCCTATCGCCTCTACCTGGAGCAGTGCCCTCAGCAGGCCGGCGATGCGCCGCTGCTGGCGCTGACCCGCGCCTGGACGCTGGTGCGTTTCGTCGACAGCGGCATGCTGCAGCTTTCCGCCTGCAGCTGCTGCGGCGGCGCATTTATCACCCACGCGCACCAGCCGCTGAATGGTTTCATCTGCAGTTTATGCCAACCCCCATCCCGCGCCGTAAAAAGACGTAAACTTTCGCCGCAACTGGCCGATATTATTCCTCAACTGCTGGACGAGCAGGTCAAACGCGCCATTTGAGCCGCCACATTGCCGGCTCTCGGCAATGAATACCGACGTGTGATACGCAGGGGCGGCATGCCGCCCCCAGACACGCAGCCTGGTCTGTTGCGCCAGGGCGCGTTTGCCCCACCTTCCATCCACATTGTTAATTTAAGGAATGCGTGTGCTAGTTATTTTGGGTTATCTCGTGGTATTGGGTGCGGTGTTTGGCGGCTACCTGATCGTGGGCGGTCATCTCGGGGCGTTATATCAACCGGCGGAGTTTCTGATTATCGGCGGAGCGGGGGTCGGCGCTTTCATCGTCGGCAACAACGGCAAGGCGATCAAGGCTACGCTGCGCGCGCTGCCGCGGCTGATGCGCCGTTCCAAATACAACAAAGATCTGTACATGGATCTGATGGCGCTGTTGTTCCGCCTGCTGGCCAAATCGCGTCAGCAAGGCATGCTGTCGCTTGAGTTCGACATCGATAATCCGCAAGAAAGTGAAATTTTCTCTAATTATCCGCGCATCCTTGCCGATAACACCCTGGTGGAGTTCATTACCGATTATTTACGGCTGATGGTGAGCGGCAATATGAATGCGTTCGAGATCGAAGCGCTGATGGACGAAGAGATCGAAACCTACGAGCAGGAAAGTGAAGTGCCCGCCGGCAGCCTGGCGATGGTGGGCGACTCCTTGCCTGCGTTCGGCATCGTCGCGGCGGTGATGGGGGTGGTGCACGCCCTGGCTTCGGCAGACCGGCCGGCCGCGGAACTGGGTGCGCTGATCGCTAATGCCATGGTCGGTACTTTCCTCGGCATTTTGCTGGCCTACGGTTTTATCTCGCCGCTGGCCACGTTGCTGCGCCAGAAGAGCGCCGAAAACGTCAAGATGATGCAGTGCATCAAGGTCACGCTGTTGTCGAGCCTGAACGGTTACGCGCCGCAGATCGCGGTCGAGTTTGGCCGTAAAACGCTGTATACCACTGAACGTCCTTCTTTCGTTGAGCTGGAAGAACACGTGCGCCGCGTGAAAGCGCCGGCGCAGCAGGCGACGGAAGAAGAAGAAGCATGAAACAGAATCATCCGGTCGTTCTGGTCAGAAAGCGCAAGTCGCATCATGCCGCTCATCACGGCGGCTCCTGGAAGATCGCTTATGCCGATTTTATGACGGCGATGATGGCGTTCTTCCTGGTGATGTGGCTGCTGGCGATCGCCAGCCCGCAGGAGCTGACGCAAATCGCCGAATATTTCCGCACGCCGCTCAAGGTCGCCCTGACCAGCGGCGACAAGAGCAGTTCCGAAAGCAGCCCAATCCCGGGGGGCGGCGACGATCCTACGCAGCAGCACGGCCTGGTGAGAAAACAGGTCGATTCGCCGGACAAGCGCGCCGAAGAGCTGCGCCTGAATAAGCTGCGTGAAAAGCTTGACGAATTGATTGAATCCGATCCGCGCCTGAAGGCGCTGCGTCCACATCTGTTGATCAACATGATGGACGAAGGGTTGCGCATCCAGATTATCGATAGTCAGAACCGGCCGATGTTCAAAACCGGCAGCGCGCAGGTCGAAAGCTATATGCGCGATATTCTGCGGGCGATAGCGCCGATCCTCAACGACTTGCCGAACAAGATCAGCCTGTCCGGCCACACCGATGATATCCCTTATGCCACCGGCGAGCGCGGCTACAGCAACTGGGAATTGTCGGCCGACCGTGCTAACGCCTCTCGGCGCGAGCTGATCGCCGGCGGCCTGGCGGAAGGCAAGGTGCTGCGGGTGGTGGGCATGGCGGCCACCATGAGCCTGAAACAGCACGGCGCCGATGACGCGATTAACCGTCGCATCACCGTGCTGGTACTGAATAAGCAAACGCAAGAAGGCATCGAACACGAAAATGCCGAAAGCAACGCGATGGATATTGCCCAGCCGGATAGCCTGAAGCAACTGGCGCCGTCGGCGACTGCGCCGGCCAGCCAAACGCCGGAATTCCAATCGGCAACGCCGACTAAGCCAACGCCGTTGCCGGCGACGGACTCCGTCGGTCAATCGCAGGCATCCCCGGCGATAGCCCCGGCCGGCCAAACGCCGGAACAACCGGTGGCCGCACCCGCACCGACTAACCGCGACTCACAGCCAGAGGTGACCCCGTGAGCATGGACATTAGCGATTTTTATCAGACCTTCTTTGATGAGGCGGACGAGTTGCTGGCCGACATGGAGCAACACCTGCTGGAGCTGGATCCGTTGGCTCCTGATATCGAGCCGTTGAACGCCATCTTCCGCGCGGCGCACTCGATCAAGGGCGGCGCGGCGACCTTTGGCTTTTCGGTGCTGCAGGAAACCACCCACCTGCTGGAGAACCTGCTGGACGGTGCAAGACGCCAGGAAATGAGCCTGAGCACCGAGATTATCAACCTGTTTCTGGAAACCAAAGACATTATGCAGGAGCAACTGGACGCCTATAAAACCTCGCAACAGCCTGACGCCGAAAGCTTCGAATACATTTGCCAGGCGCTGCGCCAGCTGGCGTTGGAAGCGCAACAGCAGCAGGAGGCGCCTGCGGCTCAGCCTGCCGTTCAACAGCCTGTCGTGAAGCCGGCGGCTGCGCCGGCGGCGATCGAAGGCGGCATGCGCATCAGCCTGAACGGGCTGAAAGCCAGTGAAATCCCCTTGATGTTGGAAGAACTGGGCAACCTCGGCGAGGTTAAAGACCCTCATCAGACGGAGCACAGCCTGGATGTGACGTTGCTCACCTCCGCCAGCGAAGACGACATCAGCGCCGTGCTGTGCTTCGTTCTGGAACCGGAACAAATCAGCTTCTCGACGCCGACGCAGAGCGAACCGGCCATCGCAGATGTGAGCTTACCGGAAGCGGTCGCCGTGCCGGAGCCCGCGTCTGCGCCGGCCGCAAACGCTGCGCCGCCGGCCGCCAAACCGGCCGCCGCACCGGCGGAAGCGCCGAAAGCGCGCGCCAAGGCGAGCGAGTCCACCAGCATTCGCGTGGCGGTGGAAAAGGTGGATCAGCTGATCAACCTGGTGGGCGAGCTGGTGATCACCCAGTCGATGCTGGCGCAACGCTCCGGCACGCTCGATCCGGTTAACCACGGCGATCTGCTGAACAGCATGAGCCAGCTGGAGCGTAACGCGCGCGATCTTCAAGAGTCGGTGATGTCGATCCGCATGATGCCGATGGAATATGTCTTCAGCCGCTACCCGCGCCTGGTGCGCGATCTGGCCGGCAAGCTGAACAAGCAGGTGGAGCTGACGCTGCAGGGCAGTTCCACCGAACTGGACAAGAGCCTGATCGAACGCATTATCGATCCGTTGACGCACCTGGTGCGCAACAGCCTCGATCACGGTATCGAAGAGCCGGCCACCCGCATCGCCGCCGGCAAGTCAGCGGTGGGCAATCTGGTGCTGTCGGCCGAACACCAGGGCGGCAACATCTGTATTGAGGTCATCGACGACGGCGCTGGCTTGAACCGTGAAAAAATTCTTGCCAAGGCCGCTTCGCAGGGGTTGGCGGTCAGCGACAGCATGAGCGACGAAGAGGTTGGCATGCTGATCTTTGCACCGGGCTTCTCCACCGCTGAACAGGTGACCGACGTTTCCGGCCGCGGCGTTGGCATGGACGTGGTGAAACGGAATATTCAGGAGATGGGCGGCCACGTCGAGATCCGTTCGCAGGCTGGTAAAGGCACCACCATCCGCATCCTGTTGCCACTGACCCTGGCGATCCTCGATGGCATGTCGGTCAAGGTGAACGACGAAGTCTTTATCCTGCCGCTGAATGCGGTGATGGAGTCGCTGCAGCCGCAGGCAGAAGATCTGCATCCGCTGGCCGGGGGCGAGCGCGTGCTGCAGGTGCGCGGCGAATACCTGCCGCTGGTGGAGCTGTATCGGGTATTCGAAGTGGAAGGTGCCAAAACCGACGCTACGCAGGGCATCGTCGTTATCCTGCAAAGCGCCGGCCGCCGTTATGCGTTGCTGGTAGATCAGCTGATCGGCCAGCACCAGGTGGTGGTGAAGAATCTGGAAAGCAACTACCGCAAAGTGCCGGGCATCTCCGCCGCGACCATTTTGGGCGACGGCAGCGTGGCATTGATCGTCGATGTTTCGGCGTTGCAAACCTTGAACCGTGAAAAGCGTCTGACGGACGCCGCCGCATAATAATGAGTTTATTGATTTAAAAGGTGAATGATATGGCAGGATTGGCAGCCGTCAGCAAATTGGCTGGCGAAACGGTAGGGCAAGAGTTTCTGATTTTTACCCTGGGCAACGAGGAGTACGGCATCGATATCCTCAAGGTGCAGGAAATTCGCGGCTACGATCAGGTAACCCGTATCGCCAACACGCCGGCGTTCATCAAGGGCGTTACCAATCTGCGCGGTGTGATCGTCCCGATCATCGACCTGCGGGTGAAATTCTCGCAGCAGAGTGTTTCCTATGATGAAAACACCGTGGTGATCGTGCTGAACTTTGGCCAGCGCGTGGTGGGCATCGTGGTTGACGGCGTTTCCGACGTGCTGTCGCTGACCGCTGAACAGATCCGCCCTGCGCCGGAGTTCGCGGTAACGCTGGCTACCGAATACCTCACCGGCCTCGGTTCGCTGGGCGAGCGCATGCTGATCCTGGTCGATATCGAAAAGCTGCTGAGCAGCGAAGAGATGTCGCTGGTCGACAGCGTGGCTAAGAGCGTCTGATTCCGGACCCGGGGGCAGGGCGCTGCCCCCTTCACCCATCACTATTCCTGACCTGTCGTGACGCCGCCATCTGCGTCCGTAACCCCCACTAAAAATAGTTACTTTCCCGCATAAAGTTTTGCCGCACGGCGCCGATAACTCTCTCATTCAACGTCATCAAAGCCTGTCTGCGCGGGCTTCAACAAGGGAAATCATGTTAAATCGTATGAAGGTGGTCACCAGCCTGTTGCTGGTGTTGGTGCTGTTTGGCGCCTTGCAGTTGATTTCGGGCGGACTCTTTTTCTCCTCGCTGAAAAGCGATAAGGAAAACTTTACCGTTCTGCAAACTATCCGCCAGCAGCAGCTGCAGCTGAGTGAAAGCCGCGTTGACCTGCTGCAGGCGCGCAACTCCCTGAACCGTGCCGGTATTCGCTACATGATGGATACCAATAAGATCGGCAGCGGCGCCACCATTGATGAACTGCTGGCCAAGGCGAAAGAAGAGCTGGCCGAGGCGGAAAGACACTACGCGGCGTACGAGAAAATTCCTCAGGATCCGCGTCAGGATCCCCAGTCGGCAGAGCGTGTTAAGCAGCAATACGACATTCTGTACGGCGCGCTCTCCGAGCTGATCCAACTGCTGGGCGAAGGCAAGATCAACGCCTTCTTCGATCAGCCTACGCAGAGCTACCAGGACAATTTTGAGCAGAGCTACAACGTTTATCTGGAGCAAAACGGCAAGCTGTACCAAATCGCGGTCGACGGCAGCAACAGCTCTTACAACTCGGCCATTTGGACGCTGATCGTGATTCTGGTGGTGGTGCTGGCGGTGATCGTACTGGCCTGGACCGGCATCCATCACATTCTGGTGCGTCCGCTGAACCGCATGATCGACCACATCAAACAGATCGCCGCAGGCGACCTGACTCAGCAGATCGTCGTCACCAGCCGCAACGAAATGGGCGTGCTGGCGGCCAGTCTGAAACACATGCAAAGCGAACTGATTGAAACCGTCAGCGGCGTGCGTCAGGGTGCGGATGCCATCTACAGCGGCGCGTCTGAAATCGCTGCGGGCAACAACGATCTCTCGTCCCGCACCGAGCAGCAGGCCGCTTCGCTGGAAGAAACCGCCGCCAGCATGGAACAGCTGACCGCGACGGTGAAACAGAACGCCGAAAACGCCCGTCAGGCTTCACAGCTGGCGCTGAGCGCCTCCGAAACCGCGCAGAAAGGCGGCAAGGTCGTGGCCAACGTGGTGCAGACCATGCACGACATCGCCGGCAGCTCGCAGAAAATCGCCGATATCACCGGCGTGATCGACGGCATCGCCTTCCAAACCAACATTCTGGCGTTGAACGCCGCGGTGGAAGCCGCGCGCGCCGGCGAGCAGGGCCGCGGCTTCGCGGTGGTGGCGGGTGAAGTGCGCAACCTGGCGCAGCGCAGCGCTCAGGCGGCGAAAGAGATCAAAGGCCTCATCGAAGACTCGGTCAGCCGCGTCGACATGGGTTCCGTGCTGGTAGAAAGCGCCGGCGAAACCATGGGCGACATCGTCAACGCCGTCACCCGCGTGACCGACATCATGGGCGAAATCGCATCGGCCTCGGACGAGCAGAGCCGCGGTATCGATCAGGTTGGCCAGGCGGTAGCGGAAATGGACCGCGTTACCCAGCAGAACGCCTCGTTGGTGGAAGAGTCCGCCTCGGCGGCGGCGGCGCTGGAAGAACAAGCCAGCATGCTGACCCAGTCGGTAGCGGTATTCCGCCTGAGATCGGAAGGCCAGGAAGAGTTTAAAGCGCCTGTCACCAGTAAGGCGTCGGTAACACCGGTAATCAATCATAAGAAAATGAACGCCAGCGATCTGCAGGATAACTGGGAAACGTTCTGACCGGTATCGGGCCTCTCTCGCAGGGGCCCTTTTCCCTACGTAGGCCGGTCGCCGGCCGGCTGCAAGGAGGTTCACAGTGTTTAACCGAATCCGTATCTCTACCAGCTTGTTCCTGTTGTTGATGACCTTCTGCGTTCTGCAGTTGGTCAGCAGCGGCCTGTCGTATTCCGCGTTTCGCTCCGATAACCACAACCTCGACATCATCACTCTCGGCAGCCAGCAGCGCGATTCGCTCAGCCTGAGCTGGGTGTCGCTGTTGCAGGCGCGCAATACGCTGAACCGCGCCGGCACCCGCGCGGCGCTGAAACTGCCGCAGGAGCAGGTAAATGAATTGATGAGCAGCGCCCGCAGCTCGCTGCAGAAGGCCGATCTCTATTTCAATCAGTTCATGGCGGTTGAACGCAGCAGTGAACAGCAGAGCCAGCAGACGGCAACCACCAAGGCCAGCTACGAGCGGCTGCGCGGGGCGCTGCGCGAGCTGATCGGCTTCCTGGAGAAAGGGGAGCTGCAGGCATTTATGGACCAGCCGACGCAGAAAACCCAGGACCTGTTCGAGGCCGATTTCGTGCAGTACCTGCAGTTGGTCAACGGCGACATCAACGAGGCCAGAGACGGCAACCAGTTCTCCTTCACGCTGGCGGGCCTGATGCTGGCGGGGGCGGTCTTGATGCTGATCGTGGTGACCGGCAGCGCCATGTGGTGGCTGCGCACCATGTTGGTGCAGCCGTTGAACCAAATCCGCAGCCACTTTGAACGCATCGCCGCCGGCGATTTGGCGACGCCGATTCAGGTGTATGGCCGCAATGAAATCAGCATGCTGTTCGCCAGCCTGCAACGCATGCAGCAGTCGCTGATCGGCACCGTCGGCGCCGTGCGCGACGGGGCGGAGTCGATTCTGATCGGCCTGCAGGAGATATCCGAAGGCAATAACGATCTCTCTTCCCGCACCGAGCAGCAGGCCGCTTCGCTGGAAGAAACCGCCGCCAGCATGGAACAGTTGACCGCCACGGTGAAACAGAACGCCGACAATGCGCGGCAGGCCTCTCAGCTGGCGCGCGACGCCTCGGCCACCGCGGCCAAGGGCGGCGAACTGGCCGGCGACGTGGTGACCACTATGCACGATATCGCCAACAGTTCGCAGAAAATCGGCGCCATCACCAGCGTGATTGACGGCATCGCTTTCCAGACCAACATTCTGGCGCTCAATGCGGCGGTGGAAGCGGCGCGCGCCGGTGAACAGGGGCGCGGTTTCGCCGTGGTCGCCGGCGAAGTGCGCAACCTGGCGAGCCGCAGCGCGCAGGCGGCGAAAGAGATCAAGGTGCTGATCGACGAATCGGTCAGCCGCGTCAAACACGGCTCGGTGCTGGTGGAAAACTCCGGCGCCACCATGCAGGACATCGTGCGTTCGGTGACCCGCGTGACCGACATCATGGGCGAGATCGCGTCGGCTTCGGATGAACAGAGCCGCGGCATCGAGCAGGTGACGCAGGCGGTGACCCAGATGGATCAGGTCACCCAGCAGAACGCCGCGCTGGTGGAAGAGTCCGCCTCAGCCGCCACCGCGCTGGAAGAGCAGGCCATTACCCTGGCCGACGCGGTCGCGGTATTCCGTCTGGCGGACGATAACTTCGTCGCGCCAGGTAACAGCAACAACGCAGTTTCACCCGTGGTAAAGGAAGCCCAAGATTGTTAAACCGCATAAGCAGCACGTTTTTCCCCGGTGAGGTGGCATGAAACAGGCGCCGTCAACTTCTAACCGGGATACTGCGTCGATGTTGACGCAAATGGTGCAGCGCCTGCCGCTGTCGGACGTGCATTTTCGCCGCATCAGCCAGTTGATTTATCAACGCGCCGGCATTGTGCTGGCGGAGCATAAGCGCGAGATGGTTTACAACCGCCTGGTGCGCCGTTTGCGGCTGTTGGGATTGCACGATTTCGGCGATTACCTGGCGCTGCTGGAAAGCGATCCGAACAGCGCGGAATGGCAGGCGTTTATCAACGCGCTGACCACCAACCTGACGGCCTTTTTCCGCGAGGCGCATCACTTCCCGATCCTGGCAGAGCACGCGCGCTCGCGGCCGAACGGCTACAGCGTCTGGAGCACCGCGGCCTCGACCGGCGAAGAACCGTATTCGATCGCCATCACGCTGAGCGATGCATTGGGCCAGCGGGCCGGCAGTTGCCAGGTTTGGGCCAGCGATATCGATACGCAGGTGCTGGAAAAAGCGGAGGCGGGCGTTTACCGCCAGGAAGATCTGCGCACCCTGACGCCGACCCAAATGCAGCGCTATTTTCTGCGCGGCACCGGGCCGCATCAGGGGCTGGTGCGCGTGCGGCCGGAGCTGGCGGCGCGGGTGAACTTTCAGCCGCTGAACCTGCTGGCACCGGAGTGGGCGCTGCCGGGGCAATTCGACGCCATTTTTTGCCGCAACGTCATGATCTATTTCGATAAGGCGACGCAGGAGCGCATCCTGCGCCGCTTCGTTCCCTTGCTTAAGCCGGGGGGGCTGATGTTTGCCGGCCACTCCGAGAATTTCAGCCAGATCAGCCGGGATTTCTACTTGCGTGGGCAGACCGTGTATGGGCTGACCAAGGAGAGGTAATGAGTAAAATCAGAGTGTTATGCGTAGACGATTCGGCACTGATGCGCCAGCTGATGACGGAAATCGTGAACGGCCACGCCGACATGGAGATGGTGGCGACCGCGCCGGATCCGTTGGTGGCGCGCGATCTGATCAAAAAATTTAATCCTCAGGTGCTGACGCTGGACGTCGAGATGCCGCGCATGGACGGGCTGGATTTCCTCGAGAAGCTGATGCGCCTGCGGCCGATGCCGGTGGTGATGGTCTCTTCGCTGACCGGCAAAGGCTCGGAAATCACGCTGCGCGCGCTGGAACTGGGCGCGGTGGACTTCGTGACCAAACCGCAGCTCGGCATTCGCGAGGGCATGTTGGCCTACAGCGAGCTGATTGCCGAGAAGATCCGCACCGCCGCCAGAGCACGCCTGCCGCAGCGTTCCAGCAGCCCGGCGCCGGCGATCCTCAGCCATGCGCCGCTGCTGAGCAGTGAAAAACTGATCGCCATCGGCGCTTCCACCGGCGGCACCGAAGCGATCCGCCAGGTGCTGCAGCCGTTGCCGGCAACCAGCCCGGCGCTGCTGATCACCCAGCACATGCCGCCGGGTTTCACCCGTTCGTTCGCCGAGCGGCTGAACAAGCTGTGCCAGATCACGGTGAAAGAAGCGGAGGACGGCGAGCGCGTACTGCCGGGCCACGCCTACATCGCACCGGGGGATCGTCACCTGGAGCTGACGCGCAGCGGCGCTAACTATCAGGTGAAGCTGCATGACGGCCCGGCGGTCAATCGCCATCGCCCCTCGGTCGACGTGCTGTTCCGCTCGGTGGCGCAATACGCCGGCCGCAATGCGGTGGGGGTGATCCTCACCGGCATGGGCAACGACGGGGCGGCGGGGATGCTGGAGATGCACCGCGCCGGGGCATATACCCTGGCGCAGAACGAGGCGAGCTGCGTGGTGTTCGGCATGCCGCGCGAGGCGATCGCCAGCGGCGGCGTCAGCGAAGTGGTCGAGCTGGACAGGATGAGCCAGCGCATGCTGGCGCAGATCGCCGGCGGCCAGGCATTGCGCATTTGATTTTAGTCCGCAGGGGCCACCCGGCGGCGATATGACCCAGGTTCGCCGCGCGGCGGTCTGCGGTTTTGCATCATTAAACGGTTAACTATTTCAGGAGTAACAATGGCAGACAAGAACCTCAGATTTCTGGTTGTGGACGACTTTTCCACCATGCGTCGCATCGTCAGAAATTTGCTCAAAGAGCTGGGCTTCAACAACGTCGAAGAAGCTGAAGACGGCGCGGATGCGCTGAACAAGCTGCGCGCCGGCGGTTTCGACTTCGTGGTGTCCGACTGGAACATGCCGAACATGGACGGGCTGGAGCTGCTGCAAACCATCCGCGCCGATAGCGCGCTGGCCGCGATGCCGGTACTGATGGTGACGGCGGAAGCCAAGAAAGAAAATATCATCGCGGCGGCGCAGGCCGGCGCCAGCGGTTATGTAGTGAAACCTTTTACGGCGGCGACGCTGGAAGAAAAGCTCAACAAGATTTTTGAAAAATTGGGCATGTAAGGAGAGGGCGATGAGAGACATTCCAATGCCTGCCAGCGATGCAGCGACCGCGGGAGAGATCATCTCCCGCATCGGCCAACTGACCCGAATGCTGCGCGACAGCATGCGCGAACTGGGGCTCGATCAGGCGATCGCCCAGGCGGCAGAGGCGATCCCGGATGCGCGCGACCGTCTTGACTATGTCGTAACCATGACGGCGCAGGCGGCGGAACGGGCGTTGAACTGCGTGGAGGCGGCGCAACCGCGCCAGGCGGAGCTGGAATCCGGCGCGAACGCGTTGAAAGGGCGCTGGGACGAGTGGTTCGCCAACCCCATCGAACTGGACGACGCGCGTTCTCTGGTGAACGACACGCGCCAGTATCTGGATCAGGTGCCGGGGCATACGGCCTTTACCAATGCCCAACTGCTGGAAATCATGATGGCACAGGACTTCCAGGATCTGACCGGCCAGGTGATCAAGCGCATGATGGACGTGGTGCAGGAGATCGAAAAGCAGCTGCTGATGGTGTTGATGGAAAACATGCCGGAGCAGCCGGTGAAGGAAAAACGGCCGAACGACAGCCTGCTGAACGGCCCGCAGCTCGACCAGAATGGCGTCGGCGTGATCGCCAACCAGGCGCAGGTCGACGATCTGCTCGACAGTCTCGGTTTCTGAGGCTTTTCGGGGCGCGCGACGGCGCGCCCCGAAAGTTGCGCTGTGTCCCGCAAAGATTAATGTATATAGCATTGCTATATACATTGCGGAGGTTATAATTTGTACTCCAATTAAAGGAGGTCGCCATGACGTTAGGTTCTGTCTTTACCAATAATCGGACACAGGCCGTGCGCTTGCCTGCAGAGGTGCGTTTTCCTGATACCGTTTCTAAAGTGACCGTCCGCGTAGTGGGCAAAGAGCGCATTCTTGCCCCCCTGGAGAATACCTGGGACAGTTTCTTCTGTGCGGAAAATGAGGTGAGCGATGATTTCCTCAATGAACGTGCCGAACAGCACCAGCGCGAGCGGGAAGATTTTTGATGTTCAGTCATATGCTGGACACCAACATTGTTATCTATGTCATTAAGCGCCGGCCGCTGGAAGTACTAGAGGCGTTCAATCGCTATGCAGGTAAAATGGTCATTTCGTCGATCACCTATGGCGAATTGGTTCACGGGGTGGAGAAAAGCTCACGCCCGGTAGTGAACGCCAGGGTGGTTGAGGATTTTGTCTCCCGATTGGACATTCTCGATTACGGCGCTAAAGCGGCATCGCACTACGGCAACATCCGGGCTGCGCTGGAACGCCAGGGAACGCCTATTGGCGTAAACGATCTACATATCGCCGGGCATGCGCGCAGCGAAGGATTGATTCTGGTGACCAATAATCGACGCGAATTTGAGCGCGTTGAGGGTTTGCGGCTGGAAAATTGGTTGTAACGTCTCCCTGATGGTCTCATCCCCTAAATAACCCGCCTTTTTCCCCGTTGTTCCGTCAATGACATCGCCAATTTTTTGGCATGCTGACCGCCATTCTTTACCCTCTCTACACAGGAACGGCGTTTCGTGGCTGAAGACAGCGATCTGGAAAAAAGCGAGGCCCCCACGCCCCACAGGCTGGAGAAGGCGCGTGAAGACGGCCAGATCCCGCGTTCCCGCGAACTGACCTCGGTACTGATGCTGCTCTCGGGCCTCGCGATCATCCTGATGTCCGGCAGCAACATGGCGCAACAGCTGGCGGCGATGCTCACGCAGGGTTTGAACTTCGACCATGGCATGGTCAGCAACGATAAACAGATGCTGCGCCAGCTGGGCATGTTGCTGCGCCAAGCGGTGCTGGCGTTGTTGCCTATCATGGCGGGGCTGGTGCTGGTGGCGCTCGCCGCGCCGATGCTGTTGGGGGGCATTCTGTTCAGCGGCAAGTCGATCAAATTCGATTTGAAGCGCCTGAACCCGTTGTCCGGGCTGAAGCGTATCTTTTCTACCCAGGTGCTGGCAGAGCTGCTGAAAGGGATCCTGAAAGCGACGCTGGTCGGCTGGGTGACCGGCCTTTATCTGTGGCACAACTGGGCGGCGATGCTGCATCTGATGACCCAGCAGCCGCTCGACGCGTTGGGTAATGCGCTGCAGATGATCCTGTTCTGCGGTTTTCTGGTGGTGTTGGGATTGACGCCGATGGTGGCGTTCGACGTGTTCTATCAGCTGTGGAGCCACTTTAAAAAGCTGAAGATGACCAAGCAGGATATTCGCGACGAATTCAAAGACCAGGAAGGGGACCCGCACGTCAAGGGACGCATTCGCCAGCAGCAGCGGGCGATCGCCCGGCGCCGCATGATGGCCGATGTGCCCAAGGCGGACGTGATCGTCACCAACCCGACGCACTACGCCGTTGCGTTGCAGTACAACGACAAAAAAATGAGCGCGCCGAAAGTGCTGGCCAAGGGGGCCGGCGAAATCGCCTTGCGCATTCGCGAGCTCGGTGCGGAGCACCGCATCCCGATGCTGGAAGCGCCGCCGCTGGCGCGTGCGCTGTATCGACACAGCGAGATTGGACAACATATTCCGGCCACCCTGTATGCCGCGGTCGCCGAAGTGCTGGCCTGGGTGTACCAACTGCGCCGCTGGCGGCGCGAGGGCGGCCTGATCCCGAAAAAACCTGAACGTTTACCGGTGCCGGAAGCACTGGATTTTGCAAGAGAGAGTGACTCTGATGGCTAATTTGGCCTCCCTGCTTCGTTTGCCGGGCAATTTTAAAGATACGCAGTGGCAGGTGTTGGCCGGCCCGGTGTTGATCCTGCTGATCCTGTCGATGATGGTGCTGCCGTTGCCGGCGTTTATCCTCGACCTGCTGTTTACCTTCAACATCGCGCTGTCGATCATGGTGCTGCTGGTGGCAATGTTCACCCAGCGCACGCTCGAATTCGCCGCCTTCCCGACCATTCTGCTGTTCTCCACGCTGCTGCGTTTGTCGCTTAACGTCGCGTCCACGCGCATCATCTTGCTGGAAGGGCACACCGGTTCCGCCGCCGCCGGCCGCGTGGTGGAGGCCTTCGGCCATTTCCTGGTGGGGGGCAACTTCGCCATCGGTATCGTGGTGTTCATCATCCTGGTGTTGATCAACTTCATGGTCATCACCAAGGGGGCCGGGCGTATCGCCGAAGTGGGCGCGCGCTTTGTTCTGGATGGCATGCCGGGTAAACAGATGGCGATCGACGCCGATCTGAACGCCGGGTTGATCGGCGAGGACGAAGCGAAGAAACGCCGTGCCGAAGTCACCCAGGAGGCCGATTTCTACGGCTCAATGGACGGCGCCAGTAAATTCGTGCGTGGCGACGCCATCGCCGGCCTGATGATCATGGTGCTGAACGTCGTCGGCGGCCTGTTGGTCGGCGTGGTGCAACACGGCATGGAGCTGGGGGCGGCGGCGGAAAGTTATACGCTGCTGACCATCGGCGACGGCCTGGTGGCGCAGATCCCGGCGTTGGTGATCTCCACCGCGGCCGGCGTTATCGTCACCCGCGTCGCGACCGATCAGGACGTCGGCGAGCAGATGGTGGGCCAGCTGTTCAACAATCCGCGCGTGATGCTGCTGAGCGCCGGGGTACTGGGGCTGTTGGGCCTGGTGCCGGGCATGCCGAACCTGGTGTTCCTGCTGTTTACCGCCGCTTTGCTGGGTCTGGCCTGGTGGTTGCGCGGCCGTGAACAACAGGCACCGAAAGCGGTGGAGGCGCCGGTGATGCCGGAAAACCCGCAGGCCGCCGAAGCCAGCTGGGCCGACGTGCAGTTGGAGGATCCGCTGGGGATGGAGGTGGGTTACCGGCTGATTCCGATGGTCGATTTTCAACAAAACGGTGAACTGCTGGGGCGTATCCGCGGTATTCGCAAGAAGTTCGCGCAGGACATGGGCTATCTGCCGCCGGTGGTACACATTCGCGACAACCTGGAACTGCCGCCAGCCAGCTATCGCATCCTGATGAAAGGCGTCGAGATCGGCAGCGGTGAAGCGCAGCCGGGCCGCTGGCTGGCGATCAACCCCGGCAATGCCGTGGGCGAGCTGGCGGGAGACAAAACCGTCGATCCGGCCTTTGGGCTCGAGGCGGTATGGATTGACAGCGCCTTGCGCGAACAGGCACAGATCCAGGGCTTTACCGTGGTAGAGGCCAGCACCGTGGTGGCGACGCACCTCAATCACCTGATCGGCCAGTTCGCCAGCGAGCTGTTTGGCCGCCAGGAAACCCAACAGTTGCTGGATCGCGTGTCGCAGGAGATGCCGAAACTGACCGAAGACTTCGTGCCGGGCGTGGTATCACTGACCACGCTGCACAAGGTGCTGCAAAACCTGCTGGCCGAGCGTGTTTCTATCCGCGATATGCGCACCATCGTCGAAACGCTGGCGGAGCATGCCCCGGCGCAAAGCGATCCTTATGAATTGACCACCGTGGTGCGGGTAGCGCTGGGCAGGGCGATCACGCAGCAGTGGTTCCCGGGCAACGGCGAGATTCAGGTCATCGGTTTGGATACCCAACTGGAGCGCCTGTTGTTGCAGGCGTTGCAGGGCGGTGGCGGTCTGGAGCCGGGCTTGGCCGATCGCCTGCTGGATCAGGCGCGCCAGGCGCTGCAGCGGCAAGAGATGCTCAGCGCGCCGCCGGTGCTGCTGGTCAACCATGCGCTGCGGGCCCTGCTGGCGCGCTTCCTGCGCCGCAGCCTGCCGCAGATCGTGGTGTTGTCCAACCTCGAAATCAACGACGATCGCCAGATTCGCATGACGTCGACCATTGGAGCAGCCTGATGAAACGTTGTCTGTTCGTGTTGTGTTTGCTGGCGCCGTTAACCGCCAGTGCGGTGTCCGGTTCCTGGGTGGCTGAAGGGGCGGGCGTGACGTTGGAACAGGGCGGCATGCGCGATGAGTCCGCCGGTTTGCGGCCGCCGAACGCGTTGCCGGATGCCAATGCGCGCATCACCAGCGTCAGCTGGCGCTACCGTTTACTGGGGCCGGAGCCGGCCGGGCTGCAGGCCCAGCTGTGTACGGTGAACCGCTGCATTCCGCTCGGCGGCGGTAGCGGCAGCAGCAACGGTCTGCAGGGGGAACCGGCCAATGCGGAATTGCGCTTTGTCTATTACGTGCAGTCACAAGGCGGGTTGAACCCGCCGCTGCGGGTGATTGGCAATCAGGTCATCGTCAATTATCAGTAGGATCAGGCCAGAATTTGCAGGCCGTTGCGTTCTACCAGTGACAGCAGCTTCATTGCGGCGGAGTTCGGTTGCGCTTCGCCGCGCTCCCATTTCTGTACCGCCTTTTTACTGACGTTGAGATACAGCGCAAACACCGGCTGACTGACGTTTTCCCGTTCGCGCAGCGCGCGGATCTCGGCCGGCCGGAACTGTTTCACCGGCCGCAGACACAGCATGTCGAAGGTGCGCATGGTCACGTCGTCGACGAAACCGGCGCGGTGCAGGCCCTGAACTTCCTGGTGGATCGATTTCAGCATCTTGCTCATAGTTGTAACCTTATTAATTCCCCGCAGTTGACCAGCTGATACAGTCTGAATGGTGAATAATCCAGATACAGCGCCGCCAAATGCCGCCAGGAAATTAACTCATCCTGATTGATGTTGTCTCTTTCGTTTTTGGCAAAGCCATACATGAAAAAGATCCTTCCTTCATCTGCCGTTGCGATTAATACCCGATACCCGCGCCGTTTTCCACCCCCTCATCCGGGCGATGCGTTTTTTGTAAACGTAACCACCGAGATTGGCGTCGTACAACTGATTTTGCATCTCTCGCGCCGCTTTCACTATCGTGGCGTCACTGATGCGTTCGTCGCCGGCAAATGTCTGGAAGGCTTTTGTGAGATAAATGTCGGTCATTCACTCTCCGTGTGAAAATATACCCTTAGTGGGTATAGATCAAGATGTTTAACGACCGAGCTAACATGACGAAATAGGGAGTGATGGGGAACAGGCAAATATCCGTTCTGCGCAGCCTGGCGCATAACGTTAACGGAATTCAGAAAGCGATAAGAAGAAAATGCGAGAGGGCGCGCATAGCCGGGTAAACCCGCGCCCGGCGGTGCGCACACCGGGCGAAATCAGGGGGGTTAGACGCCGATTTTTCTGCCGAGCAGGCTGCCGGCGTGCGACTGGCCATCCGGGCCATACAACGATTTGTTGTTCTTGCTGAGGATCGCCAGCGCCTGAGCGTTATGGTCGATCTGCTGGTTGAGCAGCAGGCCATTGTGCTGATTCTTCTCGCGCAGCGTTTGGCTCAGCAGCTGAACGCGTTGCCAGCGATCGGCCAAAGGCGCATGGCTGGCGTAGGGCGCGCGTTGCCCGCAGGCTTTTTCCTGCCCCAGACGCTGTTGCTCGAGGTAGGCGACCGTGGCCAGCAGTTGGCTTTTGGCATCGGTTACGCGCTGCAACGCCACGCCGGGCAACTGGCCGGAACACAGCAAGTTGTGCTCTTCCTCCAGCACGCCATTGAGCGCCTGCAGCGTTTCCAACAGTTTATCCAGCAGTTGTGCCAGGTTTTCCATAGTGATGACTTATCCTTTACCGCTACTCGCCGCCGAGCTGTCAGTCGCGCCCGGCGATCCATTGAATGTCGCTCTGCGCGTCTTGCAGCAGCGCGTCGGCGATTTTGCCGGCGTCCATCTTCAGTTCGCCGTTGCGGATCGCCTGCTTGATGGCCTCGACCCGGCCCATATCGATATCCTGGGTGCCCGGCTGCATCAGGCGCGCCTGCGCCTCGCTCAGTTTGACCTGAGTGCCGCTGACGGCAGTTTCGGCCACGGCGGCCTTACGCGGTTGGAGCGGGTTGTCGGCCGGGGTTTCACGCGGTTGCACAGTGGAAACCGGCTGTAACCGCTGGGTGCGATCGATACTCATGGTCCATCTCCGTTTACGCCGTGACCGCTCGCGGGTAACGACGCTGCAATGAAAGTTTTGCGGCCCTGCTGGCCAATAAAATGCTGCTTGATTTGTCTTATCGGCAAGGTTTGCGGAACCTTTACTTTTTTATAACGTAATGCGAATCGCGCCGTCGTCCCCGACTACGCCGCTGACTATCTGCCCGGACGCCATGCGTACGCGCACGCTGTCTTCGGCGGCGGCGTTATTCATCGCCTTGCCCGCACCGCTGATGTTGAATCCATCACCCTGCGCGGTGACCTGCACCGGTTGTCCGGCTTTGATAATCCAAGCTCGACGCAGCATGGCCAGGGTCAGCGGTTGGCCGGGGCTGATATTACGCAGGCTGACTGCGCCTAACGCTTTGCCCGCTTCGGTCAGCGCGCGCGGCGGCAGGGTATCGAGCCGGCCTTCCTTCAACGCCAGATCCGCCGCGGTCAGGCGGCTGCCGGCGCTGATGCCGCGCGCCGAAACCAGATAGCGGCCGAACACCTGCACCTGAGTCTGGATAAAACGCCGCTCCTGGCCACAGCGCGCCGAAATGCTGACGTTGCCGCCGATCCGCGCGCTGGGCGGTAGCGACAGCTGCGGCAGTTCACAGGCGGGCCATTGATTCGGCGGCGTGCGCACCCGCACTTTCACCTGCACCGGTTCACCGCTGAATTTGCCTTGGATGAAGCTTTCGATTTGCGTCGCCAGATCATCGGCGCGCGCGTTCAGACTGCACAGCAGGCCGATAAGCAGCAGCATTTTACCTTTCATCGTCATCTTCTCAAGCTTCATCGGGATACGCGTAAGTGTACCCGCAGCGCGCGCAGGCTAAGCAGATAAATAGCGCCCCATTTTGCGTCTATTCCCGCGATAGGGTGGCGCGGGGGGCGTTTATCCTGTCGACTCCAAATTCTAACCTCGCGGAGGGAGCATGCTCGACAAACTGGACGCGGCTCTGCGCTTTGGCCAAGAGGCGCTGAACTTGCGCGCCCAGCGGCAGGAAATTCTGGCCGCCAATATCGCCAACGCAGACACACCGGGTTATCAGGCGCGGGATATCGATTTCGCCAGCCAATTGAACAAAGTGCTGGAACAAGGGCGCGTCAACGGCAACGGCATGTCGCTGAACCTGACGGCGGCGCGCCACATCCCGGCGCAGACCCTGCAGCCGCCGCAGCTCGATCTGTTGTACCGGGTACCGGACCAGCCGTCGATGGACGGCAATACGGTAGACATGGATCGCGAACGCACCAACTTTGCCGATAACAGCCTGAAATATCAGACCGACCTGACGCTGCTCAATGGGCAGATCAAAGGGATGATGTCCGTGCTGCAACAAGGATAAGGCGCATGTCTTTACTGAACATTTTTGATATCTCCGGCTCGGCGTTATCGGCGCAATCCCAGCGCATGAACGTCAGCGCCAGCAACATGGCCAACGCCGACAGCGTGACCGGCCCGGACGGCGAGCCTTACCGCGCCAAGCAGGTAGTGTTCCAGGTCGCGGCGGCGCCTGGGCAGCCGACCGGCGGCGTGCGCGTCGCCCAGGTGGTGGACGATCCGGCGCCCGAGCGTCTGGTGTACCAGCCGGGCAACCCGTTGGCGGATGCCAAGGGCTACGTGCGCATGCCGAATGTCGATGTAGTAGGGGAAATGGTCAACACCATCTCCGCCTCCCGCAGCTACCAGGCCAACGTCGAGGTGCTCAACACCACCAAGTCAATGATGATGAAAACCCTGACGCTGGGTCAGTAACCGGAGGTTCCTATGGCTATCGCCGCAACCACTAACGAGTCGTTGGACAACACCGTCATCGGTAACAACAGCAAGACCACCAACAGCCAGGATTTGCACAACAGCTTCCTGACGTTGCTGGTGGCGCAGTTGAAAAACCAGGATCCGACCAACCCGATGCAGAACAACGAACTGACTTCGCAGCTGGCGCAGATCAACACCGTGCAGGGCATCGAAAAGCTCAACACCACGCTGGGCTCGATCTCCGGGCAGATCAACAGCAATCAATCGCTGCAAGCCACTGCGCTGATCGGCCACGGTGTGATGGTACCCGGCAACAACATTCTGGTTGGCAGCAAGGACGGCAAGGTCAGCACCACGCCGTTCGGCGTGGAACTGGAGCGCGCCGCCGATCAGGTGACCGCCACCATCACCAACGCCAGCGGGCAGGTGGTGCGTACTATCGAAATCGGCGGCCTGACCGCCGGCGTACACGCCTTCACCTGGGACGGTTCGCTGGACGACGGCACCACCGCGCCTGACGGCGCCTACAAAGTGGCCGTCAACGCCAAAGGCAACGGCGAGCAGTTGGTGGCGCGCAGCCTGCACTTCGGGCTGGTGAACGGCGTGATCCGCGACGGCAACGGCGCGAAGTTGGATCTCGGCCTGGCGGGCAACGCCACCCTGGAAGACGTGCGACAGATCTTATAACCCTAAGCATCAGGCTCAATCGGACGATAGCCTGACCACTATTCGGAGAATAACATGGCCTTTTCTCAGGCAGTCAGCGGCTTGAACGCGGCAGCAACCAACCTGGACGTGATCGGTAACAACATCGCCAACTCCGCGACCGCGGGCTTCAAATCCGGCAGCGTGTCCTTCGCCGACATGTTCGCCGGTTCGCAGGTGGGGCTGGGCGTTAAAGTGTCCGGCATCACCCAGAACTTCAAGGGCGGCACCACCACTGGCACCAGCCGTGCGCTGGATGTGGCCATCAACGGCAACGGCTTCTTCCGCATGCAGGATAAAGATGGCGGCATCTTCTACACCCGCAACGGTCAGTTCAAGCTGGACGAAAACCGCAATCTGACCAACATGCAGGGTCTGCAGCTGACCGGTTATCCGGCTGCTGGTTCCCCGCCGACCATCCAGCAGGGTGCCAACCCGGTGCCGCTGAGCATTCCTGAAGGCATGATGAACGCCAAGGCGTCCACTTCCGGCGAGATGGTGGCCAACCTGAAGTCGACCCATAAAGTGCCGGAGAACAAGACTTTCGATCCGACCAAACAGGACAGCTACAACTACGTCAACACCATCACCGCCTACGACTCGCTGGGCAACGCGCACAACATCAACGCTTACTTCGTGAAGACGGAAGACAACAAGTGGCAGGTCTACACTCAGGATGGCAGCGCGGCCCCGGTCGATGCCGGCACCATGGAGTTCAGCACCAGCGGCAACCTGATCAAAACCACCAGCACCAACGGCGCGCCGGGTGAGTTCAGCATGGTGATCCCGATGACGGCCAAAGACGGCGCACCGGCGCAAACCTTCACCCTGAGCTTCGCCGGCAGCATGCAGCAGAACGTGGGCAGCGACTCGGTGAGCAAGGTAGCGCAGGACGGCTATGCCGCCGGTGAATACACCAATTTCCAGATCAACAACGACGGCACCGTCGTGGGCATCTACTCCAACCAGCAGACCCAGGTACTGGGCCAGATCGTCATGGCCAACTTCTCCAACCCGGAAGGGCTGGCGTCGCAGGGCGATAACGTTTGGCAGGAAACCGGCGCGTCCGGTCAGCCGCGCGTCGGTCTGTCGGGCGGCGGCGGCTTCGGTAAGCTGACCAGCGGCGCGCTGGAGTCTTCCAACGTCGATCTGAGTCAGGAGCTGGTGAACATGATCGTTGCGCAGCGTAACTACCAGTCCAACGCCCAGACCATCAAGACGCAGGACTCCATCCTGCAGACGCTGGTTAGCCTGCGCTAATAGGGCCGAGTTATGGATCACGCGATTTATACCGCGATGGGCGCGGCGCGCCAAACGCTGGAACAGCAGTCCATCACCGCCAACAATCTGGCCAATGCGTCGACGCCGGGCTTTCGCGCCCAGCTCGCCGCATTGCGCGCCGTGCCGGTCGACGGGCCGAGCATGGCGACACGCACGTTGGTGACCGCGTCGACGCCGGGCGCCGACATGAGCCAGGGAGCGCTGAACTATACGGCGCGCCCGTTGGACGTGGCGCTGCAGCAGGACGGCTTCCTGGCGGTGAGCCTGCCGGGTGGCGGTGAAGCCTATACCCGCAACGGCAACATTCAGATTTCCTCTACCGGGCAGTTGACGGTGCAGGGATTGCCGGTGATGGGCGACGGCGGCCCGATCGAGGTGCCGCCGTCGGCGGAGATCACCATCGCGGCCGACG
This sequence comes from Serratia sp. CY44782, assembly GCF_052168715.1. Classification (NCBI taxonomy): domain Bacteria; kingdom Pseudomonadati; phylum Pseudomonadota; class Gammaproteobacteria; order Enterobacterales; family Yersiniaceae; genus Serratia; species Serratia sp. CY44782. The sequence goes on from NZ_JBJNME010000001.1 coordinate 596,479, forward strand.
GCACCATTTCGGCGCTGAACGCCGGCGATCCGCCAAACACTATCGCGCAGATCGGCCGCCTGAAGCTGGTGAAAGCCGATGCGCGTGAGGTGATGCGCGGTGACGACGGGCTGTTCCGCCTGACGCCGGAAACTCAACAGCAACGCGGCAATCAGTTGCAAAACGATCCGCAGGTGCGGGTGATGCCGGGCGTGCTGGAGGGCAGCAACGTCAAGCCGATGGAGACCATGGTCGACATGATCGCCAACGCCCGCCGCTTTGAAATGCAAATGAAGGTCATCCACAGCGTGGATGAAAACGAACAGCGTGCCAACTCACTGCTCTCGGTGAGCTAAGCAGCAAGGAAATAACCGATGATTCCATCCTTATGGATTGCCAAAACCGGTCTGGATGCGCAGCAGACCAATATGGACGTGATCGCCAACAACCTGGCGAACGTCAGCACCAACGGCTTCAAGCGCCAGCGCGCGGTATTTGAAGATCTGCTGTACCAGACCATGCGTCAGCCGGGGGCGCAGTCCTCCGAACAGACCACGCTGCCTTCCGGCCTGCAGATCGGCACTGGCGTGCGTCCGGTGGCGACCGAGCGCCTGCACAGCCAGGGCAACCTGTCGCAGACCAACAACAGTAAAGACGTTGCCATCAAGGGGCAGGGTTTCTTCCAGGTGATGCTGCCGGACGGCACCCAGGCCTATACCCGTGACGGGTCGTTCCAAATCGATCAGAACGGTCAGCTGGTGACCTCCAGCGGTTTCCAGGTGCAGCCGGCGATCACCATTCCGGCTAACGCGCTGTCCATCACCGTCGGCCGCGACGGCATCGTCAGCGTCACCCAGCAGGGGCAAACCGCCGCCCAGCAGGTAGGCCAACTGACGCTGACCACTTTCGTCAACGACAGCGGTCTGGAGAGCGTGGGCGAGAACCTGTATCAGGAAACCGAAAGCTCGGGCGCGCCGAACGAGAGCACCCCGGGGCTGAACGGCGCCGGCTTGCTGTATCAGGGCTACGTGGAAACCTCCAACGTCAACGTGGCGGAAGAGCTGGTCAACATGATCCAGACTCAGCGCGCGTACGAGATCAACAGCAAAGCGGTATCGACCTCCGATCAGATGCTGCAAAAGCTGACGCAACTGTAATCTGTCATTGACGGGCGCGGCATGCCGCGCCCGTCATTCTCATTCGTGAAACAAAGGCGATACCCGTGGTAACCACATATTCGATGGCAATCCTGCCGCGGCAGGGACAACGCTGGCTGGCGGGAATGGTGATGCTGACGCTGAGCGGCTGCGCCTATATCCCGCACAAACCGCTGGTGGACGGCGCGACCACGGCGCAGCCCGCGCCGGCCAGCGCGCCGATGCCGAACGGCTCGATCTTCCAGACGGTGCAGCCGATGAACTACGGCTATCAGCCGCTGTTCGAAGACCGCCGTCCGCGCAATGTCGGCGACACCCTGACCATCGTGCTGCAGGAGAACGTCAGCGCCAGCAAAAGCTCCTCCGCCAACGCCAGCCGCAACGGCGCCAGCAAGTTCGGCGTCGCCACCTCACCGCGTTATCTCGATGGCCTGCTGGGCAATGCGCGCGCCGATATGGACATTTCCGGCGACAGCACCTTCGGCGGCAAGGGCGGCGCCAACGCCAACAACACCTTCAACGGCACCATTACGGTGACGGTCAACCAGGTACTGGCCAACGGCAACCTGCACGTGGTGGGGGAAAAGCAGATCGCCATCAACCAAGGCACCGAATTCATCCGTTTCTCCGGCGTCGTTAACCCGCGCACCATCAGCGGCAACAACTCGGTCACTTCGACCCAGGTGGCGGATGCGCGTATCGAATACGTCGGCAATGGCTATATCAACGAAGCGCAGACCATGGGCTGGCTGCAGCGCTTCTTCCTAAATGTTTCACCGTTCTAAGGATTGACTGATGCTGAAAAAATGGTTTATCGCGCTGTGCGTCGGGCTGGTGTGCTTGCCGGCGGCGGCGGAGCGCATCCGCGATCTGGTGACGGTGCAGGGCGTGCGAGACAACGCCCTGATCGGCTACGGGCTGGTGGTGGGGCTGGACGGCTCCGGCGACCAGACCATGCAGACGCCGTTTACCACCCAAAGCCTGAGCAACATGCTGTCGCAGCTGGGCATCACCGTGCCGCCGGGCACCAACATGCAGCTGAAAAACGTGGCGGCGGTGATGGTGACCGCCAAACTGCCGCCGTTCTCGCGCGCTGGGCAGAACATCGACGTGGTGGTTTCTTCGATGGGCAACGCCAAAAGCCTGCGTGGCGGCACCCTGCTGATGACGCCGCTCAAAGGCGTGGATAACCAGGTTTATGCGCTGGCGCAGGGCAACGTGCTGGTCGGCGGCGCGGGCGCGGCGGCCGGCGGCAGCAGCGTGCAGGTCAACCAGCTGGCGGGCGGGCGCATCAGCAACGGCGCCACCATCGAGCGCGAGCTGCCGACCACCTTCGGCAGCGGCGGCGTTCTCAACCTGCAGCTGAACGACGAAGATTTCACGCTGGCACAGCAGATCAGCGACGCCATCAACCGCCAACGCGGCGGCGGCACCGCGACGCCGCTCGACGCCCGCACGATTCAGGTGCTGGTGCCGCAGGGTAACAGCTCTCAGGTGCGTTTCCTGGCGGAGATTCAAAACATCACCGTCAACGTCGGGGCGATGGACGCCAAAGTGATCATCAACTCGCGCACCGGTTCGGTGGTGATGAACCGCGATGTGATCCTCGATTCTTGCGCCGTCGCCCAGGGCAACCTGTCGGTGGTGGTCGATCGGCAGAATACCGTCAGCCAACCGACGACGCCGTTCGGCGGCGGCCAGACGGTGGTGACGCCAAACACCCAGATCTCGGTGCAACAGCAGGGCGGGTCGCTGCAGAAGGTGAACGCCAGCGCCAACCTGAACAATGTGATACGCGCGCTGAATGCGCTGGGTGCTACGCCGATCGATCTGATGTCGATCCTGCAGGCGATGCAGAGCGCCGGCTGCCTGCGCGCCAAGCTGGAAATTATCTGATGGCCGGCGATCTGATGGCGATGTCGGGCGCGGCCTATGACGCCCAGGCGCTGAATGGCCTCAAACGCGATGCGGCGGCCGACCCGCAGGGTAACCTCAAGCAGGTGGCTCAGCAGGTAGAAGGCATGTTCGTGCAGATGATGCTGAAAAGCATGCGTTCCGCCTTGCCGCAGGACGGGGTATTGAGCAGCGATCAAACGCGGCTCTATACCTCGATGTACGACCAGCAAATCGCCCAGCAGATGTCGCAAAAAGGGCTGGGGCTGGCCGACATGATGGTCAAGCAGATGAGCAACGCCAATACGGTGCCGAGCGAAACGGCGGGCCTGTCGCCGATGGCGCTGGACAACGAGGTGCTGCAAACGCTGCCGAACCAGGCGCTGGAGCAGATGGTGCGCCGCGCGATGCCGAAAGCCCCGCCGGCCGCCGCGCCGCTGTCGCTCAACAACGGCAACTTTGTCGCCCGCCTGTCGATACCGGCGAAGGTCGCCAGCCAGCAGAGCGGCATTCCGCATCAGCTGATTGTCGCGCAGGCGGCGCTGGAGTCCGGCTGGGGGCAGCGCGAGATCCCGACCTCAGACGGTACGCCGAGCTACAACCTGTTCGGCATCAAGGCCGGTGGCAGCTGGAACGGGCCGGTGACGGAGATCACCACCACCGAGTTCGAACAGGGCGCGGCGAAGAAGGTGAAGGCGAAGTTCCGCGTCTACGGCTCGTACGTCGAAGCGATCGCCGATTACGTCAAGCTGCTGACCAACAACCCGCGCTACGCCGACGTGGCCGCCGCGCGCAGCCCGGAGCAGGCGGCGCATGCGTTGCAACGTGCCGGATACGCTACCGACCCGCAGTACGCCAGCAAACTGGTCAGCGTGATTCAGCAGATGAAGAACGCGGGGGAACAGGCGGTCAAAGCTTACACCCACGATCTGAAAGATTTGTTCTAAATCCCCGTCATGCTTGACGCCGCAGCGGCGTTGACTGCACAAGTTCGCCCCGGTCACTTGGCTTATCCAAGCTCCCGGGGACGCCCTTGCTGCGACGCCAATTATTGAGGGGATAGGCGGTAATGAAGGCTAGCTGGATGCTGACCGCATTGCCGCTTTTTTTCCTCAAGTTCTTCTCATTTTTGCCGATAACCGAGACAGGCTGAGCGAACAGGCTCAGCAGCTCAATTAGAACCCTGTGGGCCACCGGCGCCGCAGTATAAGGAATTCCGATGTCCAATAGCTTAATCAATACCGCGATGAGCGGGCTGAATGCGGCTCAGGTGGCGCTCAGTACCGTCAGCAACAACATCTCCAACTACAACGTGGCGGGCTATAACCGCCAGACCGCGATCCTGGCGCAGAACGGCGGCATGGCCACCATGAGCGGCTTTATCGGCAACGGCGTGACCGTCACCAGCGTCAACCGCGAGTACAACCAGTTCATCACCAACCAGCTGCGTGGCGCACAGAGCTCGTTCGGGGCGCAAAACGCCTATTACGAGAAGATTTCGCAGATCGACAACCTGTTGGCGAGCAAAACCAACCCACTGTCGACCAACATGCAGGATTTCTTCACCAACCTGCAGAACCTGGTGAGCAACGCCGGTGATGATGCCGCGCGCCAGACGGTGTTGGGCAAGGCCAACGGCCTGGTGAACCAGTTCAACAACACCGACAAATTCCTGCGCGATATGGACAACGGTGTCAACCAGCAGATCAGCGATACGGCGCAGCAGATCAACAGCTACGGCCAACAGATCGCCAAGCTGAACGACGAAATCACCCGTTTGCGCGGCAGCGCCGGCGGCGAACCGAATGCGTTGCTGGATCAGCGCGATCAGCTGGTCACCGAGCTGAACCAGCTGGTGGGCGTGCAGGTCACGCAGCAGGACGGCGACGCTTATACCGTCTCCTTCGCCAACGGTTTGACCCTGGTGCAAGGCAGCAACACCTATCAGGTGGAGGCGATGCCTTCCAGTAGCGATCCTTCCCGCCTGACCATCGGTTATAACCGCGGCAATGGCGCCAGCGAAGTGCCGGAAGGCCAGATCACCAGCGGCACGCTGAGCGGCGTGCTGAAATTCCGCAGCGAGACGCTGGACGGCGTGCGCAATCAGCTCGGCCAGTTAGCGCTGGCGATGGCGGACAGCTTTAACCAGCAGCATCGTGCCGGTTTCGACCTGAACGGCGACGCAGGCGGCGACTTCTTCAGTTTCAGCCGCGGCCGGGTGGTGGATAACACTCGCAACACCGGCGACGCGTCGCTGTCGGTCGCTTACACCGATACCGGCAAGGTGAAGGCCAACGATTATCGCGTCGAGTTCGACGGCAGCGACTGGCAGGTCAGCCGTCTGCCGGACAACGTGAAAGTCAACGCCACGCCAGGCACCAGCGCCGACGGCAAACCGACGCTGAACTTCGATGGTCTGGAAGTGAGCATCGACGGCAATGCGAAGGCTAAAGACAGCTTCACCGTGAAGCCGGTCAGCGATGTGGCGGGCAATCTGAAGGTGGCCATCACCGATTCGTCCAAGATAGCTGCTGCCGGTAAAGATGACAGCGGCCGCGGCGATAACGAAAACGCCAAGAAACTGCTGGATCTGCAGACCAAAAACCTGGTGGACGGCAAGGCGACCCTGAGCGGCGCTTACGCCGGCATCGTCAGCGGCGTCGGTAACCAGACCGCTGCCGCCAAAGCCATCGCCACTTCGCAGGCCAAGATCGTGACGCAGCTGGGCGAACAACAGCAGTCGATGTCCGGCGTCAACCTTGACGAAGAGTACGGTGAGCTGCTGCGTTTCCAGCAGTACTACATGGCCAACGCGCAGGTGATCCAGACCGCCAGCTCGCTGTTCGACGCGCTGCTGAATATTCGTTGATTTCATTGTTAACCGGCGCCGATAACGACGCCGGTCGCTCAGAGTAAGGAACCCACAGCATGCGCATGAGCACCAGCATGATGTACCAACAGAACATGAACGGCATTACGGGCAATCAGTCGCTGTTCATGAAGGCCGCCGAGCAGCTTTCCTCCGGCAAACGGGTGATCAACCCGTCTGACGATCCGCTGGCGGCGTCGCGTGCGGTGATGTTGTCGCAGTCGCAGGCGGAAAACAGCCAGTACACGCTCGCGCGCACTTTCGCTCGCCAAAGCGTGTCGATGGAAGAGACGGTATTGGCCGGCGCAACCTCTACCATCGCCGACATGAAGGCACTGGTCGTCAGCGCCGGTGGCACCGAAAGCGATAACGATCGCCAATCATTGGCTACTCAACTGCAGGGGCTGAAAGATCAGCTGCTGAACCAGGCCAACAGCACCGACGGCAACGGCCGCTATATGTTCGGCGGATATGTGAACGACAAGGCGCCGTTCGTCGATAACGGCGGCACCGTCAGCTATCAGGGCGGCGACAAGACGGTTCAGCAGAAAGTAGATGCTAACCGCACCATGACCATCGGCCATACCGGCAACGCGGTGTTCATGTCGTTGACCAGCAATCCCAAGCCCGAGCCGGACGGCAGTACACCGGTCAGCAACGTGTTTGAGAGCATTGATATCGCGCTGAACGCGTTGAAAACGCCGCTGCAGGATGCCGATGAGGCCACCAAGCAGCAGGTGAATGACGCGCTGGCGAAAGCCAACCGCGGTCTGGACAACTCTTACAACAACGTGCTGAGCGTACGCGCCGAGTTGGGCAGCCAGCTGCAGGAAATGGATCAGCTGGACAGCATCGGTAAAGAGCGCGATATGACCAACCAGGTCCAGATGAGTGCGTTGACGGATGCCGACCTGGCCGAGTCTATCTCGTCTTACTTCATGCAGCAGGCGGCGCTGCAGGCATCTTATAAAACCTTCAGCGATATGCAGGGCATGTCGCTGTTCCAGATGAATCGTTAAGAGCAATACCCCGTTGCCTGACCGCGACGGGTTTCCCTTTAGTGCGCTTAGAAAACCTCCTCTCCGCCCCGCGGGGAGGAAGGCTTCTTGAAACCGGGCGCACTCGTTTGGCGCGTCACTCGTTCTCCCACTACTGACTGAGTGACGCGCCTTTTTTTCATCAGGGAAGAAATAATACGATTGTCACCCCTGTTTAATGCGCAACGGCATTATTGAAATCAGTGGCGGAAAAATCGCGATGGATATTATTTCCCTGACGATAAATAGCGGTGCTATTTCTTTTTCTTCTCTACTTTCCATTTTCCGCCATCGGCCGTCTCGGTAAAAGAAACTCTAAATTTGTTGCTTTTCCAGTGGGTCAAACCGAATAACCGGCGTGCCTTACGGTTGCTTTTCGCTTTAATCATGATCTCGCTCCTGTAGTTAGCAAAGGTCGATGCTGCGCCCTGCAGTCGGCGGGCGTCGGACGCATTTATTCAAGGTGTCAGTCATCTGTCGCGCATTGAGCAATGCGTGACTGCATTATTTTTATTTTTTACTCGGAATAAACGTATTTTATCGCCGTGGAAGATGAAGGTGATGCAGGCGATATTCTTTGTTGCCGGGTCTATTCTAGGTCGGGGTTTTATTTATTCAAGCCGCCGGAGACATTTGAACCTTAATCCGGATAAAAGGCGTTTCTCAGGCTTTTGTCCCAAGAAAGCGTTTTTATTGCCATTTTGTCTCAGGCGAAAACGGGAGAAGGAAGGGGGGCGCAGGGGGTTAGAAGGTCATGCCGCCGATCACCGCCGCCAGCCGGTCGAAGATTTCGCCGAACAGGTGCTCACAGAACGGCGCCAGCATCGGCATCATCATGCCCAGCGTCATGATGCCGAAGGTCATGGTGACCGGGAAGCCGATCACGAAGACCGACAGCTGCGGCGTCATACGGTTAAGCAAGCCGAGCGCCATGTTCAGCGTCAACAGCAGGCAGATCAGCGGCAGCGCCAGCATCATGCCGTTGATGAAGATCAGCGATCCGACCTGGGTCAGCACCAGGAAGCCGTTGCCGTTCAGCGGCTGCGTTTGGATAGGCAGGGTGTGGAAGCTGTCCGCCAGCAGCGAAATCAGCCACAGATGGCCATCGAAGCTGAGGAACAGCAGCATCGCCAGCAGGTTGAGCAGGCGCGCCAGCACCGGCATGTTTGGGCCGCCGCTGGGATCGAAGAAGGTGGCGAACGACAGGCCCATCTGCATGCCGATCACTTCGCCCGCCAGGCGCACCGCCGCGAAGGCGAACTGCATGGTCAATCCCAGCGCTACGCCGATCAGAATCTGTTGAATCGCCAGCCACAGGCCGGCGGCGGAGAAGATCGGGATATTGCTGGCGGGCAGCGTCGGCGCAATCAGGATGACGATCAGCCCGCCAAGGCCAATTTTGACCTTTTTGCTGATTTGCTTTTCGCTGAATATCGGCGCGGTGCTTATCAGCGCCAGAATGCGCAGCAGCGGCCAAAAATAGTGGCTGAGCCAGACGGTGAGCTGGGCGCTGTCGAAGGTGAGCACGGTTAGCCGATCAGAGTGGGCAGATTGCTGAACAGGGTGCGCATGTAGTCCAGCAGCAGGTTCAACATCCAGGGGCCGGCGATGATGATGGTGGCCACCACCGCCAGAATTTTGGGGATGAACGACAGCGTCATTTCGTTGATCTGGGTGGCAGCCTGCAGCAGGCTGACCACCAGGCCGCTGATCAGCGCCGCCAGCAGCAGCGGCGCGGCCAGCGCCAGCGCCACTTTCATCGCCTCGGTGCCGAGCGCCATAACCGATTCAGGTGTCATCTCGCGTTCTCCGATCGGGGGTTACGAATAGAAGCTCTGCGCCAGCGAGCCGAGCAGCAGCTGCCAGCCATCGACCAGCACGAACAGCATCAGCTTGAACGGCAGCGAGATGGTGGCCGGCGGCACCATCATCATCCCCAGCGCCATCAGCACGCTGGCGACCACCAGGTCGATAATCAGGAACGGAATGAACACCGTAAAGCCGATCTGGAAGGCGGTTTTCAGTTCGCTGGTGACGTAGGCGGGCAGCAGGATGCGCATCGGCACCGCTTCCGGGCCGGCGATCGGCGGTTGATTGGCCAGTCTGGCGTACAGCGCCAAATCGGTTTCGCGCGTTTGGCGCAGCATAAATTCGCGCAGCGGCTGTGAGCCTTTATCCAGCGCGACCTCCAGCCCGATCTTGTCCTGGCTGAACGGCAGGTAGGCGTCCTGATAGACCTTGTCGAACACCGGCGACATGATAAAGAAGGTCAGGAACAATGCCAGCCCCAGCATCACCTGGTTCGGCGGCGCCGACGGCGTGCCCAGTGCGTTGCGCAGCAGCCCAAGCACGATGATGATGCGGGTGAAACTGGTCATCATCAGCAGCATGGCAGGCAGGAAGGTCAGCGAGGTCAACAGCACCAGCGTCTGCACCGGCAGCGACCAGCTTTGGCCGCCGTTGGCCAGCGGCTGACTGATCAGCCCCGGCAGTTGAGCCAAAGCCGCCGGGCTGATGAACAGCAGGGCGGCAGGGAGCCAAACCGCCGGACGGCGGACAAGGGTATGAAGAGTCGAGGTCATGCCGATTTTTCCGGGCGTTTCAGAACTTTTTGCATCAGTTGGCGGAAGTCCGCCGGCGCCGCCGCATCGGCCGTGCCCTCGTCTTTCGGCGGGGCGGGCAGGGTGTGCAGCGGAGTGATCTGTTGGGCGGTGACGCCCAATACCAGCAAGGTATCGTCGACTTCCACCACCACCACGCGCTCGCGCTGCCCAACCTGGCAACTGGCGCGCAGGTTGAGCAGCTTGTTGTTGCGCGCCTGCGGGGCGAAGCCCAGCCGGCGAAACAGCCAGCCGGCCAGCAGGATCAGCAGCAGAATGCCGCCGAGCGCGCTGCTGACCTGCATCAGCACCGAGCCGGCCGGCAAAGCCGGCGCGGCGGGTTGTTGGCTGCTTTGGACGGTAACGGGCGCCGCGATGGTCATCAGCGGCTCAGTCGACGCATGCGTTCGGACGGGGTGATGATGTCGGTGATGCGCACGCCGAACTTGTCGGCCACCACCACCACTTCACCTTGTGCGATCAGGTAACCGTTGATCAGGATGTCCAACGGCTCGCCGGCCAGGCCGTCCAGCGCCACCACTGAACCTTGCGACAGGCGCAGCAGCTCTTTGATGGTCATCTTGGTGCGACCCAGCTCCACGGTCAGCTTGACCGGAATATCCAGGATCAGGTCGATATCCTGCAGGCTGCCGAGCGCATCCTGAGCTTCCAGCGACTTGAACACCCCTTCGGTGCTTGCGCCGGATTTCTCGGTCGACTGCTGCTCGTTAAACGCATCAGCCCACAGATCGTCCACGGATTCCTTTCCTTCGCCAGACGGTTGCTTAGGATCACTCATTGGGCTGTTCCTCACTCAGAGCATTCAAAATAGGGTTAATCAAATGTTCAACACGCAGGGCATATTGCCCGTTCAACGTGCCGTATTGGCTGGTCAGAACCGGTACGCCGTCCACATGGGCGATCAGGCGTTCCGGCTTGTCTATTGGTAATACATCGCCCGGCTGCAGCTTCAGGACTTTCGACAGCCGCATCGGGATATCGACGAAGTTGGCGATCAGCTCCAGTTCGGAGTGCTGCACCTGTTTCACCAGCGTTTCGCGCCAGTGGCTGTCTTCCTGCCGCGAGTTTTCCAGCGGCGGGTTGGTCAACAGCTCGCGCAGCGGTTCGATCATCGCGAATGGAATGCAGATGTTGAACTCGCCGGTCAGCGCGCCGATCTCCACCTGGAACGGCGTGGTGACCACGATGTCGTTCGGCGAGGTGGTGATGTTGGTGAACTTCACCTGCATTTCGGCGCGCACGTACTCTACGTCGATCTTGTAGATGGCGCTCCAGGCGTCCCCGTAGGCGTCCAGCGCCAGGCGCAGCATGCGCTTGATCACCCGCTGTTCGGTCGGGGTGAATTCACGGCCTTCGACCTTGGTCGGGAAGCGGCCGTCGCCGCCGAACAGGTTATCGACGGCGATGAACACCAGGCTCGGCGCGAACACGAACAGGGCGGTGCCGCGCAGCGGGTTCAGATGCACCAGGTTCAGGTTGGTCGGCACCGGCAGGTTGCGGGCGAACTCGTGATACGGCTGGATTTTGATCGGGCCGACGGTAATGTCCGGGCTGCGGCGCAGCAGGTTGAACAACCCCATGCGGAACTGCCGGGCAAAACGTTCGTTGATGATTTCCAGCGCGTGCAGACGCTCGCGCACCACGCGGCGCTGGGTGTTCGGATCGTAAGGCTTGACCTCGCTCTCTTTGCCGACTATCGCTTCGGGTTCATCGCCCGCGCTGTCGCCGTTGAGCAAGGCGTCGATCTCTGCCTGTGAAAGAATGCTATCGCCCATAGTGATTACCGCAGTATGAAGGCGGTGAACAGCACGTCGCTGACCACCTGCTTCGGTTGTCCCTTAACCAGCGGCGGGCTGAGCACGTCCTTAATCTGCGCCACCAACTGTTGCTTCCCTTGTTCATTGGCCAGCTGACTCGCTTCCTGGCGGGAGAGCAGCATCAGCAGACGGCTGCGCACTTCCGGCAGAAAATCGTTCAGCTGGCGGCGGGTACTTTCGTCCGGCAGACGCAGCGTGAGGCCGATGTACAGCACGCGATCCGGGTTGTTGTCCGGCGTCACCAGGTTGACGGTAAAGGTGTCGAGCGGCATGAACACCGGCGCGGCCGGCGGTTGCTGTTTGGCGGCTGCCGGTTCGGCGCCGTTTTTATGCTGTTGCAGCAGCCACCAGCTGTAGCCCGCGGCGCCACAGGCGACGACGCTGATCAAGACCAGCAGGATGACCAGAAGGGGGCGTTTCGGTGCTGCCGGAAGGGAGTTCTGAGACATAGCGAAATCTAATTCCTGTTGTTCCACCCGCGGCCGGCGAGGCGGCGGGCATGGCGCGCGGCAAAGCCGCACGCATGACATGTAAAGGTATTATCGCGTCTATTGCGGCGTGCAATAGCCTGAATAGACGCGCAAATGGGTGCCAGCTTGGGCGTTTGCGACGGCTCAGGCGAAAATATCGACGCCGTTGACCGCGCTGGCCATGCGCTGCAGCGTTACCGGTGCGCTGACGCCTTCAGCGGCTGCGCCGTCACCGCCGTGATGTTCAGCATAGCTGGAACGACCCTGGCCGTTGGAAGCCTGCTGCTGCGCCTGTTGCTGCCATTGTGGGGTGGACTCGCCGCCCACGCTGCTCTGCCCCAGGTTGATCCCACTCTCCGCCAGCGCGTGCCGCAGCTGCGGCATCGCCGCTTCCACCGCCGCACGCACCTGACCGTGAGCGGAGGCGATGTGCAGTTGTGCCTGCTGATCGTCCAGTTTCAGCGTGATCTGCAAGGCGCCCAGCTCCTGCGGGTGCAGGCGCAGTTCGGCGCTCTGCTGGCCGTTGCGGTGGAACATCAGCACCTGTTGGTTCAACGCCTGCTGCCACTCCGGGCTGCCCAGCTGCGCGTTGAGCTGCGGCGCAGGCGGTGCGGTCACCAGTGCGCTGGCAGGGGCGGCCGTTTGCGTCGGGCTGGCGGCGGCCAGGGCGACGGCGTGGTTGAGCGTCGGTGGCTGTTGCGCATCGCTCGCCGGCAGCGGCTGTGCGGTACTTGCCCGTTCGCCGTTGGTCGGTTGCGGGAGCGTCGCCTTGGCATTATCGTCGTCGGTGGCCGACGTTTTCGCCCCTGTCAGCGACGGAGCGGGGGATGCCGATGAACGCGCGGCGGTTTTATCACCGGCCGACGCAATGTTCAGCAGGCCATTGCCGGGCTGCAGTGCAGTCGTCTCGTCAGCGCTTTCCACCGGCAGCGAGCGTTGGCCTTCGGTCGGTTGCGCCTGGGCCACGAGCGCGGCCGGCAGCATGGCGTACAGCGCCTGCAGCGTTGCGGCATCCAGCTCTTTGGCGGCGGCGATCGGTGGCTGCGCCGGTTTGTCGCCGGCGGTGGGCGCCTCGCCCTCGGCGCCCTCAGGTGAAAGCGCGTCGGCTGAGGCCGTCTGGCCCGGCAGCAGGCCGCCGCGCTCGCCGAAGGTGGCCAGCAATTGATTGAGCTGGTTGCGGCTTAGGGCCGGGGCGCGTTCTTCGTCCGCGCTCAGCGCGACCGGCGGCTGTTTGCCGTCGGCGGCGGGCGCGAAACGGGCGCCGAGCAGCTGGGCGAAAGCGGACGACAGCTGGCTCTCATCCAGCGCCGACGTCAGTTCGGCCAGGCCGCCGGCGTCGCCGGGTAAGGCCAGGCCGGGCAGGGCGTTCAGATTCATGGGTTGGTATTCCTTTGTGCACTGCGTTGAGCGAACTCATCCATCAGTTTTTGATCCCGTTTGTTCTCTAACTGCTGCTCCGCCGTTATGGCGCGGGTATGCAGGGTTTCGAAAGCGTTCAGCCGCTGTTGTTTGTCTTGCCACTGCTTCACCGCATGATCCACTTTCTGCCCCCACTGCAGCAGCTGCTGGCGGTGCTGGTCGATGGCCTGTTCCAGCGTGCCGATAAACTGCTGGTAGTTTTGCCAGCGTGAGCTGTCCATGCCGTCGCAGAGCGTATGATTCAGCTTCTGGCGGTATTCGTCCTGGTAGTTGAGCAGCATCGACAGCTGTTGCTCTGCCGCCTGCTGCGCCTGCCGTACCTGGCCCAGCTGTTGCGCGGCCTGTTCCACCGCATCCTGCGCCAGATCTCGCAGGGTAATCAGGGGGGATTGTGATTTCATCGCTGTGCGCCTCTGGTGACGTTAAACAATCAACTGCTGCAGCTGTTGACAGGCTTCATCATAGCCGCTGCGTTCAAAGATGCCCTGTTGCAGGTAAGCTTCCATCTGCGGATACAGCGTCATCGCTTTGTCCAGCAGCGGATCGCTGCCCGCCGCGTAGGCGCCAACGCTGATCAGATCGCGGTTGCGCTGATAGCTGGCCAGCATCTGTTTGAAGGTGCGCACCCGGCGGTAATGCTCTTCGTCGATCAGCGACGTCATGGCACGGCTGATCGACGCTTCGATGTCGATCGCCGGATAGTGACCGGCCTCCGCCAGGCGTCGGGACAGCACCACGTGGCCATCGAGAATCGCACGCGCCGAGTCGGCGATCGGGTCTTGCTGATCGTCCCCTTCGGTCAACACGGTGTAGAAGGCGGTGATGGAGCCGCCGCCGCTGATGCCGTTGCCCGCGCGTTCCACCAGCGCAGGCAGCTTGGCGAAGACCGAAGGCGGATAACCTTTGGTCGCCGGCGGTTCGCCGATGGCCAGGGCGATCTCGCGCTGCGCCATGGCGTAGCGGGTGAGGGAATCCATGATCAGCAACACGTGCTGCCCGCGATCGCGGAAATCTTCGGCGATGCGGGTGGCGTAGGCCGCCCCCTGCATGCGCAGCAGCGGCGACACGTCCGCCGGCGCGGCGATCACTACCGATCGCGCCCGGCCTTCGGCGCCGAGGATGTTCTCGATAAAGTCTTTGACCTCGCGGCCACGCTCGCCGATCAGGCCAACGACGATCACATCCGCCTGGGTATAACGGGCCATCATGCCGAGCAGCACGCTCTTGCCGACGCCGGAGCCGGCGAACAGGCCCATACGCTGGCCGCGGCCGACGGTCAGCAGGCCGTTGATGGTGCGCACCCCCACGTCCAGCACCTGCTCGATCGGCGTGCGCTGCAAGGGGTTGAACGGCGCGGTGATCAGCGGCGCGCGGTAACCGGTTTCCGGCGAAGGCAGGCCGTCGAGCGGTTTGGCGCTGCCGTCCAGCACCCGTCCCAACAGGGCCGGGCCGAGCGGCAGCTGTTTGCCGGCGCTTTGGCCTTCCGGCGCGATGCGGGCGTAAACCCGCGCGCCCGGCACGATGCCTTCCACTTCTTCCAACGGCATCAGGAACAGCCGCTGGCCGTTGAAGCCGACCACTTCGCTTTCCACTTCCTGCACCTCACCGGCGTCGTGCCGTTCGATGAGGCAGGTCGCGCCGAGCGGCAGCTGCAGGCCGGTAGCCTCCAGCACCAGCCCGGTCGCGCGGGTCAGGCGACCATAGCGGCGCACCGTCGGCGCGCGCGCGATGCGTTTTTCCAGCGTATCCAGAGAGCTCAGCCAGCGGCCGAGACGCGCGGTCATCAGACTTCTCCCGGTGCCGCCAGGCGGCACAGTTCATGCCAGCGCGTCGCCAGGCTGGCGTCGAGATCGCCTTCCTCGGCGCTGACCTTGCAGCCGCCCGGGTGCAGCTCGCCGTCCGCCAGCAGGCGCCAGCCGTGCAGGCTGAGGGTGACCCCCAGCTGCTGCTCGACGCGCGGGTAGTCGTCCGGGTGCACCCGCAGCTGCGGCTTGCCGTTGAACATCGGTTCCTGCTGGATCAGCTGTTGGATCTGCGCCAGCAGGGCGGTGCCGTCGCATACCGGCGGCTGGCCCAGCACCTGTTTGGCGGCGGTCAGCGCCAGCTGCATCAGCCGCGAAGCGATCACGCTGTCGAGCGCGTCCAGCGTGTGCTGGAATTCGGTGACCAGCTGCTGCCAGTGGGCGGTCAGCGGCTGCTGCTGCTGTTGCGCTTCCAGCAGCCCTTGCTGACGGCCTTCCTCCAGCCCGGACTGAAAACCAGCCTCATAACCTTTTTGCTGGCCATCGGCATAGCCCAGCTGTTGGCCCTGTTGCTCCGCCTGCAACCGCAGCGTTGCCAGCTGCTGTTGTAATTCGGCCTGCGCGTCCGGCGACGGATCGTCAAGTTCGAGATCCGGCAGCTGCGGCAGTTCGATCGCCGGTTTCTGTTCGCCCAGGTCGTTGAGCGACCAGGGTTGCCAGGGCAGGGTGTTAATGCGATCAGACATAGGTGTCCTCGCCGCCGCCGATGATCATTTCGCCGCTTTCCGCCAGGCGTCTTACCACCAGCAGGATGGCTTTTTGCTCGTTCTCCACTTGCGACATGCGCACCGGCCCACGGTTGGCCAGATCGTCGCGCAGGATGTCGGCGGCACGCTGCGACATGTTCTTGAGGAACTTCTCGCGCAGCGGCTGTTCGGCGCCTTTCAACGCGATCAGCAGCGACTCGCCTTCCACTTCCTGCAGCAGGCGTTGGATACTGCGATCGTCGACCTCCACCAGGTTTTCGAACAGGAACATCTCGTCGATGATCTTCTGCGCCAGTTCGCCGTCGTATTCGCGCATCGCGTCGATGACCGCCTCTTCCTGCTGGGTTTTCATCAGGTTGATGATCTCGGCGGCGGTGCGCACCCCGCCCATTTTGCTGCGCTTGAGGTTCTGGCCGTCGAGCAGGTTGTTCAGCACTTCGGTCAGCTCCGCCAACGCCGCCGGCTGCACGCCGCCGAAGGTGGCGATACGCAGCATTACGTCGTTGCGCAGGCGTTCGTCGAACAGGGCCAGGATATCTGCCGCCTGGCCGCGTTTGAGGTGCACCAGGATGGTGGCGATGATCTGCGGGTGTTCGTCGCGGATCAGATCTGCGGCGCTCTGCGGCTCCATAAAGTTGAGCGTTTCCATGCCGGTGGTGGTCTCGCGCGATTCGAGAATGTCTTCCAGCAGGCTGGCGGCGCGCTCTTCACCCAGCGCTTTGACCAGCACCGAACGCAGATAGTCGCTGGCGTTGACGCTCAGCGCCGCGTATTGCTCGGCGTCGTCTTCAAACTCGGTCAGTATTTCGCCGAGCTGTTTGTGCGAAACCTGGCTCATGCCGGCCATGGTGCCGCTCAGCAGCTGTACTTCGCGCGAGGAGAGGTGCTTGAACACCTCCGCCGCGCGATCTTCACCCAGCGTCATCAGCAGGATGGCGCTTTTGTCGGTTCCGGTCAGGCTCATATCTCGTTACTCATCCATTGGCGGATTACCAGAGCGACCACGCGTGGGTCTTTGTCAGCCAGATCGCGGATCCGCTGGCTCTGGACTTCTGCGCTGACGCGCTGCTGCGATTTACGACGCTGCGCCAGCTCCTCGTTGCTCGGTTTGCTGCTGTCGACCGGTTTGGCGGCAGGGGCGTTGGCGGCGGCGGCGGCGGCCTGTTGCGCCGCCTGGCGCTGTTGCAGCTGCGGCCGCACCAGTTTGCGCCACAGCAGCCAGGCTACCAGCAGCACCAGCAGATAGCGGCCCGCGTCGATCAGGCGATCGATAAACGACTGGCTTTGCCAGAACGGCAGTTCGCCACCGGTCACCTGACTGTCGGTAAACGGTGTGTTGACCACGTTCAGGGTATCGCCACGGCTGCTGGAGTAGCCCATCGCTTCACGCACCAGCGCTTCGATCTGCGCCAGCTGCTCTTTGCTCATCGGCTGCGGTTTGCCGTCTTTATCTACGCCGAGGTAGTTGACCACTACGGCGACCGACAGACGCTGCACGGTGCCGGCTTTTTGCTGGGTGTGGCGAATGGTACGGTCGAGCTCGTAGTTGGTGGTCGCGTCGCGACGGGTGTTTTGCGGTACGCCGTTGGCCGCCGCGCTGCGGGTGGCTGCGGCGTTTTGCGCGGTGGCATTGGCATTGTTGCCTGCGGCGTTGGCCGGCTTGGCGGTCTCAATCGGCGCGGTGGCCGGCGCGCTTGGCTGATTGGACAGTGCGCCCGGCACGCCGCCTACCTGTGGCCCGCCGATCTGCTCGCTCAGGCTGGTTTGCTGAGAGCGGATAGCGGCTTTGTCAGGCTGTTGGTTAGGTTGGTACTGTTCATCGGTTTGTTCGCGAGTGGCGAAGTCGATCTGCGCCGTGACCTGCGCGCGCACGTTGGCGCTGCCGACCACCGGGGCGAGGATCGCCTCAATACGGCGCTGGAAGCCGTTTTCCACTTCGTTGGCGTATTTCAGCTGCGAGGCGTTGAGATCGCGCCCGGTGCCGTCGGACTGCGTCAGCAGACGGCCGGCCTGATCGACCACGGTCACGTTGCCCGGCGGCAGGCCGGCGACGCTGCTCGACACCATATAAACGATGGCGTTGATCTGGCCATCGTCCAGCGCACGGCCGGGTTGCAGGGTCAGCGTTACCGACGCGGAAGGGGATTTTTGTTCGCGCACGAACAGCGAAGGTTTAGGCAGCGCCAGGTGAACGCGGGCGTTTTGCACCGGCCCCAGCGATTCGATAGTGCGCGACAGCTCGCCCTCGAGGGCACGCTGATAGTTGATCTGCTCGCTGAACTGGCTGATGCCGAATTTTTCCTGATCCAGCAGTTCGAAGCCGACGGCGCCGCCTTTCGGCAGCCCTTGCTGCGCCAGGCGCAGGCGGGTTTCATGCACCTTTTCCGCCGGGATCAGCAGCGCTGCGCCATTCTCGGCAAAGCGGTAAGGGATATTCATCTGCGTCAGCTGGGTGACGATGGCGCCACCGTCGCGGTCGTTCAGATTGCTGTACAGCACGCGGTAGTCGGGACTTTTCACCCACAACAGCAGCGCGACGACGATCGCGATCGCGGCGGAAGCGGCGACCAGCAACGGAATTTTCGGGTTGGCGCGCAGACGATTCCAGATGGCCTGCAGGCCGTTGTCGCGGCTTTCGCCGGCGGTTATCGAAGCACTCATTTTAGGTCTCGTCCTTCAATGGCGCTCACGATCCCGTACGGGCCGCTGAGCAGCTCCCTGCCAGGCTGATGAACGGTATGGTTAGCGTTGTGTGACAAAACAGACTCCCTGATACACATATCTTCTAAATAGCGGCGCTCCCATTTCTGGGCAGGCCATTATTCGCCTTATCAGACGATTCTGATTGCCCGATAAGCCGGGTTTTTTGCAGTTAATTAGCCGCTTTAGCTCTGAAAACGCTGTGCTAGGGTGTGCATCATTGGAGAAGTGCAGGGTGAAACGTCACCCGGCGAGACGAGATGATTGAGGACCAGATGGCGATTCAGGGCATTGAAGGGGTACTGCAGCAGATGCAGACCATGGCGGTTCAGGCCGGCAAAATGGGGCAGAATGCGGCGCCGCAGGGCGTCAGCTTCGCCAGCGAACTGACCGCGGCGCTCGGCAAGATCAGCGAGACCCAGCAAACGGCGCGCAAGCAGGCGCAGGATTTCGAACTGGGCGTGCCGGGCATCAGCCTGAACGATGTGATGGTCGATCTGCAAAAATCGTCGGTTTCTTTACAACTGGGCGTGCAGGTGCGCAACAAGCTGGTGGCGGCCTACCAAGACATCATGAATATGCCGGTGTGATGTTCGGCCAGCCCCTCCTCTCAGAGCCGGGTCCGTCGCCAAAAGCGACGGATCTCGGCGGCTAACAGGAGGGCAAAAGGGCCGATGACAAACAATATCAGCAACATCAAACAGGCCTCAGTTCGCCAATTCCGTGATGCGCTCGTGGGCGTTCGCCAGCCCCTGAGCGAGGCCATGCGGTTTCATATCCAGCCCTTCGGCGTAGATAAATTGCACATCAGTTATGCCCATCAGCCCCAGCACCGAGCGCAGGTAGGGGGTCACGGCGTCGGTAGGGTGGCCGGCGTGTACGCCGCCGCGTGAACTGAACACCAGCGCATTGACGCCTTCCACCAGTCCGACCGGGTAGGTGGCGGTATAGTTGAAGGTCACCCGGGCGCGGGCCACCAGATCGAACCAGTTTTTCAGCTGGGTCGGTACGTTGAGGTTGTACATCGGCGCCCCGATCAGCAGCAGATCGCTCTCTTTCAGTTCGGCAATCAGTCGATCGGACAGCGCCACCGTCGCCTCGGCGCGTGGGCTGGCGTTTTCCGCACCGCGCAGCGCACTGAACAACTCGCCGTCCAATACCGGCAGATCCAACGCCGTCAGATCGTGTTCGACGACCTGGTCTTCGTGTCCTTTGGCTCGACGCTCCGCCAGATAGCAGTCAATCAGGTTATTGGTTTGTGAGTCGTTTCCCATAATGCTGGATTTGAGTACCAGTATTTTTTTCATGCTGTTGTCCTCTGACGATAATCTGCGGTTTTCACCGGACTTCCGGGATGACTGTAGATTACCATTGCTTGAGGTTCACCAGTGGTGATAGGTTTTCACTTAATTGATTCCAGGTTGGAAACGATAAAATGAAAAGCGATCTCAGTGCGCTGCCGGCTTTTGTCGCCGTGGCGGAAGGCGGCAGTTTTGCCGCTGCCGCAGAAAAACTGCATCTGACGCGTTCAGCGGTCAGCAAAATCGTGTCGCGGCTGGAGGCGCGGCTCGGCGTGATGCTGTTTATGCGCACCACGCGCAGCCTGAAGCTGACGGATGAAGGCGCGCTGTACTATGAGCACTGTCGGCAAGCGTTGGTTAGCATTCAGGCGGCGGAAAACCAGCTGGATAGCGGCAAGATGCAGGTCAGCGGCCGGCTCAGGGTCTCGGTGCCGGTGTTGTTCGGCCACCTGTGCATCGCTCCCTTGCTGACGGCGCTGGCGAATGAGCATCCGTTGCTGACGTTGGAGATCTCGTTCAGCGACCGCAGGATCGATCTGGTCGATGAGGGATTCGATCTGGCGGTGCGCATCGGCGAGCTGGCGGACAGCGGTAGTCTGGTTGCCCGGCGTCTGGGCGAACACGGCATGCTCCTGTGTGCCTCGCCCGATTATCTGCAGCGCTGCGGTGAACCGAGTACTGTAGAGGCGTTAAGCCGACATCAAGCGGTGGGGTATCTGCACGCCGGTGCCGTATTGCCCTGGCAACTTCGCGGCGAACACGGCGAGCTGCGGCCGTTCAGGCCACCGGCCAAGATGATGATGGACGACATGCAGGGGATCGTCGATGCCGTTTCCGCCGGCGCCGGTATCGCCTGGTTGCCGGAGTGGTTGGTACGCGATCGGCTGGCGGAGGGGGCGCTGGTGGAGATCATGCGCGGTGAGTCCAGCCTCAGTTTTCCGGTGAATGTGGTGTGGCCCTATATGCCTTACCAACCGCTCAAGGTACGGCTGGCGGTAGACAAACTGGTGGCGGAGCTGCCGGGAAAATTGGCGCTTGCGGCGCCGTCGGTATCACAACGCTAAGGGACGGAGCCGCAACTGGCTGGAAATGGACGCTAATGTACCGAATACAGGGGCGAAAACGGCGCTGTCAGGCTTATTGAATGCGCAGGTGACCATTTATTATGGCCCGATTAGTAGGGTTATTATTCGAGGCAGGTCAATGAGCACGAAAAGCGAATCCAGATGGCGTCTGATCAGTATTTTAATGCTGGCGGTACTCGCCGTATTAATTGGCATTCTGGTCAAACTGGACTGAAGTCTGACCAGGCGATAAAAGCCTGGTCGTTTTATTGTGCGGCAAGTAGACGCATCATATCTTCTTCATACAGTAATGCTAGCAGCCAGAGTCCCAACAACATTATTGTCAGAGAAAATAATCGCTTTTCATTTCGCATCGTTTAATTCGCTTTTCGGCGGTTCGACGTTGCGTAGCCTATCTCAGCGTTGTGACAACTGTTAGGGACTTGTGCCAAATAAAGCCATTTTGTTGCGCGTCTATTTATGTTTCTCCGGCGGCTATCGCTTCGATTCCCTGTGGGCCCGGTTCCATAATCCTTTGGTGACCGCGAATGGCGGTAGGCGCAAAACCGAAACGCTTGCGAAAACGTTCGGCGAAACGCGATGCGCTTTCATAACCGACGTGTTGCGCGATGGCGGAGATCGGCCAGTCGGTCGATTGCAGCAGAGCCAGCGCGCTGCTCATGCGCACGTCGATCATCAGGTTGCGCAACGCGGTATTTTCCATCGACAGTTTGCGGCGCAGCATCACTTCACTCATCGACAAGCTCTCCGCGACTTTGGCCGCCGTCCAAATACTGTGTGGATCGGTTGCCAGACAGCGGCGCACGCGCTGCGTCAGGTCTTTGGCTTCGTTGTGAATGAAGCGAATACCGAACTGGGCCAGCCACAACAGAATTTCCAGCATTTTGTGCCGCACGATAATGGTGGGAAAACGCTGCCGGAGCGCCAGCGCCAGGCTGGTGGTCTCAAAGCTGTGCTTCAGAGCGCAGGGCAGGTTACGCAGTGCCAGGACGGCATCGAACGGCATCGGCGCCGGCGTTTCCTGGGCCGGAGGCTGAAGAGTGAGCAGCAGTGGGTCGCAGGTCAGCAACTGACAGCTAAAAATACCTTCTTCGGATGGGCCATTAATAATATCCACCGTTTGTCCCCCGTCGATAATCAACAGCTCGCCGGGATGAGCCACCACTTCGTGTTGTTGCCAGCGTACGCGCTTATGGCCTTGTTGTATTAGATACAGATGTGGTTGCTCAAAATAGACTGAAGGGAATAATAATTCAGTATGCTGAACGATGTGCGCTGAGGCACCAATTCCTGGACAGAGATTAATTGTACGTTCCATCGATATTCATTTCGCAGCCATTATCTGAGAATATCTTTACGCTTTGATCAGCGTTGGAGCAACATTTTTCCATGGGCCGTGAAACACAGCGGCGTGTTTTATCTATCAAAAATCAATTTCCTGCTGAACAGAAAACGTCCGTGTCGGGATGATGTTTATCCATTAAAGTGAGAGCAAGGCTCGAAGCGCGCATTTTACCAATTACCCATAAACTGAATAATTCAAATGCCATAGATTAATATCCTAACGTAACCCGAGAGTAATAGCGCATAGTGCTATTTAATCCATTTTCGTCAGTATTGTCGATCTTATCGGACCTGTGGTTCCCCCAGCAACAGCGCACGGTCATGAAACTGGCCGTAGGTCGTGTTGACCACGTTCTGGCGCGTGGACTGTTCGATCAGCATTTTCAGCTCATCCATTCGCTGCTGTAACAGACGTTTGAGCTCGGTTTCGTTGTCGAGGATCTGTTGCAGCTTATTGCGCAACATCTCCTGCAGTGCCATAGACGGGCCGGCTTGCCCGGTAAAGGCGGCGGTTTTTTCCACCGCCGTCACATAGGCGAATTCGAGCTCGACGAGCTCCTCCCAGCGCCCGGTTTGCGCCAGCGCGATCATCTGGCTGCTCAGGCTGTAAATTTGTTGATAAGCGGCTAACAGCTGCTGTTGACGTTCCATTACACGGCGTCCTGCGAAGGTTGGTAGTTGGGGCCGATCTGGCGCCAGGCGTCGGCGATGTTTTCCAGCAGTTTGACCACTTCGGCGATCGCCGCTTCGTCGTTGTGCAGGTTGGCCTGCATTAACCGACGCTTCATGTAGTCGTACAACGCCGCCAGATTTTCGGCGATCTCGCCGCCCTGCTGAGGGTCCAGGCCGCCTTTAAGGCCGTTATCGATGATGTTGATGGCTTTGGACAGCGCCATGCCTTTGCCGGCGATATCGCCCTGGTTCATCAGGATGCGTGCGCGAAGCAGGGCGCTGAGCGCCCCGTCGAACAACATCACGATTAACTGGTGCGGGCTGGCGCTCATGGCGCCGCTTTCCAGACTGACCTGTGCATAGGCCTGAGTGCCGCTTCTGTTATACATGTTGTTTCTTTACCTGTTACCTAGTTAAGGGATCACTTTGCCGAGAATTGCTGTTTTAAATAGTCACCCGTGCCGCTCAATTTAGACATCATGGTATCCAACTGAACGAACTGCTGCTTATAGCGGTCGATGGTGTTCTGAATGCTGGCGGTAACCGTGGTGATCTGGATGTTCAGGCGATCGAGGTTAGTATTGATGCTCTTAGTAGAGTTCTCGATGATGCCGCCGGCCTTGATGTAATTTTGGATATCGTTGTGGATCTGGGTGGCCATACCGGTGTCTTTACCGTTACCGGCGAAGAAGTTGGCGACCTGCTCCGGTTTTTCGTCGATGGCTTTGTTCAGCTTGGTGCTGTCGATTTCCAGCTTGCCGGTTTTGGTGTTGGTGGAAATACCGAGGTTGCCCAGGCCTTTCAACTCCGGGTTGTCTTGAGCCGCGCTGAGAGCGCTTTTGATCGAGGACTGGATACCGCGCAGGGTGTTGTCGCCCAGCAGCGCGCCGTTTTTGGCGTTCTGCGCTTCGCCGGGTTTGACCGGGGTGTATTTGGTCAGCGAGTTGAAAGTGTCCAGCAGTGTGTTGTAGTTATCCACCCACTCTTTAATCTTGTCGGCGCTGCCGCTCTTGTCGATGCCGATCACCAGGTTTTGCGGTTCGCCGGCCTTGGTGGTGGTTTTCAGGTCGAGCGTTACGCCCTGCAGGGCATCGGCGATCGAGTTGGTGCTGCGCTTGATTTTCGTGCCGTTGACGACGATTTCCGCATCCTGGCCAGGCACGGTTTGTTTCATTGCGGTGCTGCCATCTTTCGGCGGATTTTTAGGATCGTAGTTGAGGATGGCGCCGAGCTTGTCGTCGTTATTGACCTGCACCGCAATGGTGCTTTTTTCGCCTGGCGTAGTGGAGCTCAATGCCAGTTGATAGTCATTGTCGCCGACGCGCATGATGCTGGCGGTAACGCCGGATTTCGATTTGTTGATGGCGTCGCGCATCTCGACCAGCGAAGTCTGATCGTCGCCGAGTGGGATATTGGTCTCTTTCGGCGGGTTGCCGGCGGTGATGCTAATGGAACGATTGCTGTTGCCCGGCGTGCCCAGCTTGGCCTGCTGATCGGTAATCGTCGCTTTGGTGGTCAACGTTTGCGGCTGTGCCAGTTTCAGCACCTCGATCGAGTAGTTTCCCGGTACCGACTTGTCGGTGGTGGTCACGGTAAACTGATCGTGCTTGGTGGCGGTGGTGCTGTTGAAGAACTCTGGTTTGGCCAGGTCTTTGCTCAGATTGTCAAACTTCTCTAGTGAGCTTTTCAACGTACCGTAAGCGGTCAGCTGGGCGTTATAGCTGGTCTGCTGGGTAGTGTACGGCGTCAGGCGCTGTTGTTCCGCTTTGCTCAGCTTGTCCAGCAAGCCGTTGAGGTCGAGTCCTGAGCCGAGACCTAATGAACTGATCGTTGCCATGAGTAATTCTCCTTGATGATGACTTTATTCGCTTTACGCGTTATCGGCCCAGTGATGAAAAAGTTTACCGAAAAAAACAAAAAGCCTATGGCGCAATAGAAGAGGGAAAAACCGCGCTATTTCCGCCATTGCCGGCGGCGCAAAAAAAATTAAAAAAATTCTAAAGGTTGTTAGGGGAGGGCCGATACCTGAGGGGACGGTGGTTGACGCCGTGGGCAAACAAGCCCGAACCTTTTAACTGTGTTGCGAAGAACGCAACTGACTCGTAAGGAAAGCAAACAATGGCACAAGTAATCAACACTAACAGCCTGTCGCTGATGGCGCAGAACAACCTGAACAAATCTCAGTCTTCTTTGGGTACTGCGATTGAGCGTCTGTCTTCCGGTCTGCGTATCAACAGCGCGAAAGACGACGCTGCGGGTCAGGCGATCTCTAACCGTTTCACCGCGAACATCAAAGGCCTGACTCAGGCTTCTCGCAACGCCAACGACGGTATCTCCCTGGCGCAGACCACCGAAGGTGCACTGAACGAAGTTAACGACAACCTGCAGAACATCCGTCGTCTGACCGTACAGGCGCAGAACGGTTCTAACTCTGATAGCGATCTGAAATCTATCCAAGATGAGATCACCCAGCGTTTGTCTGAAATCGACCGTATCTCCCAACAAACTGATTTCAACGGTGTAAAAGTTCTGAGCAAGGATCAGTCTCTGACTATTCAGGTTGGCGCTAACGACGGCGAAACCATCAGCATCGATCTGAAAAACATCAACAAAGATACCCTGAATCTTACTACTTTCGATGTTTCCGACAAAAACAATAAAATTGGCGCTGTAGTTAACAGCGTACCAGGAACCAAATCTGTACCCGCTACCGTAGGTAAAGACGCGTCGGGCGCAGATATCGCCGATAAGACAAAAGCTTCAGTAGTTAGCTATACCGATGGCGGCACAACTAAGTATGCGATTAAAGATACTACTGGTACCGCTAAGTACTACGAAGCAACAAAACAAGCTGATGGTTCATTCAACTATGATACCGCTTCAGATGTTACTACTGCAGCAGCAGCCGGTACCCCTACAGCAGTGACTAATGTCGACGTAAAATCTGACAAAAATGTGACAGTTAAGGGATTGGCTTCAGGTGAAGAACTGCACTCCTTTACTGACAGCACTGGTGCATCCAAATACGTTGTTAAAACTACCGGTACTGATGGTAAAACAATGTATAAAGATGCAACCGTAGCTGCCGACGGGACTGTGACCGCAACAACTGAAAACAAGAATGTGATCAACCCGCTGAAACAACTGGACGACGCACTGTCTCAAGTTGACGGCCTGCGTTCTTCCCTGGGTGCGGTACAGAACCGTTTCGATTCTGTTATCAACAACCTGAACAGCACCGTTAACAACCTGTCTGCTTCTCAGTCCCGTATTCAGGATGCTGACTACGCGACCGAAGTGTCCAACATGAGCCGTGCCAACATCCTGCAACAGGCTGGCACCTCTGTTCTGGCACAGGCTAACCAGTCTACTCAGAACGTGCTGTCCCTGCTGCGTTAATCGTCTCTCCCGATTAACTGTCGCAAAGAAACCCCGCTTCGGCGGGGTTTTTTTATGCTCGCGCACCGCGCGGTTATTACATGGCGCAAATAAAGCCCGTTTTGTGTGACTGTTCAGCCGATTGGCATTCCGCCCCCTACGCATAATAGCGCTGACTCTCTTATCCGCAGGTTTAAGACATAGTGAGCGATCTGTATACCGCCGAAGGCGTGATGGACAAAAATTCTCTCTGGCTGCGCTACGTCCCGTTAGTGCGCCACGAGGCGTTGCGCCTGCAGGTCAGGCTGCCCGCCAGCGTGGAGCTCGACGACTTGCTGCAGGCCGGGGGAATCGGGCTATTGAACGCCGTTGAGCGTTATGACGCCCTACAGGGAACCGCCTTTACTACCTATGCGGTGCAACGCATTCGCGGCGCGATGCTCGACGAGCTGCGCAGCCGCGACTGGGTGCCGCGCAGCGTGCGGCGCCATGCGCGCGAAGTCGCGCAGGTGATGCGGCAACTGGAACAGCGTTACGGCCGTCCGGCGAGTGAGACGGAAGTGGCGCAGACGCTGAATATCTCGCTGGATGAGTATCGTCAAATTCTGTTGGACACCAATAACAGCCAGCTTTTCTCCTACGACGAATGGCGCGAGGAGCATGGCGAGAACGCGGAACCGATGCTGGAAGGGCATGAAGAGGCCAATCCGCTGCATCACCTGTTGGAAGGCAGCCTGCGCCAGCGGGTGATCGACGCCATCGAGGCGTTGCCGGAACGCGAAAAAATGGTGCTGACGCTGTATTACCAGGAAGAGTTGAATCTCAAAGAGATCGGCGCCGTGCTGGACGTTGGGGAATCCCGCGTCAGCCAACTGCACAGTCAGGCGATCAAACGGCTGCGCGCGCGGCTGGCGAACGATACCTGACGGCGGCCCGCCGCCCCTCAACTCGATGACCCATGCGACAACCGGACTGCCCCTTATGCCAGGAATACTGTTGAAAAAACGGCCGCTTAGCCGTTACCTGAAAGACTACAAGCACAGCCAGACCCATTGCTCCCAGTGCGGCAAACTGTTGGATCGCATGGCGCTGGTGTTTCGCGGCAAAATCATCAATAAAGAAGCCATCGCGCGCATGGATCAGCCGATCGACGATGCGGTCTGGCAAAACGTGCAGCACGAGCTGACCGCGCTGTGCCGCTTCTGCAGCGAGATCTCCTGCAACAGCCACCCGAGCTATTTCGACATTATGGCGTTCAAACAGTATCTGTTCGAACAGACTGAGATGAGCCACAGCACCATCCGCGAGTACGTGGTGCGGCTGCGCCGGCTGGACGAAATGCTGGTGGCGCGCAATTACCCGGCGGACAAGTTCGCCAACAGCGCCAGCCATCAGCGCATCATCGACGATCTGCCTACTGCGGCGCACAATAACTACCGCATCGCGCTGCGCAAATACGATCAGTATCTCGCCTGGCAGCGCAGCTACTGAGACTTTTCCCCGGCCGTTGAGCCGGGGCCTGCTGTTCCCCCCGTGATAAAGGATGATTATTCAGTTCACATCTGATAAACCTATCGCTTATCTGATGTTGATACTCGATTCCCTGGGGGGAAAGTAGTGAACCTGCAACAACAACTGGCGCAATTTCCGCGTCTGGATCTGGTTGGCACCGCCACACCGCTGGAAAAGCTGTCCCGTCTCTCCGATTACCTCGGCCGCGAAATCTACCTTAAACGTGACGATGTCACCCCTATGGCGATGGGTGGCAACAAGCTGAGAAAGCTTGAGTTCCTGGCCGCCGACGCGCTGCGTCAAGGCGCCGATATGCTGGTCACCGCCGGTGCCATTCAATCCAACCACGTGCGCCAGACGGCGGCGGTGGCGGCGAAACTGGGCCTGCACTGCGTCGCGCTGTTGGAAAACCCTATCGACACTCGCGCGGAAAACTACCTGACCAACGGCAACCGCCTGTTGCTCGGCCTGTTCAACGCCGAGGTGGTGATGTGCGAAGCGCTGCACGATCCGCAGCAGCAGCTGGCGGAGCTGGCGACGCGCCTTGAGGCGCAGGGCTTCCGGCCTTACGTGGTGCCAGTGGGCGGCTCCAATGCCCTGGGCGCGCTGGGATACGTGCAGTGCGCATTGGAAATCGCCGAGCAGAGCCAACGCAGCAACGTGGCGTTCAGTTCGGTGGTGGTGGCGTCCGGCAGCGCCGGCACCCACGCCGGGCTGGCGGTGGGGCTGCAGCAGCTGCTGCCGGAAACTGAGCTGATCGGCGTGACGGTCTCGCGCACGGTGATCGATCAGCTGCCGAAGGTGGAACAGATTCAGAAAGCTCTGGCCTGTTCGCTGAATATCGACGAACTGGCGCCGATCGCACTGTGGGATGATTACTTCGCGCCGCAGTACGGCATGCCGAACGAAGAGGGCATGGCGGCGGTGCAGCTGCTGGCGCAGCAAGAAGGTGTGTTGCTGGATCCGGTGTACACCGGCAAAGCGATGGCCGGTTTGATCGACGGCATTGCCCAGCGGCGTTTCCGTGATGAAGGCCCTATTCTGTTCGTTCACACCGGCGGTGCGCCGGCGTTGTTCGCCTATCATCCGCAGGTGTAAATACCGCTTGTTATTCCATTTTGAACTATATTTATAAAGTTATATTCCTTTATGCGGGCGGTCGCACTGTTAAAGTGCTGATATCAAAAAAGATAAATAACACACAGGGGTGTTTATGATGTTTGCGAAAGTTCGTCGTCAATGGTTGTTGGGCGTAGTGGGCGTCGCATTAGCCGCCGGTTTGGCGACCCAAACCTACGCTGCCGACAATCTGCTGCAGCAGGTGAAACAGCGTGGCACGCTGATCGTCGGCCTGGAGGGCACCTATCCGCCGTTTAGCTTCCAGGGGGAAGACGGCAAGCTGACCGGTTTCGAAGTGGATTTCGCCAATGCGCTGGCGGAACATCTGGGCGTGAAAGCCAAGCTGAACCCGACCAAGTGGGACGGCATGCTGGCTTCGCTGGATTCGAAGCGTATCGACGTGGTCATCAACCAGGTGACTATCTCCGATGAACGCAAGAAGAAATATGACTTCTCCACCCCATACACCGTTTCCGGTATCCAGGCGCTGGTGAAAAAAGGCAACGAAGGCACCATCACCAAACCGGAAGACCTGAAGGGCAAGAAGGTCGGCGTTGGCTTGGGTACCAACTATGAGCAATGGTTGCGCGAGAATGTGCAGGGCGTGGACGTGCGCACCTACGACGACGACCCGACCAAGTATCAGGATCTGCGCGTTGGCCGCATCAACGCCATTCTGGTGGATCGTCTGGCGGCGCTGGATCTGGTGAAGAAAACCGGCGATACGTTGGCGGTAGCCGGCCCGGCGTTCTCTCGCCAGGAGTCCGGCGTGGCGCTGCGCAAGAACAACCCAGAGCTGCTGGCCGCGATTGACCAGGCGATCGCCGAGATGCAAAAAGACGGCACGATGGCGAAGATCTCCGAGAAATGGTTTGGCGCGGACGTAACTAAATAATGCACGAAAGTATTCAACTGGCGCTGGATTCAGCGCCATTTTTATTGAAGGGCGCAATACTGACGCTTCAGCTCAGCCTGGGCGGCATGGCGTTGGGGTTGCTGCTCGGTTTTCTGCTGGCGCTGATGCGCCTTTCGCCGCTGTGGCCGCTGGCGTGGCTGTCGCGTATCTATGTGTCGCTGTTTCGCGGCACGCCGTTGATCGCCCAGTTGTTTATGATCTATTACGGTTTGCCGCAGTTCGGCATCGAGTTCGATCCCTTCCCAGCGGCGCTGATTGGGCTGTCGCTCAATACCGCCGCCTACACCTCGGAAACGCTGCGCGCGGCGATTTCGTCGATCGACAAAGGGCAGTGGGAAGCCGCCGCCAGCATCGGCATGACCCGCTGGCAAACCCTGCGTCGAGTAATCTTGCCGCAGGCGGCGCGCACCGCCTTGCCGCCGCTGGGCAACAGCTTTATCGGCCTGGTGAAAGACACCTCGCTGGCCGCCACCATTCAGGTGCCGGAACTGTTCCGTCAGGCGCAGCTGATCACCTCGCGCACGCTGGAAGTGTTCACCATGTACCTGGCGGCATCGCTGATTTACTGGGTGATGGCGACCCTGCTTTCCGCGCTGCAAAACCGTCTGGAAGCCCACGTTAATCGCCAGGATCAGGAGTAGCGCATGAGTGCCATTGAAGTTAAGCAATTGACCAAGCAGTTCAAGGGTCAGACGGTGCTGCATGGGATCGATCTGGCGGTGGACGCCGGCGAAGTGGTGGCGATCATCGGGCCGAGCGGCTCGGGGAAAACCACCTTATTGCGCTGCATTAACCTGCTGGAGGAGCCGGATTCCGGCACCATTCGCGTCGGCGATATCCTGATCGACGGCAGCAAGCCGCTGAGCAAACAGAAAAATCAGGTGCGGGCGCTGCGCCAGCAGGTCGGTTTCGTGTTCCAGAACTTCAACCTGTTCCCGCACCGTTCGGTGTTGGAAAACATCATCGAAGGGCCGGTTATCGTCAAAGGCGAGGCGAAAGCCAGCGCAGAACAGCGCGCTCGCGCGTTGCTGGCCAAGGTAGGGTTGAACGGCAAGGAGCTGGCGTATCCGCGGCGGCTGTCCGGCGGCCAACAGCAGCGAGTGGCTATTGCGCGCGCGCTGGCGATGCAGCCGGAGGTGATCTTGTTCGATGAGCCGACGTCGGCGCTCGATCCCGAGCTGGTGGGGGAAGTGCTCAATACCATGCGCTCATTGGCGGAAGAGAAACGCACCATGGTGATCGTCACCCATGAGATGAGCTTTGCCCGTGACGTGGCGGACCGGGTTATCTTTATGGACCACGGCCGCATCGTTGAACAGGGCCCGGCCAAAGCGCTGTTCGCCAACCCGCAGCACCAGCGTACCCAGCAATTCCTCGACAAATTCCTGAATCAATAAGACGGCGGGGGAGCTTCCCCCGTCCGCATTCACTCCGTTTTCAACAACTCGTTTCGCGCGGCGGCGGCGAGAAATCCGCTGCGGCTACCGTATCCCGGATGTTGCCGAACCCGAGAGTCAATGCGACTTAACAGGCGATGGGGCAAGGTGATGTTAATCCGTTCGGCCCGGCCGTCAAATTTATCCATGTTGATAGCGACTAATAACCATTGTCCACCCTCGAAGGATTCCGCACCTTTGGCAAGATGGGCCGCGACGGCATGCGGGCGCGGTATCGGCTGATTGTCTTCGCTCAACAACTCAAAGTGCGCATCCAGTGCGCTTTGGGCATCGGCAAAAGCGTCGTCCAGGCTAGCACCGGCGAAGTAGCAGCCAGGGACGTCGGGAAAGAAACCGCTGGCGCTGCCGTTTGATTCTGTATGGATATAAGCGGGATAAAACATGGTCTCTCCTGTTAACGCGTGGCGATGTGAAGCGCACTTAATCCCGCGTCTTTAAGTATCTGCCGCAGCGTGCCCAGCTTTAGATCTTTCTTTGGGTGCGGTACGGTGATGATCAGCGCAAAATCGGGATGTTTGAATTGATGGTGGCTACCTTTTACCCGCCGCAATGCCCAACCGTGGCTTTCTAGCAACGCAATCAGTTCTGCACTCTTCACGATGTTATTGTCCTTAATCTACATACCATACACACTCTCAGGCAAGGAGATTAATACGCTAACGGCTGACCGGGCTGCGGGCAATAAAAAACCCTGCACAAGTGCAGGGTTTGCGTAGCGGTGAGCAAATCAGGCGGCAATGCATGGCCGCCTTGACGATGTGTTAACCGATGGTCATCAGGCTGGCGTTACCGCCGGCGGCGGCGGTGTTGACGCTCAGCGAACGCTCGATCAGCAGGCGTTCCAACAGGATGTTGGTTTCACCGTGAGCGAAGCCCTGCACCGAGACGATGGCGCCGCCGCGCTGCGCGATCTGCTCGCACAGGGTGCGCAGCTGGTCGGCATCGCCGTGGTAGATGGCGGCGTCGAACTCGACCTTGTCCTGCTGCCAGTCTTTGCTGAAGGCGATGCGCGCCTGCACATCGTTCGGCAAGCGGCGGAACAGATTGCGCTGCAGCTCCGCTTCCGGCCACAGCGCGCTGCTGCCGACCGCCAGCACGGCGGCCAACTGGATCAGCGCGTCGGCTTCGTTATCCGCCAGGCACAGCACGCGTTCACGCGGCAGCAGGGCATAGGTATTGCGCTCGCCGGTCGGGCCCGGCAGCGGGCGTACGGTGCCGCCCTGGCCCAGTTCCGCATAGCGCTGCGCCAATGCCGCCAGTTCGCCGTGTTGGCTGGTGACCGCCCATTTCTCCAGCGATTGCAGCGCGCCCAACAGCTGCGGCCGCGCCGTGGCTTCCATCGGGCGCTCTTCGTCCTGACGGTGCAGCGTACGCTGCAGCGCGTCGTCCGGACGGTTAGCCAGCAGACGGTACAGGTACAGCGGGCCGCCGGCTTTCGGGCCGGTGCCCGACAGGCCTTCGCCGCCGAACGGCTGTACGCCGACCACCGCGCCAACCATGTTACGGTTGACGTACAGGTTGCCGACCTTGGCGCGTTCGGTCACCCGGGCGATGGTTTCATCGATACGGGTGTGAATGCCCAGCGTCAGGCCATAACCGGCGGCGTTGATCTGATCGACCAGCGCGTCCAGATTGTTGCGCTGGAAGCGCACCACGTGCAGCACCGGGCCAAAGATCTCTTTTTGCAGCTCGTCGAAGCTGTCGAGTTCGATCAGCGTCGGTTTGATGAAGGTGCCGCGCGCCCACTCTTTCTCATCCTGCGCGCTGCCTTTGGCGGCCTGGTACACCTTGCGGCCTTTGGCGCGCATCGCCTGAATGTGGCGCTCGATGCCGGTCTTGGCTTCGGCGTCGATCACCGGGCCCACGTCGGTAGACAGGCGCTCAGGATTGCCCATGCGGCATTCGGCCATCGCGCCGCGCAGCATTTGCAGCGTGTGCTCGGCCACGTCTTCCTGAATGCACAGGATACGCAGCGCGGAGCAGCGCTGGCCGGCGCTGTCGAAGGCGGAGGCCACCACGTCGGTCACGACCTGTTCGGTCAGGGCCGAAGAGTCGACGATCATGGCGTTCAGGCCGCCGGTTTCGGCGATCAGCGGCGTCGGACGGCCTTGCGGATCCAGGCGACCGGCGATGCTGCGCTGCAGAATGCCGGCGACGTCGGTAGACCCGGTGAACATCACGCCGCGGACGCGGGCATCGTTGACCAGCGTCGAGCCGACGGTTTCACCCTGGCCCGGCAGCAGTTGCAGCACGCCTTGCGGAATGCCGGCTTCCAGCAGGATACGCACCGCCTGCGCAGCCACCAGCGGCGTTTGCTCGGCCGGTTTGGCCAGCACGCTGTTGCCCGCCGCCAGCGCGGCGGCGATTTGGCCGGTGAAGATCGCCAGCGGGAAGTTCCACGGGCTGATGCAGACCACTGGGCCCAGCGGACGGTGGCTGTCGTTGGCGAAATCGTCGCGCACCTGGCCGGCGTAGTAGTGCAGGAAGTCCACCGCTTCGCGCACTTCGGCGATGGCGTTGTTGAAGGTTTTACCCGCTTCACGCACCAGAATGCCCAGCAGGCTTTGCAGCTGACTCTCCATCAACTCGGCGGCGCGTTCGAGGATCGCGGCGCGCTCCGTCGGCGGCGTAGCGAACCAGATTGGGCCGGCGGCCGCGGCGGCGTCGAGCGCACGGCTGACTTCGCCTTCGGTGGCTTCACGCACGTAGCCGACCACATCGCCCGGCTCGGCCGGGTTGATCACCGGTTGCTCCACGCCCTGATCCAACTCGGCGTCGATGATCGGTTCCGCGCGCCACGGATGGCTGGCGCTGGTGAGCAGGGCGCTGGAGAGCGAGGCCAGACGCTGTTCGTTGGACAGATCCAGACCGCTGGAGTTGGTGCGCTTCTCGCCGTACAGCTCGCGCGGCAGCGGAATGCGTGGATGCGGCAGGCCAATTTGGCCTTCGCTGGCGGCCAGCGCTTCCACGGCGCTGACCGGATCGGCCACCAGCTCGTCGAGCGGCAGGGTGGCATCGGCGATGCGGTTGACGAACGAGGTATTGGCGCCGTTTTCCAGCAGGCGGCGCACCAGGTAAGCCAGCAGCGTTTCATGGGTACCGACCGGCGCATAGATGCGGCAAGGGCGGTTCAGTTTGCCGTCGGCCACTTTACCCACCACCTGCTCGTACAGCGGCTCACCCATGCCGTGCAGGCACTGGAACTCATACTGGCCAGGGTAGTAGTTGTTGCCGGCCAGGTGATAGATGGCGCTCAGGGTATGGGCGTTGTGGGTCGCGAACTGCGGATAAATCAGGTTCGGCACCGACAGCAGCTTGCGGGCGCAGGCCAGGTAGGAAACGTCGGTATAGACCTTGCGGGTGTAGACCGGGTAGCCTTCCAGGCCGTCCATCTGGGCGCGTTTGATTTCGCTGTCCCAGTAGGCGCCCTTCACCAGACGGATCATCAGGCGACGGCGGCTGCGTTGCGCCATGTCGATCACGGCATCGATGGCGAACGGACAACGTTTTTGGTAGGCCTGAATCACGAAGCCGATGCCGTTCCAGCCGGCCAGCTGCGGTTCGAAGCACAGCTTCTCCAGCAGGTCGAGCGAGATCTCCAGACGGTCGGCCTCTTCGGCATCGATGTTGATGCCGATATCGTACTGGCGTGCCTGCAGGGTCAGCGACAGCAGGCGCGGGTAGAGCTCTTCCATGACGCGTTCGTACTGCGCGCGGCTGTAGCGCGGGTGCAGGGCGGACAGCTTGATGGAGATGCCGGGGCCTTCATAGATGCCACGGCCGTTGGAGGCTTTGCCGATGGCGTGGATCGCCTGCTGGTAGGAAACCAGGTAGGCCTGCGCGTCGGCTTCGGTCAGGGCGGCTTCGCCCAGCATGTCGTAGGAGTAGCGGAAGCCTTTTTCTTCGAGCTTGCGCGCGTTGGCCAGCGCTTCGGCGATGGTTTCGCCGGTCACGAACTGTTCGCCCATCAGGCGCATCGCCATGTCCACGCCTTTGCGGATCAGCGGCTCGCCGCTCTTGCCGATAATGCGGTTCAGCGAACGGGACAGATTGGCTTCGTTATGCGTGGACACCAGCTTGCCGGTGAACAGCAGACCCCAGGTGGCGGCGTTGACGAACAGCGACGGGCTGCGCCCCAGGTGCGAGTGCCAGTTGCCGTTGCTGATCTTGTCGCGGATCAGGGCATCGCGGGTCGGTTTGTCCGGAATACGCAACAGCGCTTCCGCCAGGCACATCAGCGCCACGCCTTCCTGCGAGGAGAGGGAGAACTCTTGCAGCAGGCCTTGCACCATGCCGGCGCGGCCGTTTGCACTTTTTTGGTTACGCAACTTCTCGGCGATGCCGTAGGCCATTTTGTGAGTAGCCTGAGCAAGATCGGCGGGTAATCGCGCCTGTTCGAGCAACATCGGCACCGCTTCGGTCTCCGGGCGACGATAGGCGGCCGTGATGGCGGCGCGGGTGACCGACTGCGGCAGAATTTGTTCGGCGAAATCGAGGAATGGCTGGTGTGACTCTTCCTGCGCTTGCGGCATAATGTCGTCCGCTTCAGCCTGGCCCGCAGCGGCCAGCGCTGGAATTTCAGGAATATCGGAACCGCTCTCGAGACGCTCGAGGTAATTAAAGATGGCCTGCTTGATGAGCCAGTGCGGCGTGCGATCGATGCGCTGCGCGGCGCTCTTGATCCGGTCGCGTGTTGCCTCGTCGAGTTTCACGCCCATTGTGGTAGTGCCCATGCCTATCCAACTCCTGTGTTTAGAACCTATCCCATCAGGCTAGACAAACAGCAGGCCGGAAAGCCTGTTGGGATAGGTTCGTGAGATGTGTGGTGTCAAGAATGCAGACAATATCCTGCATGTTGCAACTTTGTGCAACCTTGTTAAATCAGGCTGATGAGCGAAGTGTGAGTTTCATCGATTTTTTAACATGGGCAGTTGGCACGAATGTTGCGTTATTGAGCGAACGCGGCGGGGTTTATGCTGCCGCAGACGCTTTACCTTGCGGTATATAAGGGTAATAACCAGGTGCAACTCATTTTGCTTGTCGTGAGTGCAACCTTTGGGTCCGGTAAATGTGACGCAGGGTAAACTTTGTGTAACTTTGTTGTTAAATATCTTGTTGGTTGATGAAAGGCTCATCTAGGATAACCGACGGTCAACAATTACGGGCAGAAACTATTTTACCTGCACTTGCTCGCAGGCTGCGCCACGTTCCGGCGCGGCGGCCAGTGAAATGCATTGCGCGTGGGTTTACCGGCGCCGGCTTGGCCGAAGCGAAACGCGAATAATAATGAAAGTGGAGAATTAAATGACAATGAGCACACCTATGCTGGTGACCTTCCTGGTGTACATTTTCGGGATGGTGCTGATCGGCCTGCTTGCCTACCGGGCAACCAATAACTTTGACGACTATATTCTCGGCGGCCGCAGTTTGGGTAGCGTGGTGACCGCGTTGTCCGCCGGCGCTTCCGACATGAGCGGCTGGTTGCTGATGGGCCTGCCGGGCGCCATCTTCCTCTCCGGCATCTCCGAAAGCTGGATCGCTATCGGCCTGACCATCGGCGCTTACCTGAACTGGAAGCTGGTGGCAGGAAGGCTGCGCGTACATACCGAAGCCAACAACAACGCCCTGACGCTGCCGGACTATTTCACCAGCCGCTTTGAAGACAACAGCAAGCTGCTGCGCGTGATCTCGGCCATCGTCATCCTGGTGTTCTTCACCATTTACTGCGCCTCCGGCATCGTAGCCGGCGCGCGCCTGTTCGAAAGCACCTTCGGCATGAGCTACGAAACCGCCCTGTGGGCCGGCGCCGCGGCGACCATCCTGTATACCTTTATCGGCGGTTTCCTGGCGGTGAGCTGGACCGACACCGTACAGGCCAGCCTGATGATTTTCGCGCTGATCCTGACGCCGGTGATCGTGATCTTCGCCGTTGGCGGCATCGATACCTCGATGCTGGTGATCCAGGCGCAGAACCCGGCCAACCTCGACATGCTGAAGGGGCTGAACTTCGTCGCCATCCTGTCGCTGCTGGGTTGGGGCCTGGGCTACTTCGGCCAGCCGCACATCCTGGCGCGTTTCATGGCTGCGGATTCTCACCGCACCATCCGCAGCGCGCGCCGCATCAGCATGACCTGGATGATCCTGTGCCTGGCCGGCACCATCGCCGTCGGTTTCTTCGGCATTGCTTACTTCGCCAACAACCCGGATCAAGCCGGTAACGTGTCGAAGAACGGGGAACGCGTGTTCATCGAACTGGCGATGCTGCTGTTCAACCCATGGGTAGCGGGCGTGCTGCTGTCGGCGATTCTGGCGGCGGTCATGAGTACCCTGAGCTGCCAGCTGTTGGTGTGCTCCAGCGCGATCACCGAAGACCTGTACAAGGCGTTCCTGCGCAAAGGCGCCAGCCAGCGCGAGCTGGTGTGGGTCGGCCGCGTGATGGTGCTGGTGGTGGCGTTGATCGCCATCGCATTGGCGGCCAACCCGGAGAACCGCGTGCTGGGCCTGGTGAGCTACGCCTGGGCCGGTTTCGGCGCCGCCTTCGGCCCGGTTGTGCTGATTTCGGTGATGTGGTCGCGCATGACCCGCAACGGCGCGCTGGCCGGTATGCTGGTCGGTGCGGTGACGGTAATTGTCTGGAAACAATACGAGTGGCTGGGTCTGTATGAAATCATCCCGGGCTTCATCCTGGGCAGCCTCGCCATCGTGGTGGTGAGCCTGATGGGTCGCCAGCCTTCCGCCACCATGACCGAGCGTTTCGACCAGGCGGAAGCTGAGTACAAAACGGTGTAACTGCCGCAAATAACGAGGGGCGCCAATGGCGCCCCTTCTTTTTACAAAGTTGTAGGGTTATCTTTTCAATAAAGTCACCATGCGTCTTAATGGTGAGGTTATCTTCCACGATGTGGAGTTGCGCAGCTCAGCGATTTCTCGCTCCAACCCCGCTAACTTACCTAAAACTACGTCGTTTTTCTCGGCAAGTTCACCTTTCAAATCGGCAATGATGTCGCCATTGGTGTACTTGAAGCAATCGACCATATGGCAAATGAACTTATTGTACTCGTCCTGTACCCGGCCGGCATTGGTTGGGGGATCATTAATCAGCTCGGTAATGCAGTTATAGTAGCCGTTTACATGTCCATCGCCTTTCCTTTGCGTCATTACGGAGCCATGACGCACTCGACGTAAATAAAATTTTTCATTGACACAATGAACGGTAATATCATTCTCAAGCAGAAGACGCGTAGTGAATATGTTGTCTTCGTGTACGATACCGTTTTTGAACTGGATGTTTTTTAAGGCTTTTCTACTGGATATATACAGGCAAGGGCTGACGATGTAGTTACCGACATTGACTGCTTTCTGAAAAAAATCCGTTCCTGAACAGGTGATGTTACTTAATAAGCCATTTCTTTCATACTTAGGGTTGAATCGCTCAGCCAGACTTTCATCGTCGAAGAACACGGAAGACTCGAAAAAGACCACGTCCGCCCGGGTTTCTTTTAGCATGCCAGCTAATCGATCCAGCGCATTTTCCGCGAGTTTGTCATCGCTATCGACAAAGATCACATAGTCGCCTGATGAAGCAGCAAGCCCCGTGTTTCTGGCGGACGATTGCCCTTTATTTTCGGTATGGATCACTTTAATGCAAGGTGCAACGAAGCTATCCAGTATCGTGCCCGTTTTGTCGGTTGAACCATCGTTGACCAGAATGATTTCAATATTATCCTGGTCGTTCTGTAATAAAGATTCAACGCACTCACTAATGTAGTTTTCCGTGTTAAACGCCGGAACGATGGCGGATATTTTCATTTTTACTCCATTTAACTTGCTACGGGCTCGCCTCATACCGGTTAATCAGGCTCTGACGGCAGGATTAAATCATACTCCTACGGATCATAATGGATGCTCCCATCCTACCGTTTCTGGTTTGTCCGTAAAGCAAACGGCGTCGACATCTTCGCTGTTTATGGTGTCAGAACGGCATACTTCTGCTCTTTGCAGTATATCATGGCACTTCGTGAGCGCTCAGCACCACCCAGCTGTAACACCTGGCGACATTTGATTAGAAAAAATCACCGTCATGCCTCTTGTATTTATTCTTGGCAGAATGATAATCACTCTCGTTGGTTTTTACGTTTCTTTACATAGTCGCCGTGGCTCATTTCGCAAGCACCGTCTCTGCCGCCGCGGTCTTTTCAGGGGTGATTATTTATGTTCGTTCCCTTTCTTATCATGTTCCGTGAGGGGCTGGAGGCCGCGCTGATCGTCAGCCTGATCGCCAGCTACCTGAAGCGCACGCAGCGCAGCCAATGGCTGGGCGCGGTGTGGATCGGCGTGATTGTCGCTGCGGCGCTGTGTCTGGCGCTCGGTATCTTCATCAATGAAACCACCGGCGAGTTCCCGCAGAAACAGCAGGAGCTGTTCGAGGGCATCGTGGCGGTGGTGGCGGTAGTGATCCTCACCTATATGGTGTTCTGGATGCGTAAGGTGTCCAAGTCGGTCAAGGTGCATCTGGAAGGGGCGATCGATCAGGCGCTCAACGCCGGTAAAGGGCAGGGTTGGGCGCTGGTGGCGATGGTGTTCTTCGCCGTGGCGCGCGAAGGGCTGGAGTCGGTGTTCT
Source organism: Serratia sp. CY44782 (assembly GCF_052168715.1). Lineage (NCBI taxonomy): Bacteria > Pseudomonadati > Pseudomonadota > Gammaproteobacteria > Enterobacterales > Yersiniaceae > Serratia > Serratia sp. CY44782. The sequence goes on from NZ_JBJNME010000001.1 coordinate 636,354, forward strand.
TCCTGCTGGCGGCGTTCCAGCAAGACGTGGGCGCCGCGGCGCCGATCGGCGCGGTGCTCGGCCTGGTGGCCGCCATCGTGCTGGGCATGATGATTTATTGGGGCGGTGTGAAGCTGCACCTGGCCAAGTTTTTCAAATGGACCAGCCTGTTCATTCTGTTCGTCGCCGCCGGCCTGGCCGCCGGGGCGATCCGCGCCTTCCACGAAGCCGGCCTGTGGAATCACTTCCAGGACATCGCTTTCGATTTCAGCAGCACCCTGTCGACCCATTCGCTGTTCGGCACCCTGCTGGAAGGCATCCTCGGTTATCAGGAAGCGCCGACGGTCAGCGAAGTGGCCGTCTATTTCCTGTATCTGATCCCGGCGCTGATTTTCTTTTTCCTGCCGCAGCGCGCGGAGCCGGCAGCGGCCCCGGCGCAACGTAAAATCAATCATTAATGTTTAATAGGGAATCTCGTATGTCTACTCCGTTATTTCGCCGCAAGGCGTTGCACGCAGCATTACTGGCTATCCCGGCGTTTGCGCTGAGCATCGACGCGTTGGCGGCGGACGTGCCGCAGGTCAAAGTCACGGTCAACGACAAGCAGTGCGAACCGATGCAACTGACGGTGCCGGCCGGCAAGACGCAGTTTGTGGTGCATAACACCAGCCAGAAAAACGTCGAATGGGAAATCCTGAAAGGGGTGATGGTGGTGGAAGAGCGCGAAAACATCGCGCCGGGCTTCACCCAGAAAATGACCGCCACGCTGGAAGCGGGCGAATACGACATGACCTGCGGGCTGCTGAGCAACCCAAAAGGCAAACTGACCGTCACCGCGGCAGCCAACGGCGCCACCGACGGCAAACCGAACGCGCTGGATCTGGTTGGCCCGATCGCCGAATACAAAGTCTACGTCATCAAAGAAGTCGACGGGCTGGTGAAACAGACCAAGCTGTTCACCGACGCGGTGAAGGCCGGCAACGTGGAGCAAGCGCGCAAGCTGTACGCGCCGACCCGCCAGCACTATGAGCGCATCGAGCCGATCGCCGAGCTGTTCTCCGATCTGGACGGCAGCATCGACGCCCGTGAAGACGACTACGAGAAGAAATCGGCGGATCCGAACTTTACCGGCTTCCACCGTCTGGAGAAGGCGCTGTTTGCCGACAACTCGACCAAAGACATGGGCAAATATGCCGATCGTCTGTATCACGACACCGTTGAACTGCAAAAACGCGTGGGTGAACTGACCTTCCCGCCGAGCAAGGTGGTGGGCGGCGCAGCCGGGCTGATCGAAGAAGTGGCGGCCAGCAAGATCAGCGGTGAAGAAGACCGTTACAGCCGCACCGACCTGTGGGATTTCCAGGCCAACGTCGACGGTGCGCAGAAGATCGTCAACCTGCTGCGCCCGCTGTTGGTCAAGGCCAACAAGCCGATGCTGGACAAGATCGACGCCAACTTCAAAACCGTCGACACCATTTTGGCGAAGTACCAAACCAAAGAGGGGTATGAGTCCTATGAGAAGCTGACCGATGCCGACCGCAATGCGTTGAAAGGGCCGATCACCACGCTGGCGGAAGACCTTTCCCAACTGCGCGGCGTATTGGGTCTGGACTGAGGCATACGGTTATGAGCAACAAGGCAGGCCCGAATAACGGGCCTCATCCGCACTCTCAGGGGGCTGCATCCCCTTCACGCCGCCGTTTGTTGCAGGGGCTGGGGCTGAGCGCGCTGGCGCTGGGCGGCAGCCGCCTGGTGCAGGCGGCGGACAAAGCGGCGGAGCCGGTGGCGGCGCCGCAGGATGAGCGCTGGCAGAAACAGCCGTTTTATGGCCGCCATCAGGCCGGGGTGCTGACCCCGCAACAGGCGGCGATGATGCTGGTGGCGTTCGACGTGCTGGCGACCAGCAAAGCGGACCTGGAGCGCCTGTTCCGGCTGCTGACCGACCGCATCGCGTTCCTGACCCACGGCGGCAAGGCGCCGGAGGTGGACGCCAAATTGCCGCCGCTCGATTCGGGGATCATGGGGCCGGAGATTTACCCGGATAACCTGACCGTTACCGTCTCGGTCGGCGCATCGCTGTTCGACGAACGCTTTGGCCTGCAGGCGCAAAAGCCGCTGCGGTTGCAGAAAATGGCCCGCTTCCCCAACGATGCCCTGGACGCCGGGCTTTGCCACGGCGATCTGCTGCTGCAGATCTGCGCCAACACCAATGAAACGGTGATCCATGCACTGCGCGACATCATCAAGCATTCGCCGGATTTGCTCAGCGTGCGCTGGAAGCGGGAAGGATTTATCTCCGCGCATGCGGCGCGCAGCAAAGGCAAAGAGACGCCGATCAACCTGCTGGGCTTCAAAGACGGCACCGCCAACCCGAAAACCGACGACAAACCGCTGATGGATAAGGTGGTGTGGGTCGGCGACAACGTCGGCGAGCCGGCGTGGACGGCGGGCGGCAGCTACCAGGCCGCCCGCATTATTCGCTTCCGCGTGGAGTTTTGGGATCGCACGCCGCTGCAGGAGCAGGAAACCATTTTCGGCCGCGAAAAGCACAGCGGCGCGCCGCTCGGCATGAAGCATGAACATGACGAGCCGAACTACGCGAACGATCCCGACGGCAAGGTGATCCCGATGGATGCGCACATCCGGTTGGCTAACCCCCGCACGCCGGAAAGCCAAAGCAATCTGATGCTGCGGCGTGGCTACAGCTATTCCCTTGGCGTTTCCAATGCCGGGCAGCTGGAAATGGGGCTGCTGTTTGTCTGCTATCAGGCCGATCTGGAGAAAGGGTTCCTGACAGTACAAAAAAGGCTCAACGGCGAAGCGCTGGAAGAATACATCAAGCCGATCGGCGGCGGATATTTCTTCGTATTACCGGGCGTGAAAGAGGGTGGCGACTATTTGGCCAGCGGCCTGCTCAAGGCCTGAGTGCGCAATGACGAGGTGGGATCTTCCGCCTCGTTTTACGTTGGCTTGCCTATTACCCGGGACATTAAGCGACGAAATTCAATTCAATCCTTCACCTGCGGATTAAAAAATCTGAACGGCCCGCCAACTTTGTATTGTGCAAAATTTAATCGGCAAGGCAAAGTGTCATTCGCGGTTTTTAATTGTAACTTGTTGATATTTATGTAATTAAATTTTTTGTGGAATGACGTGCCGAGCGTGATATAGTGTTTTTGCGCTTACTAAAAACAAAACATATAAAATTTTTTACATTTTAGTAACGCGACAGGATTGAATGTCATTATACTGTAATCATCTGGCGGTAGTTTTCACACGGTGCACAGCTTGAAGCTGTAAATATCACTGCGGGGATCGCTAATGGTAAAGTCCTTGGTTGGGCTGGAAAGAAAAAATAACACATCTCCCCTGATTTCTCGTTGTAACGAGGGTTCTCTCTCCGACTCTCTTTTACCGGCAACCCCGCACTCTTATCGCTATCGAATCTCATCACTTTTTACTCCACGTTTTTTAATGCAGTCCGCGTTGTCCCGTGAAGACACGGCGCTTAAGCGTTGCCGTCGATTCACCTTGTCCCTTGGCTCTTATTGGCTCGGAGGAGGCCAAAACCTAATACGTGTGTGAAACATAATCGCGCGGCCTGGCCGTTGCGGTAGGTGAAACAAACTGTAAGGTGCCACTATGGGTAGACAGAAAGCAGTGATCAAAGCACGTCGTGAAGCGAAACGCGTTATTCGTCGTGACGCTCGTAGTCATCGCCAGCTGGAAGAAGAGTCTGTGACCTCGCTGGTGCAAATGGGGGGAGTCGAGTCTATCGGCATGGCGCGAGACAAGCGCGATAGCTCACCCATCGAGGCTAGAACCGAAGCTCAGGGTCATTACTTATCAGCCATAGAGAATAAGCAGCTGATCTTCGCCACCGGCGAAGCCGGCTGTGGCAAAACATTCATCAGCGCCGCCAAGGCGGCGGAGGCGCTGATCCATAAAGAGGTGGATCGGATTATCGTTACCCGTCCTGTTTTGCAGGCGGATGAAGACCTTGGTTTCTTGCCGGGGGATATCTCTGAGAAATTCGCGCCTTATTTCCGCCCGGTGTATGACATCCTGGTGCGCCGTTTAGGCTCTTCCTTTATGCAGTACTGCCTGCGCCCGGAAATCGGCAAGGTAGAGATTGCGCCGTTCGCTTATATGCGCGGACGCACCTTCGAAAATGCGGTCGTTATCCTGGATGAAGCCCAGAACGTGACCGCCAGCCAGATGAAAATGTTCCTGACCCGCCTGGGCGAAAACGTGACGGTTATCGTCAACGGCGACGTGACCCAGTGCGACTTGCCGCGCGGCGTGAAATCCGGCCTCAGTGACGCGCTGGAGCGCTTCGAAGAGGACGAGATGATCGGCGTTATCCGCTTTGAGAAACAGGACTGCGTGCGCTCCGCTTTGTGCCAGCGCACGCTCAACGCTTACAGTTAACCTATCCGCTACTGAAAAAAGGCCGCCTCGGCGGCCTTTTTTATCTGCGCAATTTCCCCTCTCGTTTAACCTTTGTGTAAATTATTGTGGCTTTTTGTATAGATTTTCGTTGAGTTAGCGTTAATGATTAATGGGTTCCAGATTGGCGCGCAACTTGCGTGCGTCGCCAAAAGGACACTATCTGGGGTGTGCGCCGTGCGGCGCATTGAGCGTGAGTTCCTTGATGCGATTCAAACATGAAATATATCATTCTGATTTTGCTTATTTTATGCGTCGTCTATGTGCATTACCGCGGGCGGGTACGCTACAACGTGTGGCGACAGCTGTCTGACCATTCCACCTTTACCGCACCGCTGAACGTCTTTATGTACCTGTTTTCCCGTGTGCCGACCACGCCGTACCTGAAGCCGGAGCAGTTCCCTGAGCTGGCGGTACTGCGGGAGAATTGGGAAACCATCCGCGACGAAGGACAGAAGCTGATGGAGATCCAACAGATTAAAGCGTCCGATCAATTCAACGACGCCGGGTTCAACTCGTTCTTCAAGACCGGCTGGAAACGCTTTTATCTGAAATGGTATGAGGACAGCCATCCTTCCGCCATGACCCTGTGCCCGCAGACCACGGAACTGCTGCGCAGCCTGCCTTCGGTCAAGGCGGCGATGTTCGCCGAACTGCCGGACGGCAGCCGGTTGCCGCGCCACCGCGATCCTTATGCCGGTTCGCTGCGTTATCACCTGGGGCTGATAACCCCCAACGATGACCGCTGCTTCATTGAGGTGGACGGCGAGCGCTACAGCTGGCGCGACGGTGAAGGCGTGATGTTCGATGAAACCTACCTGCACTACGCGGAAAATCAGAGCGGGCAAAATCGTCTGATCCTGTTCTGCGACATCGAACGGCCGATGCGCTACCGTTGGGCGCAGGCGGTGAACCACTGGCTGGGGCGCAATCTGATGAGCGCCGCCACCGCGCCTAATGAAGAGGGCGATCGCACTGGCGGCGTCAACAAGATGTTCAAATACATCTATGCGATACGCCGGGTGGGGAAACGCCTGAAGGCCTGGAACCGCACCGGTTATTACATCATCAAGTGGATTTTGTTCGGGGGGATCGCCGCGGCGATATTCTTCTCGGTATAACGAAGACAGGGGCGCACGGTGTGCGCCCCTTTTTGATCAGGCGAAGATAGTCATCATATAGGCGGCGAATAGCGCCAGGTGGGCGGTGCCGTTCAGCACGTTGGTGCGGCCGGTCGAGAACGACAGCTGGCACAGCAGCAGCACTGTCAGCATCACCACGATATGCGGCGTTTGCAGGCCGAAGATCAGCGTCTGCCCAGTCAGGGTGGCAATGATGGTGACCGCCGGAACCGTCAGGGAGATGGTCGCCAGCACCGAACCGAAGAACAGGTTCATGGCGCGTTGCACTTGGTTGTTCAACACGGCGCGCAGTGCCCCCAGCCCTTCAGGCGACAGGATCAGCAGCGCTACCAGGAAACCGGTGAACTGAGCCGGCGCATTCATTTTGGTCAACAGACCTTCCAGCGGATTGGCGTTGAACTTGGTGACGGCGATAACCGCGATCAGGTGCACGATGAGCCAGGCGGCATGCCAGGCGCTGCTGTGCGAAGAGGGCTTGCCGTGGTGCGGGTCGCCATCGTCGTCTTCATGCTCGTACACGAACAGGCTCTGGTGAGTTTTGGTCTGGATCACCAGGAACACGCCATACATGGCGGCGGAGATCAGCGCCACCAGCAGCGCTTGCCCGGTGCTGAAGTTGCCGCCCGGCAGCGCGCTCGGGAACACCAGCACGATCACCGCCAGCGGGAAAATCGCCATCAGGTACTGTTTGATGCCGCCCAGGTTGACGTACTGGGTGGCGAACTTGCGCCCGCCGAGCAGCAGCGCGAAACCGACCAGGCCGGCGGAAACGATCATGATGATGGAGTACAGCGTGTCGCGCATCAACGCCGGCGCGGCGTCGCCGGTGGCCATCAGCGCCGAGATCAGGCTGACCTCGAGGATCACCACCGACAGGCTGAGGATCAGCGAGCCGTAGGGTTCCCCCAAACGGTGCGCCAGCACGTCGGCGTGGCGCACCACGCTGAAGGCGCTGCTGAGGATACCCACCAGCGCGAGAATATTAATGCCGACGATCAGCGGAAAGTTATCGGTGCTGCCCCATAAATTCAACACCACCAGCGCGGCGATGGGGAAGATCAGCGAGTATTCGGTGTGGCGAGATTTGGTGGATCGGCCAGGATCGTGTTGCGACTTCATGAGGGTGGCACTCCTTCTCAAACAGCGTAGCCCGTCAGCGCCGGTCGCCGTGATGCGGCAACTCTGCGTTTCCAGTAGGTATTTTATATTAGGATACACCCACGGCGCCGGTGTGATGTTGTTTTTATCTGAGAAAGCAATTGCTTGCTTTATGTGATCAGGGTAGCAAAAAAACCGCACAGGGTGCGGTTTTATTTACTTACTTTTACGCAATAACGCCGATTTTTAACGTTAGATTTGAGAAAAGTCGTGTTTACTTGTTTAGTTCGTGGTTAATCAAGGAATATACAGTCGTTAGTCGTCAATATTATCCATGATTTCATGCCGTTTATTGTGGTAACCCTCTTCATTTAGTCCCTCACGCCAGTAAGGTACGGCATAAAGACGATTACGATCGCATTGGCGTTCACGGCGCAGGTAACGGCGCAGCTCTACCACCAGGCGATCTTCACCGGCGAGCCAGAAGTGCGTTTCGCTCTGAGGCAGGGATTGCGCGCGGAAGCGGGCGATCAGTTCGTCGGTTTTCTCCGTGCCGCCAACGATCCAATCCACCTCAACGCCGGCCGGTTTCTTCAGATCAATCGCGTCGGCGGTGCTGTCGACGCGGACGAAAGCGCGCCCGGCGCTGTGCGGCGGCAAATTCTCCAGCAGCGCGGCCAGCGCAGGCAGTGAGGAAGGATCGCCCGCCAGGCAGTAGAAATCGGCCGCCGGCAGCATAGGTTTCGGGCCGCCCGGGTTGCTGATGCCGATTTTATCGCCGGCCTTCGCCTGGCGCGCAAAGTCGACCGCCGGGCCTTGGTGATCGTGGATCGCGAACTCGATGTCCACCTCCGCCTGTTCCGGGCGCACGGCGCGAATAGAATAGGTGCGTACGATCGGGCGCACGGCGTCCGCCGCCCAGCGCGGACCGTTTTCGGTCAGCGTTGGCAGATCCGGCTGGGTTTGGCCGGCGAGCGGCAAAAACACTTTAATGTGCGCAGCGGCGGCGTTGGCCGGATAGTAGCGCAGATCGGGCGCGGTAAAGGTGATGCGGCGCAGGTGCGGCGTAATGTCCTGTACGGCGCTGACGGCGATCAGGTAGGGGGCGCGTGAGCGAGGGGCTTCGGTAGTCACGGGGATCTCCTTATAGTTCGTTTGGCGGTGAGTATATCATGCCGTTTGATAATGAGAATTGTTTGCTCATTGAGGCGCAACGGCGTGTGAGCTAGGCTTAAGCTTCACGGAATACGCACGGGAGGACGTGATGCCCTATCAAGACACGAACGACTTGCCGGACAATGTGAAGCATGTGCTGCCGGCCCATGCGCAGACGATCTATAAGGAAGCGTTCAACAGCGCCTGGCAACAATACCGGGATCCTGAGGACCGCCGCGGTGACGACAGCCGGGAGGAGACGGCGCACAAGGTGGCCTGGGCGGCGGTCAAGCAAAGCTATCGCAAGGGCGACGATGAGCGTTGGCACAAAAAGTAACGCTTTATGGCCTGATAAAATCGCGTAGACGTTATGCTGACCCGGCAATTAATATTATTGCTGCTCAGTACAAATACTTTTCCACGTTAACACCGCTTTGCAACTTGATTGCGCGGCGGGAAAAGAATATGGTCATTATTAATCGGCGCGGTTATTGAATTAATAAAATTCCGCACCTAAAAATAAAATTGCAAAGGTTCAGTAGTGGCGAGGGAGGACGAGAAATCGTATTCCCGGGAGGTTGTAACAGTGTTAACGCGAGATTTTCTGCAAAAAGCGGATTGCAAAACCGCATTCGGCGCTATTGAGGAGTCGCTGTTGCTGACGCCTGAACAGCGCGCAGCCTCGTTGGATTGCACGTTATCGCGCCGGCCGGATCACAGCCCGGTTTGGGTATTCGGTTACGGTTCGCTGATGTGGAACCCGGTTTTTGAATCGGAAGAAGTGCGGCCTGCCATGCTGCAGGGCTGGCACCGGGCGTTCTGCATGCGCTTGACCGCCGGGCGCGGCACGCTGCATCAGCCGGGGCGCATGCTGGCGCTGAAAGAGGGCGGCCAGACCACCGGATTGGCCTTCCGTCTGCCGGAAAGCAAGCTGCGCGAAGAGCTGGAGCTGCTGTGGAAGCGCGAAATGATAACCGATTGCTATGTGCCGACCTGGTGTGAGCTGCAACTGGAGGGCGGTGAGGTTGTCACTGCGCTGGTGTTCGTGATGAACGCACAGCATCCGCTGTTTGAAGCAGACACCAGCCACCAGGTGATCGCGCCATTGATCGCCAGCGCCAGCGGCCCGCTGGGCACCAACGCGCAATACCTGTTTGCGCTGGATAACGAGCTGAAGCACCACGGCATGCAGGATGATTGCATCGGCGATCTGGTGCGCTATGTACAGCAATGGTTGCAGCAGAACCGGCCCGGCGCTTTCGGGGCGGAGGCCACGGCCTGAGGCGTTGGCTGGTTGGCAAACAGTGAAGGGCTCAGCACGCTGAGCCCTTTTTCATATATCTAATACCTCTATTTAATAACTTTATTCTGCATGATTATCCAAGACTCTTTCTTTGTGTGGTTATTTATCTCTTTATTTTTAAAGCTATTCATCATTTCCCCCCGTCTTCATCCCCCAAGAGTAACGATAAATAATTCACTTAGTATTAAATTGCATAACTAAAGGCTATTTCTTATTTGTTCAGCCCCGCAGGACTCCGTATCAATATGGCAAACGCTACCGCAAGAAACAGGGAGACGGGGATGAACTTTCAACAATTAAAAATTATTCGCGAATCGGCGCGCTGCAACTACAACCTGACCGAGGTCGCCAATACCTTATTTACTTCGCAGTCCGGCGTCAGCCGGCATATTCGCGAGCTGGAAGAAGAGCTGGGCATTGAAATATTCATTCGCCGCGGCAAGCGGCTGCTGGGCATGACCGAACCCGGCAAAGAGCTGCTGGTGGTTGCGGAACGTATTCTCAACGACGCCAATAACATCCGTCGCCTGGCGGACGTCTTCAGCAGCAACGATTCGGGGCAGCTGCATATCGCGACGACGCATACCCAGGCGCGCTACAGCCTGCCGGGGGTAATCAAAGAGTTTCGCGCGCTTTACCCGCGGGTGCGGGTGGTGCTCAATCAGGGCAGCCCGGAGGAGATCGTCTCGATGCTGGCCGCCGGCGAAGCCGATATCGGCATCGCCAGCGAACGGCTGATGAGCGACGAATCGTTGGCGGCGTTCCCTTACTATCGCTGGCATCACACCATTCTGGTGCCGGAAGGGCACGAGTTGACGCGTCAGCCGCAGGTGACGCTGGAGATGCTCAGCACCTTGCCGCTGATCACTTACCGTCAGGGCATTACCGGGCGCGCGAAGCTGGATGCGGCGTTCAAAGCGGCGGGCCTGATGCCGGACATCGCGCTCAGCGCGCAAGATTCCGACGTGATTAAAACTTACGTCGAGCTGGGGTTGGGCGTGGGTGTGCTGGCGGACATGTCGTATGAAAAAGAGCGCGACCGCGGGTTGGTGAGCCTCAATGCCGAGCACCTGTTTGAACCCAATACGGTATGGCTGGGCCTGAAACGCAGCCAGCTGCAGCGCAACTATGCCTGGCGTTTTATCCAGCTGTGCAACCCGACGCTGTCGCTGACCGAAATCAAGGACAAGGTCTTCTCGTCGCAGTTGGATGCGGTGATTGACTACCAGATTTAATCGGACAGCTGGGCCCCGCTGGATTGCCGCGGGGGAAGGGGAATTAGTCGTCGGTACGTTCGATCAGGTGACGTTTGCTTTTTCTGAACGGGCCGATGGCTTCCCATTCCGGGAGTTCTTCAGGCGGACGCGGGTTGGCCATCTCCCAGCGATGGTGTTGGCGCAAAATCTCGATGGCGATGCGTTTTTGCTCTTGAATGGAGAGCGTAGGGTCGGTCAGATCCTTATTTTCCATTTTGGCTTCCTTTCTGCTCGTTATTTATACGCACCTTATCACATTTGGCCCCGTACTTTTCCAGCGATTGTATGTACTTTTTCAGTGCGTTGAAGCTGGTTTTACATGTCATGGTACCGGGTATTACTTCAAAGGCGGCCTGACGAGTATACAGCGCCAACACGCGGTGATTGATTGCGTGGCTGATAAGTATGTCCGGCGGAGGCTCCGGCGTCAGCCTCTGCTCTTGCAGGTTCAGGCCATACAGATACAGCACCTGCAAGCAGTTACGCAGCATATTGCCTTTCAGTGGATGTTGCGCTTCACGCAGGGAGAAATTCTCCAATGCGACAAGATCGATAACGTTCTCTGCCTGGAGGTAACGGCACAGGCAAAAGCCGGCGCGGCTCAGCGGGCTGGCCATTTGCCGATAGACGAAAGCGAAACTCATCGGCGTTTGGGCATGATATTTAAAAAGAGAGCGCCAATTTAACGTATGTCCGTTTTTTCTGCCTTTTTGCCAGCGCCGGTCTTGTACCGTCAGACGAGTCATAAACAGATCCGACTCAAGCAGGACGCTGTTCATGTCTGCCAGTGTTTGCTCTATCGCTCTCTCATGCCGGTGTGAGACGCCATTTTCTGGTGGATGGTTTTCCATTTTCCCGTCCCTTGGGTGACCGAGCTCACGTTAATCACCCAATGAAACAGACTCAAACCCCGCGTTTCACCGCTGCGAACTGCGCCGCAAAGACAGTTATCCATTGCGGCCAGGTGCCGTGAGAGTGCGATCTGGCGTGCAATACTCTCTCTAATAATCAAAACCCCATCTATATACAGAAAAAGAATATCTATAGTGATTTAAGTACCTTCAGCTGCCGATCGTGCTCGCATACACTCGCGAAATTATTATATATTCCATCCGCTTGGAGAGTTTCAGATGAAAGCGCTCGTTCCTTCTTTGCTGTTTTTAGCCGTGGCGGCCAGCGTTAACGCGCAGGCGGCGACGCCGGCCAACACGCTGGTGATCGCGCAGTCTATCGATGACGTGGTCAGCTTTGACCCGGCCCAGGGATTTGAGTTAACCACGGTGCAGTCGTTCAATAGCCTGTATCAGCGTCTGATCCAGTCCGATCCGCACAACCCTATCGATCTCAAACCGACATTGGCCAGCAGCTGGCAGGCCGGCGCCGACAATCGCAGCCTGACTTTCAGCCTGCGCCCGGACGCCAGGTTCGCCAGCGGCAATCCGCTGCGGCCGGAAGATGTGATCTTCTCGCTTTCACGGGTGGTAAAACTGAATCTGGAGCCGTCGTTTATCCTGACGCAGCTGGGTTGGAACGCGAAGAACGTGGAGCAACATCTGAGCAAGGTGGATGATCACACGGTAAAAATCAGCTGGAGTGAAAACGTTAGCCCGGCCTTCGTGCTCAGCCTGCTGTCGGCGCCGGTATCGTCGATCGTCGACGCCAAAGAGGCGCTGGCGCACCAGCAGGGCGACGATCTGGGGCACCAATGGTTGAACAGCCACTCCGCCGGCAGCGGCCCTTACAAAATCCGCACCTATGTGCCGCACGAAGTGGTGGTGCTGGACGCCAACCCCGGCTCGCCGGAAGGGGCGCCGACGCTGAAAACCATCCTGATCAAAAACGTGCCCGATCCGGCCGCACGCCGCTTGCTGATCGAGCAGGGCGATGCCGATATCGCGCGCAACCTGGGGGCAGACCAGATGGCGGCCTTGAAGGGTAAGCCGGGCGTCAAACCGTTGGCCATTCCTTACGCTTCGCTTTATTTCCTGCAGTTCAACGCCAAGGCGTCGCCGGCGCTTGGCAATCCGGCGTTCTGGGAGGCGGCGCGCTGGCTGTTCGATTACAAAGGCATCGCCGACGATTTGCTGAAAGGGCAGTTCCAGAGCCATCAGGCATTCCTGCCGGACGGTTATCTGGGGGCGCTCAAGGATCAGCCGTACAGCTTCAATCCGCAAAAAGCCAAAGAGATACTGGCCAAAGCGGGGCTCAGCAACGTCAGTTTCCGTCTGGACGTCAACAACCAACCGCCGTACCTGGATATCGCTCAGGCGCTGCAGGCCAGCTTTGCTCAGGGCGGCGTGAAGGTGGAACTGGTGCCGGGCATCAGTTCGCAGGTCTCCACCAAGGTGAAAGCGCTTAACTACGATGCGACGCTGACTTCCTGGGGGCCGGATTATTTCGACCCTAACACCAATGCCGCAGCCTTCGCCTACAACCCGGAAGACGGCAGCAAGACGCTGGCCTGGCGCGCCAACTGGCAGATCCCGGCGCTGAGCAAGCTGACGCTGGCCGCCACCGCGGAAAACGATACCGCCAAACGGGTGGCCGACTACCAGCAACTGCAAATACAGGTACAGCAAAGCTCGCCGTTCGTCATCGGCCTGCAGGCGCGCAGCCTGATTGCGGTGCGTGACAACCTCAAGGGCTATGTGCAGGGCATCAACCCTGACATGGTGTTCTACAGCAAGGTCAGCAAGTAATGGCCGCTGAACTGTCCGCCAGCGCCGGGGCGGCCCGGCGGTATTGGCGTTGGGGCGGGCGGCTGCTCGGCGGCGCCTTGTCGTTGGCGCTGACGTTGCTTGGCCTGCTGCTGTTCACCTTCATGCTGTCGCACCTGGCGCCGATCGATCCAGCGCTGCAGGTGGCGGGCGATCACGCCAGTGAAGCCACCTATGCGCAGGTGCGGCACGAGCTGGGATTGGATCAGCCGTTGCCGGTGCAGTTTTGGCGTTATCTGGTGCACCTGGCGCACGGCGATTTGGGCATTTCGCGTATCACCGCCCAGCCGGTGTTGAGCGATCTGCTGCGTACCTTCCCGGCGACGGTGGAGCTGGCCACCTGCGCCATTATCCTCGGCGCCCTCGGCGGCATTACGCTGGCGTTTCTGGCGGTGCTCAAACCAGGCAGCTGGCTGGATAACGCGGCGCGTTTGCTGTCGCTGATCGGTTATTCGGTGCCGATTTTCTGGCTGAGCCTGCTCGGGCTGCTGCTGTTCTATGCCACGCTGCACTGGTCGGCGGGGCCGGGGCGGCTTGACGACATCTACTTGTACAGCATGGAGCCGCGCAGCGGTTTCGTATTGATCGACAGCTGGCTGTCCGGCGATCGCGACATGTTCTACAACGCCATCGGCCACCTGTGGCTGCCGGTCGTGGCGTTGGCGCTGCTGTCGATGGCGGGTATTACCCGATTGCTGCGGGCGGCGATGCTGGAAGAGTGCAACAAGGAATACGTGACGCTGGCGCGTTCCAAGGGGGCCGGGCGCCTGCGCATTCTGCTGCGCCATGTGTTTCCCAACGTGCTGGGCACGCTGATCACCGTACTGTCTCTCTCCTATGCCAGCCTGCTGGAAGGTGCGGTATTGACCGAAACGGTGTTTGCCTGGCCCGGCGTCGGGCGTTATCTGACCTCGGCGCTGTTTGCTGCCGACACGCCGGCGATCCTCGGCGCCACGTTGCTGATCGGCACCTGTTTCGTGCTGTTGAATGCGCTGGCCGACGCCTTGACCTATTTAGTGGATCCGCGAACCCGATGAGCCAATATCTCTCTGAACACGAACCGCAAAGCGAGCCGGCCGTCGGTTACCGCCGCGGCCGGCGCCTGACCACGCTGACGCTGGGCGCGGCACTGGTGGCGATTTTGATCGTCACCGCGCTGCTGGCCCCGTGGCTGGCGCCTTTCGATCCCAATCTGCAGCATATCGAGCTGCGATTATTGCCGCCTTCCGCCGCACATTGGCTGGGCACCGACGGCTTTGGCCGCGATTTGCTCTCCCGCGTGATTTACGGCGCGCGACCAACGCTGATTCTGGTGTCGCTGATTTTGGTGTTGACCATTCCCATCGGCCTGCTGGTCGGCATTGGCGCCGGCTACCTTGGGGGCTGGGTAGAGCGCATTTTGATGCGCCTGACCGACATTTTCCTGTCGCTGCCGAGTCTGGTGATCGCGCTGGCGTTCGTGGCGGTCATGGGGCCGGGGCTGATGAACGGCGCGCTGGCGCTGGCATTGACCAGCTGGCCGGCCTTTGCCCGCCAGGCGCGGGCCGAAACCCTGGCGCTGCGCCGCAGCGACTATCTGGCGGCGGCGCGCATGCAGGGCATCAACGGGCTGCGGCTGATGGTCGGCCACATTTTGCCTTTATGTCTGCCGAGCGCGGTGGTGCGCGCGGCGCTGAGTCTGGGGGGCATCATCTTGTCCGCTGCCGGTCTGGGGTTCCTCGGCATGGGCGTCGCGCCGCCGACCGCCGAATGGGGCTCGATGGTGGCCGAAGGCAGTAAAGTGATTTTCGACCAATGGTGGGTCGCCGCCGCACCGGGCGGGGCGATCCTGTTCGCCAGCCTGGCGTTTAACCTGCTGGGCGATGGCCTGCGCGACAAAATGGATCCTCGACATGGGCACTGATAACACCTTATTGACCGTCGAACGCCTGGCGATCGGCGTGCCGGGGCCACAGCCGGTGGCGCTGGTGAAGAATATTTCGTTCAGCATGGGGCGGGAGCGGTTGGCGCTGGTCGGTGAGTCCGGCTCCGGCAAGTCGTTGACCGCGCGTGCGCTGATGGGGCTATTGCCGCCGCCGTTGCAGCTGCAGGCGCAGCGCCTGACGTTGGGCGATGAAGACTTAACGCGCCTGAGCGAGCGCCAGTGGAGCCGGCTGCGCGGCGACCGGGTGGCGATGGTGATGCAAGATCCCAAGCATGCGCTGAATCCCAATCAGCCGCTCGGCCGTCAGGTGGAGGAGCCGCTGGTGCTGCATGCAAAGCTGAGCCGCGCCGAGCGGCGTGAAAAAGTGCTGGAGATGTTGGCGGCGGTGGGCTTGCCCGATCCGGCGGCGCTGTGCCGCCGCTATCCGCATCAGCTCTCCGGCGGCATGGGGCAGCGGGTGATGCTGGCCATTGCGTTGATTAACGATCCGCAACTGTTGATTGCCGACGAACCGACTTCGGCGCTGGATCACCAGATGCGCGATCAGGTGCTGCAGCTGATAGACAATCTGGTGGCGCAACGCAATATGGGGCTGATCCTGATCAGCCACGATTTGCAGCAGGTGGCGCACCACTGCGAGCGGGTGCTGGTGATGTACAAAGGCGAGCTGTTGGATCAGCTGCCGGTGGCAGAGCTGGCGCAGGCCACGCATCCTTATACCCGCACGCTGTGGGCGTGTCGGCCGAGCCGCGAGACGCGCGGCAAACCGCTGCCGGTGCTGGATCGCGCGCTGTTGGAGACGTTGAAATGAGCGTGATTGCACTGGAGAACCTGAGCGTCAGTCACCGCCAGGGCTACGAACTGCGCACCGTGGTGCATGAGGTTAACCTGCGCATCGAACCGGGCGAGTGTTTCGGGCTGGTGGGGCCTTCCGGCTGCGGCAAGTCCTCTTTGCTGTGGGTGCTGGCCGGGCTGAACGGCAGCTGGCAGGGTGGCTTTGAGTTGCTGGGGCGGCGGCTGCAGCCGGGGCAGGCGTTTACCGGCGAACTGCGGCGCGAGGTGCAGATGGTGTTTCAGGATCCTTATGCATCGCTACACCCCAAACATCGGCTTTTGCGCACGCTGTCGGAGCCACTCAAACTGCTGAAGGAAAGCGACATCGAACGCAGAATCAGCGCGGGCTTTCGCCAGGTCGGGTTGGATCCGCGCCTGTTGGATCGCTACCCGCATCAGCTGTCGGGCGGCCAGCGGCAGCGCGTGGCTATCGTGCGCGCATTGCTGCTGCGGCCGAAGCTGCTGTTGCTGGACGAACCGACTTCGGCGTTGGACATGTCGGTGCAGGCGGAGATCCTCAACCTGCTCAACGAGCTGAAACAGGCGGGCGATCTGACTATGGTGCTGGTCAGCCACGATGCGGGCGTGATTGACCACATGTGCGATCGTTCGGTGGCGATGGCGCACGGCCGCATCATCGTTTGAACCTATGCCCGCCAACGCGGCGGGCATATCCATCTTGGTAATAAATAAAGCAATTTATCGTCGTTCTGCCGTTAATTCTTACCCCCTACACTCGACAAACAGCGCAACCGCGTGATTGTGGAGAGTGTATCGATGAAACGGTTAATTCCAACTTTATTGTATGGCGCGCTGGCGGCCGCTTTCGGCGCGCAGGCCGCCACCCCGCAGGATACCTTGGTGGTCGTCAGTTCGCTGGAGGGCATCATCAGCCTCGATCCGGCGGAGAGTTTTGAAACCGTCAGCTCGGCCAATCTGGTCAACCTCTATCAGCGCCTGGTGGCGCCGGATCGCAATGCGCCGCAAAAGCTGGCGCCGGATGCCGCAGGCAGTTGGCAAGCGGGCGCCGATGGCCGCAGCCTGACCTTTACCCTGAAACCGCAGCAACGCTTCGCTTCCGGCAATCCGCTGCGGCCCGAGGACGTGATTTTCTCGCTGGTCCGCGCGGTGAAGCTGAACAAGGCGCCGTCGTTTATTCTCGGCGAGTTTGGCTGGACGCCGGATAACGTTGAACAACAGCTGAAGAAGGTGGGAGATAACCAGGTGCAGCTCCGTTGGCCCGCCAACATCGGCAGCGAGCTGGCGCTACGCCTGCTGACGGCGAACGTGGCCTCGGTCGTGGATGAGAAGCTGCTGAACGAGCACGCGCAGCAGGGGGATTACGGCAATGCCTGGCTGCGCAGCCATTCCGCCGGCAGTGGCCCGTATCGGGTGAACAACTATGTACCGCACGAGGCGCTGCTGTTTGGCCGCAACGACCAGGCGCTGTCGCCAGCCAAGCTGAAAACGGTGTTGTTCAAGAATGTCAGCGACGCCGGCACCCGCCGTTTGTTGCTGCTGAAAGGGGATGCCGACGTGGCCTACGATCTGGGGGCCGATCAGTTCGACTCGCTGCGCAATGTGCCGGGCGTACGCATCGAGCAGGCCGATGCGCCCCGGGTCTATTACCTCGGTTTTAACACCGGCAGCAAAGACAACCCGGCGCTGGGCAATCCGGCACTGTGGCAGGCGGCGCGCTGGCTGGTGGATTATCAGAGCATCGCCGAGCAGCTGTTGAAAGGGCAATATCGGGTGCATCAGGCCTTCTTGCCGCAGGGATTGGACGGGGCGCTCGACGATCGGCCGTTTAGGCTCGACGTGGACAAAGCCAGACAGATCCTGCGCGAGGCCGGCATCGCCGAAGGGACGCGCATCAGTCTGATCGTCATCAACCAGCCGCCGTATACCGACATCGCGCAGGCGTTGCAGGCCAGCTTTGCGCAGGCCGGGCTGCGGCTGGATATCCAGCCGGTGGTGGAGAGCGATCTGTGGGGCAAGATGCGCGGCCGCGATTTTCAGGCGATCTTCACCTACTGGGGCGCCGACTACCTGGATCCTAACACCAACGCCAGCGCCTTTGCCTACAACGTGCCCGGTGGGCCGAAAACCCTGGCCTGGCGCACCCAGTGGGGCATTCCCGCCATCAGCGCGGAAACGCGTGCCGCGGCCGCGGAGGGCAACAGCGCCGCGCGCAGCGCACGTTACGTCACGTTGCAACGTGAACTGCAGGTCAGTTCACCTTATGTGGTGGCTCTGCAGGGGCAAACGCTGGTGGCATTGCGGGACAACGTTGAAGATGCCCGGGTGGATATCGCCAACAGCATGCTGTATCTGGACCG
Source organism: Serratia sp. CY44782 (assembly GCF_052168715.1). Classification (NCBI taxonomy): domain Bacteria; kingdom Pseudomonadati; phylum Pseudomonadota; class Gammaproteobacteria; order Enterobacterales; family Yersiniaceae; genus Serratia; species Serratia sp. CY44782. The sequence continues at coordinate 654,550 of NZ_JBJNME010000001.1, forward strand.
GGTGAGTAAGTAGCGACTGCGTCGCGCGCCTGGCCGGGCTTTTTGGCGCGCCAAAGGCCGACAGCGTGTGAAATCGCGTGCTGTTGCAACCACGACGCGCGAGATGTTGTATCAAGGTGAAATAAAATGAAATTTCATAACGTGCTCATATGGCGGTGATAGATTGGCGCTGAAAGGCGGCGTTGTTTACGTCTTTCAGCGCGGTCGTTCGCAATGATGCGGACACATCACGTCAGGAGAGATTATGGACAATAACGGAAACGCTTCAGTGGAGCGCGCAGCAACCTTGCTCGCCACCGGTGAGGTTGTGACGCCGGAACAGTTTTATCAGGACAGCGACGGAAGCAACTGGGGGCCGGCGATCAACAAAGCGGCGGCGGCGGCGCTGCAAGCCGGCGGTACGTTGTCCCTGGGCAAACGGGTGTATACGGTCGCTGGGCACGTAGTCATTCAGACGACAACGGACATCTACGGCGGCATCGGTTTGCGGGTGGTCGGATTGGGGCGGGCGACCAAAATCGTCAAGACCGCAGACAGCAGCTATACCAATGAACAAGGCGAAACCAAGAAAGCGGTGATCGTGGTGAAAGGCTTCGCCAATCTGACGCTGCACGGCTTGACGTTGCGGGATGATACCGGCGCAGACGATACCCACGGCGTGTGGTTCAGCGATCTCAATATGACGAAGTTTGATATCCGTGACATCTACACCAAGGTTGGCGGTTATTCGCTGTTTGTGTCGGGCGACATGTTCATTAACTGGCTGGTGAACGTGCAGATGGAAGCTAACGTCAATCGCCCGGGGGATGGGGTGCTGTGGATGAACAAATCCGGCACCACCAATTTTATCGACGGGCTCTACGCCGCTCGCGCCAAAGGCACCGCGTTCAGAATTTCAGGGTTTTACTCTACTGTCGGCTCGTTGGCTGCAGATGACTGCATCGGCGATATCTACAATTTCAAAGACTTTAACGGCACGATCAATTCATTGGGCTGCGAGAACCGCAACACGCAGCGTGCCGCCAGCACCAGCGTGCTGTCCACCAACTTTGCCCAGGGCACGATAGGCAATATCAATATCCAGGACGCGCAGAACGTGGAGAGTGGGGGCGTGTTGTGCCGATTCATCAACGAATCCCGTTGGGATATCGGTCAGTTGAATCTTTACAGCGGTTCGAAAACGCCTTTCCCGGTGGCGATCGCCGCCTGCAACAACAATACCGAGGTCACTTTCAGTAACGTATACAACGGCGGCATCCCGGTGGCCGGCAAAAGCACCGTCGACGTTACGTCGTTTTTAAGCGGGGTCGAAGCGATGTACAGTCTGGGTGAGCGGGCTATTGCCCCTTCCTCCACCAGCAATCATTTGCCGCGCAATATCTCAAAACAGCCATCGTGGACTTTGTTAGGCACCCTGACCGCGCCGGATCGGCAACCCACAACGCACATTACGCTTCAGCAGGGCGTAAGTACCAAGGTGCTGGCGTGCGATTTATATATCACGTTCGACCTGTCTTCGCAGGCGACCGCCTTTGTCGTCAATAGAGGCAGCTATAGCGCGAAAAGCGCCTTTATGTTGCGGCGCACTGGGCCGTTGAGCTGCGAAATATATTATCGCGTCGAGAAGGATTTCGGCTTTGGCAGTTATCAGGTACAGACTACACGCGGCAGTTACTGGCGGCCGGACGGCGCTTCGTTGAGCGCGCCCCCCTCCGATGCGTTGGAAATCCGTAGCGATGAGATGTTATCCGCGACGAGGCTCACGGCGGTCCAGCCACTGGCCAATCCGACAACGGCCAGCACGGCAGAAGTGGCCGGATTACTCAATCGGCTGATCGAGGCGCTGAAGACCTAACCGAACAACGTCAGCGCGCTTTGGTCGGCGCCCATCAAGAGCTGTAGCCAACCGGCCGCCGCCAAGGCGATACCGAAAGGTTGCGGCGTTCGCCAGCCGCGGCGGTTAAGCAGGCCGTGCGCTACCGCCAGGCTTAACCCGAACGCTGCCGCCAGACAGACCAACAGCGGCAACGTCGTCCAACCGAGCCAGGCGCCCAGTGCCGCCAACAGTTTGAAATCGCCCTGGCCGATGCCGTTACGCCGCCGCACCTGCCGATAAAGCGCGTTGAGGAGCCACAGCGCCCCGTAACCGGCTGCAGCGCCGATAACCGCATCGTCCAGCGGCGCCCAGCGGGCGTCAAGGTTACACAGCAGCCCGCTCCACAGCAGCGGCTGGGTGAGCCGGTCCGGCAGCCATCGGTGGCGCCAGTCGAGCCAGCTCAGGGCGATCAGCAGCGCCGCGGCCGGTGGCAGCCACAGCCGGTGCGCTGCCGGCAGGTCGAAGGGCAACGTCGCCAACGCTAAACCGAAGGCCGTCAGCAGCAGGCTGCTGCGGCGCAATCTCGGCGGGTTATCGCGAACGTATTCCGTTCGTTCCAGCCAGGTGATGAGCGAGAAGGCAACCATGCCTGCTGACAGCAGCGCGGTGAAAAACAGCGCGTGCCACAGTAAAGGAATAAACATTCAAGGTTCCGCCAGCCGTAAAACAGACGTTTAAAATAACGGCAAAATGCGTATTTCACCGGGGTGAAATGCGGCGGCCTGCGGGATATGCGTGGTTGTTCGCAGCGTGGCTTGACGTATTGCATGAGGAAACAAGCATCTACGTGTCGGCTCGCAGCTTTTACCGCACGTTTTATCGGCAAAATTGGCGCTAAAATGGTATGAATTCACTGGGTGAACGGCGTGGCTGAGTTAATGGCGCCATGTGACGGCGTCACGTGATGTGATTGGGGTTTATCCTATTGTTTCTGCTCGTCAAGCCGCTAGGCTTAAGGGAGAGGCGCACCCGCCAGGCCGGGGGCGTGAGTTTTTTCAGATCTGCCGCGGGAACAGCGGCGGCAAAGCAGTGAGTTGGTGTATTCCAGGAAGGAGACAAGCCAACGGTGTCATGAAAGACGTGATTCAGGCAATACTCATCAAGACCAAAAAACGACTCTGGCGCTGCCGCCAGACGGCGTGGCTGGCCGGGCCGCTGGTGTGGCTGGCCGGCGCGTTGCCCGTGTACGCCGAGTCGCCGCCGGCGCCGGATACCGTAAGTCCTTCCGAACAGCAAGCCGCGGATCCGGCCGAGAATTTGCCGGAGCTGGGCGGCACGCCCGACGACGCCGCGCGCGAAAAGCAGTGGGCCGAGATGGCCAAACAGCTCGGCGAAAAAGATCTGAACAATGTTTCACGCCAGCAAATGCGCAGCCGCGCCGAGGATTATTTGTTGGGGCAGGCGACGGGCGCTTTGCAGCAGCAGGCGCAGGAACTGCTGTCGCCGCTGGGCACTGCCCGGTTATCGCTGAAGATGACCGGCGAGGGCGATTTTACCGGCAGCAACGGGCAGTTATTCAGCCCGTTGTACGATATCGACGGATTGCTGACCTACAGCCAGATCGGCTGGCTGCAGCAAAGCGCCGGGGCGCTGGGTAATTTTGCGCTGGGGCAGCGCTGGATCGTCGGCGACTGGCTGCTGGGCTACAACACGGCGCTCGACAGCGATTTCGCCCGGCAGCGCAATCGTGGCAGCGTCGGTGCGGAAGCCTGGGGAGACTACCTGCGTTTCTCCACCAACTATTACTACCCGCTGTCGGCGCTGTCGCAGCAGCCCGGCGACGGGGTGTTTTTCAGCCGCCCGGCACGCGGTTACGACATCACGACGCAAGGCTACTTGCCGTTTTACCGCCAGATCGGCGGTTCGCTCAGCTATGAGCAGTACCTGGGCGACAATGTCGATCTGTTCGGCAGCGGCAAAAAGCAAAATGATCCGCGCGCGATGCAACTGGGGCTCAATTACACCCCGGTACCGCTGGTGACGATGAAGGCGTTGCACAAGATTGGCGCGGGCGGGCAGAGCCAGGATCAGGTTGAACTGGCGTTGAGCTATCGGCTCGGCGTACCGCTGGTGAAGCAGATTTCGCCGGAGTATGTGGCGCAGGCCAAGTCGCTGCGCGGTAGCCGCTACGATCCTATCGAACGCAAGAACGTGCCAGTGCTGGAGTTCCGCCAGCGTAAGACGCTGCAGGTGTTCCTGGCCACGCCGCCATGGAGCCTGCAGGCGGGAGAAACCGTGCCGCTGGTGCTTGAAATCAAGGCGTTGAACGGGATTTCTCACGTCAGTTGGCAGGGGGATACGCAGGCGTTGAGCCTGACGCCGCCGCACAATGCCAACGATCCGCAGGGCTGGACGGCGATTGTGCCGCCGTGGGATGACGCGCCGGGTGCCGCCAACAGCTATCGGCTGTCGGTCACGCTGGAAGACGATAAACAGCAGCGCGTGACGTCCAACTGGATAGAGCTGAAAGTGGCGCCGCCGCTGACCGCGACCACCGGGGAAGACGCGGACCTGCCGCCGATCAAAACCCTGACGCCGCCGCCCATTCCGGCGCAAACCGGGCCGCTGTACGGCGGTGATTAACCGTTTTTACCCTGCAGCACCCACACGGCCGCCTCGACGCGGGATTTTAGCTTCATCTTTTTCAGCAGGTGTTTGACGTGCACCTTGACGGTGCTTTCGGTGATGGTCAGGCGGCGGGCGATCAGCTTGTTCGGCAGCCCCTGAGCGATCAGCTTCAGAATATCCCGTTCGCGCGGCGTCAATTGCTGAATATCGCGATCGGCACTGGGGCGGTTTTCCCGCAGGCTGGCGGCGAGGATTGGCGTCAGCGTCTCGCTCAGCACCATCTGCCCGGCCGCCGCCTGATGCAGCGCTTTCAGCAGATCCTCCGGCTCCATATCTTTCAACAGATAGCCGTCGGCGCCGCGTTTGAGCGCGCTGACGACGTCGTCTTCATGGTTGGACACGCTGAACACCACGACGCGCCCTGACAGGTCGGTCTGGCGCAGGCGATCCAGCGTTTCCAGCCCGTTGATGCCGGGCATGTTCAGATCGAGCAGGATCAGATCCGGATCGTGCTGTTCCGCCAGCGCGACCCCTTGCTCACCGTTGCTGGCTTCGGCGATGACCTGCAGGCGAGCGTCCATGCCAATCAGCTGTTTTACGCCGTTGCGCAGCATCGGGTGGTCGTCGATCAGTAAGATTGTGGCGGCGGTTTCTGTCGTCATGGTGTCTCCGTTAGTCGATGGCGTGGTTATCCGGCGTGAAGCTGACTCGTACCTCGGTGCCGCCGCCGCTGCGCGGTAAAATGTCGCAGCGGCCGTGCAGGCTCTTGGCGCGATCGCGCATGATGATCAAGCCGTAATGGTCGGGGCGAGACGTTTCGGCCGGCAGGCCGCGTCCGTTGTCGCATACGCTCAGGGTCACTTCGCCCCGTTTGTTGATGACCTGAATGCTCACCTGGCTGGCGGCGGCATGCTTAAGGATGTTGCTGAGCGCCTCGCGGGCGATCTGCAGCAGGTGAATGGCCTGGTAGGCGGGCACCGTGCGCGGCCCCAGTTGGTAATCGAGATGGATGGTCAGACCCAGTTTGGGATTGAACTCCGCTACCGTCGATTGCAACGCCGCCAGCAGGCCAGGTTCGGTCAACTGCAGGCGGAAGGTGGTCAGCAGCTCACGCAGCTGGCGATAGGCGCCGTTCAGCTCTTCGCGCATCTGCTGCACCAGCGCCTGGCTGGCGGACGAGAGCGTTTCGCCCTGCATCTGCAGGCAGGCGATCTGCATCTTCAGGCAGGAGAGCGATTGGGCGATAGAGTCGTGCAGCTCGCGGGCGATCGCCGCCCGTTCTTCCATCAGCATCAGCTGCTGCTGGTGGTCGACCTGACGCTCGATGGCCAGCACGCTGGTCAACTGCTCTACCAGGGTGTTGATCAGCTGGCGATGCTCATCGTTCAGCGGCTGTTGCGGCGCATGCTGCGCCACGATCACGCCGTAGTCGCCGAGCTTGTCGCTCAGGCTCCAGCTCAGCGACGGGTTGTCGGGATGCTGGCGGTCGCTGTCGTTCAGGCAGGCGCTGCACACCGGATTATGGCAATGCTCGGGCCGCAGCGGCTGGTTGCCGCTCAGCTGCAGCAGCGGCTCCCGGCTGTCGTTTTCATACAGCCGTACCTGAATGGCGCGCAGCGGCGTCAGGGTTTGCAGTTGATTGAGCAGCGGCGTCAGGCGGCTGCACAGCGGTTCGCTGGCGTGCAGCAGGCGGCTGGCGCGATAGAGGAAGCTCAGCACCTGATTTTTCTGCTGCAGGTCGGCGGTCTTCTCGGCCACGCGCTGCTCCAGCCCGCTATAGGTGGCCGACAGCTCGTCGGACATGGTATTCAACGCGCCGCCGAGCGACGCCATTTCATCCTGGTGGCCGCGCTGCGCGAAGCGGCGGCTGAAATCGCCGCGGCCTACCGCCAACGCCATCTCCACCAGCTGTCGCCACGGATGCAGCAAGCGGCGGCGCAGGTAGCAGGTGGTGCCGATCAGCAGCAGTAGGGTCAGCGCGATGAAGCCGGCCTGCACCAGCGTCACCATCAGCAGGCGGCGCTCGGTTTGCCTGTCGATATCCGAGACCAGCTTATCCAGCAGCTGTACGAAGTGCGCCACCTGCGGCGCGGCGTCAGCCGGGCGCTGTGCGGTTCGCAGGCGAGGCTGCAAGGTTTGTTGCCAATAGTCGCGCAAGGCGTTGAAAGGTTGCGTCAGCCCTTCCTGCTCCACCGAACGCTGCAGGTCGGGGCTGTTTTCGTCGCGCTCCAGCTCCCGGATCAGCGTTTCGTGCCGTTCATCCAGCGGCACCTGCGCCAGCAGCCGGTAACTTTGCATGCGCAGCGAACCGGCCTTGTTGATGGCGTGCGCGTTGCCCTGAATGCTCTGCGACATCCAGGCGGAAATCCCCATGCCGGCCACGCCCAGAATGCCCGACAGCAACATCAGCAGGGCGACCTGATTTACGATCGAAAGCGGAGCCAACAGGCGTTTCATAAGCGCGGATTCCTGGCATTTTGCGCCGCTGAAGCTCGGGGGCGAAGGCGGCGGCGGGAGTAAACAAGTAACGATTCAGCCGTATTTTTGATTATCCCTGAGCATAACCCCATACCTCGAATGAAGTACCCATTAGTTTCCGATGGCGGGGCGAAACGATGAAGGTGATGAGTATTTTATTTTCAATGCATTGATTTTAATTAATTTAATTTTTAATTGGGGCGTACCCCTAAGGGGATGAAGGCGCTATTTACGTCGCCAACTACTTGCACTCGGGTTGATATACATCAACTTTGCCGCCGGGGCCGCCCCCTAGGGTGTGCGGAATGATCCCCCGTGTCTGAGGTTTTTATGTCGCAACTTGCAACGCCTTCATCAAAGAAAACCGGTGCGCTGATTCAGGACTGGCGTCCTGAAGACAGCGCCTTTTGGCAGCAGCGTGGCCATCGTATTGCCACCCGCAACCTGTGGATTTCCATTCCCTGTCTGCTATTGGCCTTCTGCGTCTGGATGCTGTTCAGCGCCGTTGCGGTCAATCTGAACAAGGTCGGCTTCAACTTCACCACCGACCAGCTGTTCCTTTTGACGGCGCTGCCGTCGGTCTCGGGCGCTATTTTACGCGTGCCGTATTCATTCGTGATCCCGCTGTTTGGCGGCCGCCGCTGGACCGCTATCAGCACCTGCTTCCTGCTGGTGCCGTGCCTGTGGTTGGGATTCGCGGTGCAGGACAGCAGCACGCCGTACAGCGTGTTCGTCATCATTTCCCTGCTGTGCGGTTTCGCCGGCGCCAACTTTGCCTCCAGCATGGCCAACATCAGCTTCTTCTTCCCGAAAGCGCGTCAGGGCGGCGCACTGGGCCTCAACGGCGGGTTGGGGAATCTGGGCGTCAGCGTCATGCAGCTGGTCGCGCCGCTGGCGATCTCTTTCAGCCTGTTTGGCCTGTTTGGCGGCACGGCGCAAAATCAGGCAGAGGGTGGCCAGCTGTGGCTGGAAAATGCCGCCTGGATCTGGGTGCCATTCCTGCTGGTTGCCACGCTGGCGGCCTGGTTCGGCATGAACGATCTGGCGGCGGCCAAGGCATCGTTGCGTCAGCAACTGCCGGTGCTCAAGCGCGGGCATCTGTGGATGCTGAGCCTGCTGTACCTCGCAACCTTCGGATCCTTCATCGGTTTCTCCGCCGGTTTCGCCATGCTGTCGAAAACGCAGTTCCCGGACGTGGTGATCCTGCATTATGCGTTCTTCGGCCCATTCCTCGGGGCGCTGGCGCGGCCGGTTGGCGGTGCGCTGTCTGACCGTTTCGGCGGCGTACGGGTGACGTTGATCAACTTTGTGGTGATGGCCGTTTTCGCTGCACTGTTGTTCCTGACGTTGCCGAATGCGGGTGAGGGCGGTTCGTTCATCGCCTTCTATGGTATCTTTATGGTGCTGTTCCTCACCGCGGGCCTCGGCAGCGGCTCGACTTTCCAAATGATTGCCGTCATTTTCCGTAAAATCACTGTCGATCGCGTTAAAGCGGCCGGTGGCAGCGATGAGAGCGCACAGCGTGAAGCGGTGACAGATTCCGCCGCTGCATTGGGCTTTATCTCGGCGATTGGCGCCGCCGGCGGCTTCTTCATTCCTCAGGCGTTCGGCACCTCGTTGGCGCTGACCGGTTCGCCGGCCGGGGCGATGAAGGTGTTCCTGGTGTTTTATATCCTGTGCGTGGTGATCACCTGGGCGGTGTATGGCCGTAAGAAAAAGGCCTGAGTATCAAATGGCTTTCTCTATCCCTTCCCGGCAGGGGAGGGATATTTCGCTCATCCCGAGTCTTCTCTCCTCCCCTCCTCAGTGAAATTTTCTGTCTTTAGGTAAAATTCTCATCTCCGCTTGCCATTTTTTTCTTTTTTTATAGCACTATCTCTCAATGTCAGAATGCTTTCGCGCAAAGGGATTATATTATTTGCACGGTTTTTTCGTTTTGTTGGGAGTATTCTTACATTAAAATATTAATGTCTTTCCCGCAGGTTAAATGAAATTTCCGAGAGGGTAAGGCATAATTAGTGCGATTGCTATAAAATCAGCAATAGGGTTTTGTCTTAGATGCTGCGCCTGCCGAGTGGAATGAATGTCGGGGTTAAATCAGATAACTCTCATTCTGTTTTTTCCGGCTTTTTGTAGTCTATCTGGCAATCAGATTAGGTGGAAAAACAGGATGAATTCACGGCACGGAATGAAATTTCACAATTTTATTCGATTAACAATCAAACAACACTGTTGGTTTTTTCTTTTTAAATCAATGAGGTGCTCGTTTGAATTTTACGGTAACGATGAAAGAAATCCATGTTGCCAACAGGGAAATAGAGTCATTTGGATAAACATAACATCCTCAATAAGGCCTAATGTAAAAAATGAAATCAGAAAATTTTTATAAAAGCCAATATCCAATGGATGCAACCTGTTGAGTTTACATTTAATTTCTTGAACATTTTTTGATATTTCTATACAAAGTGTGCAGGACAGGCACGCTAAGGAAATTAAAAGTGAATCTTGATAAAAGAATAAAGATTAGGAATCTCGATGTTCTGACTCCTGCCGGGGAGAAATTCCGTCTGCGTTGGAAGGAGTATCAAATTCTTTCGCTGCTTGTCGCCAGATCACCAGAACTGGTTACCCGAACGGAAATTATAGAAAATATCTGGAAAGGAACTTATTGTTCAGATTCGACGATAAATCAAACAATTAAATCTATTCGTCAGAAAATTAGCGATGCGGAACACACGCTTATCAGAACTATTCCTCGCTTGGGTTACAAGGTGGAAAATCAAGCCGTTTTTCACTTTATATCCGAAGATGAAGACTACGCTGGCGATGATATATTAAATGGTGACAATGATATTGGTGATGATATTCAAGCGGAACTTTCTGAAAATGAAAATGAACCGCCTGAAATCAACGAAGAGAAAATAGATAAGCCGCGTAAATCGACGCTTGTCGCTGCGCCCGTCGCAACGATGGAGTCATCCAAGACACCGACACAGGAAAAGAAGTCGGCGACGATGCGCCGTTTTTTCACCATGCCTGCCAGCCGCGTAGTGAAATACCTGACGGTATTCGCTTCTTTGCTGGTTATTTCACATTTTTCATATGTCCTGGGTAACCAAACCCGCCCGCCGGTGATCAATGATATTCAGAACAACACGCGCGTCGTGTTGACGCTGACGCTGAACAACCCTCATACCAACAGCCCGCAAACCTTGTTCTGTTTGTACCAGGGAGAGAGCATGGAGCAGGCGACCATTGAATGCGTCGACCCTAAGCAAGGCCAGCTTAAATTGCCGGTAAAATATGAGACCTCTTCTACACCTGGCAAGGGTCGGATTAATCTCATATTGCCTAATAAAACCTTGCAATATCAAGTCGCTTACGATGTTAAAAATTAGCACTGAATGAGGTTTTATCTTTAGCGATAATTTCACATTTAGTGAAATCTTTTATTTCATTATTTGTTATTTGAAAGCCAGGTTCGATTTGTCCAGTCTGGAACTCATTACCTAACGCATATTAGCGTCCTGTTTCCGCCATGGTGACAGGAATAATGAGAACCTGCTGAGTGACAAATTATGGATAAGCGTAAAGTAGCTATTATCGGGGGTTCCGGTTTTATCGGAACACGCCTGGCGAAACGTCTCAGTATGCGCGACGACCTGTCGTTGGTCATCGTTGATAAGCAACCCAGTGCACATTTTCCTGCTCTCTATCAGTATGGCGATGTGACGCAACCCCAGACTTTGCAAGAACCACTGGCGGGCTGTGATGCCATCATTAATCTGGCGGCGGAGCACCAGGACAATGTCGATCCCATTTCGCTCTATTATCAGGTCAACGTTGAAGGCGCACGCCATGTCTGCATGACCGCCTCCGCATTGAATATTCGCCAAATCATTTTCACCTCTTCGGTTGCCGTTTACGGGTTCGTTGAACAGGAAACCGACGAAGGGGGACGTTTTGAACCCTTCAACCATTACGGCAAGTCCAAGCTCGAAGCGGAATATGTTTATGAGGCCTGGCGTAAGGCGGACAGCACCAACAAATTGACCATCATCCGCCCGACGGTGGTATTCGGGGAAGGCAACCGCGGCAACGTGTATAACCTATTCCGTCAGATCGCCAGCGGCCGATTTGTAATGATTGGCAGCGGCAATAATATGAAATCGATGGCCTACGTTGAAAATATTGCCGCTCGACTGGAACATGCACTGGATCAACAGTCAACTTATCAGGTCAGCAACTACGTCGATAAACCGGACTTCACGATGAATCAATTGGTCGACGTTATCTCCTCTTCGCTGGGTCGAGAAAATAAGACGATTCGCATTCCCTACGCCGTAGGAATATGCGGCGCAACCGCATTGGATGTCGTGAGTAAAATAAGTCGAAAAAAATTCCCAATCAGTCGCGTCAGAGTGCAGAAATTCTGCGCCAGAACGCAATTTAAAAGTAGTGTGCAGAATAATTTCGTGGCGCCGGTTGAACTTGATTCGGCAATCGAAAGAACCATTAAACATGAGTTTTCTGATAGATAACTTAACCGCACGCTGACGTTATTTACCTATTTCCGCCGACAAGCGGATAAATCTGCATTTTTCAGGATTAACTCATGCTGACTTATATCCTGGCAGGATCAATTTTGTTTTTGTTAATAGCGCATTGGGAGCTGTAACTCAAGGGCGGTAGCGTGCTTATTCGCTGGAGGAACGATGTTATATCAACTGAGCGTGATATTTGTGCTGGCGGTGACGTGGGTGCTTATTGCCCGTCGGGCCGCCTTGGCGGTGGGGCTGGTGGATAAGCCCAATGCGCGCAAGCAACATCTGGGGCATATTCCGCTGGTCGGTGGTATCGCCGTGTACCTGACGCTGATGCTGATGACGCTGTGGCAACCCGCCTGGTTGCCCGACAGCTCGATCTACCTGCTGTGCGTCACGGCGCTGGTGGTGTTGGGCGTGCTGGATGACCGCTTTGATCTGCCCGTGGCGCCGCGCGTCATGGTGCAGGGAGGGATCGCGCTGGCGATGATGCTGGCGGCAGGGATGCAGCTTTCCTCGCTGGGCTATGTCTGGGGGCATCAGGAAGTGATGCTTGGCTATGGCGCGTTGCTGCTCACGCCGCTGGCGGTCTGGGGGGCGATCAACGCCTACAACATGGTCGATGGTATCGATGGGCAACTGGGCGCCTTGTCCTGCGTTACCTTCGTCGCGTTGGCCATTGTGTTCGGACTGGGCGGCCGGGAGGACCTGGCGCTGTGGTGCCTGGGCCTGATCGTCGCTCTGGCGGCGTACCTCTTGTTTAACCTGAGCCTGTTCGGCGCGCGCAACAAGATCTTTATGGGTGACGCCGGCAGCATGGTGATTGGTTTCAGCGTGCTGTGGCTGGTATTGCTGGCGACTCAGGGGCCGCAGGCGGTGATGCGCCCGGTCACCGCGCTGTGGTTGATCGCCATTCCTCTGATGGACATGGTGACCGTGATGGTGCGTCGCCTGTTGCGCCGCCAAAGCCCCTTCAAAGCGGGACGCGACCATTTACACCATATTCTGATGCGTCGCGGGCTTAATGCGCGTCAGGCGCTGGCGATGAGCACCATGCTGGCGGTGACGCTGGCCTGCATCGGCATTTGCAGCGAAGTGTTGAAGTTGCAGGAAAGCCTGATGCTGGTGGCGTTTCTACTCTGTTTTTGCGGTTATTTCGCCATGCTGCGTGAACCGCGCCAGGCAACGGTGCTTAGCGACAACCCGACCGTTGGCCGTTAATCTTTTCACGGGCTGCGGCAGCAGCCCGTCTATCACGGTACCCCCATGAATTTTCATTTGCCTCTTTTGATGCCGTTGGTCTGTACCTCTGCGCTATTGAGCGGTTGTACGGTGGTCCCCGGCTCGCATTTACCGACCAGTGGAAAAGCCATCGTCGTGCAGCAGGACGACGATTTCGATTTGAATAACCAGGTACAGGTTTATCGCATGTCGCCGATGCTGCTGCAGAAAATGCGGCGTGTAGAGCCGGTCGCCCGGCCGAATCCGGCGCTGGACCAGCGATTGCAGAGCTATCAATACCGCATCGGCGTCGGCGACGTGTTGAACGTCACGGTTTGGGATCACCCCGAGTTGACCACGCCGGCCGGGCAGTACCGCAGCGCCAGCGACACCGGCAACTGGGTGCATGCAGATGGCACGATCTTTTATCCCTATATCGGGCGCGTGGCGGTGGTGGGCAAGACCGTCACCGAAGTGCGCAGCCTGATTGCCGGCCGTCTGGCGCAGTATGTGGAAAGCCCGCAGGTGGACGTCAGCATCGCCGCTTTCCGCTCGCAAAAGGCCTACGTGACCGGCGAGGTAAAAACCTCCGGTCAACAGGCGATCACCAACGTGCCGTTGACCATCCTGGATGCGATCAACGCCGCCGGCGGCCTGACGGACAACGCCGACTGGCGCAACGTGGTGCTGACCCATCAGGGCAAGGAGCGCGCTATCTCGTTGCAGGCGCTGATGCAGCGCGGCGACATCAGCCAGAACGCGCTGCTGCAACCGGGTGACATCCTCTACATTCCGCGCAATGACGAATTGAAAGTGTTCGTGATGGGCGAGGTGGGCAAACAAACGACGCTGAAGATGGATCGCAGCGGCATGACCCTGACCGAAGCCCTCGGATCTTCCGAAGGGATCAGCCAGACGGTGGCGGATGCGACCGGGGTGTTCGTGATCCGGCCGAGCGGCGGTAAAGCGCCTCAGCGGCTGGCGACGCTGTATCAGTTCGATCTCTCCGACGCCAGCGCGCTGGCAATGGGCGCCGAATTCCAGCTGCAACCTTACGATGTCGTGTACGTCACTGCGGCGCCGGTCGCGCGCTGGAACCGTTTGATCAGCCAGCTGGTGCCGACCATCAGCAGCTTTAACGATCTCAGCGAGGCTACCTTGCGCTTGCGCAACTGGTAACTCCGCAGGGTGAATAAGGAACAGAAGATGAAAAACAATGCGCTGTCTGTGATGGTGGCCGAACAAGATGAAAAGCTGGAGTGGGAGCGTCTGGTAGGGCCGCTGTGGGATAACCGTTGGCGGATCGCCGTCGTGACCGGTTTGGCCGGCGTGCTGGGTGTCGCTTACGCCCTGTTGGCCACTCCGGTGTATCAGGCTACGGCGGTGGTGCAGGTGGAGAAGCAGCTATCCGGCGATTCGCTGCTGCGTGAAACGCTGGACAGCTCGATGGGGCAAAGTTCAGCGACGCAGGATGAGGTGACGTTGGTCAAGTCACGCTACGTGCTCGGCAAAACGGTGGACGCCCTCGGCTTGACGGTGCGCGTCAGCCCGGACTATTTCCCGGTGTTCGGCAAAGGTTTTGCCCGGCTGAGCGGCGAAAAACCGCCGGTCCTGGACATTGCCACGCTGACGACGCCGGCGGACATGCAGGACGAATCGCTGACGCTGACGGTGCGCGACGGGCAGCATTACGAGTTGAGCTATGACGGCGACAAACTGTTCAGTGGGATTGTCGGGCAGCCGGTGAAGCAGGGCGATTGGAACATGACCGTCTCGGCGCTGGACGCGGCACCGGGCGCCAGCTTCACCGTGGTTAAAGTCGCGCGTCAAAAAGCGGTGGACGATCTGCGCAAATACCTGGACGTGGTGCCGGGTGGCAAGGACAGCGGCATCATAACCTTTACGCTGCCGAGCGAAGATCCGCAGAATGCCGAGGCGATGCTGAAGAACATCACCGATAACTATCTGCAGCAGAACGTGGATCGCAAAACGGAAGAGACGCAGCGTATGCTGGCGTTCCTGCAAGAGCAGCTGCCGCAAACGCAAACCTCATTGAACAACGCCGAAACCCAGCTCAATCAATTCCGCCAGCAAAACGACTCGGTGGATCTGTCGCTGGAAGCCAAATCGGTGCTGGATACTCAGGTGCAGCTCGAGGCCCAGCTCAACGAGCTGACCTTCAAGGAAGCGGAGATCTCCAAGCTCTATACCCGTGTGCACCCGGCTTACCGGGCGCTGCTGGAAAAGCGCGCCACGCTGGAGGCGGAAAAGGCGCGGCTGGGTAAACAGGTGCAGACGCTGCCGAAAATGCAGCAGGAGATCCTGCGCCTCACCCGCGACGTGCAGGTGGATCAACAGGTTTACATGCAACTGATGAACAAACAGCAGGAGCTGAGCATCAGCAAGGCCGGCACGGTGGGCAACGTTCGCATCATCGACGAGGCGGAAACCGCTATCCGGCCGATTAAGCCGCAAAAGGCGTTGATCGTGCTGTTGGCGCTGCTGCTGGGCGCGGCGGGCGCCGCCTCGGTCGTGCTGTTGCGCGCGGCTTTCCATCGCGGCATCAATGATATCGATACCCTGGAGAGACGGGGCATCAACGTCTACGCCACCGTGCCGCTGTCGCCATGGCAGGTGAAGCGCAACCGCGAACAGCGTCATTTGCTACCTAAATCCGGCGGCCGGCGCTTGCCGATCCTGGCGGTGGCCGAACCGACGGATCTGTCGGTGGAAGCGATCCGCAGCCTGCGCACCAGCCTGCATTTCGCCATGCTGGAGGCCAAAAACAACATTCTGATGGTCTCCGGTGCCAGCCCGGAAAGCGGCAAGAGCTTTACCAGTACCAACCTGGCGGTGGTGGTGGCGCAGGCCGGGCAGCGGGTGCTGCTGATCGACGCCGATATGCGCAAAGGCTTCCTGCACCGCTGGCTGGCGGACGATGGCCATAAGGGCCTGTCCGACATGCTGGTGGGCAACGTGATGGCGGAAGAGGCGGTGCGGAAAACCGCCATCGCCAATCTGGATTTCGTGCCGCGCGGCCAGGTGCCGCCTAACCCGTCCGAACTGCTGATGCATCGCCGTTTCGCCGATTTTCTGCGCTGGGCCGGGCAAAACTACGATCTGGTGTTGATCGATACGCCGCCGATTCTGGCGGTGACGGATGCGGCGATCGTCGGCAATCACGCGGGCACCTCGCTGCTGGTGGTGCGTTTTGAGGTCAACACCGTCAAGCAGATCGAAACCAGCATGCGCCGTTTCGAACAGAATGGGGTGGGGATCAAGGGCGTGATCCTCAACGGCATGGTGAAGAAGGCGGCAACCGACATGAGCTACTACAACTTCGCCTACCCAAGCCATCGGGAAGATCGCCCGCAGGCGGGAGAATAAGCGGGTGAAGGCCATTATCACCAATGCTCTGTGGCTGATGCTCGAACGCGTTTCGCTCAGCCTGTCCGGCATCTTCGTCTCCATTTACGTTGCGCGCTATCTGGGGCCCGCGCAGTTTGGCGCGCTCAACTATCTGTTGGCGACGATTGCCATCGTGGTGCCACTGGTGCAGTTGGGCGCCGACAGCATCATTTTCAACCGCGTCGCCCGCCGACAGCCGAGCGGCATTCGCCTGATGCTGGCGTCAATACGCCTGCGCCGTTGGCTGTTCCTGGTGGTGGCGCTGCCGATGCTGACATGGAGCTATTTCAGCCAATCGCCCGCCAGTCAACTGATGACGCTGTTGCTGCTTGTCAGCGCCTATTTCTCGATTCAGGACGTGTACAAGATTTATTACGATGCCCGCCTGCAGTCGAAACGCAATACGCTGATCAACAACCTGGCGCTGCTGCTGTCGATCGGACTGCGGCTGGCGCTGGTGAGCGCCGCGCTGCCGCTGGTGTGGTTCGCGGTACCCTACATCCTCAGCAGCGCCGTACCTTACCTGGCGCGCCTCTGGTTATTCCGTGGGGAAGCTGCGGCCTCGCTGCGGGTTACGCCACGCCAGGCCGGGCGCTATGGTCGTTATTTGCTCAAGGTGGGCCTGCCGTTGGCCATCTCCAGCCTGTCGATAGTGATCTATACCCGCATCGATCAAATCATGCTGGGCAATCTGGTCGGCGAGCAGGCGGTAGGCTGGTTCAGTGCCGCCACCACCCTCAGCCAAGGCTGGGTTTTCGTGCCGATGGCGCTGATCACCTCGTTGATGCCGGGCATTGCCAGCTGTCGCGATCCGTTGGAGCAGGAATACCGTATCCGGGTGCTTTATCTGGTGGTCTTGGGCCTGTCGTTGCCGGTGTTGCTGGGCCTATGGTGGTTCGCCCACCCGGCCATTGCGCTGCTGTACGGTGCCGCTTTCCAACCGGCTGCCAGCATCCTGGCTATTTGTACGCTGACCTCGCTGTTCTCGGTCATGGGGACGGTTTCCTACCGCAGCATCGTGCTGTTCGCCGGCTATCGCTTTATCGCCATCAAGATGCCGTTGGTGGCTGTGGCGAACGTGGTGATGAATCTGCTGCTGATCCCGCGCTATGGCCTGACCGGGGCGGCGGTGTCTACGCTGTTGGCGGAATTCATTTCGTTCTTTGTGCTGAATAGTCTATTTCGTGGTGGAAAAATTACCCGACTGCAGCTGACCTGTTTTTACTGCCTGCCGCGTCTTGTCAGCAAATTAAGGAGAGAGCATGTTAAATACCCTGGTTAAAAACATTTCCAAGCGCCTACCCGATGCCTGGCACCATCAGGTTAAATACGCGCTCTATTTCAAGAAGCTGCCGCACCTGTCAAAACCGACCGGTTTCAGCGAAAAGATCATGCGTCGCAAGATTTACCCGCGCAGCATCTACACCACCTTGTCGGACAAGTTCAAGGTACGCGAATTTATCGCCGGCCTGTGGGGCGAGGAGTATCTGGTGGAGCTGTATGCGCATGGCACTGAGCTCAGCTACGACATGTTCAGGCAGTTGCCCAACGCCTTCGTGCTGAAAGCCAACCACGGCAGCGGTTATAACCGATTGGTGTTCGACAAGCGGCAGGTGAGCTACGCGGAGTTGTACGATCTCAGCAACTCTTGGATGCACAGTAACTTTTACGAGCAGAGCCGCGAAAAACATTATCTGGGTATCGAACCCTGCATCATGGTGGAGCGCATGTTGCTGGATGGCGAGCAGGTGCCGAACGATATCAAGTTTCATTGTTTCAACGACAATCATGAAATCCGCATGTTCATTCAGGTGGATTATCAGCGTTTCGGCACTCATCGCCGCGACATTTTTGATATCGACTGGAACCGCACCGAAATCCGTATCAGCTTACCGAATGCCGACGAACCGATGCCGCGCCCCACACGGCTGGAAGAAATGACGCGTTTGGCTCGCCAGGCCGCGCAGCAGTTCTCTTATGTCCGCGTGGATTTCTACCAGGTCGGCGAGAAGGTGTATTTCGGCGAGTTGACGTTTACGCCTGGCGCGGGGTTAAGCAAGCTGATGCCGAAAAACATTGAGCAGGAATGGGGCAGTTATTTTACTGAGTAAACACTTATGCAAAGAGTCGCCTCCAATTTTCAGATGCATGCCAACGCCGGTTATAATCAGTCGCGGGATTTAGTCAATCAATCCATCGTATTGACCTTTCTGCTGATGTTTTTCGTGAAAACCTTCCTGACCTCGGGATCGTTCAACAGCGAGCTGATTAATAAAACCGTGATGGGGCTTAATGGCCTGATGTTGCTCTATGTCGGTTATGCATTTTTTATCGCTACGCTGGCGGAAAAGGCGGTTGCGGGTTTTTTGGCTCTGTTGTTTCTGGTTAATATTGCCACCGGGCATGGTGATTATCTGTTTGGCGCGGTATTCAGCACGGCGGTGATCATTTTATTTCGCCGCATAGACATGGGACGTGGCGCTGAAATGTTTGCCATCGCCTTTGTGGTGGCAGGGTTGCTGATGGTCATTCCCTATAGCTTTTACACCAATGGGTTTGTTTACCTTGATGAACGTTACGGCAACAGATTAACGCTGGGTTTCGATAACCCGAATACCCTGGCGTATTATTCTTTTGCCTTGTTCTCCACACTGCTGTGCCTGATCGATCATGCAAAATTAACGCGTGGAATGAAAAATATCGCGTCGTTGGCGGTGTCGGCGTTAATTCTCCCGGTGCTGATGTATTCCTATTCTCGCACCTGTTTTATGCTGGCGTTGTTGATGTTATTGCTGTTTTGGCTAGCGCCGCTGCTGCGTGTCGCCCCCAATAGAAAAGTCTGCATCGTGCTGACGCTGATCATTGTTGGCTTTCAATTCGCCAGCGTTATGCTCTGGGGGAGCAATCCGGCATTGGACGTCCTCTTGAACCAGGCGTTGACCGGGCGAGTCTGGTTCTCCTGGCAGATGTTTCAGGCGGTGGGACTGCCCAATCCGCTGTTTGGCATGAATATAGAACCTTATAAGCCTGTCGATTTCTTCTTCATTGCCATGTTTTATTCGGCCGGTGGCATCGCCTCTGTTGTCATGCTTTTCTGTTACTTTCACCTGTTGGGGAATATGCGAAGGCTGAGTCGATTCATGCGCTGGGTGGTGGTCGTTTTCCTGTTAACAACGTTGACGGAAACCTATTTTTTGGTCCCGGTATTTAATGTGTCGTTATTGTTGCTTTGCCGTGGAAAAGAAATGATAAATTCTAAACTGGAGGGTTAAGAAATGGATTTCTCGATCGTGATCCCTATTTATAATAGTGCGCGCTACCTGCCTAAAACTCTGAAGCGGATTTTCAACGCTTGTCAAGGGTTCGACTATCAGGTGATTTTGGTTGATGATTGCTCTGACGAGGATGACATCAAATATATTCGCCAGATAGCAGCGACCAATAGCAACGTGATGCTGCATGAGAAAAAGAAGAAGAGCAATGCGGCGGTATCACGTAACTTGGGTATCAAGCTGGCGCAATCGGAGATCGTGTTTTTCCTCGACTCTGATGATTACTTTACGACCAACTATATTATTCGACGCATGAATAAACATGAAGATCGTCAGATTGATATTATCTTCGGTAACTATGCGGAGGTGAGCGGCGATTCGGTACGTGACTTCAACTTCCACTATAAATCGGGTTCTTCCGGCGAGGATTTCCTTTTTCTGGAAATGGGCGATATTCGTTCATCCACCATCAGCATACGTAAAAAAAGCGATCGCCGCTTTTTATTTCCCGAGTTTCTCAATAAGCATCAGGATTGGGGCTTTCTGGTCAATGCCACCAATTTGGGCGCGCATGTGGCTCACGACGCCGGCGGCGGCGTGTTTCTCGACGTAGGGCGCTACGGGCGCATGACGGCGAAGCTTAATCTGGAAGCCAGCGACCGCTTTATCAATACGTTCCTCAGCCCCAGCGATCGCCATATCAGCGGATTCGCCTGCAAGCATCTGCTGGCCTCGCTGTATTCAGAAAACGCCCAGGCGTTTAATTATTACTCGTCACGCATCGTGCGGCGCAGCCTGAGCGGCAAGTTCAAGATGATCAAATGGTATGGCGATTGTCTGGCGCGGTTGGGGTTGTTCTCGGTGGGCGGCCGGCTGCTGCGCAATGTGCGCCAGGGATTCAGGAGATGATATGCAACCACGCAAGGTAATCATCGTTATCGAAAATATAGCGGGTAAGGGCGGTACTGAACGGGTCGCCAGCGGATTGGCTAATGCGCTGGCGCGTCTGCCGGGCTACGACGTGGCGGTGTTTTCGCTGTTTGGCGATCGGAGCTTCTTTCCGCTAGCGAGCGATGTCCGGCTGCGCTGCGGCGGTGGCGATTCGTTGTTCTGGCCATGGCGGCTTGCATTGGCACTGCGGCGTGAACGCGCGGACGTGATCATTACCGTTTCCATGGGGAAACTGTCGGTGGTGATGACGCCTTTTCTGCGCTTGTTTTGCGCCCGCAGCCGGCTGCTATTGAGTGAGCACGTCAGCTTTCACCAGTATCCGTGCGTATTTAAGTGGTTGAAGTTGTTGGTTTATCGGCTGGCCGATTGCGTGATTTTCCTGACGCGGCAAGATAGCGACGCCATCGCTCGCTGGGTGGGTGCCGGGAAATGTCGGGTGATCGAGAACGTTTCACCGTTTGGCGCGCAAGCGCCGGCGCCGGCGCTGCAGAAAAAGGTGGCGCTGGCGGTGGGGCGATTGAGCAATCAGAAAGGCTTCGATCGTCTGATCGCGTTGTGGCGAGGAGTGGCGGCGCAGGCGCCGGATTGGCAGCTGCTGATTATTGGCGACGGTCCGGAGCGCGACGCATTGCGGCGGCAGATTGAAGAGGCCGGGTTGGAGCGGCAGGTGAGCCTGCTGCCGGCCACCGCCGACGTGGCGGCCTATTATCGCCAAGCCAGCCTGTATTTGATGACTTCTCGCTATGAGGGGTTGCCGATGGTGCTGATCGAAGCCATGAGTTTCGGCCTGCCGCTGGTGGCCTACGACTGCAAGACCGGCCCGGCCGAGTTGATAGATGATGGCGTCAACGGCTATCTGGTGCCCGATGACGACGCCGCCGCCTTCAGCGAAGGGGTGATCAAACTGATGCTCGATCCGGGTTTGCGCGAGCACTTTTCTCTCGCCGCGTTAGAGAAGTCCCGTCGTTTTTCTCCCGAACGTATTTATCCCCAGTGGCAACAGCTCACCGAGTGAGGACAGAATGGAAAAGATATCCGTGATAATGCCGGCCTACAATGCGGCGCACTCTATTAAAGAGTCGATCCTGGGTGTGCTGAATCAGCGATTTACCGATTATCACCTGTATGTGATCGATGATGCGTCCACCGACGATACTGCCGAGGTGGTGCGGCCGTTTATCCACGATCGCCTCACCTACATACGCAATGAGCATAACCAGGGCGTGGCGGAAACGCGCAACATCGGCATTGAGGCGGCGAAGGGCGACTATATCGCCTTCTGCGACAGTGATGACGTATGGCTCCCCAACAAGCTGTCGCGCCAGGCGAGCATTTTGCAAACCCGCCGCTATGACGTGGTGTGTTCCCATTATTACACCTTCGAAGACGACCTGAAATTGATCAAAAACACCCGCGGCGCGGATGAGCTTATTGGCTATCAGGACATGTTGAAAAGCAACTGGATCGGCAATCTCACCGGCATCTACAACCAGAAGCGCATCGGCAAGGTGTATCAGCAAAAAGTGGGTCATGAGGACTATTTGATGTGGCTGGCGGTGCTGCAGAAGGCGCGTAACGGCCTGGCCTACTGCATTCCCGAACCGCTGGCCTGTTACCGATTGTCTACCCACTCGCTGTCGGGCAACAAAATCCGCGCCGCGGACTGGCAATGGCGGATTTACCGTCAGCATTTGGGGCTGTCTTACCAGAAATCCTGCTATCTGTTCGCCACTTACCTGTTCAACGCCGTGGTGAAAAGGAAATGACCATGAAGGGGATGTATCAGATGGCGGCTCTGGGCTGTTGCGCCTGGTGGAGCGCTTCGGCTCTGGCGCAGAGCTGCCAACCCAATCTGTTGGCCAACCCCGGCTTTGAGCAGGGGCTCAGCGGCTGGCGTGCGCAGGGCGCACAGGCCGACGGCGATGCGCACAGCGGCCGTGGTAGTCTGCGTTATGACAATGCAGATGCGGCGCAGTACCGAACCTTCAGCCAGGCGCTGCGGGTTGCGCCCGGGCAGACGATCGATTTCGGCGTCTGGCTCAAGACCCATGGCGTACGCGGGCAAAGCCGCGACGGCGGCGCCGGGGTTTACCTGCAGAGCTTCGATGCGCAGGGGCGCTTTCTGGAAGGCAGCTATCCGGCAGGGGTGACCGGCGACAGCGGCTGGCGGCAGGTGAGCGCCAGCTATACCGTGCCGCCGCAGGCGGCGCGAGTCACTTTTGGCGTCTATCTGCGCAAGGGGAGCACCGGTACCGCCTGGTTTGACGACGCCTATGCGTGTGCTCGAGCGCCTACGCCGGCGTTGTATCAGCTCGGCGCGTCGGCACAGGGGAAGGTCGACACGCTGCTGGTCACTCCGCAGCCGCAGCATTTGCAGGTCGAGAGCGAATTGCTCAATGCCGAGGGGCAGGTTGTTCACAGTAGCCGCGACCGTTATCAGGTTGAAGGGCAGCGCCGTATCGAATACCCACTGCCGACCGGCCTGGCCCAGGGGGAATACCGCCTGCGTCAGCAGGTCATCGGGCAGCAATCCCAGCCGGCACAGGGCAGCGAGCTGTCTTTTCGCGTCGGGCAGCCTGCGGCCAAAGTGGCGATCGACAGCGAAGGCTTTACCCTGCGCGATGGTCAGCGGCTTTTCCCGTTGGGCATTTATGCCAACGTGGCGACCGATGAGCATTTGGCGCGCATCGCATCGGCGGGATTCAACACGGTGCTGAATTATGATTATGGGGAAAAGAAAGATCCTTACGCCTTTTTCCGCAACGCACGCCAGCGCGGGCTGCTGGTGATTTACTCCGTCAAAGATCAGTACAGCGGCAGCCGCTTCGCGCCGCCCGTGCGTGGTGGCGACTACGCGGCGCTGACGGCCTGGTATGTGCAGCGCTTGCGCTCTCAGCCCAACCTGCTCGCCTGGTACATCAACGATGAGCTGGGGCCGGAATATCTCGATAAGATCGAGGAAAAAAACCTGCAAATAAAGCAGCTTGACGGCGATCATCCCACCTTCCAGGTGTTGAACAAAACCGGGGAGTTGGACGCTCACTTCAACAGCAGCGACATTTTGGCGACCGACCCTTACCCGGTGGGGAACGATAGCGATCTGACGCGCACCACGCGTTATACCGAACTCACGGTGCAGGCCGCCCGCCAATCGCGCGGGGCCTGGGTGGTGATGCAAATCATGGATCACGCCGCTTATGACGCCCGCCGTAAGCCACATCCGCCGTCAGAGGCGGAAATCCGCAACCAGGCCTGGCAGGCGCTGATCGGCGGCGCCAAGGGGCTGCTGTTTTATTCCTATACCGATCTGTTTTACAAGCGCAAAACCGGCCGCTTCGACCAACGGGAGTTTGACGCCACCTGGCGCGGTGTGGCTGCCGTGTCGCAGCAAATTGCCGCTTTCACCCCTTATCTGCTGACGGGAAAATCGACGCCGCTGGCGGGAAGCGATCCGCAAATGCCGGCGCGGATGTTTATTCTGGGCGATCGCGCCTTGCTGCTGGTAGCCAATCCTTACTATCGAGAGGGAAGCACCCGATTGCGCCTTCCGGCGGGCTGGCGGCAGCAGGATGGGGGGGCGGAGATCCAGCTGGCGTTGCCCGCCGTGGGCACCGCGACGCTGTGGCTCCAACGCTGAATGCGTCGAGTGAACGTCACGCGGGAGGTCTCTCCCGCGTTCTACCCCCAAATACCCCGCCTTGCCTCCCTTCCGCCAGCCTTTGTCATGACGGCCTCTTTTATTCATTTAAATTCAATCAATTAACATCATTTTCCGCACCTATACTTTGGTGGTATTTCTCACCCGATACGCGTGTCGCCTCCCGCTTTCTCTTGATCGCAATCAATTTGCCGCCGGTTGGCCGTCAGTAGGCTGGCGGCAGATTGAGCATGTCTTCTTATAACGACAAGAGCCTTCAGGAGCATTCCGGATGAGCAAATTTTTAGACCGTTTCCGCTATTTCAAGCAGTTGGCGGAGCCTTTTTCTGGCGATCACGGCCAGACCTTGAACACCAACCGCGACTGGGAAGACGGCTACCGCAGCCGTTGGCAGCACGACAAAGTGGTGCGTTCCACCCACGGCGTGAACTGTACCGGTTCCTGCAGTTGGAAGATCTACGTGAAGAATGGCCTGGTGACCTGGGAAACCCAGCAAACCGACTACCCGCGTACCCGGCCCGATCTGCCCAACCATGAACCGCGCGGCTGCCCGCGCGGCGCCAGCTACTCCTGGTACCTGTACAGCGCCAACCGGCTGAAATACCCGCTGATGCGCAAGCGTCTGCTCAAGCTGTGGCGCGAGGCGAAAGCGCAGCACAGCGATCCGGTCGCGGCCTGGGGCTCTATCGTCGGCGATGCGGAAAAAGCCAAAAGCTACAAGGTGGCGCGCGGCCGCGGCGGCTTCGTCCGCTCCAGCTGGCAGGAGGTCAATGAACTGATCGCCGCCGCCAACGTCTATACCGCCAAAACCTTCGGCCCGGACCGTATCATCGGCTTCTCGCCGATCCCGGCGATGTCGATGGTGTCCTACGCCGCCGGCGCCCGCTACCTGTCGCTGATCGGCGGCGCCTGCCTGAGCTTCTACGACTGGTATTGCGATCTGCCGCCGGCCTCGCCGATGACCTGGGGCGAGCAGACCGACGTGCCGGAATCCGCCGACTGGTACAACTCTTCCTACATTATCGCCTGGGGCTCCAACGTGCCGCAGACGCGCACCCCGGACGCCCACTTCTTTACCGAAGTGCGTTACAAGGGCACCAAAACCGTGGCGGTGACGCCGGACTACGCCGAAGTCGCCAAGCTGTGCGACCACTGGCTGAATCCGAAGCAGGGCACCGACAGCGCGATGGCGCTGGCGATGGGCCACGTGATGCTGAAAGAGTTCCATCTCGATCGCGAAGTCGGCTACTTCCGCGACTACGTGCGCCGCTATACCGACATGCCGATGCTGGTGCTGCTGGAAGCGCGTGAAGGCGGCCATTACGCCGCCGGCCGCCTGCTGCGCGCCGCCGATCTGGTGGACGGGCTGGGCCAGGAAAACAACCCCGAGTGGAAAACCGTCGCTATCGACAGCCGCAGCGGCGATCTGGTGGCACCGCAGGGCTCCATCGGCTTCCGCTGGGGCGAGAAGGGCAAGTGGAATCTGGAACAGCGCGAGGGCAAGTTGCAACAGGAAGTCGAGCTGCAGCTCAGCCTGCTTGGCATGCATGACGACGTTGCCGAGGTGGGCTTCCCGTACTTCGGCGGCGCGGACAGCGAGCATTTCAACAGCGTGGCGCTGGACGAGATCCTGCTGCACAAGCTGCCGGTGAAACGCCTGCAGCTGGCGGACGGCAGCGAAGCGCTGGTGACCAGCGTGTATGACCTGACGCTGGCCAATTACGGTCTGGAACGCGGGCTGGGCGACGCCAACTGCGCCGCCGACTATGACGAGGTCAAGGCTTATAGCCCGGCCTGGGCCGAGCAGATCACCGGCGTGTCGCGTCACAACATCATCCGCATTGCCCGCGAGTTCGCGGAAAACGCCGAGAAAACCCACGGCCGTTCGATGATCATCGTCGGCGCCGGCGTCAACCACTGGTATCACATGGACATGACCTACCGCGGCTTGATCAACATGCTGATCTTCTGCGGTTGCGTCGGCCAGAGCGGCGGCGGCTGGGCGCACTACGTCGGCCAGGAAAAACTGCGGCCGCAAACCGGCTGGCTGCCGCTGGCGTTCGGCCTCGACTGGCAGCGCCCACCGCGCCACATGAACAGCACCTCGTTCTTCTACAACCATTCCAGCCAATGGCGCTATGAAACCGTCGGCACCGACGAGCTGCTGTCGCCGTTGGCGGACAAGTCGCGCTTCGGCGGCAGCCTGATCGACTTCAACGTGCGCGCCGAGCGCATGGGCTGGCTGCCGTCGGCGCCGCAGCTGGGCACCAACCCGCTGCGCCTGGCGGAGCAGGCCCGTGCGGCCGGTCAGTCGCCTGTCGAGTTCACCGTCGATAGCCTGAAAAACGGCACGCTGGGCTTCGCCGCCGAGCAGCCGGACAATCCGCAGAATTTCCCGCGCAACCTGTTTGTCTGGCGCTCCAACCTGCTGGGCTCCTCCGGCAAGGGCCATGAGTACATGCTCAAATACCTGTTGGGCACCGAAAACGGCATTCAGGGGAAAGATCTCGGCCAGCAGGGCGGCGTGAAGCCGCAGGAAGTGGAATGGCGCGAGCAGGGCGGCGAAGGCAAGCTGGATCTAGTGGTGACGCTCGATTTCCGCATGTCGAGCACCTGCCTGTACTCCGACGTGGTGCTGCCGACCGCCACCTGGTACGAAAAAGACGACATGAACACCTCCGACATGCACCCGTTCATCCATCCGCTGTCGGCGGCGGTCGATCCGGCCTGGGATTCGAAGAGCGACTGGGAGATCTACAAGGGCATCGCCAAGGCCTTCTCCGAAGTGTGCGTCGGCCATCTGGGCCAGGAAACCGACGTGGTGACCCTGCCTATCCAGCACGACTCCGCCGCCGAACTGGCGCAGCCTTACGGCGTGCAAGACTGGAAGAAAGGCGAGTGCGATCTGATCCCGGGCAAAACTGCGCCGCACATCATCACGGTGGAACGCGATTACCCGGCCACCTATGAGCGCTTCACCTCGCTGGGGCCGCTGCTGGACAAACTGGGCAACGGCGGCAAGGGCATCAGCTGGAACACCCAAACCGAGGTCGACTTCCTCAAGCAGCTTAACTACGTCAAGGCCGACGGCCCGGCGGCGGGGCGGCCGAAGATTGAGAGCGCAATAGACGCGGCGGAAGTGATCCTGTCGCTGGCGCCGGAAACCAACGGCCAGGTGGCGGTAAAAGCCTGGGAGGCCCTGAGCAACGTCACCGGCCGCGATCACCGGCATCTGGCGCTGAACAAGGAAGACGAGAAAATTCGCTTCCGCGACATTCAGGCGCAGCCGCGCAAAATCATCTCCAGCCCGATCTGGTCCGGTCTGGAAGACGAACACGTTTCCTACAACGCCTGTTACACCAACGTGCACGAGCTGATCCCGTGGCGCACTATCAGCGGCCGCCAGCAGCTGTATCAGGACCACGAGTGGATGCGCGCCTTCGGTGAAAGCCTGCTGGTATACCGGCCGCCGATCGACACCCGCGCCGCGCAGCCGTTGCTCAACAGCAAGCCGAACGGCAACAAGGAGAAGGCGCTGAACTTCCTGACGCCGCACCAAAAGTGGGGCATCCACTCCACCTACAGCGACAACCTGTTGATGCTGACGCTGTCGCGCGGCGGCCCGATCGTCTGGTTGAGTGAGGAAGACGCCAAAGATCTGGGCATTGCGGACAACGACTGGATCGAGGCCTTCAACGCCAACGGCGCGCTGACGGCGCGCGCGGTGGTCAGCCAGCGTATCCCGGCCGGCATGACCATGATGTACCACGCGCAGGAGCGCATCGTGAACCTGCCGGGCTCGGAGATCACCAGCCAGCGTGGCGGCATCCACAACTCGGTGACCCGCGCCTGTCCGAAGCCGACCCACATGATCGGCGGCTATGCGCAGCTGGCCTACGGCTTCAACTACTACGGCACCGTCGGCTCCAACCGCGACGAGTTCGTGGTGGTGCGCAAGATGAACCGCATTGATTGGTTGGACGACGAAGGCAACGACTACGCGCAGGGCAGTCAGCAGGAGAACAGCAAATGAAAATTCGTTCGCAAGTCGGCATGGTGCTGAATCTGGACAAGTGCATCGGTTGCCACACCTGTTCGGTCACCTGCAAAAACGTCTGGACCAGCCGCGAGGGTATGGAGTACGCCTGGTTCAATAACGTGGAAAGCAAGCCCGGCGTCGGGTATCCGCACGCCTGGGAAGATCAGGAAAAATGGAAGGGCGGCTGGATCCGTAAAATCAACGGCAAGCTGGAGCCGCGCATGGGCAGCCGCGTCGGCGTATTGTCGAAAATCTTCGCCAACCCGGACGTGCCGGCGCTGGACGACTACTACGAGCCGTTCGATTACGACTACCAGCATCTGCACACCGCCAAACAGGGCAAGCACCAGCCGGTGGCCCGCCCGCGCTCGCTGATTACCGGCCAGCGCATGAACAAGATCGAAAGCGGCCCGAACTGGGAGGAGATCCTCGGCGGGGAATTCGAAAAACGCTCGCAGGACAAGAATTTCGACAACCTGCAGAAGGCGATGTACGGCCAGTTCGAAAACACCTTCATGATGTACCTGCCGCGCCTGTGCGAGCACTGCCTCAACCCGGCCTGCGTCGCCACCTGCCCGAGCGGGGCGATCTACAAGCGCGGCGAAGACGGCATTGTGCTGATCGACCAGGACAAATGCCGCGGCTGGCGCATGTGCCTGACCGGCTGCCCGTACAAGAAAATCTACTTCAACTGGAAGAGCGGCAAGTCCGAGAAGTGCATCTTCTGCTACCCGCGCATCGAAGCCGGGCAGCCGACGGTGTGTTCGGAGACCTGCGTCGGCCGCATTCGCTACCTCGGCGTACTGCTGTACGATGCCGACCGCATCGAGCAGGCGGCGGCAGTGGAGAACGACAAGGATCTGTACCAGAGTCAGCTCGATATCTTCCTCGATCCGCATGATCCGAAGGTGATTGCTCAGGCGCTGGCGGACGGCGTGCCGCAGGGCGTCATTGAAGCTGCCCAGCAGTCGCCGGTGTACAAAATGGCGATGGACTGGAAGCTGGCGCTGCCGCTGCACCCGGAATATCGCACGCTGCCGATGGTGTGGTACGTGCCGCCGTTATCGCCGATTCAGTCCGCCGCCGACGCCGGCGAGCTGGCGCACAGTGGCGTGCTGCCGGACGTCGAGAGCCTGCGCATTCCGGTGCAGTATCTGGCGAACCTGCTGACCGCCGGCGATACCGAACCGGTACTGCTGGCGCTGAAGCGCATGCTGGCGATGCGCCACTACAAGCGGGCGGAAACCGTCGACGGCGTGGTGGACACCAGCGCGCTGGAGCAGGTCGGGTTGAGCGAAGCGCAGGCGCAGGAGATGTACCGCTACCTGGCGATCGCCAACTATGAGGATCGCTTCGTGGTACCGTCGAGCCACCGCGAGCTGGCGCGCGAAGCCTTCCCGGAAAGCAAAGGCTGCGGCTTCAGCTTCGGCGACGGCTGCCACGGCAGCGACGGCAAGTTCAACCTGTTTAACAGCCGCCGTATCGACGCCATCGACGTGACCGCGAAAACCGCGCGGCCGGAGGATGCCTCATGATCAGCCTGAAAGTGATCGCCCGCCTGCTGGATTACCCGGAGCAGGCGCTGTTTGACCATCAGCAGGCGCTGATCGAGGCGCTGGAGCCGGCCTGCGAGCTGGATCTGCACCACAGCGCGCAGCTGATTCTGTTTATCCGCCGCCTGTGCGCCCGCCCGCTGCTGGACGCGCAGGCCGACTATTGCGAGCTGTTCGATCGCGGCCGCGCCACCTCGCTGCTGCTGTTTGAGCACGTGCACGGCGAGTCGCGCGATCGCGGCCAGGCGATGGTTGACCTGATGGCGCAGTACCGCGCCGCCGGGCTGGAGATCGACAGCCGCGAGCTGCCGGATTTCCTGCCGCTGTACCTGGAGTATCTGGCCAGCCGCAGCGCAGCGCAGGCGCGGGAAGGGCTGCAGGACATTGCGCCGATCCTGGCGCTGCTGGGCGCGCGCCTGCAACAGCGCGAAAGCCCGTACGCAGTGCTGTTCGATCTGCTGCTGGCGCTGTCCGGCAGCGAGGTGCAGGCCCAGGTGTTGGAGACTCAGGTGGCGCAAGAGGCGCGTGACGATACGCCGCAGGCGCTGGATGCGGTGTGGGAAGAGGAGCAGGTCAAGTTTCTCGGCGAACAGGGCTGCGCCTCCGCCCAGCAGACGGCGCACCAGCGGCGCTTTGCCGGCGCGGTGGCGCCACAGTATCTGGACCTGACGGATGCGTTAACCGGAACCAAAGGACGCTAATCATGCAATTTTTGAATCAGTTCTTCTTCGATATCTACCCTTATCTGGCCGGCGCGGTATTCCTGATCGGCAGCTGGTTGCGTTACGACTACGGGCAGTACAGCTGGCGCGCCGGCTCCAGCCAGATGCTGGATAAAAAGGGCATGCGGTTGGCGTCCAACCTGTTTCACATCGGCATTATCGGCATCTTCGCGGGCCACTTCCTCGGCATGCTGACGCCGCACTGGATGTATGAGGCCTTCCTGCCGATCGACGTGAAGCAGAAGCTGGCGATGATCGCCGGCGGCGCCTGCGGCCTGATGACGCTGATCGGCGGCGCGCTGTTGCTGAAGCGCCGGTTGACTAACCCGCGGGTGCGCGCCACCAGCAGCTTCGCCGATATCATGATCCTCACGTTGCTGGTGGTGCAGGTGTGCCTCGGCTTGCTGACCATTCCGTTCTCCGCCCAGCATATGGACGGCAGCGAAATGATGAAGCTGGTGGCCTGGGCGCAGGCGGTGGTGACCTTCCACGCCGGCGCCTCTGCGCACCTGGAAGGCGTGGCGATTATCTTCAAACTGCACATGGTGCTGGGCATGACGCTGTTCGTGCTGTTCCCGTTCTGCCGCCTGGTGCATATCTGGAGTGCGCCGGTAGAGTACCTGACCCGCCGTTACCAGCTGGTGCGCAACCGCCGCTGAGCCTGACCCCGCCGCCGCCGATCGTCAGCGGCGGCGCTATTCCGATAATTCCCCTGCCGTCTGCCCATTCTCGCCGCCTTGTCGTAAACTGAATATCTCAGTAATGTTACGCTTATGCTTCCGCCGATGGATGTCGGCCTGCGCCAGCTGATAACAAGAGATACCGCCTTGATGAAAGGCCTTTTGGGACATAAAAACCGGGGATGATCCGCATGGCCTTTGCGCCGCGCGGGAGAATCGCTTTATGGATAGTCAGGTTAATCAATAACAATAATGACCACACAATGTCGCTCACCCGAGCTGTTGCCTCTGAAAATCATTGCCACCGGGGCCGCGTTGCCGCCCAACCGCGTGGCCTCCTCTACGCTCGATGCCCGCCTGGGGAAACCGGCCGGCTACGTTGAAAAACGCTCGGGCATCGTTTACCGCTATCACGCCGCCGACGACGCCAGCCAGGCCGAGCTCGCCGCCGCCGCGCTGCAAGACGCGCTGGCCCGCAGCGCCATTCCGGCAGCCTCCATTGACCTTTTGATCTCCGCCTCGGCGATAGCGGTGCAGGCGCTGCCGTGCACCGCCGCGCATATTCTCAAGGTGGCGGGGCTGGCGGCGGGCACGCCGGGCTTCGACATCAACAGCAGCTGCGTCAGCTTTATCTCTGCGATGCAGGTGGCGGCGGGGCTGTTGAACGCCGGGACGTATCGGCGTATCGCCATCGTATCGGCGGATCTCGCTTCGCGCGGCATCGACTGGCAGCACGAAGAGTCGTCGCTGATCTTTGGCGACGGCGCCGCCTGCGCCATCGTGGAGCGCGGTGACGGCACAGGCGGCATCCTCGCCAGCCTGGTGGAAACCTATCCCGCCGGCAGCGAACTGTGCGAGATCCGCGCCGGCGGCACGCGCCGCAACCCGCGAGCCGGGATGTGCGAGCAAGACTTCCTGTTTCATATGCAGGGCAAGCCGCTGTTCCGTCAGGCGTCGGCGCTGATTGAGGACTACCTCGACCGGCTGCTGAGCGCCAGCGGCTTGACCTTAGAGCAGATCGCCACCGTGGTACCGCACCAGGCCAGCCATTTGTCGCTCGAACATATGCGTAAACGGCTGCACGTCTCCAGCGAGGCGCTGGTGGACATTTACCGCCATCACGGCAACCAGGTGGCGGCCTCTATCCCGACCGCGCTGCATGCCGCCGTGACCACCGGGCGCTTCAACCCCGGCCAGCCGGTGATGCTGATCGGCACCGCCGCCGGGTTAGCGCTGGCCGGCATGGTATTGCTGCCATGAGGGTGCTGGTGACCGGGGCGACCAGCGGGCTGGGGCGCAACGCGGCGGAATGGTTGCTGGAGGCCGGGCATCAGGTGCGCGCCACCGGCCGCGATGAGCGGGCCGGCGAAGCGTTGCGCCAGCTGGGCGCCGAATTTTACTCGCTCGATCTGGCGCAGGCCACGGCGCAGCAGTGCCGGGAGCTGGTGACCGACTGCGAGTGGGTGTGGCACTGTGCGGCCAAGTCTTCGCCCTGGGGCGGCAAAGCGGAATTTCACCGCATCAACGCCGCAGCGACGGACAAGCTGGCGGAGGCGGCCGGGTGCTGCGGCGTGCGGCGCTTCGTGCATATCTCCACGCCGGCAATCTACTTCGATTTTCAGCCGCATTACGATCTTGATGAGGGTTATCGCGCCCGGCGCTTCGCCAACCACTATGCCGCCAGCAAGCACGCCGCCGAGCAGCGGCTGTTGGCGCAGGCGAAGATCTACCCGCAAACCACCTATATTATTCTGCGGCCGCGCGGCCTGTTTGGCCCGCACGATCGGGTGATCGTGCCGCGGCTGTTGCAACAGCTCGAACGCGATCGCGGCGTGCTGCGGCTGCCCGGCGGCGGGCAGGCGTTGCTGGATCTGACCTTTGCTCCCAACGTGGTGCACGCCATGGAGCTGGCCAGCCGGCAACGCGGATTGCCGTCCGGCGCCGTGTACAACATCACCAACCACCAACCGCAGCGGCTGGCGGAGATGCTGGATGCGCTGCTGCGCCAGGAGCTGGGGCTGCGTTACCGGCTGCAGGCCGTGCCGTATCCGCTGCTGCAGGCGCTGGCCGGCGGCATGGAGCTGTGGGCAAGCCTGAGCGGTAAGGAACCGCTGCTGACGCGCTACAGCGTGGCGGCGGTGCATTTTGACATGACCCTGAGCCAGACCCGCGCGATCGAAGAGCTGGGCTATCGGCCGCGTTACTCGATGGAGGAGGGGATCCGTCTGACCGGCGAGTGGCTGCGGCAGCAAGGAGGCACACAGCATGGCTAAGGTCACCGTATTTGAAGTGGGCTATTGCACGCATATCGGCTGCATGGCGCTGCGCGGCGCCGGGTTCCGGGTGTGTAAATTCCCGGCACGCGCCTATCTGCTGGAGGTGGGGCAGCGCCGCTGGCTGTGGGATACCGGCTACGCGCATTATTTTCAGCAGCACACGCAGTCGGGGGTATTCAGCCTTTACCGCCGCATGACGCCGGTCTATTTCGATCCCGCCGAGTCGTTGGCGCATCAGCTGCGCGAAGCCGGTTACGCCGAAGGCGACATCCAGGCGCTGATCGTCTCGCACTTTCACGCGGATCACATCGCCGGGCTGCAGGATTTCAGCCACCTCGATTTTATTTGCTCCGGCGAAGGCTGGCAGCAAACCCGTGGGCTGCGCGGTTTCGCGGCGCTCAAGCGCGCCTTTATTCCCGGCCTGATCCCGACGGATTTCGAGAGTCGTCTGCAGTTTATGGAGGCTTTTCCCTCGGTGGCGTTGCCCGCGCTGCTGGCGCCGTTCGATCGCGGTTACGCGCTGCCGGGCAGCGAGGGGCAGATCGTGCTGGTGCCGCTGCCGGGGCATGCGGCCGGCCATATCGGCGCCTTTATTCTCACCGACGCCGGCTGGACGCTATTGGCCAGCGACGCCGCCTGGTCGCCGCAGAGCTACCAGACGCTGCGCGGGCCTTCGCGCCTGGCCAATCTGGTGATGGACGATGCGGCGGCGTACACCCGCACGCTGGAACGGCTTAACCAACTGTGGGCGGGCGGCCAGGTCAACATTTTGCTGTGCCACGAGGGGGACCTGTGATCCCCTTCATGACCCTGTGGCACTATTTCCGCGCCCGGCGCCTGCGCTTTGGCGACCGTGCGGCGCTGGAGGCGCATCAGGCCCGGCAGCTCGCGGGCTTTGCCCGCCGGGTGCTGAGCAAGAGCCCCTATTTTCAGCGCTTCAGCCGCCGGCCGTTCGCCGAATGGCCGCAAATGGACAAGGCGCTGATGATGGCGCAGTTTGACCGGATGAATACCGCCGGGCTGAGCCGGGAAGCGGTGCTGGCCTGCGCGCAGCGCAGCGAGGCGGATCGCGATTTCACGCCGAAGATCGGGCGCTACAGCGTCGGGTTGTCGTCCGGCACCTCCGGGCAGCGCGGCGTGTTTGTCGTCAGCCCGCGCGAACAGCAGGTGTGGGCCGGTGGCATGCTGGCGAAGATGCTGCCGGACGGGCTGTTGGCCGGCGAGCGCGTCGCCCTGTTTCTGCGGGCGGACAATAATCTCTATCACAGCGTAAACAACCGTTGGCTGAGCCTGGCGTTTTACGATCTGCTCGCGCCGTTCAGCGAGCATCTGCCCGCACTGGAACGGCAGGCGCCCAGCATCATCGTGGCCCCTGCGCAGGTGCTGCGTGCCCTGGCGCTGGCGGTGCTGGCCGGGCAGGTGACGCTGCCGGTCAAAAAAGCGATCTCGGTCGCCGAGGTGTTGGAAGAGCAGGATCGCCGCCTGCTGATGCAGGTGTTTCCGGCGGTCGGCGAAGTGTATCAGGCCACCGAGGGGTTTCTTGCCGCCACCTGCGCGCACGGCACGCTGCATCTGAACGAAGAGTTTTTGCATATCGAACCGCAGTGGATCGACGAGCAGCGTTTTACGCCGCTGATCACTGATTTCACCCGCAGCACGCAGCCGATCGTGCGTTATCGGCTGGACGATGTGCTGGTGCTGCGCAAGGAGCCCTGCCCGTGCGGGCAACCGACGCGGGCGATTGCGCGTATCGAAGGGCGACGCGACGATCAGCTGATGTTACCCGATGCGCAGCGGCAACCGCAGGCGGTGTTCGCCGATGCCTGCAGCCGGACGATCGCCAATGCGCTGCCGCTGACCAGCGATTACCGCCTGATCCAGCGCGGCGAACAGCGGCTGGAACTGATTGCCGATTGCAGCCAGGCAGAATTGGCGCACTGCCAGGCGCAGCTGATCGCGCTGTTCGCTCGCCAGGGCATCGCCACCGATCGGCTCGAATGGTGGTTGACGGCGCAGGCGGTGTTGCCGCAGTTCGATCGCAAGCGGCGGCGGATCGTGCGTCAGGCGGAGGAAGCATGAAAAATACGCTGTTCAGGCTAGGGCACATGTTGCTCGGCTGGGGGACGGTCGGGGTGGTGTATAGCGTGACCGATCGTTTGCAGGGGGCGGGAACCCTGTTGCCGCCGTCGGCGCTTGACCGGGCTATCCCGTTCAATCCTGCGGCTATCTGGCTCTACCTGTCGTTTTTCCTTATCGTCCCGGCGGGTTATTTGCTGACGCCGCTGCAACGGATCAAATGGCTGACGCTGGCGATGCAGCTGACGGCGCTGGGCGCCGGGGCAGTTTACCTGCTGTGGCCGACCACCATGGCCTATCCGCAGAACGAGGGCGTTGGGCTCAGCGCGCAGCTGCTGGCGGCGCTAACGCAGGTGGATTCGCCGCAGAACTGCCTGCCTTCGTTGCACATGGCGCTGACGGTGCTGGCGGTGTGGGCGCTGAGCGACGGCGAGCACAAAGTGCGGACGGCGCTGTGGATGCTGTGGGGCGTGGCGATCGCGTTCTCCATTCTGCAGCTGCGCCGGCATTTGTTTGTCGATCTGGCCGGCGGGGCGCTGCTGGCGCTGTTCGCCGGCTGGCTGGCCCTGCGCATAAAGGCCCTGCGCCGGCGCGTGGTTAAAGGAGAAATGGGATGAGCGATCTGGCGTTGCCGATAGTATTCATGCTGTTCATCGTGGTGGCCGAGGCGGTGGCGCTGCAGTGGGGGCGCCGTGAGCCGGCCAATTGGCACGATCTGGTGTTCAACCTGAACTCCGGTCATATCATGCTGTGGCTGTTCCGCGGGCTGGAGATCACCTGCTACGGCTACGTGGCCGCGCATTTCAGCCTGGGGCTGCTGGCCGCCTGGCCGCCGCTGCTGATGTGGCTGTTCGCCCTGCTGGCGTGGGACTTCGGTTTCTACTGGCTGCACCGTCTGCACCATCGCTTCCGGCTGCTGTGGGCGGTACATGTGGTTCATCATCAGGGCGAGCACTTCAACCTGTCGCTGGGGGTGCGCAATTCCTGGTATTCGTCGTTGACGTCGATCCCGTTCTTTTTGCTGCTGGCACTGGCGGGCGTGCCGCTGTCGGTATTCGTCACGGTGTCGATTTTTCACTACAGCATTCAGCTGTTTAACCACAATGCGCTGACGCCGAAGCTGGGCGTGCTGGAAAAAATCCTGGTCACGCCGGCGCACCACCGGGTGCACCACGTCAAGGACATGGCGTATTCCAATAAGAACTTCGGCGGCAGCTTTATCTTTTGGGACAAGCTGTTCGGCACCTTCTGCCCGGCATTGCCGACCACGCCGTTCAGCTACGGCGTTAGCGGCGATCGGCCGTCCGCCAACCCATTTTGGGCGAGTAATCTGCCGTTCCTGCGCTATTTCCGTCTGGCCTGGCGTCCGGCGCCGGGCCGGCCGCGCGACCGCCGTTCGGCGCTCAGCGTCTTCAGCGGCGCGATGCTGCTGTTTACGCTGGTGGTCGGTTACGTCTACCAATATGGTTATGGCTATAGCGACATCAGCTGGCCGCAAATGATGTTGCTGGCGCTGTTGGCGTTGGGCTCGGCGGCGTTGGGTGGTATGACCGAAGGGCGGCCGTGGGCGAGCGCCGTCTGGTTGCTGATCGCCTTGGGCATGCCGCTGCTGTTTATCGGCTATCTCGGCTGGCCGCAGCGTTATTGGCATGTCAACATGGCCGCCGTGGCGCTACATGCCCTGTGCGTGGCGCTGGGCTGGGGGCGAGTGGCCGCACCGGCCGCCGTGGAGGAACCGCATGGCTGAATCATTACCGCCGCTGCGTTTTCCCGTCGATGGCGAGCAGGCGTTTCACCGCGATCTCAAGCGTGCGGCGCATGCCTGCCTGGCGGGCGATCATCGCTATGCCGATACCGCGCGGCTGGCCAAGGCCGCGCTGTTGCTGGCGCTGTGCGTCGGGTTTTATGCCCTGAGCCTGATGCAGCATCAGCCCTGGGCGTTTTTCCTCTGCTATTTCCTGTTCGTGGCCATGGGCATGCTGCTCAACGTCAACGTCAATCACGATGCTTCGCATAACGCCTTCTTGCGCGCGCCCTGGGCCAATCGCCTGGTGGGGCGGTTGGTAACGCTGCCGCTGGGCGTCGATCCGGACTATTGGCGCACGCGCCACGTGGATTACCACCACGTTTACGCCAACGTCGAACACTACGATCTGGACACCGAAGAGAACGGCTTTTTCCGCCAGACGCCGTTCCAGCGCTGGCGGCCGCATATGCGCTATCAGCATCTGTACTGGCCGCTGATCGCCGCGCTCTCGCTACCCTACATCGCGTGGATTTTCGATTGGTCCGATCGGCTCGATAAAACGCCGCTGCGGGAAAAACGCGTGCTGGCGGGGCGCGGCGGTTGGGCGCTGTTCGTGCTGTGCAAATTGCTCCATGTGGCGCTGGTGCTGGTGGTGCCGCTGATCCTGTGCCACCTGCACGGCATCGGTTGGGGCTGGGTGCTGTTGGCTTACGCGCTCAGCCAGATGTTTGCCTCGCTGTTGGTGGTGTTCCTGCTGCTGGGCACCCACTGGGCGCAGGCCGAGTTTTACTCGGTGCCGGCGGGCGACAGCATGCCGCACGGTTGGTATCGGCACAATTTCGCCACCGCCTGCGATTGGCAGCCTGAGCCGCGCTGGCTGGAGCACCTGACCGGCGGGCTGAACTATCACCTGACCCACCACCTGTTTCCCGGCTGGAATCACCGCCACTATCCTGCGCTGGCCGCCGCGGTGGCGGAAGTGGCGCAGCGGCATGACATGGCGTATCGCTGCATCGGTTATCGCGAACTGCTGGCGCAGCAACAACGCTTCTTGCGCCGGATGGGGCAACCATGAAACCGTTGCGCCCGTTAGCCTATCGGCGCGACGATAGCGGGTTGCATCGCGCGCTGATGCAGGCCGCCCAGCATTATTTGGCGGCCAACGGCGATCACCGCTTCGCCGACGGCGGCATGCTGGCGAAGGTGGCGCTGTTGTTGACGCTGTGCGGCCTGTGTTACGGGTTGAGCCTGCAGCAGCAAAACGGCTGGGCGTTTTTCGCCTGTTATTTCGGCTTTATCTTTATCGGCATGTTCCTGACGGTGAACGTGGTGCACGACGCCTCGCATAACGCGTTTTTCCGTCGGCCTTGGGCCAACCGCTGGCTGAACGCCCTGGTGAGCGTCCCGCTGGGGCTGGATCCCGACTGCTGGCGCGTGCGCCACGTGTTGTTTCACCATGCCCATAACAATATCGAACATTACGACCCCGACATCGACGCCAACGGCGTGCTGCGGCAAACGCCGTTCCAGCGCTGGCGGCCCTTTATGCGCGCCCAGCGTTACTATTGGCCGCTGGTGGCGGCGCTGACGTTCCCGTACTACATCTGGCTGTTCGACTGGCTGGACCGGGCGGGACGCACCCGCGTGGCGGCGCGCATGGCGCAACAGGGCGTGCGCGGTTGGTGCGGGTTTCTGGCGGGCAAGGCGGCGCACCTGCTGCTGGCGCTGGCGATCCCGTGCTGGCTGCTGCCGCCGGCTATCGGCATCGGGCAAATTCTGCTGGTCTATTTGCTGAGCCAGATGCTTTCTTCATTGCTGTTCGTGATGTTGATCATCGGCACCCACTGGGCCAAAGCCAATTTTTATCAGGCGCCGGCGCAGGGTGCGATGCCGCACGGCTGGTATCACCATGTGTTCGCCACGACCTTCGACTGGCTGACCCGGCCGCGCTGGCTGGGATACTGGCTCGGCGGGGCGAACCTGCATTTGACGCATCATCTGTTCCCGCACTGGAGCCACCGCCATTACCCGGCGCTGAGCCGCATCATCGGCGAGGTGGCGCCGCGTTTCGGCATCGACTACCGCCTGCTGGAGCTGGAGGAGCTGTTGCGCCTGCAGCAGCGCTTCCTCAGCGCGATGGGGCGCAAACCGCATTAGCGTTGCATGCGGATTGTGCGAGGCGTTATGCAGTTCACTAATTGAACGACATTTGCCCTTCCAGTAGACTTTCCCCCTGTGAATCAACGGCCACAGGAGGTGGACTATGCGCAGCTTGCCGATTCGGTTATCGAACAAAATTGATGATGATCTGAACGATATTGCCCGGCGTCACGGGATGGAAAAAACCGAGGTAATCAAAATGGCGTTTGCACTGATTACCCTTGCCGATAAGTACTGGATGAAACAGGATGGTACTTCTCTTGGCATTGTACGGGAGAATGGTGAACAGCTTGAAGCGGTGGGGCGGGTCGTGGAGATCTTCCATGAACGTCGAAAGCCGTAATCTGCGCGATGAGGCCAGCCAGGTTTATCTGGAGCAGGTCTTGGTCTTCGACGAAATGGAGCGGCTGCGCCTGGCGCGACAGGTACTGTGCGGGATATTCGCGGTCAGCGTGGGCGTATTCGCCGCCCACGCGTATTGGGAGAAAAACGAAGCGCTGAGTCAAGCGTTCGAGCTGGTGAAGATCGGCGCCCTGCCGCTGGTCACGCTGGTGGTTTCCTTCTACTTTCCCAACAGCGCGGCCAAATAAGGCGCCGCGTCAATGCGACTTCATGCCCGCCGCGGTCATCAGCAGGCGGAACAGCGAAGCGACCACGAACAGCCCCAGCACGCTGGCGCTCCAGATGATCACCAGCCAACCGACGCGTTTCCACCAAGGCGCTGGCGCGGCGGTTGCCGTTTTATCTTGCATAGCGTCCTCCCTTCTCAGTGATAGCCATGCTCATGACTGATCTTGCCGCGGAACACGTAGTAGCTCCAGAAGGTGTAGACCAGAATGATCGGGATGATGAACAGCGCACCCACCAGCATAAAGCCAAGGCTCTGCGGCGGGGCAGCTGCGTCCCACAGGCTGATGGCCGGCGGGATCAGGTGCGGCCAGATGCTGATGCCAAGCCCGCTCAGGCCGAGGAACACCAGCAGCAGCGTCAGCATGAACGGCGAGTAGTGCGCGCCGCGTTTCACCCCGCGATGAATCCCCCAGGCGCTGAGCAGCACCAGCACCGGCACCGGCAGCAGCCAGAACAGGTTCGGCAGCGTAAACCAGCGGGCGGCGATTTCCGGATGCGCGATCGGCGTCCAAATACTGACCGCGGCCAGCACCAGCAACAGGATCGCCAGCAGCGGCGTCGCCAGGTGATACATGCGCGCCTGCAGGTCACCGGCGGTTTTCATCACCAGCCAGGTACAGCCGAGCAGGGCGTAGGTCACCACCAGCCCCAGCCCGCAGAACAGCGCAAACGGCGTCAGCCAGTCCAGCGCGCCGCCGGCGTAGGTGCGGCCTTCGACCGGGAAGCCGTTGATCACGGCGCCTACCACCACACCCTGGCTGAAGGTGGCGAAGATTGAGCCCCAGATGAACGCCTTGTCCCAGATATGGCGTTTCTCCGGCTTCGCCTTGAAGCGAAACTCGAAGGCCACGCCGCGGAAAATCAGCCCGATCAGCATCAGCGTCAGCGGGATCGCCAGCGCGTCGAGGATCACCGAGTAGGCCAGCGGGAAGGCGCCGAACAGCGCCGCGCCGCCCAGTACCAGCCAGGTTTCATTGCCGTCCCACACCGGGGCGACGGTGTTCATCATCAGATCGCGGTCGCCGCTCTCTTTCACCCACGGAAACAGGATGCCGATGCCCAAGTCAAAACCGTCCATCACCACGTACATCATGGTGCTGAACACGATGATCACAAACCAAATCAGCGGAAGATCGATGCCCATGTTCAGCTCCTGTCGTCCAGAGTGTCGTTGACCGCGGACAGCGGACGTGCCGGGCGGCCCTCGGTATTGTCTTCTTGGTGTTCATGCGGCTGCGGCCCTTTGCGGATCAGGCGCATCATGTAGGAATACCCCACGCCGAACACCGAGCAGTAGACGATGATGAACGCCAGCAGGCTGATGCTCATGTGCAGGTCGCCGTGCGCGGAGACCGCGTCCTTGGTGCGCAGCAGGCCGTACACCACCCACGGCTGGCGACCGATCTCGGTGGTGAACCAGCCCGCCAGCAGCGCCAGCAATCCGGAAGGGCCCATCCACAGAATGAAGTACAGGAACGGACGCGACTGATACAGCCCGCCGCGCCAGCGCAGCCACAGGCTCCACACCCCGGCCAGAATCATCAGCATGCCCAGCCCGACCATGATGCGGAACGACCAGAACACCACGGTGGAGTTGGGGCGATCTTCCGGCGGGAAGGATTTGAGCGCCGGCACCTGTTCGGTCAGGCTGTGGGTCAGGATCAGGCTGCCGAGGTACGGCACTTCCAGCTTGAAGCGGGTCTCTTCGCGCTGCATGTCCGGCCAACCGACCAGGATCAGCGGCGTGGCTTCGCCCGGCGGGTTTTCCCAGTGGCCTTCAATGGCGGCGATCTTCGCCGGCTGGTGTTTCAGCGTATTCAGGCCGTGCGCATCGCCGATCAGCGCCTGCACCGGCGCGACGATCAGCGCCATCCACATCGCCATCGACAGCATCTTGCGCATCGCCGGGGTATCGCGGCCGCGCAGCAGGTGCCAGGCGGCGGAGGCGCCGACGAAGAACGCCGAGGAGAGGAAGGCGGCGGTGGACATGTGCAGCAGGCGGTACGGGAAGGACGGGTTGAAGATCACCTTCAGCCAGTCGACCGGCACCACCTGGCCGTTGATGATTTCATGCCCCTGCGGCGTCTGCATCCAGCTGTTGGAGGCCAGGATCCAGAAGGTGGAGATCAGCGTGCCGAGCGCCACCATACAGGTGGCGAAGAAGTGCAGGCCGGGGCCGACGCGGTTCCAGCCGAACAGCATCACGCCGAGGAAACCGGCTTCGAGGAAGAAGGCGGTCAGCACTTCATAGGTCAGCAGCGGCCCGGTAATGCTGCCGGCGAACTCGGAGAAGAAGCTCCAGTTGGTGCCGAACTGATAGGCCATCACCAGCCCGGACACCACGCCCATGCCGAAGTTAACGGCGAAAATCTTTGACCAGAAATGGTAAAGCTCGCGGTAGGCTTCATTGTGCGTTTTCAACCATAACCCTTCCAGCACCGCCAGATAGCTGGCTAAACCGATGGTGATGGCGGGGAAGATGATATGGAAAGACACGGTGAAGGCGAACTGTATTCTGGCGAGTTCCAGTGCATCAAGACCCAGCATGGCGCCTCCTAGGGTTGAACATAAATTAACCTCTTGAGTATAGCTGTCATTTTTATGTGAAATACTTGGCGTTAAGTTAAGCACGGAGTACAGTGACTATAATAGTGACAGTTATTTTACTTTTTCATATAACAGTTAATGGTTATGACCCGATACGAGCAGCTTGCGCAGCAGATTAGAGAACAGATCCAGAACCGGGTGTGGCGGGCGGGCGACAAGCTGCCTTCGCTGCGCGAGAGCGGCAAACGCGCCGGATTGAGCCTGATGACGGTGGTGCAGTCTTACCAACTGCTGGAGAGCCAGGGGTGGATCGTCGCCCGGCCGCAGTCGGGCTACTACGTGGCGGCGCGCCCGCAGCCGCTGCCTCAGCCTTCGCGCGGCGAGAAGCTGTTGCTAAGCGAGCAGGTGGACATCAACGCCTTTATTTTCGACGTGCTGCAGGCCTGCAAGGATCCGGATATCGTGCCTTTCGGTTCGGCATTTCCCGACGCCACGCTGTTTGCCCAGCCTAAGCTGGCGCGCGCTCTGAGCAGCGTGGCGCGCAAATTCACGCCACACAGTTCGCTGGCCAACCTGCCGCCGGGCAACGATGCGCTGCGGCGGCACATTGCCCAGCGTTACGCGCTGAGCGGCATGCAGGTCGCGCCGGACGAGATCGTCATTACCGCCGGGGCGATGGAGTCGCTCAGCCTCAGCCTGCAGGCGGTGACCCAGCCGGGCGACTATGTGGCGATCGAATCACCGGCGTTTTACGGCGCGCTGCAGGCGCTGGAACGGTTGCGGTTAAAGGCGGTGGCGATCGCCACCCATCCGCAGGATGGTATCGATCTGGACGCGCTGCAGCAGGCGGTGGAACAGTATCCGATCAAAGCCTGCTGGCTGATGACCCACTTCCAGAACCCGCAGGGCGCCACCCTGCCGGAGGCTAACAAGCAGCGTTTGGTGACGCTGTTGCGCGACCGACAGATCTCGCTGATTGAAG
Organism: Serratia sp. CY44782; assembly: GCF_052168715.1. Classification (NCBI taxonomy): domain Bacteria; kingdom Pseudomonadati; phylum Pseudomonadota; class Gammaproteobacteria; order Enterobacterales; family Yersiniaceae; genus Serratia; species Serratia sp. CY44782. Next base: position 697,938 of record NZ_JBJNME010000001.1, read on the forward strand.
ATGACGTTTACGGTGAGCTGTACTTCAGCGCGGAACGGCCGCTGCCGGCCAAGGCGCTCGACAGCGGCGGCCAGATCCTGCATTGCTCGTCGTTTTCCAAATGCCTGGCGCCGGGCTTTCGCGTCGGCTGGGTGGCGGCGGGGCGTTATGCGCAGCAGATCCAGCGTTTGCAGCTGATGAGCACCGTTTCCACCAGCGTGCCGACCCAAATGGCGCTGGCGGATTATCTGCTGCACGGCGGCTACGATACCCATCTGCGGCGGCTGCGGCGGCTGCTGGCCCAGCGCCAAAGCGCGATGCGTCAGGCGATCGCCCACCATTTCCCGCCGACGGTGAAGGTCAGCCAGCCCGACGGCGGCTACTTCCTGTGGCTGGAGCTGGATCCGGCGCTGTCGTCGATGGAACTGTATCGGCGCGCCCTTTCCCGGGGGATCAGCATCGCGCCGGGGCGCATGTTTACGACCGGCGACCATTTCAACCACTGCTTTCGCCTTAACGCCTCTTTTGAATGGAACGACCGGTTTGAAGAGGCGATCAAAACCTTAGCCAAACTTATTCGGGGGCTGGCGGCGGCCGGTTGAACCGCGTTTTGCACGGCGCTTTGCTCCAGAAAAATTCATAATGCTTTTTTCAGCAATGGAATGCCGGTTTCGTTGTTAGACAGCCCTCCAGCCGCCCATTACTCTGCGATAAATTTTGTCACATTTTTATCAACGGGAAGACGAGGGGCTGTGGGTGAGCAGAATAAAAAATAGGTTAAACAAACTGTTGCGTTATCGGCTGACGCCGCTGGCGTTGGTCTGCGCGCTGGGGCTAAGCGCCGTCGCGCAGGCGGAAACGCTGGCCGAAGGCATCACGCCGGCCAGCGACGCCGCTCGGGTTCCGGCCGCCGCCAAGCTGCGCAAAGACACCGTGGTGGCGGGTATCTCGGAGCCGCAGGGGATTTTCAACCCGTATCTGTTCACCAACGGCTGGGACGAGAATGTGACCGACGTGATCTTCAGCCGCGTGATCGGCCTGGACAGCCAGGGCAAGCCAGAAGGGCGATTGGCGGAGTCCTGGCAGGTCAGCCCCGATAATCTGACTTACACCATCAAGCTGCGACCGAACCTGGTCTACAGCGACGGCTCGCCGCTGAAAGCCGACGATATCGCCTTTACCCTGACGCTGCTGCACGATCCGGCCTATGACGGCGACACCGACATCACGCCGGCGCACATCCAGGGTGGCGCCGAGTATAAAAACGGCACCGTTGCCGGCATCAGCGGCCTGAAGGTGATCGACGATCGCACCATTCAGATCGTCACCACCCAACCGGGCGCGACTACGCTACAGCTGATCGGCGGCCCGGTGCTGTCGCGGGCTTACTACGGCAAAGACTATCAGCGCGGCAAGCTCGACGGCGTGCGCGCCTTCAACGGTAAGCCGCTCGGCAACGGCCCCTATATTTACGACAAGTATGTGCCGGGGCAGGAGATCCGCTTCCACGCCAACCCGAACTTCTATCTCGGTGCGCCGCCGATGGCGCGCTTTATCTACCGCGTCACCAACCCGGCCACCAACTTCCAGCTGTTCCAGACCGGTGAGACCGACTACGATGCCTTTACCGCCAAGCCGGACGATATCGAACAGCTCAAGCTGCTCGGTTTCGCCAATATCAACCTCTACAGCTCAAGCGATTACAGCCGCATCGACTTCAATCTCAAGCGCCCGGCGCTGCAGGACAAACGGGTGCGTCAGGCGTTGATCTACGGCCTGGATCGGCAAAGGCTGATCGCCGTGGTGTACCAGGGTTACGGCAAGGTTGCCAACCAACCGATCTCGCCGATCTCCTGGGCTTATGACGCGAACGGTATCAATCCCTACGCTTACGATCTCGATAAGGCCGGGAAGCTGTTGGACGAGGCCGGTTGGCGAGTGGGCGCGGACGGCATTCGGCAAAAAGACGGTAAGAAGCTGGAGCTGACGCTGCTGGTGACCAAAAAGCTGATCAACGATGCGCTGGTGCCGATCGCCAAGGACAACTACCGCCGGCTCGGCGTGGTGCTGAAACCGCAGGTATTGGACTTCAACGCACTGCTGGCGCAGCGCAAGGCGGGCAATTACGACCTGGCGTCGCTCAGCACCAGCACGTTGAACGATCCGCACGACGGCGTGCGCGATTTCATCAGCCGCGAGAGCGAAACCGGTTATCACAACCCGCAGGTAGACGCGCTGATCGCCAGGGCCAATGCCACGCTGGATATCGCGCAGCGCAAGCCGCTTTACCATCAGCTGTATCAGGCGCTGGCGGACGATCCACCGGTGATCCTGCTCGGCAACCGCGAGATTTTGAGCGCCAGCAGCGCGCGCGTCACCGGCTTTAAACCGGATATTTACAACGGCTTGGTCGGCAGCCTGCCGAACGTCAAACCGGCGCCGTAACGCCCTGACGCCGCCGCGCCACTCCGGGCGGCGGCGATGGAATTCGCGATGAGAAATTTTATCCTGCGCCGTCTGTTGCAGACTATCCCGATGCTGCTGTTGGCTTCCTTGCTGATTTTTTGCATCTTCGCCCTGGCGCCCGGCGACTTTATCGACGGCAACATCAACCTGACCGTGCAACGCGCCGCCGAGCTGCGGGCGCTGTACGGGTTGGATCAGCCGTTGTTCAGCCGCTACCTGCACTGGCTCGGCCGGCTGCTGCAGGGCGATCTCGGCTTTTCGCTGCAGTATCAGATCCCGGTCAGCACGCTGCTGAACCAATACATCTGGAACTCGTTCCTTCTGGCGGCGGTGGCGATGGTACTGTATTGGGGCATCGCGCTGGCGGTGGGGGTGATCTCGGCGATGAAACCCTATTCGCTGTTCGATCATCTGATCACCGTGGCGGTGTTCGCCGCCATGTCGTTTCCGACGTTCTTCCTGTGTCTGCTGCTGATCAAATGGTTCGCCGTCGATCTGCACTGGCTACCGGCGGGCGGCATGCTGCGCACCGGCAGCGAAGCGAGCGGGCTGGCCTGGACGCTGGAGGTGGCGGCGCACCTGCTGCTGCCGGTGCTGGCGCTGGTGATGCTGCAGGCCGGCAGCCTGACGCGCTATTTCCGCGCCAGCATGCTGGACGTGATCCGCATGGACTATATCCGCACCGCGCGCGCCAAGGGGCTCAGGGAGAAAACGGTGATCCTCAAACACGCGCTGCGCAATGCACTGTTGCCGATCGTCACCCTGCTGGGGTTCGAGCTGCCGGGATTGTTCTCCGGCGCGCTGATCACCGAAAAAATCTTCAACTGGCCGGGCGCCGGGCATATCCATATCGATTCGCTGGCGGCGCGTGATTACCCGGTATTGATGGGGTTCACGCTGTTTCTGGCGGCCCTGACCATTCTCGGCAATCTGCTGGCGGACATTCTGTACGCTTATGCCGATCCGCGCATTCGTTTGAGGTAACGCTATGTTGGCTACGTTGTTTTTCGGCCGCCGTCGCCGCTGGCGCCAGGCTCAGCTGCCAGCGCTGGCGCAACTGTCGCCGCCGCCCGCCGCGCAGGCCTGGCGACGGCTGCGCCGCCACCGGCCGGCGATGATCTCGCTGGCGTTGCTGGTGCTGTTGGCGTTGCTGTGCCTGATTGGGCCGTCGCTGTCGCCGTGGCGCGACGACGCCGGCGACGTGCTGAATATCAATCAGGCGCCGAGCGGCGCGCACTGGTTGGGCACCGACTTTCTCGGCCGCGATATCTGCACCCGGCTGCTGCTGGCGGGGCGGATATCGCTGACCATCGGCCTGGTGTCGATGTTGCTGTCGGTGACGCTGGGTTATGTGCTGGGGGCGCTTGCCGGTTATCTGGGCGGCGTGGCGGACAGGCTGATCATGCGCTTCGCCGATCTGCTGATGACCATTCCCGGCTTGCCGTTGTTGATCATCATGGGGGCGATGCTGACCGAGCTCGACGTCTCGCCGGATTACCGCATCTACATGGTGATGATCATGCTGAGCCTGCTGGGTTGGCCGTCGCTAGCGCGGCTGGTGCGCGGCCAGATCCTGTCGCTGCGCGAGCGGGATTTCATGCTGGCCACCGAGGTGCTGGGGCTCTCCACCCGGCGGCGTCTGTTCGGCCATCTGCTGCCCAACACCGTGCCGATTTTGGTGGTGGTGGCCACCATGGCGGTGGCCAACGCCATCCTCAGCGAATCGGCGTTGAGCTATCTCGGGCTGGGCGTGGTGCCGCCGACGCCGTCGTGGGGCAACATGATGGATGCCGCCAACAGCCTGATCGACTTTCAGCGCCGCCCCTGGCTGTGGATGCCGCCGGGGCTGGCGATCTTCGTCACCGTAGTGGCGATCAATATCTTGGGCGACGGCCTGTGGGGTGGTGATCGTTTCTGGACTGTTGGAGGGAACGAAAAATTCGCCCCGAAGCCTTGTGAATCGGGGGATGCGGTGAAATCTGGCTATTTCGGACTTTTGTAGAAAAATCGATAAAAAAAGGATATTTTTGCGCTATGTTTCGGACTATAAGCGAAGACGTTTAAAGAGTTTTTAAAAACGACAACACCTTCTATTTATCGTATGTTTATGCTTTCTTAGCCACCTGATTTACGCTTTGGTGATCAGGCTGAGAGAAGTTTTTATCCTCTTCAAAATTAAGCAAAATCTCTCTATCAAGACTATCGTTACCATTGAGAACCAGTTTGAAAATTTGTTTTGCGGTATCTCGGATTGGCATTGCGTCAATCAAGGTGAAAACATCATCACCTTTTAGATCGCCAATCATCTTGCCCCGCAAGCGATCATGCTTTTCGCTTTCAGTAAGCGTGAAAAATTTTTGGTTATGTTCATCAAGTAGTTGCAGAACAATCTCTATGCCTTTTCTTTTGAAAAGCCACCGCAAGTCATTCAATTCTTGGGCGCTTAATGCATCAAAAGATGCAAACAGATCGCTTACTAAATCTTCATGCCTGCTATTCCCAAGCAACTTGTTGTCCTCGTAGGGGCGAGCAACAACGTCCAATGATTCATCACCTGTGATAAGCCATTCAATATCAACACCTTCGGAGCCAGCTATTCTGTTCAGAAATTCGTATGTAGGCACCGTACCACGTTCAAGAAAATTGGTAAGAGTCGAAATACTCATACCCCAGGCTTTAGCTGCCGTTCTTCTACTTCTCTCCCCAATGAGGGTCTGAACACGCTCTTTTATCGCATTCGTAGCGTGAGGGCTGGTGATGGAACGATGACTGGCATCTTCTGCTGCTGCCATTGGAGGATTGCTTGCAGAGTCTTCTAACAGCGTGTTCTCTGATTGATTCAACAACTCACGTATCGTGATCCCTTCTGCGTCTGCAATGCGCTGTAGTATGTTTGTGCGAGGGATTGAACCTCGATAAAGATAATTATTAATGTTTGAGGCAGAAACTCCCCAAGCCTTCGAAACCTCTCTGATTGTACGTCCATTCATCAATGCCAGAAGTCTCGGTGACATGCTTTCTTTTTGACGCCCCTCAAAAGAAACTTTACTTTCTTTTCTGGTGCTCTCTTTCTTTTTCATCCAATCACCTGTTTTAAAAGGATTTAATCCTAAATTCGGAAGGTGTTATTCCACATATTCAAAAGAAAGCAAAAACCTTGACTTGCTTTCTTTTTGGATCAATACTTTCATCTGTACGGATAACCCGCAGGGATTATCCGCGTGGATAACTTTTCAGGGTAATCGAATGAACAAAAGAAATGAAGTTGAACCTGTCGATATGCACCGAATTGATATCGTTGCCGCTCTCCATAAACAAGGCACCACGATGCGTGAACTGTCCCGCGCTGCGGGCCTTTCCCCTGATACGCTCAAAAATGCGTTGTATCGCTCTTATCCGAAAGGCGAAAAAATTATTGCCAAGGCGCTGGATACTTCGCCGTCCGCCATCTGGCCCAGCCGTTATCCGCAACAGCAACAGGTGGCATGATTATGTTTCTTAGCGTGAATGAACTGATCGGCTTGCCGGGACTGCCTGGCACAGCGCAAGGCTTGCGCCTCGCACTGAAAAAACGGGCAGATAATTCACCTGATCTGGTGCGCAAGCGCCAGGGGAGTAAAGCTTTCGAGTACCACATCGACTGCTTGCCGGAAGCGGCGCGCGCGGCAGCGACCGAGCGGCATTACAAGTCTGTGCTGGAGCAATCCGGTTGTCAGACGACTGAACCGCCCGTTAAGCGTGCTGTTGCAATCAAACCGCGCCAGGAACTGGAGCTGATGCGCCAATGTCCTGCGCTGGTCGAGCGCGAGGTTTGCGGCCTGACTGACGACCAGAAAGCCATCGCGGATGCCCGTGCACTGCTAGCGTCTGAGGTGGAGCGGCTGCGCAATGCCGGCCTGTCCCGCCTCTCTGCTGTGAATTACATCGTGGGTGGTTCACGCGATGGCTCACTGCCAGAGAACTTGATGGCGGCGGCAGACCTGGCCAACGCACGCAAGGGTTCGCGGGTTGGCATTAGCCGCAGCAGCCTGCAGGAGTGGGTTTCCATTTTTCAGGCAACGCAGCCCGGTCTGGAGCGTCTGGCCATGCTGGCACCAGGGCAGAACAAGCGCAAAAAGCCCGAGGATGCATCATGGTTTTACGGCATGTTCTGGCCTCACTATGCCAACAGGAACGGCCCCAGCGTGCGCGAGGCTTACCGCTCTTTCCGTCGGGAATGGCACGAGGTCTACCACGCGGAGCCGGCCATGCGTAAAGCGATACCGTCTTACTACGCCGTTTTGCGCCGGGTTAACCAGCTGCCGCTGTGCTCTCGCGTCCAGGGACGTGTTTCCGGCTCGGCCAAGAAGGCTTACGAGGTGTATTCCAAGCGCGACTGGGCGCAGATGCCAGTCAATGGCATCTGGATCAGCGATGGTAAATCCATGGATATGAAGGTGGCCCATCCGATCCACGGGCGACCATTTACGCCCGAGCTGACCATGGTTATTGATGGCCGGACACGTTTTGTCGTCGGCTGGAGTTTATCGCTGTCAGAGAACGCGATGGGCGTTGCGGATGCATACCGCTTTGGTATGAAGCATTTCGGTAAGCCGTTATTTGTTTATTCGGATAATGGCGGCGGCCAGAAAAACAAAATGCTGGACGCCGATATTACCGGGATATTCCCGCGCTTGGGTATTGAACATATGACCGGTATACCGGGCAACCCGCAGGCACGCGGTATCATCGAACGCCTCAACGCCGTCATTCCGGAGCGTATCGCCAAACGGACGATGACCTATAACGGGCGATCGGTTGACCCGAACGCCACCAGGATACAGGGGAAAAATCTCATCAGCTTGTCGGATGCCCTGCGCAACGGCAACGAGCTGACCACCCAGCAGCAGCGGACGTTCCGCGACTTGCCATCGTGGCAATGGTTGATGGATGCCGTACAGGACGAGATTGATAACTACAACAATCACCATGAACACAGTGAGTTACCAAAGGTTGACGGCACTCATATGACACCGGCGGCCTATCGCGCCCTGGTGTTGCAGCAGGAAGGCGACGAAATCGAATACATCACCGAGGGCGAGCTGCGCGAGATGTTTATGCCAGAAGTTGAGCGCGTAGCACAGCGCGGATGGGTCAGTGTCGGGAATAACCAATACTTCTCCAAAGACCTTATCGAAGTCGATCGCCAGTCAGTGCGCGTGGGTATGGATATTCACGACCCGGAGGCAGTTATTATTCGCCAAATGGATGGCACCTATGTTTGCACGGCCATTTGGAATGGCAACTCTCATTCCCCTGTTCCTCAGTCTCGCGTTGAGCAGGCCAAAGAGAAACGCGCTAAACGCATGATTAAACGGGCTGGGAAGATTATTCAGGATGCCAACGACGAGCTGCGGCCAGTCTTGGAAGTTCAACGGAATGACTTTAGCAGTCTGTTTGTGGAGACCGCGCCGCGAGATAACAAACCGCTGTTCTTATTAGAAACAGAACGCGAAGAATATTTTAAGAAAACCAATTCCCGCTGAACTGGAGAATAAAACATGTCAAAAATAAGCGTACAGCTTGAAGAAATTATGAGCCGTAAGGGCTACACGCAATCCCATGTGGCGCGCGCCATTGGCCGCAGCCCGGCGGCGATCAGCACGTTCCTGAGTGGGAAATACAGCGGCGATATTAAAACCCTGGAATCCGAACTGTCCGGCTTTATTCAGCGTGAATCTGATAAAGACCGTCTGCACCATCTGAATATTGATTTCGTGCCGACTATTACCGCCAAAAGTGGCCTTGAGGTCATTCGCATGGCGCACCTGGAAAACGATATCAACGTGATCTACGGCGCGGCCGGTTTGGGCAAAACCATGATGTTGAAGGAGTACGCCCGCCGCTATCGTGATGCCATCTTGATTGAGGCCGACCCTGGCTATACCGCGTTGGTGCTCCTGCAGGAGCTGTGCGACCGCCTGGGCCTCAGCAAGCGCGGCACCATCCATGAGCTGAGCGAGAGCTGCATCACCGCACTGAGCGGCACAGGACGTGCTGTGCTTATCGATGAGGCCGAAAACCTGCCGTACCGTGCGCTGGAAGTCATCCGCCGCATTCATGACAAGGCCGGTGTAGGCGTCGTTCTGGCCGGTATGCCGCGCTTGATCCTCAACCTGAAAGGCAAGCGCGGTGAGTATGCACAGCTCTATAGCCGCGTTGGCTTTGCTCTTGACTTGCAGGAGAAACTGCCGCAGGCAGACCTGCAGCTTATCCTCACCAACATGGTCGAGGAAGCGAACAGCGATAGTGTTTTTTCCGCCTTTTACAGGGCATCAAAGGGTAATGCGCGCCGGTTGTTCAAATTGGCACGCGGCACCATCCGCGCCAGCGAAATTAACGCCACGCCGATTGATGAGGCAATGGTTGATAAAGTCGCCGGCATGTTAATTAGTTAATGAGGCATCAGCATGGAACAATTAACGGTAAACAATAAGAAGCTTGCGGCGAAGTTGAATTGTCTGGCGCGCGTGGGATTAAAGGTTGTTGAGTGCCATGTTAATTTTCGCCGCCCGGTTATTGAAGTTGAAGCACCACTGCAAGATTGGGTAAAGGGTGCCGTGGAAATCACGGAAACACGAAACGGAATTAAGCGCACTGTCAAAATGACGATATGGCATGGCGCACACATCATCTGGTGTTAGTTGCGTTTCATTTCGGACTAAAGCATTCAAGGGGAGCCAATGCAAATAATTATAACGATAGAGGAAAAGCCGGAAGGCATTGATGTCAATATTAAGGCCAATGACTTCTGCACGAAGAGAGAGGCTCAAGAAGCAGAACGAATTAGGGCAGCCATTGTTAGAGAGCTTTCTCAATCGGAAGGTTTTCAAATGAATGACTCCACGTTCAAAACATCAACAATTGTAAAAGGTAATAAAAATGTCCACTGAAAAAAATATCACTCCCGAAGGCTATATGAAAGACCGTAAGGGCCGCCTGGTGCCAATTGAGCAGGTATCGCCTTTTGATATCGAAATGGACGCCTTTGTTCGCGCCCAGGTCAAAGAGGCTGAGGAAGAGAGCCAGCGCATCAAGGACTTTAAAAATAAGTCCTTTGACAATTGTTATGCCTATCTCGATCTGGTGGCGGAGAAATACGGTCGTCAGCGCGGTGGCCTGAAAGGCAACGTTACTTTTCCCTCGTTCGACGGCAGTCAGCAAATCAGCATTGCCGTGCAGGACTCGCTGACGTTCGGGCCAGAGCTGCAGGTGGCCAAGGACATTATCGATGAATGCCTGAGCGAGTGGTCAGAGGGTGCCAACAAAAACCTGAAAGCCATCGTGAATGATGCGTTCGCCGTTGACCAGGAAGGCAAGCTCAACACCGGCCGCATCTTATCGCTGCGTCGCATCAAGATTGATGATCCACGCTGGATTAAAGCCATGGATTGTATTTCTGAATCTCTGCAGGTGGCGGTCAGTAAGACCTATATTCGTTTCCTGAAAAAGGACGAGACCGGTAAGATGAACAGCATCCCGATTAATATCGCGGCGGTGTGATATGGGTTCAAAAGCAAAGTTATTTAACCAGCAGCACAAAATAGGCAGCACGTTTATTTATCAGCCAAACCGGGCGCTACACGGTGGCCCGGTGGTCAGGATTGTGGAAGCAGCCCGAGACCTTAAATCGGCGACGGTTTTTGAAATCAATGTTGCACCGTATTTCGTCAATATTGAATCGCTAACGCCGACCGACTGAATTTAAACGTAAATAAATCAACTTTAATTATGGCGTAAACCCGCAGGGGCGCGCTTACGCCTAAATCATGAGGTTTGCATGATGGATAAGAAATCAATCGTGGATGCATGTGCAAAAGATATCTGGGAAACCCTATTTTGGGGGTGTGTGGTTTTTTGGGTTTTCCTTATCTCTGGCAGTGTTGGCATTTACTTTCTCTTTAAGGGATGAGCGAAATGAAACGGTTTACCCCAGATTGTTCAATGCATATGTCGCATGAAATGGCATTTATGCGAGAAACCCCTGACGGTGCATATATGGAGTATCAAGACCACCTCGCCGTAAAAACGCAGCGGGATAATTTTGCTGCACGGGTTACCGAGTTGGAATTGGTAATTCAAGGCTTGTCGCAAGCGGCTATTGATGGCGGTTGGACAGCTAAGGGAATCAGTGAATATGCCTCAAAACTTGAGAAGCAAGTAAAGACGCTGGAGGCCAGCGAAACACAATTGATCCATGAACGAGACGAGGCACAGGATGCTCTGGCTGATATGTATGAGGCGGCTACCGGTAGCCGCCCAGAATGGAGCAATTGGTTTGGATTTGGGGATGCGATTGAGGAAGTCGCAGCAATTGCAGCCGGGTGGCAACGCGGGGAGGATGAATAAATGGCTACTTTCCTTTCGGTTGCGGGCTGTCAGCACCTAGATGATGGCGCTAAGCGTATTTATCACCTGACCAATAAGGCCACGGTGATCGAGTATCCGCGTTTGCCTGTACGTTCTCGCTTTCAGTTCTATGACCCGCGCGGCAACAAGGTTCACACCAATGGCGAGCGTGTCGCGATGAAACAGGCTGTTGAACGCCATAAAAAACTCTGGAGGTTCGAATGAAAACTTTCGCCTATGCCTGGGCAAGCGGCCTGATTCAGTTCGGGAAGACTGTGCCAGAAGGCGCTTTGCCGATCATCTCCGGGCAAGAAGATGATGTGAAAAACATCCTCATCGCTATTTCCCGTCATTCACGCACCAACGATGATTTATTGGTGCCTGGCGTACCGGAGGCAGCCAACCAGCATCTGGCATTGGATGCCTTTATGAAATTTAGCGATTGGGCGCGCCGGGACTACGCACAATTGATGAAAAAAAGGGCCGGCAGTTCCGATGAGGAATATTCCATCGAGATCATCGGTCGCTTCACTAGCGGCACCTATGTTGCCCGATACCAGGGTAAACAGGCCAGCAACACCGCCAGCGCAAAAGGCGCTGTCCATCGGCTGGCGGGCAAGATTTTTGGCCCCCTGCAACGGGTGACAGTCACGCGGATCAGCGCCGGCCGGGAACATGCGGCCGGCACCTTTCGGGTCACGGTCGATGAAACCCAAAAATGCCGCCGTTGTGGCTGCACCTGGCGCAATGCGTGCGCCGGGGGGTGCCACTGGGTCAGCCCTGATTTGTGCAGCGCGTGTGTCGATTCAACGGATTCCCCGGAGGTGACCAATGAGCAATGAAACTCTGAACATTCGCCAGCAGTTCGCCAGCGCAGCTATGCAGGCGCTGGTGATTAGCGGCCTGAATACCGGAGCCTGGGCCGATTATGCCGATATGGCCAAATCAGCCTACAACATGGCCGATGCCATGCTGGATGCCGATCTGCTGACGAACTGCGTCGAGATCAAGCTGCAATCGGCCAAAGACCCGTATATCCGCACTCACAGCGGCCACCATTTTTATTATCAGGCCATCAGCCAGGATGCGATTGAGATCGACGACATCGCGCAAGCGCTGTCGAACATCTGCCGCTTTGCCGGTCATTTGGATGATTTCTACAGCGTGGCGCAGCATTCCGTTCTGGTCAGTCACCTGGTGCCGCCGGAATTGGCGCTGGAGGCTCTGCTGCACGATGCCTCAGAAGCCTACTGCCAGGATATCCCGGCACCGCTCAAGGCACTGCTGCCGGACTACCGCGACATAGAGGCATCGGTCGATAACGCCATCCGCTCTTTGTTTGGGCTGCCGATGGAGCATAGCCCCGAGGTCAAGCACGCGGATCTGGTCATGCTGGCGACCGAACGGCGCGACCTGGGCATTGATGATGGCGACAAGTGGGACATTTTGGACGGCATCGCGCCGACTGATGAGCTTGCCATCCATCCTCTTAACCCACGCCAGGCACGCCAATTGTTCATTGCCCGATTTAATGAGCTGTGGCGCATCCGGGTTGAGCAACGCCGGCAAGAGATATTTGGGGATACAACACCATGAAAAATGTCCTGCGCAAAACCAGCGCCAAAGACTTTAACCGGCGTTTTCCGGTGGGTTCGCGGTTTCGCTACTACCCCGTTGTCGGCGTGCCTGACTGCGAAGAAGTGGTGACGCGCTCGGTGGCCTGGCACCTGCAGAACGGTAAGACCGTGGTGCGGGTCGAGGGCAAGATTGGCGGCGTTTCCGTCTATCGTCTGGAACCTCTGGAGGCCTTCCATGAAGTACCCCAAGGGCAGCGTGGTTAAGTTGCCGCCCCGGCCAGGCCGGGGCGTTGTTCTCAACGTGTTCCCAATGCCGGATGAGCGATTTCGTTACGGCGTGCAGTGGGACAGCGGCTCTTACCAGGTCTACGACGAGAAAGAGATCCAGTGGGCGACGGTTGACCGCCCCCAAGTGTACGGGAGTTTGGTATGACACCTAACGCGAAAGGCCTCATCGGGGCCATCAAGGCCGGCCAGGCGTTCCTGGGGATGGATGACGATACCTATCGTCAGATGATTGCCAGGGTCACCGACGGTAAAACCTCCTGCCGGCAGTGCTCGCTGGACGAGCTGCAACGCGTCCGGGAATACCTGCATCAGCAGGGGTTCCCCCGCAAAACCGCCCGGCACGGACGCCGGCCGAAGGTTGCCCGCTCACGCGAAGCCATTCTGGCCAAGATTGAGGCGCTGCTGGCCGAGGCCAAGCGCCCCTGGAACTATGCCGAGGGGCTGGCGGCGCACATGTACCAGCAGCATGTGCTGGAGTGGCTGACCGTCGAGCAGCTGTCTTCGGTGATGAAGGCGCTGATCATCGACGCCAAACGCCGCAAAAACAGGAGTAAGCAATCATGAAATTTAACGAGATCAAGCCCGATTTAAGCCAGGTTGAAGCGCTGTTGCCGTCGGTGGTCATTGAGCTGATCTCACTGATTGGCTACGCCAAGACCGAGGAAATGATAAGCCATCTGGGCGGCATCACCTTCAAGGTCGGCAAATCCGTGCGTAAAAAGGGCAACCGGCGCGGCGAGCTGCTGGTCGAGCTGCTTGGCAAGGAGACGGCCGCTATCATCGAAAAGCATTTTGGCAGCGAGCCGGTGTATATTCCGCGCTGTGACAGCGCGTTGCGTGAGTGGCGTAACCGCCGTTTCATTGACGAACACAACGCCCTGGTGGCTGCCGGTGAAAGCTCCCGTTTTGCGCGGATTACGCTTTGCCCCAAATACGGCGTGACCGACCGCTGGGCGCAAAAGCTGCTGGCTGAGCGACAGGTATCGTCACAGCAATTAGATCTGTTATAGTAAATTTGCCTGATATCAAAGGGTGACGAACACCGTCCCCGCTTTGAAAAACTCCGTTTTAATCATACTGGCACCATCTTTCACCGGATGGTGCTTTTTTATGATTACCCCCGAACAGTTACGCCGTGCAGCCAGGTTAACCCCCGCCAATGTGTCACGCTGGCACGCGCCTATCACGTCAGCGATGGCTGAATTTGGCATTGATACCCCCAAACGCCAGGCGGCGTTTCTGGCGCAGGTTGGCCATGAGAGCAACAGTTTCACTTCGCTGTCCGAAAGCCTCTACTACACCGACGCCCGCCGTATTGCGACCCTCTTTCGTACCGGCTTTGATCTCGATGGCGACGGCGTGGTTGACCCGGACGAAATCGAGTTTGCGCGCGGCTACGTTCGCCGCCCGGAGAAGCTGGCCAACCGTGCCTACGCCAACCGGGGCGGCAATGGCCCGGAGTCATCCGGGGACGGCTGGCGTTATCGTGGCCGTGGGCTGATTCAAACCACCTTCAAGAACAATTACCGAGCCGCCGGCAATGCCCTGGGGCTTGATCTGCTCGGCAGTCCTGACTTGCTGCTGCAGCCACTGCCGGCGGCGCGTTCTGCCGCGTTCTTCTGGTGGTCGAACAATCTCAACAGCTACGCCGACAGCGGTGATTTCAAGGGGCTGACGCGCCGGATCAACAGCGGGATGTTGGGGATGGATGACCGCCTGGCTCGCCTGAAAGATGCCGAGGCCACCTTATGTCCGCGTTGATAAGCACGCTGTTGCGCCGCCTGGGCGAACTCATCACCAATCCGGCCACCGGCCGCTTGTCCACCTCGGACACTATGGTGTTGGGCGCGTTCCTGGTGGCGTCGTTCGTGATTGTCTGGGTTACGGTGACCGGTCACTTGGAAGAGTGGCACCTGGCCGCCTACCTGGGCGCGTTCGTTTTCCAGTCTCAGGCGTCGAAATTCGCCGCCATCAAGCGAGACCAAGCCAAGCTGGAGGTGGGCGATGCCGTTAACCCTCAGACTGGTGCTTAGTCACCTGCAAACCCATTTCCTTTCCTATCTGCTGGCGCTCGGCGTCGGCGTTGGTGCGTATTACCTGGGCCAATCCGCCGGCCGCGCTCAACTGCAGGGCGACCTGACGAAAGCCCATAACACCATCCGGCAGTTGGCTGCGGATAAGTCTGCGCTGAATGAAGCGCTGCGCCAGCAGGCCGAGCAGCACACCCTGGCCATGGCTAAAGCGCTGCGCGATCTGCAGGCGGCGCAGCAGCTCGGCGACGCGCTCTCTCGCGAACTGCAGCAGAGCCAATCTCACCTGCAGGCAACGAAAGACAAACTCAAGAAGGCGATTGACGATGCGGTTAAAAACGATGTGGGTTTTACCGGCATTGGCCCTCGCGGGCTGTGCCTCTACAACGCCGCCCTCGGCTATGCCGATTGTGGTCAACACTTGCCCAACACCGCCGGCGGCCTTACTGGCCATTCCGCCAAAGCCCCCAGCAGCGCAGGCGGACTCTCCGCCGGTGGTCTCATCCGGCACAGCGCCGACTATGGAGCCTGGTGTCAGTCCTTAGAGGCTCAGCTGCAGCAACTTAATCAATGGTACGCCGGGAGGGAACAATGACCCTTGAAATGGCGTTTAACATCGCAATGGGCCTGTTGATGGGCCTGTTCGGTGGTCTTTTTAAACATCTGTTTGCCGAGCTGAAAGACCTGCGTAATGGCCTCCAGGCCATCCGCACGGAATACCAGCGCCGGGACGATGCACAGCGAAACAATGACCAGTTACTGGACTTGTTGAAGGATGTAAAACGCAGCGTCGAACACATCGACCAGAAACTAGACCGCAAAGCGGATAAAAGGAGCTAATCATGGGCCGACGCGCATCGCGCTACCGCCGGGGGCCGGCAACGTCTGCCGAAATGGCGTTGCTGTCTGAAATCAATCAGCGCCTGGCGCGAATGGAGAGCAGCCTGGATGACGTGAAATCCTCGGCCATCCGCCAAGGTGCTATCGCCGGCGCGATCACCGGCAGTGTCAGCGGCGGTCTCGTGTACACCACGATTATGTTGATCAAGGCAAAACTGGGGGTTGGCTGATGGCATACCCGCCAGAGACGCGCGACCGGTTACGCCGGGCCTATGTATTCGACGGCCTCTCACTGGAGGTGGCGGCCGTGCAGTGCGGTGTCTCTTACGGGACGGCGCAACGCTGGAAGAACGACAGCAAGGCCGGCGGCGACGATTGGGAGACGCTGCGCGGCGCGCGTATGCTCGCCGGCGGCGGCCTGGAAGAGTTGACCCTGGCCATGTTCACCGGCCTGGTGGTGCAGTTCAAAACCACCATGGACAAGTTGGCCTATGACGATGTGGACATTAAGCCGGAAGACCGCGTGAAGCTGCTAGCCAGCCTGTCGGATGCCTTCAACAAGGCTGTCGCCAGCAGCAAGCGCGCCATGCCGGAGGTGTCCCGCCTGGCCATCGCGCTGGAGGTGATCCAACTGCTGGCCGCGTACATCAAAGACAATCACCCCCAGCAATTGCAGCCGTTCGGCGACCTGCTGGAGGGGTTCGGCAAAGAGATAGAGAGGATTTATGGCTAGGATGATCCGCCTGGCAAGCGACCATTACGTTGCCTACAGCGCAATTGACGACATGCACATTGACAGTAATCGCCAGGTCAAAGTGCTGTTGAGTGACGGGCGCATTGCATTGGCTGAACAGAGTCACGGACAGACCGCCTGGGCGCGCCTGGCGCAGTTGGTGGATGAGGTGAATATCGCCAGCGCGAGTGATGCGCCTGGCTCACTGCAGTAAGGGCCACGATGAGCAAATTAAGCAGCAGGGATTTTCTCAAAGAGCTGGCGATGCTCAAGCATGTGCTGCGTGCCGATATCCAGGCGCACAGCACCGGGCTTGACACCTCGCCGGAGGCCATCAACGCCCGCCGGCGCAGGGTACTGTCTGGCGACTTCACGTTTTTTGCCTATACCTATTTCCCGCATCACATCCGGGGCGAGCAATCCCTGTTCCATGCGCATTTTTGCACGCGCTTTCCGCAGCTGCTGACGCGCCCCGGCGGCGCAGTCGAATGGTGGATTGCTCCGCGTGGTGAAGCCAAATCCTCGCTGCTGACCAAAATCGGCCCGGTCTGGTGCGCCGTTCAGGGGTTGCATCAGCATGACGACGTTCGCGCGGCGCTCGGCCTCACCGACGAACGGCCAGCCTTCATCGACTACATCATCTTGCTCGGTGCGGAGACCAAACTGCCGACCAAGCTGCTGGAGGTGGTCAAAACCGAACTGACCATGAACGCGGCGCTGATGCTGGATTTCCCGGAGGTCTGCGGCCGCAGCGGACAATGGAAGATTGGCGAGTTCACCACCCGCACCGGGGTGAAGGTCGAGGCGTTCGGTGCCGAGCAGGCTATCCGTGGTACGTTCCACGGGGCCAGCCGCCCCAAATTGCTGCTGGGCGATGACCTGATAACAGATGCCGAGGCCAAATCCCCGACCGAGCGCGAAAACCGCTGGAACTGGATTTCAAAGGCGATCGAATACCTGGGGCCGCCGGACGGCTCGGTAAAATACCTGGGCGTCGGCACCGTGCTGAACAAAGACGACCCTATCAGCCGAGCCAAACGCACCATTGGCCATGTGGTTCACCACTTCCGCGCCATCGTGACGCTGCCCACGCACATGGATTTGTGGGAGCAGTGCCAGGAGAAGATGCTCAACGACGACAAGCGCGCCGAGGAACAGGCGGCCGAGCTGGGCCTCGACCTTCCCCAGGACAAGCTGCCGTCGTACAAGTTCTACCTGGCGCACCAGGTGCAGATGGATGATGGCGCGGTCACCAGTTGGCCGGCGGTGCGTACCCTCTACTGGTTGATGCGTCAGCGCGCCAAGAACAGCAAGGCATTTGCCACCGAAATGCAGGGCGACCCGCGCACGGACGAAGACCGCACGTTTATAAACATCCAGTTTTTTACCCAGCGCTGGCGCGACTGGCTGATTTTCGGTGCCTGTGATCCCTCTATGGGCCAGGGTGAGACCAGCGACCCCTCGGCAATTCTTGTGGGTGGCTGGGACAAGCAGCGCAGCCGGCTGCATGTGATGGAGGCGGAGATCAAGCGACGTGTACCGTCCAAACTGGAAGCCGACCTGATAGCGATGCAGCGGCAATTCAGGTGCCTGGCCATCGGCTTTGAGAACAACAACGCCTACGAGCACTCGCGCTCGACCTTCATCAAAAATGCGCTGCGCCAGAGCGTGGCGCTGCCGCTCGTGGGTGTGACGGCCAAAGTGCCGCTGGAAGTGCGCGTCGAAGGGCTGGAGCCGTATATCAACGACCAGCTCAACCC